>CAYFGK010000121.1:0-22125 GCA_964342305.1 uncultured Saprospiraceae bacterium | reverse complement strand
GTTGGGCCTTAGGTATCCTCTCTTTAAGAAATAGTTTGTGCCCAACCTTACGTTAAAAAAAGAAGGGTCCTTGGTGGTGACCCTTCTTCAGCATCGCTTAATCACAGTTTTGATTGCGTAAATCGTATAGCCGAGTAGAATCGGCGCCTTATGTTTCTTTTGTTCGTCGTATCTGCAAGCAATATCCGACATCAAACTCGCATGGGGATGGATAAACGTTAAGAAAATGTTAAAAAATGATTGAAGTCCGGAATCTAAACAAGCAATTCGCTGCCGTGGAGGCCGTAAAGGGTGTTTCCTTCCGGGTTGAGGAAGGGCAAACCCTGGCCCTGGTAGGGACCAGCGGCAGCGGAAAGACGACTATCCTGAAAATGCTGAACCGACTCGTGGAACCCACGTCGGGTCAAATTAACATCAATGGCACCTCTATTCTGGATCAATCAGTTACCGGTTTGCGCCGGCGTATGGGGTACGTCATCCAGGATACCGGACTGTTCCCGCATTACACCATTGCCGAAAATATTGGTCTGGTGCCGGGATTGTTAGGGTGGGAACCGGCCCGGATCCACCAGCGTACGGTGGAACTAATGACCCGCCTGTCGCTCCCCGCCGAGACCTATGCCAGCCAGTATCCACATCAACTATCCGGCGGGCAGCAGCAGCGGGCAGGTATTGCCCGTGCGCTGGCCGCCGATCCGCCCATCATCCTTATGGACGAACCGTTCGGGGCCCTCGATCCCATTACGCGTCAGGATATCCGATCGGAATTCAAAGAGCTGGACGAATTGAAGCGCAAAACGACGATACTGGTTACGCACGATGTAGAGGAAGCTTTTGATCTGGGTGACTTGGTGTGCGTATTGGATGCCGGCTCAGTCCAGCAAACCGGTACGCCCCGGGAACTACTGAATTCGCCGGCCAATGGATTCGTACGCCGGTTCCTGGCCGATAAATTCACCACCCTGCAATTGCAAGTATTGACAATAGCTGATCTGGTGGCTGACTGGGACCCCACCAATGACGAGGAAGAACAGCTGCCCCTTTTCCCACCCACCCAAAGCTTACAAGCCACCATGGACCGCTTGTTGCAGATCGGGGTTTCCCGGGGACGCGTCCGACTGGAGTCCGACCAATATGTTTTTGACATCAATCAATTGCTGGACGGACTCCAAAAACAGATGGCCTCATGAACACCTTTCTCCATTTTTTAGGCGACAACCGATCCAAGCTGCTGGAGCAGACACTCGAGCACATTGGCATTACCTTTTTATCCCTGCTGCTGGCTATCCTGATCGCCGTGCCGGCGGGTATTTTTATCAGTCGCCGACCGAAACTGGCTCCCTCCTTTCTCGGGGTTGCTGGAGTTCTGCAGACCATCCCCAGCATTGCTTTGCTGGGTTTTCTGTTACCGGTAATGGGTATTGGCATTAAGCCCGCCATTTTTGCCCTTTTCCTGTACGCGCTTCTGCCTATCCTCCGCAATACCTACACAGGCATTACGGGGGTAGAGCGATCGGTCCTCGAGGCCGCCACCGGTATGGGAATGACCCGTACGCAAATATTACGCCGGGTTGAATTACCCTTGGCCCTGCCCGTCATCTTTGCGGGAATACGCACAGCAACCGTCATCAATGTCGGTATCGCTACCCTGGCAGCCTACATTGGTGCCGGTGGGCTTGGTGAGTTTATATTTGGGGGGATTGCCCTGAACAACAGCACTATGATCCTCGCCGGTGCCATCCCCGCCGCCCTGCTGGCCATTTTGTTCGATCAGGCACTGGCATTTTTGCAACGATTGCCGGGTCGGCGCCTGGCCCGCAGTGCCGGTACCCTGGGCATCGCCATGTTGCTTTTCAGTACCGCCATTCGCATACCCGACCTTTTCACCAGTGGTTTACACGCCGGATTCGACACGGAGTTTTTGGGGCGTGATGACGGGTATCCCGCCATCCGGGAAACCTACGACATTAGCTTCAATACCTCGACCCTGAGCTCGCCGCTGCTCTACAAATCCCTGCGCGACGGCTACGTTGATCTGATCGGAGGATACTCAACCGACGGGAGGATAAAAGCTTATCAATTGCGGGTTTTGGAAGACGATAAAGGGGTTTTTCCGCCTTACCAATGTGCACCCATCATCAATGCTCAAACTGCTCGAGCATACCCGGAATTAGTAGACGTCCTGAATCTATTGGCGGGCCGACTACCCGATTCCGTAATGACTGACCTGAATTACCAAGTTGATTACGAAAAGAGATCACCCGATGAGGTAGCCAGGGATTTTCTAGAAAAGGAAGACCTTTGGCGTATCGACCAGGCCCAGGGTGGTGAAACTATTGTCCTGGCTTCTAAGATCTTTACGGAGCAATACATCCTCACGGCCCTTTTTAGTGCGTTGATTAACGGTTACACTGATCTCGACACCGAGCGCAAGAACGGATTGGGTGGCACCAAGATCTGCTTCGATGCCCTGCGGACCGGAGAAGTCGATATATACCCGGAATATACAGGAACTGGCCTCATGGTCATCTTACAACCCGAGCAAAGTGTGATCGATTCCCTTGGTCGCGCTGCCGATCCGGTTTATGAATTTGTGGATCAGGCTTTCGCCAAAAAATATAAAGCCGAGTGGCTGCAACCACTCGGCTTCAATAATACCTACGCACTCATGGCACGGGAAGAGCAGGCCGCTGAACGCGGTTGGGTTACGATCAGCGACCTGAAATAACGTGAGGTTGGGCACAGACTTATTCGTAAAGCAATGATAATCAAAGCCCAACCTCCCGGTATAGTGTAATGGGTGAAAGGTATCGGGATTAAAGCGTGTCCTACTACCCAATACCCTCTACCAAATACGACATTCAATTATTTAGCAAACACCTTTGGCCCAACCGCTCGCTAAAGTAGTTATTGCCTGAAAAACCGCTTGGTAACCACTTCGTTCTCAGAGCGAACCTGCACCATATACGTCCCCCGTGCGTAGGTTTCCAACGAAATAGTCTCCCGCAGAGAGCCACGGAAACGGCGCTGTTCCACTATTCGCCCGATGGCATCGTACACCACCAGTTTGTGCGACTGGTCCTCCCTTTCGGTAGTCCAGTTCACCGCTATTTGATCGGATGCCGGATTGGGGAATAAACGCAAATCAGCGTGGGACGTCGTTGCTACTTGTACCGGAGCCGACCATCCTGTGATCTTCAATGTGGTGGATTGTGTAGTCTCCAGCAAGTTCTTACCCGCCGAGGTTACCATACCCTTTTGGGCGAAAGCCAAGGTAGCTTCTCCCGACCGCAGCGTCGTAAGGTGCACCCGCATCACCGGAATATCACCCTGAGGGAAATTCGTCAAACTCCCTGCTGCCATATTTACCTGCCCGTTGTCCGGATCAACTTGTTCTTTTAGCGGAAGCGAAAAGCCACCCAGCCATTCCACCCAGTCGATACGAACCAGGCCAGGATCAACCATTACCGTCAGGTCCGTACCGTCTACCAACTGATCCCCCGTTTGGAGGAACACGTCTACGTAGGTCGATTGCCCCGCAGCAAGGAGTGTCTTACCGGCCCGTAAACGCGCGGTTGCCCGCCCCAAAGACCGGGTGGGATCCGGTGTGCGCAGCGGTGGCATGGGAGCCATACGCGTTTCCCCTTCCAGACCGTAATTACTGGCCAGGATGGAGAAGTCGGTTAATTCGACCTGCGTGTCACCATTATAATCAGCACGGTCTTCGTAATCAATATCCCCCTGAGACAGCCCGTAGGAGTTGGCCAGGATAGAGAAATCTTCGAGGGTGACCATATTATCATCGGTACCATCGCCGGTTTTTAACTCTCCCATGTCAACGGAATTGGTACCATCAACTAGGGTTAGCACGTCAACCGCCGCTAAGGATTTTGCATGTTTGAGGACGAGATCGTAGGTACCGGGCACAATGCCAGAAACTACCATATTTCCCAGCCCGTCCGACATAGGGGTAAAGCTGTAATCGGGAGTTGCCTCAAGTGGTGCACCTGACTGATAGAGATCCAGGCTAAAGGTAGACGCATGGGAAACGTGTCCCTGCAAAGTAGCACTTACCGAAATCGAGGCATTACCCGTCACCGCACAGTCATCCTCCGCCACGATGGGGCTATCCGAACTCTGGAAAAAGTCAAACTGAGCAGTGTGGGCTGGTGCACTACCTCCTCCGGCGTTGCCACCGTATATACCTACCCCGGTTACGGTAAAGGCAGATGTCAGGGTGCCGGCATCCTGCCAGGTGGAGCCATCAAAGGAATACGAAAAAGTATAGAGATTTCCTTCCCGTTTAACCCGCAGGTAAACGGGGGCTGTCTGGAGAGCACCGATAGGCCCGTTGATGGGCAGGCTACTCGCCAGCGGAAAAGAATTTGTTCCGGAAGAAAGGATACCTCCAAGGACATACGTATTGCTGTTGGTACTATACATTTCAAAGCGCAGGAAATTATAGTCGTCTTGCACGACTACAATACCCTGCATCTGGTACTGTGGAGCATCCACCAAGGACTCCAGTTTCACTGCTACTTCAAAATCTACATCATTGGCCGATTGGATGATATGTGGTGCCTGGATACCGTTGGTCCACAACTGGTGATCGCTGCTGCCGGGTACCGACAGCTCAACCCAGGCGTCGGAGGTCTCTGACCCGCTAAAGGACAAACCACCATCACCCTGTGGATCTACGTAGGTCCAGGCTCCCGATAAAGTGCCGGAGCAGAAATCATCCGATACCAGTCCTGACGTACCACCTCCGGGCATGGTAACGATCAGGTTGAAGGTCTCGCTATCGGTGAGTTGTTCTTCATCGGTGACCGTGACGGTTATGGGGTAACTACCTGCATCACCGCTCAGGGGATTGGCCTGCAAGCTGGCTGTACCATTGTCGTTATCGGTTAGCTGGACAAACCCGGGCAGGGTGGATGTTGAAAAATCGATCTGAGTATCATCGCCATTGGGATCAATTGCCGACAGATTGATCGTTAGCTCTGACCCTTCCTCTACCGTCTGCCCGCCGATGGAACTCAGTTGAGGCGGGATCTGAGCGGAGCACCCGTCTTCGCTGGCAATAGGATCGTCCAGATTGAGGAAGTAATCAATTTGTGCGGTATGGGTTGGTGAACTGGAGCCCAGGGCATTTCCTGCGTAGGGACCAATTTCAGTCGGATTTAAGGGATACGTAAAATTGGCCGCTACCATCCAGTTGGTCCCGTCGGTGGAATAGCTTTGGGTCCACTGATTCCCCAGGCGCTTCACACGCATGTACAAGGGAGCGATTCCCTCGGCACCGATCGGCATATTGACAAAAGCAGTACTGGTGGTCGGAAGGTCAAAGCCCTGAGCGTAAATAATAGTCTGTCCGGGGGACTTGCTGAAAAATTCAAAGCGAAGGTATTTGTTGTTGCTTTCTTTAACCAGTATTCCCTGTTCCTGGAATTGCGGGGTTACCACGGAAGACTCAAACTTAACCTCTACTTCAAAATCCGCATTATTCATGGATTGGAGTACATTCGGGGCTTGAATCCCGCCAGAATACACCTGGTGTTCAACGTTGGCCGGCACCGAAATTTCCAACCAACTATCGCTGGTACCGGAGCCGGCAAGCTCAAAAGAACCATCATTTTGCGGATCATAAAAGGTCCATACCGGATCTAAAATCCCGTTGCAAAAATCATCCGATTTAATGCCTGCCGAATAGGTGGAAAACTGAAGATCACCGGAGTTGACGACTTCCATAGCCACATTTTCAGCGGTGATTTGGTAGTGGTACACCTCATCGGGCGACAGGCCGGCCAGGGTTAGTGAATGATTTGTCTTTAGGGTGGCATCATCCACAAATCCGCTCTCGTAGGCCACGGTCGGTCCAAAATCGATCCGGCTGCTCGCCGGTTGATTGGTGTTCCAGGTAATTGTTGCTTCGGTCTTAGCGGCATTCAATTGAACCTGGGTATTGGTAATAGACAGGGAGCCCGGAGTAACCATCACGTTCCCGAAAGTTACATCTGCCAGGTGGGAGATGAGCAGGAGCGATCCTTCCTGTTCATCACCCAAGCCCGCTGTGTATTCCAGATCCCAGTCAACAGGTTCGGTAGTCCCTTCCTCCCACACTTTCAGGCGATATTGGGTGCCTCCCGTAATCGTCGTTTCCACCGAGGTGCGCATCAGATAGGTAACGCCTACATCCAGCGTTCGGGAGGTGTTGTTACCCTCATAGAATTGCAGTTGCCCCGGGCGATACCAGGCGATATCTCCCAGAGGTTGCCAGCCACATTTCGGCTGTGAGCAAGTGACCGGATTATCAGTGTGCCCTTTCCAGCGCAATAATACACCGACCCCGGCACCCCCGGGCATACTGCTGTTAATGGTAAACGGCACCAGCACCTCATAATTGGTCCAGGTCTTGTCGCCAATGGCGATGAGTCGATCATAGCCCGGTTCTTCGGTGCGAATACCTTCGGGAGTTAATTGCCATTTACCATCCACCACGTGAGCTACGTCGTTGATCTCGGATTCATCCGTCAGGGTACTCCAATCGACGGAGTAGGGATTGGACCAGACATTGCCGGGGGTATAATTGATGGTGACCGTTTTCTGAGTCTCATTATTATCATTATCAACGGCCGTAATGATCACGGAATTCGCACCGGGCACCAGGTCGGTTACCGCCAGGTCGACATTAAAATCACCCGATCCCCGCAAGCGGCGTTGATCGGGGCCAATATTAAGGTCCACCGGCGTACCGCCGTTCAAGGTGTAGGAAAAGGCAGTTAAACTCCCATCCGGATCCGACACATTACCGGCGATATTGCACCAAACCTGAGGTTCGCCGTTGTTACCAAATTCTTGCGTGGCCCCGTACCAGATTTCAATGACGGGGCTGTTAAACACCGGGTTTGAAGCAGACCAGCTGCTTAAAGAGAGCAAAAAGGCAATCGCCAGGAAAGCCAGGAGCCCATTTTTTACGGCCCTTTTTCCCTGAAGAAAGGTAGAATAGGTTGATTGGTTAAACGCTTTCATATTGTTTGTTTATTAGCTGCATGGATAGGTGCATACGTTGCCTGATCCTGAGTTTTCCTTTACGGAAAATTCAAGTCAGACAAGAGGATAGGCTTTGGCCAAAGGCCAGCATTTGTTTAATAAGGAGGAAATGAAATCAGCTTTCGCGGGGGGAAAGGCTTATGGGAGAGGGAATGTCCGGTACGAACAAGGGAAAGTAAATCGGTTAGTCGATCGTATTGGTACCCTAAGATACTGGATTTTCAGGTAAGAGTAAATAGGGGTTTGCCCGGACCAAGGTTCATGGTCCAGGGTTCACCGTTTGAACGCCCCCCTTTAACGTAGTAAGTTGATTGATTTTAAGATGCCGGCTTTTTCAATAGGCGAGCAATTCAGCAATCGCTGCCTCCACCTTCTCTGCCGACGGGATCATTGTTTTTTCCAGGACCTCGTTGAGGGGAATGGCCGGCATATTCACGGACCCCAGGGTCCGGACGGGGCCATCGAGGTATTCAAAGCAATGTTCCTGGATGCGGGCCGCCAGTGACTGGGCGAAAGTTCCCTGTACCGGTTCCTCGGTGACTACGAGGATCTTGCCATGTCGCCGGGCTGCTTCGTACATGGCTTCTTCATCCAACGGATAGAGCGTACGCAGATCGAGAATTTCGATCTGGCCCGGGTGTGATTTGGCAGCATTCAGTGCCCAGTGCACACCCATGCCATAGGTAATTACCAGCAGGGAGTCACCGCTATCCGTTTTGTCGGCTTCGGCTTCCAGAGCGACCCTGCTTTTGCCGAAAGGCACTACATAATCCGCATCTGGCTCCGGCACTTTAGCAGCCCCCGTACCGGGTACTTTCGACCAGTATAATCCCTTGTGCTCAAAAATAACCACCGGGTTAGGATCGTGGAAAGCCGCTTTCATCAGGCCCTTCATATCGGCACCGTTACTGGGATAAGCTATCTTAATACCCCGGATGTTGGTCACTACGGATTCGACGCTGGACGAATGGTAAGGGCCACCACTTCCGTAGGCACCAATGGGTACGCGGATGATGCTACTGACCGGCCACTTACCATTCGACAGGTAGCAGGAACGACTCAACTCCGTAAAAAGCTGGTTCAGGCCCGGCCAGATGTAATCGGCGAATTGTACCTCGACAATGGGCTTCAGACCGACGGCCGACATGCCCACCGTACTACCGATAATAAAAGCCTCCTGAATGGGCGTGTTGAATACCCGGTCATCACCGAACTTCTGGGCCAGGGTCGCTGCTTCGCGGAATACGCCACCAAGGCGGCCACCCACATCCTGGCCGTATAGCAAACACTCGGGATTAGCCTCCATCATCTCCTGGACTGCATGCAGGGCACAGTCGACCATAACCGTTGGATCAGCTTTTTCAGGGGTGCGGTTACCCGCTTCTTCGGTGATGGGTGTAGGCGCAAAATCGTGGGTATAGAGGTCGTCCGGCGTAGGATCTTCGGCATCTTTTGCTTCCGCAAAATCAGCAAGAACCGTCTCCATAGCTTCTTTTTCCAGCTTATCGAGCTCTTTCTCTTTCACGACTCCCTCTTCGAGCAATAGCTCCCGAAAACGTGGGAAGGGGTCGCGGGTGGCGTGTTCTTCCAGATCGTCCCGGTACCATTCCTTGCGCACTCCCGAGGTATGGTGATTGAGCAAGGGCACATCAGCATGAATCAGGAAAGGACGGCGCTCTTTTCGCATGATCTTAACCACTTCCTCTATGGTTTGATAGCTTTCAAGGAAGTCGGTACCATCGATACTTCGTACCTCCAGTCCGTGAAAACCGGCAGCGTATTCGGCTGCGTTCTGAGCACGTGTTTCTTTGGCGTTGGCCGAAATATCCCAGCCATTATCCTGAACGAGGTACAAAATGGGGAGCTGACGTAGTGCGGCCATTTGGAAAGCTTCGGCTACTTCACCTTCGGTTACCGAAGCGTCCCCTAAGGAACAAACGGCGATCGGCAGGTCTTTGGCTTTAGCGTCCTGCAGCCCGGTGCGTTCCCGGTATTGCAAACCAAGCGCCACTCCCGTAGTGGGAATGGCCTGCATACCCGTAGCAGAAGACTGATGCGGGATCTTGGGCTTATCATCGTCGCGCAAACTCGGGTGCGAGTAGTAGGTACGACCGCCGGAAAAAGGATCATTGCGTTTGGCGAAGAGTTGCAGCATGAGATCGTACGGACGCATACCGATGCCCAGCAGCATCGCATCGTCGCGGTAGTAGGGAGCTACGAAATCCTGCGGCAGCAATTGCAGGCCCATTGCCAGTTGAATAGCTTCGTGACCACGAGCGGTGGCGTGGACGTACTTCGATACCAATTTGAAATTATCTTCGTACACCTCAGCCATACTTTTGGCCGTAGCCATCAGGCGGTAGGCTTCCAACAGTGTTTTCTTTGCTACTCCTAGCTTCGACTTTACCATGATCCGATTGGTTTTATTTGGTTCCGGCCTCGTTGGTTAGGGCATAGGTGGCCAGAAAAATCTTTTAGTTCTTTGCTTTTGCTTTAAATGCTTCAATAGCGTTTACCGTGAAATCTGACAGCACCAGCCGACCGCTGGCCGCTGCCCGTTCTTCCAGCAGATTATCCCAATCCTCGGTGCCCCGCCAAAAGATCTCCTTTAGTTGCCGCATAGCCTCCGGGTTACTCGCGGCAAGTTTTTTGGCCAGAACCTCCACTTGCTCATCCATTTCTTCGGCCGTTTCGAAGACATCGGCGAACAGCCCCCGTTCTTTGGCCCATTCGGCCGATCGCCATTCGGTGGCATTGATCGCCAATTGCTGCATACCGGAGGCACCCAGTTTACGCTCTACGGCCGGTCCAACCACGAACGGACCAATACCGATCGCCAATTCGCTCAGCTTTACCGAAGCGTATTTGGTGGCCAGGCAGTAATCGGTAGCCGCAGCCACCCCGACACCGCCACCAACCGTCTTGCCCTGCACCCGG
Organism: uncultured Saprospiraceae bacterium; assembly: GCA_964342305.1. Classification (GTDB taxonomy): domain Bacteria; phylum Bacteroidota; class Bacteroidia; order Chitinophagales; family Saprospiraceae; genus DT-110. The sequence goes on along the minus strand of CAYFGK010000121.1, from coordinate 12,138 downwards.
CCAATAATGAATTTTGGGCAGGTACGCATGGCGTTGATCACTCGCGCAAAGCCCATGAAAAAGGCCTTACCGGTCTCGAAATTCTTGATGGAAATGAGCTCGTCAAAGCTGGCACCAGCACAGAAGGTACGGTCACCACCGCTCTTCAGGATAATGACCTGGACCACATCGTCCTGCCCGGCCAAACGAATAGACTGAGCCAGTTCGGCCAGCAATTTTCCCGGCAGGGAATTATGAGCCGGATGCTGAAAAGTAATCGTTGCTATTCCGTCGCGAACTTTGGTATCTACTGATCCAAGCTGTGTTTTATCACTCATAATGTGGTTTTATTTGGTTGCCCCCTCATCGGAGAGGCCGTTATTTTGCATCCGTTTGCAGGTGGCCTGATTCGGGTCGGAAACGTTCCAGATTCCGGATCATGCCCCGAAAGACCATCCAGTGCAGTGGATATACTAAGATCCAATATAAACGCCCCAGCAAACCCGCCGGACGAAAGGTGGCTTCCTGGTGTACTTGTGGTTCATCACCGTCATCATCTATCCGGAACTCCAGCCAGGCTTCACCCGGTAATTTCATTTCGGCGTATAGTAATAGCCGGTGTCGATCCTCATCCACATCAAGTACCCTCCAAAAGTCCAGCGAATCCCCCGGATTGATGTGGTCGGGATTAGTACGACCCCGCCGCAGTCCCACGCCGCCGACCAGCTTATCGAGCAATCCCCGCAGTCGCCACATAACATCGGCAAAATACCAGCCGCGGGAGCCACCGATCGCCTCAATATTGGCCCATACCTGCCCGACCGTATTATGCCGGATGGGTTGGACCTGCTTATCTTTGAAGCAACCATAACTGGGCACCTGCATCAAATGGCGTAAGCTTCCCAGGCGGGAGCTGTGCACCAGAGAATCTTTCCAGCTGGACAGGACCGAGTGCTGGGCGATTTTGTCGAAGGCCAACTCGACAGCCTGTCCGTAAGAGATGGTGTCAATGTCCAACTTCTCACTTAATTCATGATCACGGGCGACCACATCGACCTTCATACTGTCGACCAGATTGATGGCCAGATTGTAGGTGGTCGAAGTCACGAAATACAACCAGTACGAAGAAAGGCGCGGCGTCATCACCGGAACGGTAAAGATGTATCGCTGCAAGTCGCGCACCCTGGCGTATTCCAGAAGCAATTCTTTATAGGTCAGCACCTCTCCCCCACCGATGTCAAAATCGCGGCCGTAACAATCCTCCCGGCCTAAAACTTCGGTCAGGAATTGCAGCACATCGCGGATGGCGGTGGGTTCGCATTTCGTATTCAACCACCGGGGCGCCACCATGACCGGCAGCTTCTCCACCAGATCCCGAATGATTTCAAAACTGGCACTTCCCGAACCGACAATGATGCCGGCGCGAAGGGCCGTGAGCGGGACTTTTCCCGCTCCCAGTATTCGCTCCACCGCGAACCTGGATTCCAGGTGCGGTGATAGTTGTTCCTCGTTTACCATCCCGGTCAGGTAAATGATCTGCCGGGCCTGCGTCTGTTCCACGTAATCCCGGAAGTGCCGGGCCGTCTTTACCTCCAGACTCTGAAAGTCATTGGTGGAGGCCGACATGGAATGGATCAGAAAATAGGCTGCGTCAATATCCGACGGAGCCTCATCCGGCCTTACCGGATAGAGGAAATCGTGCTCAAAAACCTCGACATCCCATTCGGGTTCCAGCTCCAGCCGACTGGCGTTGCGTACACAGCAAACGACCTCGTGGCCCCGGTCGAGCAGTACGGGAAGTAATCTTTTGCCAATATAGCCGGTAGCTCCGGTGAGTAAGATCCGCATAAACAGGTTTTCCAGGATTCACCTGTTTAACAGAGCAGTTTACTCCTGGTTCAGCATCCGAACCATCGTAAGGATGGTGGCAATGGCAACCGTCTCACCCGTCTCGTCATATACATCGACCAACCACTTCACAATTCCTTTCCGAATATCGTCGTCCCCTTTTTTTTCCTGGGCCACTTTTTGCTTACACGTAAGTCGTACCCCGATGGTTGCCCCCGGGTAAACAGGCTTAATAAAGCGACACTCTTCCAAACCGTAATTCAGCAACACCGGGCTCTTCCGTGGCTCCACGAACATTCCGGCTGCTTTGGACAGGATGTAATACCCGTGTGCAACCCTACCTTCGAAAATAGTGCCGTCGAGCGAGGTTTCATCCACGTGCGCATAGAAATGATCACCACTGACATTAGCAAAATTGACAATATCCGCCTCGGTAACGGTGTGTTTGTGGGTAGTATAAGTATCACCGATCTCCAGTTCCTCAAAGTGCTTGCGGAACGGATGCGGCTCACTTTCTTTTTGTTCGCCGCCGTACTGGTACACATCGGTTACGGCGGTAAGCATCGTCGGGTGTCCCTGCACGGCGGTGCGTTGCAGGTAGTGGTGGATGCTGCGCACTCCTCCCAGTTCTTCGCCGCCACCGGCGCGCCCGGGGCCACCGTGCATCAGCAGTGGCATGGGTGATCCGTGCCCCGTGCTTTCGGGAGCACTTTCTTCGTTCAAAATGAGAATACGACCGTGATAGGAAGCAGCTTCCAACACGTATTCTGTCGCAGTATCCGTATCGCTGGTGGCGATAGTGCTGACCAGAGAACCTTTACCCATATTGGCCAGTTCGATGGCTTCACCCAAATCTTTATACGGCATGATGGTACTGACCGGACCAAATGCCTCCACCAGGTGGGAATCCTGCTTCTCGAAGGGACTATCGTTCAGCATAACCACCGGCGAGAGGAAGGCGCCTTTGCCGGCGTCGGCACCGATCAATTCCACTTGTTCGGGATCCCCGAAAACGATGGGTGTATCCACCGCCAGGTCCTGGATGCGCTTGCGTACTTCTTCCTGTTGTTTTTTGCTGACCAGGGCACCCATGCGGACGCCCTCTTGCTGCGGATCACCAATGGTAGTCTTTTGCAGACTGGCCGATAGTGCCAGTTGTACGTCTTCCACCAGGTTTTCCGGAACGATCACCCGCCGGATGGCAGTACACTTCTGGCCGGCCTTGGTGGTCATCTCGCGGCGGATCTCTTTGATAAAAAGCTTGAAGGTTTCCGTATCCGGCGTGGCGTCGGGCGCCAACACGGCGGCATTCAGGCTATCCGCTTCCATATTAAAGGGAATAGCATTCTCGATGATGACCGGTTGGCTCTTTAGTTTACGACCGGTCGAGGCCGAACCGGTAAACGTCACTACGTCTTGTTCCATGAGCGAATCCAGAATGCCGTGCCCTTTTCCGCACACTAATTGTAAGCTGCCTTCCGGCAAAATACCAGACGCAATAATGTCCCGGACCATAGCTTCGGTCAGGAATGAAGTGATCTCGGAAGGCTTTACGATGGCCGGCACTCCCGCCAATAGATTGACCGACAGTTTTTCCAGCATGCCCCAGATCGGGAAATTGAACGCGTTGATATGTACGGCAACTCCTTTTTTAGGCACCATGACGTGTTGTCCGATAAAGGATCCACCCTTCGACAGGCCGATGGTATCGCCATCTACGTAGAAACGGGTATCGGGCATGTTGCGACGCAGGCTTCCGTACGCGAACAGCGTACCGATACCCCCATCGATATCGACCCAGCTATCGCCTTTGGTAGCACCGGTACGGAACGAGAGGGGATAGTATTTCTTGCGAATGTCATTGAGGTAAATGGCCAGTTTTTTTAACATCAACCCGCGCTGGTAGAAGGTCATTTTGCGCAAATTGGGACCGCCCACCTTGCGGGCATAATCCATCATAGCGGCGTAATCGAGACCATTACTGCCGCAAGTGGCGATGAGTTCGCCGGTGATCGCATCGTACTGGGGATCGCCCTCCCCCTCGTGCGGCACCCACTCACCCATTACGAGGTTGTGCAACTTCATTGGTTGGTTTGGTTTTACAGGTCCTAAGGCTATACGAATGAATGTTCGTTAGCAAAGATAGTAAAATTGGTAGAAAGTAAGTGAGTAGTAAGTATAGGGTATAGAGTATAGGGTAATAGCATTTTAGTACCTATTACCCTATACCAACCCACCACTACTCCTTCTTTACCCGCTCCACATTATCCTCAGGCATGCGGTCGATGAGGTAGTAATTGGGGTCTACACCAGCCTGCCAGGGAAGGCTGTCGACGGTGACTTTCAACTCCGTATCCGGCTGGTTGACCAGGTGGCGCTTCCAGTAGAGGACACTTCCCCGATCCTCGCCTTTTTCGGGCTTACCGTAGACTGCAATGTCGAGGTAATCGCGAATGGGGATCTCGGTCTCCCGCCCGAGGGAATCGGCGCGAAACTTGGCCGCTTTGACGTTAATGGTCACCTCGTACTGCCCATTGTCCAGTTTACGGTAGGTAGGGTCCACGGAGCGGTTGTTGAACAGGGTTATGGTCTCAAACATATCCTCGATCAGATACTGCAGGCTATCCGGTGTCCGCTTGGCCAGGTTATCGACCAGATGGTGAGCCGTTGGATAAGGTGGTTTTTGATAAGCAAAAGAGTCTACGAGCTCCCTCAGAGCCGCATTGACCTGATCCTCACCGATCATTTCCTTGAGGTAGTACATGACGGCACTACCCTTGCGGTAATGAATATATCCCTGATTGGCATAAACCTCCATCAGTGGCTTCTCGCGTTCGGTTTCCGAGCCGCGTTGCTGCAGGTAATTGTCCATCTCAAATTTCAGGAAACGTTGCATGCGCTCGCGTCCGTATTCCTTCTCCATCACCATGAGGGCTGAATACTGAGATAAGGTCTCGGACAGTAAGGTCGCTCCCTGCATGTTCGCACCGATCACCTGGTGCGCCCACCACTGGTGCCCCATCTCGTGGGCAACCACGTAGAAGACCATATCGATGTCGGTAGAGGCCGTATCGATCTCGGCGATAAAGCCAATGCTCTCCGAATATGGCATGGTGCCGGGGAACGCTTGCGCAAAACTGGCGTAACGTGGAAACTCGATGATCCGGGCCTGCTTGTGCCGGTACGGACCGAAGTTTTCCGAGTAATAAGAAAGCGACTTCCGCATACTCCGGACCATATTCTCTACATTCCAATCGTGTTCCTTCTGGTAGTAAACCTCCAGGTCTACATCATTCCAGCGATCCCGCTCGACTTCAAAATCGGCAGAAATAAAGGAACAAAAAGGTATGGAGGGATGATCGACCCGGTACCGGAAATACTTCCGTCCCTCTTCTTCCCACTCTTCAACCAGTGACCCTGGTGCCACGGCAATTTGATCAGGTGTAGTACTGATGACCGTTTCCATGTGCGCAAAGTCGGCGAATTGACCGATGTAATTCAGGCGGCAATTCTCCGTACAATTCTCCTCCAGTGCGGGCATTTGCTCGCGTTCGGGCAAGTCAAATTTCTTGCGGTATCTTTTTTGCGAAAGCTCCCGATCCGGCTGGTATCCAAAGGTAGGCGTGATCAGGGAGTTATTGAAAAATGTACCGTTCTGGACGATCTGCGTATTGCTGACTTCGTTTTCAAAACCCTTGGTCTCCAGGATCATTTCGTAATCAAGCACGGCGGTATCACCGGGTTGCAGAACCGGCTCAAAGGCATAGAGGGCCATTTGATAGTCCGGGATTTCCCGCGCCAGGCGTCCGCGATCCAGGGCTCCGGAAAAGTCGGCCCTGCGGGTCAGGTTCAGGATCAGCGTATCGATGGGCTCGTCGTCCAGGTTCACCATAGTCAAAGTGCCCCGGGCTTGCACATCCCGTTTTTCCGGATACAGATCGATCTCGTACTGCACATCGACCAGAAAAGGCTGCGGTTTGTCTCTCAGGTAGGAGAAGGTTTTCTCGTAATTAGCCGCAAGTTTTCGGCCTTCCTTTGGTGTCACGTAGGTATTGAGCACCTCGGTATTATAATAGACAAAACCAGCCGCCAGTACCCAAACACCGAGAATAGAGAAAAACGAAACCCTGCCCGAATTAAAACTCCGGCCGGCCATCCTTCGCCGCATACCCCAGGAAGTATCCTTACTGCGAATCCAGAAAAAGACGGTTAGGCCTAACAGCAATAAACTGAACAACAACCAATAGGCATTGAACCAGGCCTTACCGGGTACAAAGGGGCCAAACCCGTTCATATCCGAATACGTGTGTCCGGGGACACCACCAAAGGCTACCATATTTGACGTAATATCCAGGGGTACCCAAATGAAGGCCTGGACGATCAGGAATACCGCCACTACGAAGTAAGCCAGGTATTTGTTGTTGATCAGGGTATGGATCAGCATGGCCGCTACGCCCGTAAAAAAGAAGGCCAGCAGATCGAAGATCATAAATTCCGTCAGGTAAACTCCCAGATCGTAGCGATGATACCCCATAATAGTCTGTGTAACCACACCAGTAGTGATACACAACAGTTGGAGGGCTGCCAATACACCCAGCAGGGCCAGCATTTTGGACCATACCGGTACCCAGTCGGGATACGGCAGACTATTGTAGATCTCATCGACCTTGGCATCGCGTTCTTTCCAGATCAGAGCCCCCGAATAAAAGATCAGGATACCCACCGTGGAAATGTACATAGTTCCCTGTATGGTATTGATCACCCGGTAGGTGACCGGATAGAGGTCCAGGCCGTAAAAGGAGGAGGCGATTCCGCTCAAACCTCCGATCATATTGAGCGTACCGAATAGCAGAATCACCAGGAATGGCGTACTGCGCAGTACACCCATCAAATCGATGCGAGCCTGACTAAAGACCTGGCGTAACGATACACTAAAGCCCACTGCGGGCTGCACATCCGGCAACTCCTGATTGGAGTAGGACAGTCCTTCATCTTCGGCGGCCTCTTTTCTACCTTTTCGCTTTTTCCGGGAACGGGGTGTAAAGGAAAAACGGAAAAAGGTGATGGCCAATATTACTATGGCTACCAGCAAATAAATGAGCCGGTTAACCAGGAATAACCCTTCAGGTCCCAATGCACCACTGTTCTTGTCGGCCACTGTCCAGTATTTGGTAGCCAGCTGAAAGGAGTTGAGTGCGAATGGGTCAACCAGCATGGCTACCTGTTCATTTTCCAGGTCTTCGGCCAAGGTGCCGGCAATGCCGTAGGCTACCAAAATGGCGATGGCCCCTACGAACGAGGCAATGGTACTGCGACTCAGGGAAGCAATGCCAAAGATCAAAACGGCGATTAGAAAGTTATTGGGAATCGCAAATAGAAGGAGGCCCCAAACGTGCCCACTGGCATTGACTGGTCCCAATTGCGAAGGGTCTACCCAAAAAGCCAGGCTGGCCAGCAGGCCGGCAACGGATACGCCCAATAGCGGAATAAGAGAGGCAAAATAGGCCCCCAAAAAGCGGGCAGTCAAATAAGACGACTTCCTCAGCGGTGTCGAAAAAATAATCTCATGGGTTTTATAGTTAAAATCGCGCAGAGCAGCAGCCTGCACGAAGGCGGTGGTCATCAACAGGCCGATCAGCGACATATTGGCGTACATCGCCTGGATCACGAAGGGGGCATTTTTGTGGATGCTCCCGTACGACTCTCCCACTGTCACATTATCACTGGTCAACGCAAAAAAGACCAGCAGCAAATTGATCAGCAAAAACACGTAGACCATCGGCCGTCGCAACCAATAGCCTAATTCAAAGGCAAGTAATTGTCGTAACATGAAGGTTGGTTTTATGTGATCAAATGGTGGCTTCGGGCTGAGTGGTGGTCAGGCCAAAAATCTGGGCAAAGAACACATCCTCCAGGCTGGGTTCAGCAGGACGGAAACCATCGCCCGGATTACTCGTGCTAAAAACATGGATCAGCGGCTGACCGGCCACCAACTTAGTGGAGATGACCTGATGGGCGGCCTTATGCGCTTCCAGGTCTTTTTTGTCGACTGACTTTTCCCAAACCTTTCCGGCGATCTCTTCCAGTGCTGCGTCGGGTGCTCCGTGGTAGAGCAGGTTACCCTCGTTGATGACGGCCATGTTGGTACACAGTTCCTTGACATCCTGCACAATGTGGGTCGACAGAATAACGATCACATTTTCACCGATTTCCGACAGGAGGTTGTAAAACCGGTTGCGCTCACCGGGATCGAGGCCTGCAGTAGGCTCATCCACGATGATCAGGCGCGGATTACCGATGAGGCACTGGGCGATCCCAAACCGCTGGCGCATACCACCCGAATAGCTACTAACCGCCTTTTTACGGTGTTCCCAAAGGTTTACGCGGTGTAACAGGGCTTCGATTAGTTCTTTGCGCTCTCCTTTCTGCTGTATGCCTTTCAGCATGGCAATATGATCCAGCATGTGCAGGGCCGATACTTTTGGGTACACCCCGAATTCTTGCGGGAGATACCCCAGTATCTGCCGGGTGGCGTGTTTATCGTGCAACACATCAATATCTCCCAGGTGTATGCCTCCCGAATCGGCCTCCTGCAGGGTGGCAATGGTTCGCATCAGGGTGGACTTACCGGCTCCGTTGGGCCCCAGGAGGCCAAACATACCGGTGGGAATGGTCAGGGTGACATCCTTCAGGGCCTGTACGCCGTTCGGATAGGTCTTGTTCAGGTGTTCAATTACTAATTCCATATTCGTGATTTGGTGTAACAGACTCAAGAATAATGCAACTGGTTGTAAATCAGCTTAGGAATTCGATGAACCAGTGGTTTTGGTAGACTATTTTGGGAATGGAGAGACGGAGGGTGGTCGATTCCCATCGCTCGTATGCAGGGTGAGTCAAAACCCGTTCACCGTCAACTGATTTACGAATCCAACACCTCCGCCAGGCCTTCCCCGATCAAATTGAAGATGGTGACCGTGATAAAAATGGCCATCCCCGGGAATAGGGCCAGCCACCAGGCCTGAGTGTTGGATTTGATTTTATTGAGCAAGGTGCCCCAGGTGACGGCGTCGGCGGGTAAGCCAATGCCCAGGAACGACAGGAAGGCCTCCAGCAGAATGGCGCCGGATATACCGAAAGCAATAGTGATCAGTACGGGGCGCAGCCCGTTTGGTAGGGCATGCCTGATCAATATTCGCTTTTCTGAAAAACCCAGGACCCTGCCAGCTTCAATATAGTACTGTTCGCGAATGCGTAGCATCTCGGCACGCACAAAGCGGGCCACGCCCGTCCAGCGGATCAGACCGATAATAGCCATGACCAACAGCAGGGACGATTGTTCCAACGTAGCTACGATGGCTAACAGGAGCATCAGGGCGGGAATAGAGTTCATGACCTCGATCAACCGCATTACCCCGAAATCGAGCGGCCAGGCCCGTACGGCTGATCCTTTTCTCATGGGTACTAGCAATCGGCACACACTCAATAACACCATTAATAGCAGGAGTGCCCAGAGCACCCTCCAGATGCCCGTCGGTGGAAGGAAGCCCGGCAAGGGAATGATCCAGCCAAAGAAGATCCAGGGGATAAGGCCCAGTCCAAAAAACCAGAAACGACGAATGGGCCAGCGGAACCGGTTATCTCCATAATAGCCTGCGATTGCACCAAGGGTAATCCCGATCAAACTGGCAACCGCCATCGCCACCAGACCCACCAGCAATGCGGTCCGGGTACCGTGGATGAGACCGGCCGCTACGTCTTTACCCAGTTCGTCGGTGCCCAGCCAGTGCCGAAACCGCCCGGATTCAAGCCGCTGGTTCCCGAACGGACCGAGGGCTCGCATATTGCGGCGGTCAATGGTACCGGGCGAATAAGGGATCGGACAGCGAACTACCCGGTCGTACTCTTCCGTAAGCCAGTTGCGCCGTGCCAGATCACCCCGGGGAGCCACCAGCCCGAGCGAAACCCCATACGACCGGAAGACCGGCCAGAGCGTCTCGCCGTCGATCTGGCAATACAGCGGTCGTTCGTTGGCCACGAAATCGGCCGACAGGGCGATCACCACCAGGCATAGCAATACCCGAAGAGACCAGCGGTTGGTGCGCCGTTGGCGGAAGCGTTGCCACCAGCCCAAACGTTTACTGGTATGTAGGGCCGTCCCGCTCATTTCGTGAATGTTTTTTGGTACCGCACCCTAGGATCAGCTACCGCATACATAATATCCGCCAGTAATATCCCCGCCATCGTCACTACGGCCGATAGCAGCAACAGAATATAGACCACCGGCCAGTCCTGGTTGCGAATAGAGTCAACCGTCAGTTTGCCCATACCCGGTATATTGAAGATGTACTCGATCACCACCGAACCGGCCAGCAGGGCAGGAAACAGACTGGCGAACAGGGTGATGAGCGGGAACAGCGCGTTGCGAAACGCGTGTTTCCAGATGACTACCCGGTCTGAGAGGCCCTTCGCGCGTGCCGTCCGGATGTAGTCCTTGCTTACCACCTCCAGCATGCCGCCCCGCATCTGCCGGGCGATAAAGGCCAGGGAACCATATACCAGGCAAACGACCGGCAGAGTAATCTGCCGCAAGGTCGCCCCCGCTTGTTGCCACCAGCTGCCACCACTCACCGCGTCGTTGATGCGGGTAATGCTGAAGAACTGTAATCCGTACTCCGGTGTGGTGAACAGGATCAGCAGCAAGGTCCCGATCCAAAAGGAGGGCAGGGAGTACAGGACAAATAAAAAGACCGTCATACCCCGGTCGTAGCGGGAGTCTTTCCGCACGGCCATGCTCACCCCGAGGGGTATGGCCAGCCCGTACGCCAGCAGGATCGCCAGTCCGTTGATCAACAGGGTCCACCGCAGCGCCCGGCCAATTTTGGCGGAAGCCGGCTGACCATCGCGATAGGAACGACCAAAGTCCCCCCGGAAAATACCGCTTAGCCACTGGTGGTACTGGTTGTCGAATCCGTACCAGTGGAGCGCCGGCCGGTACAATTTCTGACGGGTTGGATCGTCGACAACACCTTGCCAGGCATTGATAAATCTTCTGGATGGTGGTTGCAAGGCCTGGGCCAGAGCAGGGGCTTTCGCCAAAAGACTGTCGGCTTCCGCCACCTGGCGAATGATCCGCCCGGGGTCTGATTCATTGGGCAAGGAACGAATGATCACCGAGAGGCGATTAGCGACGGAAGGGGCCAGTGTATCCGGTACGCCTTGCAGTGCAACCTCCAGCGTGCGGGTTGATCGGTAGTATTCCTGGATCTCGGGCCAGTTGCCGTATTCCCGGATCAGGCTACGCAGGGATTGCCGGTGCGAAGCCCGCATGATGCGGTAGAGGGTGTCGGGATAGGCCTGGGTGGTGAAGGAAAGATAGAAGGCCGGTTTATTAAGGTTGAGCAGTTCACGGGTATCCCGATAAATGCGGTCTCTTTCCTTCAGGCTTACACCTAATTCTTCCACCCCACCCTGGTGATACAGATCGACCGGATCTCCGGGTGCCGTTTTGCTAAGGAAAAAAGCCAGTACAGAGATCAAAAGTAGAGTAGGCAGAAAAAAGGCCAGTCGCTTGAGTAGGTATGCGCCCATAGAAAAAGGGGAACGGCCCGCTGTCGCAGCAGGCCGTTCCGGTGGTTATATGCTATTGTAATTCGTCGGTCAATTCAAAAAAACGTGGATTGAAACCGGGATTTGTTATCATGGTTTCAGCATCAAAGCGTTTATGAATGGCGATCCGCTCCTGCGGAGCAAAGAGGAATATCTGAACCGATTCGTCGTAGATGATCTCCTGCAGCTTCATATACATTTCGCGGCGGGCATCATCATCAAAGGTGACGATGATCTCATCGATCAGCGCATCAGTCTCGGCATTACCGAAGCCCGTGCGGTTATCCCCTTCGGTATGCCAGCTTTGTTTGGGGTTCCAGATGGCAGTAACCGAGCTGGCTGCTGATGCAAGCTCATAATCTTTGGTTCGCAGCTTTTGCATGGTCATCCGCGCTTCCAAGCCGTTGGGTTGGATGTCGATACCGATTTTACGGGCATTATCCTGAACGAGGAGTGCGATATTGCGGCTGGTCTCACTCTGACTTACAAAATTGTACTGTATGGATAACTCTGTCAATTCACCGTCGATCATCTTGTCAACAATGCCATTGTCATTGGTGTCTTCCCATCCGGCTTCCGCCAAAAGTGTACTTGCTTTTTCCAGGTCAAAAGGTACTGGTTCCAGGTCAGAATTATAGTAATTTTGTTTTCGGTATACCGGACTGGCGATGCGGTCACCCATGCCGGCGTATAGGTTGTCGATGA
>CAYFGK010000120.1:0-22225 GCA_964342305.1 uncultured Saprospiraceae bacterium | reverse complement strand
TTCTTTAGTTTTTCAAGCCTATTTGGAAAATTGCTTTTAGTTTGGACTCACAATAAAAAGGCCACACTACCGGAAGTAGCGTGGCCCCTGTTTAGGGAATAGGAGGTTGAAATATCTCCTCGTTAGTGGCTATTCTTTATCAAAACGCAATTCCTGAATAACGTAGGAATCCCCGTTCACCCGCATGTATATGTAGACGCGGTAGGTATCGTTTTTATCGGTTACCAGGTTACCAATACAGTACAGGGAATCTTTCGCCTTTGAGGTACCCTGGTGTACCTGGCTAAATGAGCGTGGTGCATTGCTATTGAAGAACTGCTTCAGGATACCCTCCGCTTCGGAACGGGTATAGATGTCTTCTTTATCCACCACGGCGATCTCAACGGTCTGGTCGAGATATTGCCCTAATGTGTTGGCATCTCCTTTGCTGATTGCCTGGGTAATGCTGTTCAAATTACTTTGGGAAGCAACCGGAACGACCAGCAGTAAGAAAAACAGATGTTTCATGGTTCATGGTTTAGCGGGTACTCCTAAAAGGGAGGTTACCCGGTGTTTCACAGCTTTTTAGCTGTATGATCCGGCCTTTAGACGCGGCTTTGGCTAAAAAGTAACGCCCGCTGGTTTCAAGTGAATGTTGGGGTGCGGGCAGGTTATTTCTAATTAATCAACGTATCGATAATTCTGATAATTGTTCAAGTCCCTGGAAAGTTCCCTCGTGTTAACCCGAATTTAAAGTAGTATAATTGGCTTCCTTTCCGGGCAAAGTGTAATTTCAGGGCTTTACAGAGTCGTGATTCTCCGAAACACCTCTTAACTGTTAATTGTTGCCTTAATATGGATACCAAACGCCTCATGCTTGTGATACTGGATGGTTGGGGACTGGGCCAGCGCCCTGATGCCGATGCCATCCACCTCGCCGATACTCCTTTTTTCGATGAATTGATGGAAACGCGCCCCAACGCCACCCTGGTAACTTATGGTGAGGAAGTAGGGCTGCCCGAAGGGCAGATGGGCAATTCCGAGGTGGGGCACCTCAATATCGGGGCCGGACGGATCGTGTATCAGGAGTTGGCGCGCATCAATAAGGCCATTCGCGATCGCGACCTGCACCAGAACAAGACGCTCCTGGAAGCGCTGCGCTATGCCCGGGAAAATAACCACAAAGTCCATTTAATGGGGCTCGTATCGGACGGTGGTGTTCACTCACACATTAACCACCTGAAAGCGCTGTGTGATATTGCCGATGAGCAAGGTAACGAGGAAGTGTATATCCATGCCTTCACCGACGGACGCGATTGCGACCCTAAATCCGGCAAAGGGTTTATCGATGACCTGCTGGACCATATTGAATCGAGATCCGCCGAGCTGGCCAGCTTGATCGGCCGCTATTACGCGATGGACCGGGACAAACGCTGGGAGCGAATTGCCGAAGCCTACGAACTTTTGGTGCACGGGACCGGGGAAGTCGTAACGGATGTGCTTACAGCCATGCAACATCGCTACGACAATGGTGAGACCGATGAGTTCCTGAAACCAATGGTGCTGGTCGATAAAAAAGGTAACCCAAAGGCAACGATTGCCGATGATGATGTATTGATTTGCTTCAATTTCCGCACGGATCGCCCGCGAGAAATATCTAAGGTGCTTACGCAAAAAGCCATGCCCGACCACCATATGAAACCCCTGTCGTTGCGCTACCTCACCATGACCCGTTACGACGATACCTTTAAGAATATTGAGGTCCTTTTCCATAAGGAAGATCTAAAAAACACACTGGGTGAAGTTTTGGCGAAAGCCGGTAAAACCCAGGTGCGCATTGCCGAGACCGAGAAATACCCCCACGTGACCTTCTTTTTCAGTGGTGGTCGCGAAAAAGAATTTGAGGGGGAACGCCGCATAATGATCAATTCGCCTAAGGTGGCCACCTATGATTTGCAACCCGAGATGAGTGCCTACGAGGTCACCGATGCCATCGTATCGGATATTGAGGAGAACCAGCCCGATTTTATCTGCCTCAATTACGCCAATGCCGACATGGTAGGGCATACCGGGGTGATGGAAGCAGCTATCAAAGCCGCCGAAACGGTAGATACCTGCCTGAAACGATTGGTAAAAACCGGTCAAAAACACGGATACGAAGCCATAATTATCGCTGATCACGGCAATTCCGATATGATCCGCAATGAAAATGGAACCCCCAATACGGCCCACACCAAAAACCCAGTGCCCATCCTGTTTGTTAGTGAATCGGCAGCAGATGCTTCGGTGTCTGGCGGCAAACTGGGCGATATTGCTCCTACTATCCTCCACCGGCTTGGGATGGACATCCCCCAAGAGATGGACGGTGACAATCTGATCAAAACGACTTCATGAACCAACGCTTAATTTGGGGATTATTACTGATCGCCCTTTGGGGCTGTTCGAATGGCGATAGCGCCAATGCAGATTCAGAAACAGATCGCTTTTTCGATGTGGAAGGCTATTTTGCAGGAGAGGTTGACCGCCTGCAAAGCGAACAACCGAATATCCAAAAACAGGTAAGCCTCAATGGGGAGGAGGAGTCCGTGCAGCCGGATACCCTGAATTTCGAAAAGGAATTGTCGGTTTTCCTGAATTCAGATATTAATAAGGTGTCGTGGATCGAAAGCTACACCGCCGACACCACGCGACACGACGATGGTTCTATTGCTACCACTACCTACGAAGCTCAGGAAGAAAAACTACGAACCCGCCTGGTGGAAGTATCCTACGAAGCGGAAGCCCCCCAACGCATACGCATTATCAATCGTACAGAAAATGCCGTATTAGATGCCCGGCAGGAATTGATTTACGAGCCCGCCATTGGATTTGAGATCCAGCAAGAACAGCAGATCCGCTTTATGAAGCCCAATCAGATCTCAGTAGCTGTGCGCTTTCGGGGATAAAAAAGGCCCATACCAACATTGTGGAATGGGCTACTAACCTCATTGTGTTTCATAGTGTGAGGAGTGCACAGGGCTTACCATCCAGTAATAGATGATGCCTGTAACGTATTCTTTAGTATGGGATCTTAACGGGTAAATACTGCGATTAAACGCACATAGTACGAACCTGGAACCGAAACGATTCCTGCTAGGGAGGGACTAGAATTGTCAGTTCGTTCTGTGAAGGAGATTAAAACAAGGGATTATACCCTAAAGATACAGAAAATCCTGGGATACATGCAAAAAAAAGAGGCAGCGCTACCACAGCACTACCTCAGCCCTAACCAAATAAAACCAAATTATCTGTTGTTGTTTCTTTTTCGTTTCTGTTATACAAATATAAGGCCTTTGTGTAAAAAATACAATTACTGGTGCTGAAAAAAATCTGGCCTTTAACGTTTCAGTAGCAGTAAGTTAAGTTGAAATCGGGCAAAAAACCAAGCGATCCGTCTGAGTAAGTGTAATACAAACAGTTTCCAAAACCCTAATTTCCGCACATTTACCTAGTTTTTTGGGGCCTTACAAAATTTCCTTTTTCAATGAGCGGGCAAAACCTTTGTGAAGGTGGCTTTTTTTCGACTGCTTTATTTTTAACGAGTATGCCTAAAAAATGATTAGCCAGCGGACGGGTTGGCAGCATCAGGTTGCCTGCATCCCCGGGATCGGGCACCGTCGGCCCATTATGAAAGCGGGATTATTTCCCAAAACAAGGAGGAGGGGCTATATTAGCCGGTAAACAATAAAACTATGAACCGTAGCCTGCTACTCGCCTTTTTACTTGGCATATTAGGGCAACTGCCCCTGGCCGCCCAATCGGCCGACGACGATGCATTCTTCATCCGTTCTATCTACGACGAAGCCATGACCAATGGCGACGCTTACAATTGGCTCGATTACCTGACCAATAAGATCGGTCCGCGCCTGGGCGGATCTCCCGAATCAGCAGCTGCCGTTGAGTACGTACGGCAAATGCTCGACACCATGGGTATGGATACGGTGTATCTGCAGCCGTGCATGGTGCCACACTGGGAGCGAGGAGAAGCCGAAGTGGGGCGTATTGTAAGCAGCAGCCGTATGGGGACCGTCGACCTCAACGTGCTGGCGCTGGGAAACAGTGTTGGTACCGGCCCCGAGGGCGTTTCCGCCGAAGTGGTTGAAGTACAGTCCCTGGAAGATCTTGCCGAATTAGGGCGTGACCAGCTTGAGGGAAAGATCGTCTTCTTTAATCGCCCTATGGATCCCACCCAGATCAACACCTTTAATGCGTACGGCGGAGCGGTAGATCAACGGGTGTACGGTGCTTCCCGTGCTTCCGAATTCGGCGCCCTGGCCGTCCTGGTACGTAGTGTAACCACCCGTATCGATGATATTCCACATACCGGAGTTACGGTGTATCAGGAAGGCGTTAACCCCATACCGGCTCTGGCGGTCAGTACCCGTGATGCCAATTTGCTGAGTGACCTGCTGGTGACGGAGAATATTCGCGTGTATCTGCGCAATACCAGTCGCATGCTGGAGCCCAAGTTATCCTATAACGTCATCGGTGAGATTCGCGGAAGCGAGTATCCCGACGAGATCATCCTGGTCGGAGGTCATCTGGATAGTTGGGACGTTGGTCGTGGAGCCCACGACGATGGCGCGGGTTGTGTACATGCTATGGATGTAGTCAACATCCTCAATAAGGTTGATTATCGTCCTAAGCGCACCCTGCGCTGTGTGCTCTTCATCAACGAGGAGAACGGACAAGCCGGAGCCCTCGCATACCGCGATGCCTCTTTTGCCAACGACGAATACCACCTCGCGGCCATTGAATCGGATCGCGGCGGATTCACTCCGCGTGGTTTCACCTTTGACGCCCACGAATCCGTTTTTAACGAGAAATTCCGTAAGGTGCTGGAATGGTTGCCGTTGCTGGAACCCTACGGGCTAAGTCTGGATAAAGGTGGCTCGGGCGCCGATATTTCCCGCCTGAAACCCCAGATGGGACTATTGGCGGGTTTTGCCCCCGATACCCAGCGGTATTTCGATTTTCATCACGCCCGCACCGATACTCTGGAGGCCGTAAATCCGCGGGAACTACAACTGGGTGCAGCAGCCATGGCCAGCCTCGTTTATTTGCTCGACAAATACGGAAACTAAAAAAGAATGGAGGATATCGTTCAGGCGCATGATCTGACCTTTCGGAAGATGATCACTGCGGAGCAGATTGCCGATCGGGTCCGGGAAATGGGAACCCAGTTGGCCCGCGATTTTGCGGGGCAGAATCCGCTGTTTCTGGTTGTATTGAAAGGGGCGTATATGTTTGCTGCGGATTTGGTGCGTGCCTGCCCCATCGATCAGGAGCTGTCGTTTGTGCGTTTGTCCTCCTATCGGGGAACCCGGTCTTCCGGACATGTCCGGACGGATCTGCCAATGACGGTCTCCGTTACCGACCGCCAGGTCATTATTGTGGAAGATATTGTGGATACTGGCCGTACATTGGATGCCTTTCGGCAAAAATTGATCGCCGAGGAGCCCGCCGACCTGAAGGTTGCAACTCTCCTGCATAAGCCCGAAGCCCAGGAGTTTGATCTTATCCCGGACTATGTGGGATTTACTATCCCCAATGAATTTGTTATTGGCTACGGCCTGGATTACAATGAGGCTGGTCGACATTTACCGGCCATTTACCAACGCACTGATACCTGATTCCTTATGCAGGATGCTCATCAACTGAGTCAAATTTGTACCCAGGCCCGATCGATTATTGGCCAGGTCGCCCAATTCCTCTGGACGGAACGCCTGCGCGTTACCTCTGGCGATATTGAAGAAAAAAGCCGCAACAGCCTCGTCAGCTACGTTGATAAACAAGCGGAGATACAATTGGTGGAACGTCTCGGCGGCCTCGTCCCCGGCAGTACCTTCCTAACCGAAGAGGAAACCGTGGCTCAGGAGGAAGGCGAATGGCGGTGGATCATCGATCCGCTGGACGGTACCACGAATTTTCTGCACGGCTTACCCTGCTTTTCGATAAGTGTGGCCCTGCAGTACCGTGGTGATACCCTGATCGGAGTAGTACATGAGGTAGCGCAGGGCGAACAGTTCTACGCCTGGAAAGGCAGTGGTGCCTTTTGCAACGGAACGTCGATCCGCGTTAACCAAACGGCCGATTTGGCTGACTGTCTGATTGCCACCGGGTTTCCGTATTACGACTACAGCCGTACGGATGCCTACCTGTCAGCCCTCAAAGAACTAATGGCCGGCACGCGGGGTATTCGCCGTTTCGGATCGGCGGCGGTTGATCTGGCCTACGTAGCCGCCGGACGTTTCGATGCTTTTTTCGAACATAGCCTTCATCCCTGGGATGTAGCCGCCGGCGCCTTCCTGGTACAAGAAGCCGGCGGCCGGCTGGCCGATTTCAAAGGTGGTGATAATTACCTGCACGGCCGCGAGATGATCGCCGCGAGTACCACCGTATGGGAGGCTTTCTTTCCATTGGTCAATCGCCATCTGGGGTAGCGCACGACGCTCCCCGGCCGCAGAAGCCCGCAAAGGGCGAAGGCGCTCCACGCACGACGCACGACGCTGCCGAGAGTAACAACTAAATCAAACGCCTGGAAGACCGAATAAATCGAGAGGGCCATTCTCTACAGTCCCCGTGCTCTCCAGTCTTATCCGTCTCAAACAACTCCGTCTAATATTCCCCTCCGTTGATCGAACAAAAGCGAATACGTACCTTTACCGATGTACTTTCGGCTCGTTCCCGGGGAATGGGGACAGTCCGTAATACCGCTTTTATATGAACCTGACGGAAAACATACGCCTGGCATTGCGCAGTATTCGTTCGAATCTGCTGCGGGCCTCACTGACACTACTAATTATTGCCTTTGGTATTATGGCCCTCGTGGGTATCCTTACGGCCATTGATAGTGCTATTTACTCACTCAACGATAGCTTTTCCTCCCTCGGTGCCAATACCTTTGAGGTGGAGCCGCGCGGACAAACCATCCAGGGTAACCGCGGTGGCCGCACGTATAAGCGGGGTGAACCCATTACGTTTAACCAGGCAACCGACTTCAAAGAACGGTTTGATTTCCCCGGGGCCCGTATTTCACTATCGCTGGTCTGTACCAGCCGGGCTACGCTGACCGCCGGCGAAGAGGAAACTAACCCCAACGTCCGGATGATCGGGGTGGATGAAAACTACCTCACCGCAAAGGGGATGGACCTGTCATCCGGTCGGAATATCACCGCCCGGGAATCGATGAACGGTAATAATGTGACCCTGATCGGTGCGGATGTCGTCGATATCCTTTTCGATGGCAAAACGGATAAAGCCCTGGCTAGTGTGATCAATGCCGGGAATATCAAACTCAAAGTGATCGGAATCCTGGAGTCCAAAGGGAGCAGTATGAACCAAAGTGAGGACCGCCAGATCCTGATCCCGCTCCAAACGGCCAAACGCTACTTCGGTACTGCCCGTACCAATTACGATGTAATCGTAGCGGTTTCCGACGCCGGACAAATTGATAACTCCATTGCCTCGGCAACCGGGCTGCTGCGAAATATCCGGAAACTAAAGGCCTCCCAGGCCAATGATTTTGAAATGACGAAAAGTGATGGCCTCATCGATGTGATCAAAGAAAACACCTTATACCTTCGCCTGGCGGCGGTAATGATCGGCCTGATCACCCTGTTGGGAGCTGCTATCGGTCTCATGAATATTATGCTGGTCTCGGTAACCGAGCGGACCCGGGAGGTCGGTATCAATAAAGCCATCGGTGCGACCCGTCAGAGTATCATGACTCAATTCCTCACCGAGGCTGTCATTATTTCCCTGTTGGGAGGTATCGTTGGTATCCTGCTCGGCGTACTGGTGGGCAACGTAGTCAGCTTTTTCATGGGTGGTAGTTTTGTCTTTCCCTGGTTGTGGATCACCATCGCCGTGATCACCTGTACTTTTGTAGGATTAATATCCGGACTGTATCCGGCGCTGAAAGCTGCCCGCCTCGACCCGATCGAGTCGCTGCGCTATGAATAAGTTGGAGAGGTATGAGGTATGAGGTTTGGGGTGTGAGGTTACCTCTGACCTTACCTCAAACCCCAAACCTCATACCTCATACCTCATACCTGTTTTGCTATCTTCGCCAGACGCATGAAGCAGACCTTCTTCGGGAATATCCTTTTTCTGATCGTAGTTAATCTACTGGTCAAACCCTTCTACCTGTTTGGCATCGACCGGGAGGTGCAGAATACCCTGCCCGCCGGTGATTACGGCTTGTTTGCAACCCTCTTTGGTTTTACCTTCCTCTTTCAGATCGTCAATGACTTCGGGATACAGGGGTACAACAACCGGCGGATTGCCCAACACAGTCACCTGTTAGCCAAATATTTCGGTGACTTCCTTGTGCTTAAAGGTGTTTTGGGAATGGTATACGTGCTGGTCGTAGCTATTGCCGGAGCCATAACCGGATACCTCCAGGCGTATCCTATGCTCCTGGGGGGCATTCTGTTCAATCACTTTCTGACTTCGTTACTGCTATTCCTGCGATCGAATGTATCGGGCCTGGCTTTATACCGGACCGATAGCCTCCTTTCCATTACCGACCGGCTCTTACTCATTCTATTACTGGGATTATTACTCTACGTGCCGGGGTGGCGCACCTCATTGCGTCTGGAATGGTTCGTGTTGGCACAGACCATCGCTCTGTCAGCGACCTGCCTGTTGGCTTTGGGCGTGCTGATTCCGCGGGTCAAACACATACGCTGGCGTTTTCGACCTGCCCTTTTGTTGGTGATCCTTCGACAAAGTTACCCGTACGCCCTGGTGGTTTTCCTGATGACCCTGTACACTCGTATCGACAGTGTCATGATCGAACGGCTTTTGCCGGAAGGCTTACTGGAGGTCGACCGCTATGCTTCGGCGTATCGCCTTTTGGATGCGAGTAATATGATCGGATACTTATTTGCCACACTCCTGTTGCCTATGTTTGCGCGACAGTTACGGGCCGGAGAACGTCCCGGGGAGCTGGCACATTTCAGCGCCCGATTGTTATTGAGTGGGGCACTCACCCTGGCGGCCGGCGTAATCATGATCCGTACGCCCCTGATGGAGGCATTGTATACTGATGGCAACGCCTACTCTGGTCAGATCCTGGCCTGGTTGATGGTTAGTTTTGTGGGTGTATGCGGTACCTATGTCTACGGTACCCTGCTGACTGCTGCCGGTGACTTGATGCCTCTCAACCGAATCTTTGCCGTATCGGTGTTAGTAAATGTTGCACTCAACGCACTGCTGATCCCGCAATTCGGCGCCTTGGGCGCAGCCTTTGCGACCTGTATTACCCAGGTGGGGGTTTTTCTGGGACAATTGTGGTTGGCTTACCGCTCACTAAAACTTCAGGCGAAACCAGCGACCATAGTGCAATTGGGCATTTTGACAAGTGTATTGGTGCTGTGCGTTTGGGGAATTCCGCAGTGGCTTTCTCTGGATTGGTACTGGCAATTAGCAGTTCTGCTGCTTTTTGGCTTTTTTACCGCCCTATTATTGGGACTGATTGAAGTACGGTCCGCATTCCAATTGTTAAGTAGCAATACGGGGAAAGACTAATGCGTAATAGAGAGCATACATAGCTTCTGAAAGAAAAACCAACTTCTCCCCCAAAAAGGACCGTACTGGCGGTCCCAATTTTCCTACTTTTGCGGAATAATTTTTAGGCATGGAGCAAAAAGCAAGTTTGCTGGGCGTCGTTCAATCATTGTACAAATGGCGCAAGCACATTGTGATCATCTGCGGGATAGCCGGGCTGGGAACTGCCTTGATCTCCCTCTTTTTACCGAATTATTACCAGGCGTCGACCTTGTTCTACGCTGCTCACCCGGACCTGGCAAAGCCCGAAATACTCTTCAATCGCGGTAACCAGTTGCGCTCCTTTTACTACGGAGGAGAGGAGGATGTGGATCGACTGTTGACCATCGGTGAGTCGGCCGAGTTGCTGGATTACCTGATCGATACGTTTGAGCTATACGAGCGCTACGATATTAATCCCGAGCTGCCGAAAGCCCCCATCCGGGTGCGGGAGGAGCTGCTTTCCCTGTACGAAGTACAGCGAAACAAACGGGAGGCCATCGACTTGAGAGTAGAAGATCGCGATCCGGAAATCGCTGCCGAAATGGCCAACGCAGCCCGGAAGAAGATTAATGGGTTGGCCCAGCAATTGATCAAGGTGAATCAGGGAAACACCTTGAAGGCCTACCGTAGCAATCTGCAAAATAAAGCAGCCAACCTGGACCAGCTGGGGGATAGCCTGGCTTTAGTGCGTGCGAAGTTTGGAATTTACAACGTACAGGCCCAGTCAGAATTGTTGACGGGGCAATACAGCTCCGCACGCGCCAAACTAGCCCGGGAGTCGAGTAAGCTGAGTTCCCTGCGAGAGGTTAGAAGTATTCCCGCGGATACCATCGCTTATTTGGCGGCTACCGTTAATGGCCTGGAAACTCAGGTCGATACCCTGAGCGCCCAGATGGAGCGCTTTCGGTCGGGGATGGCACGCATTCAGAGTTTGGAGAAAGAATACGTGGACGCCAACCAGACCCTCTCCGAAGACCGCGAACGCACGAAGCAATTGCAAGCAACGTACGATGCCGATATTCCCGCCATCATTCTGGTGGAAGAGGCTGAGGTCCCCGTCGTGAAATCTCGTCCCCGCCGCTCGATTATCGTGATCGCTGCGGGAGCTATTGCGTTCATTTTTAGTGTGTTGGGCGTATTGTTGCTCGAAGCCTACCGGTCCGTTAAATGGGAGGAGGTGTTTAAGGATGCCTGATCCGCAGACAAATATCGGACGGTGGTCACCTCATGAGCGCATGGTCTGGGGATACGGGATCGTCGTACTGCTCTGTATTTTCGGGGCAGTACTATTGCAAACCCCCTTTCCACTGGCGATACCTCCCTTATTGTTACTGGTTTACGTAAGTGTTGTTGATTTTCGCCAGATTTATTGGTTGTTGGTCTTTTGTCTGCCCCTGTCGACCGAGTTTTACTTACCAAATGGTTTTGGGACCGACCTGCCCACCGAGCCACTTATGATCGGGCTTACCGGGATCGGACTCCTCTACCTGCTTCGTCACGGCACCCTAAATGGTGGTCTTGTGCTCCGCCACCCGATCACCCTGGCTTTATTGGCTCACCTCGGCTGGATATTTATCGCCACGATCACTTCCGATTTGCCTTTTGTGTCGATCAAATTTCTGCTGGCCAAACTGTGGTACATCATTCCCTTTTATTTCCTGACCCTGAGACTGGTGTTGGAGCCGGTGCAGGTTCGGCGACTTTTCTGGGTGTTTTTCTGGCCGCTGCTGGCCACGGTTTTAATTACCATGGTGCGGCATGGATTGCAGGGATTTACTTTTGAGAGCATCCACTTTGTACTCAGCCCCTACCAGCGTAATCACGTTAATTATGCGGCTATGCTGGCCTTCACCGTACCTCTGGTGTGGTTCGCCCGGGCCTGGTATCCGGTTGGCAGCTGGCAACGTCGCATTTTGTACGCGGCTTTCGGGTTATTATTGGTTGCGGTGTATTTGTCATATACCCGTGCGGCATACGTCGCTCTGCTGGGGGCCGCCGGGATGTATTTTGTATTCCGGTGGAAGCTGGTGCGCTACGCTCTTCTCGCCGCAGTGGTTGCCGGGGTGCTGGCCATCGGATATATGGTGCGCAACAATAAATACCTGGAATACGCACCTAATTACGACCGCACCGTCACCCACTATGAATTTGATAATCTCATTGAGGCCACGTATAAAATGGAGGATATCTCGACGATGGAACGCGTTTATCGTTGGGTAGCCGGCTTTCACATGTCCTCGGCTAATCCTGTCTTCGGTTTCGGTCCGGGCAATTTCGTCAACTTTTACGAGTCCTATACCGTCACCAGCTTTCGGACCTACGTAAGCGATAATCCCGAGCGGTCGGGTATCCATTCCTACTACCTGATGACCCTGGTGGAGCAGGGAATAGTAGGCCTCTTTTGGTTTCTGATACTGGTGGGAGTGATACTGATCTACGGCGAGCGCATCTATCACCAAACGACGGACCCCGCCGAGAAAGCCTGGGTTATGGGGATTCTACTGTGTTTGGCAGTTATCGATGCCTTTCAGATCATCAATGATTTGCTGGAAACCGATAAGGTAGGGCCCATATACTTTATTGCGGCAGCTTTGCTGGTGCGTCAGGATTTGCGGAATCGGGCTAAGGAGGGGAGTATTAGCCTTTCGGCAAAAAAATAAGCGCCCGGGACTTTTGTTTTTTTGGCGAAAGCCGGGATCACACCCACATCCCTACCCGCACGCCAGCCAATACCGCCAGTAATCCAACGGCCATACTCACCGCCAGGTAGGTGAAAGCAAGGGTCAGGCGACCATCGGACAACAGAGAATACGCTTCGTAGCTAAAGGTGGAAAAAGTGGAGAATCCGCCACAAAAACCGGTCATTAGCAGAAATTGGGCCGAGGCGGATAGTTGTCCCTGTGCTTTCATAGCTACCAGCCAACCGAGGATAAAGCTACTGATCAGGTTCGCCCAGAACGTTGGCCAGGGAAAGGAGAGATCGGGCACCGGGAGCCAGCGGGCAATAGAAAACCGGCAAAGACTTCCCAGGCCTCCGCCCAGAAATACCCAAAAAAAACTCATGGTACGTGGCTTTATAAGGTGCGGTCATCAATTTGATCGAGGTAACCGGCCACCGAAGCTATGGTTCGCTCCAGACAGCCCGGATCGAAGGGCGAATCCAGCCCGGCAATCCCGACCAGTTCCAGGAAACTATGGGAGCCACCCTGCTTACACAGGTGAAGGTAATCCTTCCAGGCACCGGAAAAATCGGATCGGCTGCGCTCCCAAAACTGAAAAGCACAGATCTGGGCTAGTACGTAGTCGATGTAGTAGAACGGACTGGCGTAAATGTGATTTTGTTCCTGCCACAGACCTCCCTTCTGCAAAAAGGCCGGGGCCTCTTCGTCGGCCAAATGTGGTAAAAAGGTCGATTGAATTTCGCGCCAGAAGCCGTGGCGATCTTCGGGAGTAGCTTCTGGTTGCTCGTATACCTTGTGTTGAAAGGCATCAACGGCCGCTCCGTAGGGCAGGAAGCGGATGGCACTGGCGAGGTGCATAAAGAGGTATTTATCGGTCTCCTCACCGAAGAAGCGCTTCATCCAGGGCCAGGTGAAAAACTCCATGCTCATGGAGTGGATCTCACAGGCTTCGTAGGTAGGCCATACGTACTCGAGGATGGGTTGCTTCCGGCTATTGAAGATCTGAAATGCGTGTCCGGCTTCATGGGTTAGCACAAAAAGATCACCCGCCGTGCCGTTGAAGTTGGAGAAAATGAAGGGCAGCTGAAAGATCGGCAGGTAAGTGCAGTAGCCCCCGGTCGCCTTATTGGTACGACTCACCAGATCCATTAGCTGATGGTCCTGCATGAAGGTGAAAAAGCGATCGGTCTCCGGCGAAAGCTCCTGGTACATGGATGATGCCTCGCGAATGATCCATTCCGGATCGCCTTTGGGTTTGGGGTTGCCGGACGGGAAGCGGTAATCGATATCGTAAAAATGTAATTGATCAAGGCCAATGCGTTCCCGCTGGCGTTCGTACAAACTTTGAGCCAGTGGCACCACGTGCATAGCGATCTGTTCCCGGAAGGAGGCAACCTCTTCGTGGCCGTAATCAGATCGCAGCAGGCGATTATAGCCCAGTTGGATGTAATTATCGTACCCCAGTTTTCGGGCAATCTGGTGGCGACGATTAACCAGTTTGTCGAAGAGGTTATCGAGCGCCTCAGACTTTGATTCGTAGAATGACCATTTGGCCCGGGCGGCTTCCCGGCGAACCGACCGGTCGGAAGACTCCTCCAGCGGGCGCAGTTGACTCAGGTTGTAAGTATTGCCCTGAAAGTCGATCTTGGCGGTGGCTTTGAGGCGCATGTATTCCGTGATCAGGAGGTTCTCCTGCTGCAGGTCTTCAATGACGTCATTGGAGGTTGTTTTTGCGGAACAGTCGGCAATGCGGAACAATTGCGGCCCCCATTTTTCCTGTAGGGCCTGTTGATTGGGGGCGAGGCGCAGGGCTTCGTAGAAATCGTTCTCGAGCTGCTGGATGGAAGGAGTGACGGTATCGTAAAAGTGGTGTTCGGCGGCGTAGAATTCATCCTCCGTATCCATGGTATGGCGAATATGGGCGAGGGAGGCCATGGCGGAAAATTCGAGGCGGAGGTCGTTGATTTTTAGCAGGAATTCCATCTGGCTATCGACCGTTTGGGCGCTGCGAAAGGAAGCCAGTAATGCCAGGAACTGGGATTGAAGTTTGTCGGTATCAACGCGCTGATAGTCCAGGTTGGAAAAGGTTTGGGACGCTGTATGGGTAGATGGCATGTTCGGTTTGGGTTCGTTGACTAGCTAAACTAGAAAGGTACAACTCTTTACCAGAACCATCAAAGTTTATTTCTTTTATTAATTTTGTGGACATTTTATCAAGGCCTACCCAGGCAGGTGCCGGGATGTATGGTTTGAGGCTTCGTTTCAGCCCTGCAAATAAGGGGAAGGGAACTCATCGCTTTACCGAGGAGATGGCACGCACTGAAGAGACAAACATGGATTTGAAAGGACAAATCGACCGGGAGAAGTTGCCAAAGCATATCGCCATGATTATGGACGGTAACGGTCGGTGGGCGAAGCAACACAATAAACCCCGGGTGTTTGGACACCGCAACGGGGTCAAAGCCGTTCGTGAAGTTACCGAAGCGGCGGCCGAGATCGGTATTGATTACCTGACCCTCTACGCATTTTCCACCGAAAACTGGTCGCGTCCGAAGGGAGAGGTCGACGCCCTGATGCGCCTGCTCGTTGAAACCCTGAATAAGGAAGTAGCGACCCTTAATAAAAATAAGATCCGCCTGGATGCCATCGGCAATCTGGATCTGCTGCCTCCGCGCACCCACAAAGCCCTCCTGCAGGGAATGGAATCAACCCGCGATAACGATCGCATGACGCTCGTTCTGGCACTCAATTATTCCGGCAAATGGGATCTGGTACAGGCCGCACGCCAACTAGCCAATGAAGTCAAAGAGGGTACGCTCGATCCCGATACCATAAGTGAAGTCGATATGGCACGTGCCCTGAGCACCGCCAATATCCCCGATCCCGAGCTGCTCATTCGCACCAGCGGCGAACGCCGGTTGAGCAACTATTTACTGTGGCAACTTGCCTATGCCGAATTGTATTTTACCCCGGTATTCTGGCCCGACTACCGGAAAAATCATCTGTACGAAGCGATCATCGATTTCCAGCGTCGCGAACGCCGTTTCGGAAAGATCAGTGAGCAACTGGCTTGATTTACGGCGCACGGCTCACGGTTTACGGCTCACGGCATACGGAATGAAAAGGAGCGCTGATCCTCTGGATCGCGCAGAATACCGCGTACCTAAAAGAACCAAACACGTAAGGGTACTGCACGGCTCACGGTTTACGGCTCACGGTTTACGGCAGACGGCAGACGGCAGACGGCAGACGGCAGACGGTAATTTTTTCTGTTGGTGGCAGGTTGCCAAGTTTTAAGTCAGAAAGTTTGTCTGGTTTTTAGAAACATAATCCTCGGACCATCGATAATTTCTGTTGGCTTAAAATCATTCCCTTTGACAGAGTAAGATATTCTTCGCCAACAGAAATTATCGACCGTTAACCTGGTCTCCGAGCCCTTACCGATGGCTATAATTGATAGGCAATACTTAATAAGCAGGGATGTTCAGGCCGTTAACCGTTGATCGTAAGCCGTTGGCCGTTTTCTCGCAAACCCATACAACCCCCCAACCTACTTCTACGTCCTTAGGGCACCATCACGCTACGTACAATGAGCACAGGCTTGTCGGTAAGGCGCTCTTTGCCCCTGAGTGCGTGTAAGATATAAGATAATTATTTCGTCCTCTGGAAGGAATGAACTACTTTCGCGGACGAATTTCACCCAACGTATCCTACGGACTCCGTTTTTGGAGCCGCGAGACTTTTACCAATGCTGGATTTCATGCGAATATTGCTGCATATCCCGACTCGTTTTTTGCTACTGCTATCACTATTGCTGGTGGGTACCTGTGTAGGTGCTCAGGAAATCGAATCGGACACGCTACCCCTTTATGATTACACGGAACAAAAAGAATACGAGATCGGTGGCATCACGGTGACCGGGAACGAATTCAGTGATGAAAATGCCATCATCAGTATTGCCGGTCTGCGGGTTGGCGATAAGGTAACTATTCCCGGTAACGCCATCCCCAAAGCCATCAAGGCCCTGTGGGATTTGCGCCTTTTTACCAATGTCGAGATCACGCAGACCAAACGCATTGGCGACGTAATCTTCTTTGATATTACCGTTCAGGAGCGCCCGCGCCTGTCGCGCTTTTCGTACGAAGGCGTGAAGAAAGGAAAGCACGACGACCTCAACGAGATCGTCAACCAATACCTTCTCAAGGGAGGGATCGTAACCGATAACATCAAGACGAACGCCGCTCGTGGTATCGAACAGTTCTTTATCGACAAGGGATTCCTCGATACCGAAGTGACCGTCCGGGAAATTCCGGATGAGTCACGACTCAATTCCGTTCGCCTCGTATTTGCCGTTGATGTAAAGGATAAGGTCAAGATCAAAGACATCACCTTTATTGGCAACGAGTCCGTAAAAGGGAAAAAACTGCGCAAGCAGCTGGAGGATACCAAGGAGAAACGACGCCTGTTCGCTTCCTCTAAATTTATTGGTGACGAATACGAAGAAGACAAGGAGAAGGTCATAACCTTCTACAATAACCTGGGTTTCCGGGATGCACGTATCCTGCGCGACAGCACCTGGCGCGACGATAAAGGGTTCCTACACATCGATATTTATGTAAACGAGGGCGACCGTTATTACTTCCGCAATATCGAGTGGAAGGGTAATTCTATTTATGATGACCAGACGCTTACCGAGGTACTGGGTATCACCAAGGGGGATGTCTACAACCAGGAAGAACTCGAAACCCGACTACGGTTTAGTCAGGATGGGCGGGATGTTAGTGCACTTTATCTTGATAACGGATATTTGTTTTTCCAGGTAGATCCGATCGAAGTTGCCGTAGCGGGTGATTCTATCGACCTGGAAATGCGGATCTTTGAGGGGCCACAGGCCACCATCGACAAAGTGGTTATTACCGGTAACGACCGGACCCACGAACACGTGGTACGACGCGAACTACGGACCATTCCCGGGCAGAAATTCAGTCGTTCTGATATTATTCGTTCGCAGCGGGAGATCATCAACCTCGGGTATTTCAACCCCGAGGCCCTCGATATACAGACCCCGGTCAATCCGCAACGCGGTACCGTGGATATTTCCTACGGTGTCGAAGAGCGCCCGGCGGATCAGCTCGAGCTTTCTGCCGGTTGGGGTGGCCAGCGTCGCGTGATCGGTACACTCGGGGTATCCTTTAACAACTTCTCGCTGCGCAACATCTTCAATACGGAGGCCTGGCGTCCGCTGCCGATGGGTGACGGCCAGCGCTTTTCCATCCGCGCACAGACGAACGGCGACTTTTACCAGTCGTACAATTTCTCCTTTACGGAGCCCTGGCTGGGTGGTCGCAAACCGAACTCGCTGACGGTAGGCGGGTTCCTCAACCGCTTTGCGTTTGGCGCGCGTAATACCAGTACCTACCAAAGCTTCAAGATCCTGCAGGGATCAGTAAGCCTGGGTACACGCCTGAAGTGGCCGGATGACAACTTCATCTCGAGTACGGCCATCAACCTGCAAACCCTGCAGTTGAATAACTGGACCCAGGGTCTGTTCCAGGATGGTGACGGGAACCTCGTATCGGAAGGTGACTACTTCAACTACAGTATCAAGCAAACCATTGCCCGCTCCTCGATCAACGACCCGATCTTCCCGCGCAGTGGTTCCAGCATTAGCTTGTCGGGGCAATTTACGCCACCCTATTCCCTCTTTGCCGACGACAACCGGGATTTCGCAAAGGAATCGGCCGAAGAAAAGTTCAAATATCTGGAATATTACAAGATCCGGTTCGATGCCGAATGGTATACCCCGATTGCGGGCGACCTGACCCTGCGGGCACGGGCTAAGATCGGTATCCTCGGTGCCTATAATAACGATATCGGAATCGTACCTTTCGAACGGTTTCAGTTGGGTGGTGATGGGATCAACAACCAGCAATTCGGATTTGCCGGTGTCGACATCATCTCTCTGCGTGGATACGAAGTCAATCAACTGCCCAACAACGTGGGGCCAAATGGGGGTAACCGGGCAACGCCTATCTTCGATAAATTTACGGTAGAACTCCGTTATCCACTGTCGTTGAACCCCAGCTCAACGATCTACGTCCTGGCTTTTGCGGAAGGAGGTAATGCCTGGCAGAGTTTCGAAGATTTTAACCCTTTTGATCTGAAGCGTTCGGCCGGTATTGGCGTACGGGTATTCCTGCCCATGTTCGGTACGCTTGGTTTCGACTACGGTATTGGATTCGACAAACCTGGTCTCGACCGCAGCCTGCAGGCACTTGGCGATTTCAATATTATCCTAGGTTTCGAACCCGAATAACAACGAAGGGGATTGCCATCCAAAACAGAAAAGGGCGTTTCGGCTTGCCGAAACGCCCTTTTCTGTTTTGGAGGATGGCGGATTCTAATAGAAGTAGGTCTGGATCCAATTCCAGATATCCCAGCGATTCTTATACAGGATAACAGCCAGGGCAATCATCGAGAAAATGAAGGCCATCCGGTAATTGCGGAAGTGTTGCTGCAGCTTCTCCCGGCGACTCCGGTAATTTCGTTTGCGACTTTGGTATCCCATGGTATTTATTTTGCTGGCGCAAAAATACGATTCCGGTTCAGAAACCTTTGTTGCGCTCCCAGTAATTCTGTTCCTCGATTTCCTCGAGGATGGTGAGGTAATTGATATACCGTAGTTCGCTAATTGCATTTTCGTCGAGTGCGTGCTTAACGGCGCATTTGGGCTCGTCGCGATGCAGGCAATTGCCGCCGAATTTACAGGCCTCCGACAGTTCAAAGAACTCCCGGAAATTGTGTGCTACATCCAGTGGTTCAAAATGATTAAAGCTAAGGGTTTTAATACCCGGAGTGTCAATAATGGCACCGCCTTTCTCCAATTGGAACATCTCGGCAAAGGTGGTGGTGTGCTGTCCCTTGCCCGAATAGTCGGACAATTCCTGGGTATGTAAACCGATACCGGGCTGAATGGCATTAACCAGACTCGATTTCCCCACGCCCGACTGACCACTGATCAGGGTTGTTTTGCCATTCAGTGCCTCACTTAGTTCCTCAATTCCGTGCCCCTCTACGGCGGAAACCAGACGGACATCGTATCCAATATCCTCGTATATGGCCTCCAGTACCTCGTATATTTCCTTATCCTCTGGACCGTAGAGATCGGATTTGTTAAAGACGATGATCACGGGTATATCGTAAGGCTCGGTCATCAACAGGAAGCGGTCGATGAAACCCTGCTTTAAATTGGGCTGGACAATGGTCATTACCACCATGGCCTGATCCACATTGGATGCCAACAGGTGTAGGTCGTGTTTGCGTCGGGGGGATTGCCGGACCACATAATTCCGGCGGTCCAGAATACCGACAATTTGTCCTACACCTTCTTCCTGATCGTTGGATTCGACAGTAACGCGATCGCCCACTGCTACCGGATTGGTGAGCTTTTTGCCCTCCAGCCGGAACCGGCCGACGATTCGGCATTGTTGGATCAGGCCATCATCCATCAGTACATTATACCAACTACCCGTGGATTTTACCACGGTTCCCGTTTGGGAGTTACTCATATTTATACCGTTTTTCGGGTGATCTGGGCATTAAAACGATCTACCACCCCACTCAGTTCCATCAATCGTTGAGGTTCTTCCTCTACGGCGTGCCCGATAACCACCATATCAGCACCTGCGACCAACCGTTCGTGCAATTGCTCAGCAGTGCGGATACCTCCGCCCACAATAATCGGGGTTTGGGTGTTCTCACGAACCCGGCGGATCATTTCGGGACTTACGGGGTGGATAGCTCCACTGCCGGCATCGAGATACAGACACCGGAGTCCCAGCATTTCGCCGGCCATAGCCGTGCAGATCGCAATGTCGGGTTTGTCGGCCGGAATGGGCTGGGTATGACTCACATAGGAAGCTGTAGTGGGGCGTCCGCCGTCGATCAGCATGTAGCCGGTAGAAATTATTTCGAGCCCGGAGGAACGCAGGTAAGGGGCAGCCGTCACGTGCTGTCCGATCAGCAGTTCGGGATTGCGGCCCGAGATCAGGGATAGCAGTAGAATGGCATCGGCCTGGTCGGTGATCTGCAGGGCACTGCCCGGAAACAGAAGAATGGGAAGGTGGATGCGGGAACGCAGATAGGTCAGGCATTCCTCAAGGCGCTCATCGAGCAGCAGGCTGCCTCCGACCATGACCAGGTCGACGGCGGTATTACGGAGCAGGGCTACGGTCTGGTCCAGATGGTGTAAACGCAAATGATCGGGGTCGATGAGTAAGGCGAATAATTTGCGGCCCGTCTTTTGTGCGTTCTGGAGTTTGGTGAAGACCGCGTTAGGCATGACTAGTGGTTTAAAACAGGCATTGAGGAGGGGAATCGTCCGGTTTTTGCCGAAAGGCAGGGGAAAACAAACCGCAATTCCAGTATAAAGGTACGGATTTCCCTAAAACCATAGCAATTCCAGGGGACCGGGTTACCTGAGTGATAATTGTCACAAATACTTACGACGGGAAAGTATAGATTGGTGCGTGAAACCAATCATTCTTTGGATAATCAGGGTTGGTTTTGTTTTTCCTATCGGAAAAACTACGGGGACTAATACGGGATTTTATATGAATATATGATCATATTTAGTGATTAGCCTGCGATTTCGAACAATAAACCGTTTATTATGGACAAGCATCATCAAATAGCCATTATCGGCGCGGGGACAGCTGGTATTACCGTCGCTGCCCAATTACTGCGGAAAGACAAATCTCTGGACGTAGCCATTATTGATCCGGCACAGAAGCATTACTACCAACCTGCCTGGACGCTGGTGGGCGCCGGGACGTTTAAATACAAAAATACGGAACGGGATATGGGGGACCTTATCCCCAAAGGAGCTACCTGGATACAGAAAGCAGCTACGAAGCTTGACCCTGATAACAATGCCATTCATTTGGACAATGGTGACCGGTTGACCTATGACTACCTGGTCGCCTGCCCGGGCATAAAATACGATTACAGCCTGGTGGAAGGCCTGGAGGAAACCATGGGTAAAAATGGTGTGTGCAGTAACTACGTGGACCCGGACTATACCTGGGAGGTATTGCAGGAATTCAAAGGTGGGACGGCTATCTTTACCCAACCCGCCACTCCGATCAAATGTGGTGGTGCACCCCAGAAGATCATGTATCTGGCCGACGACTACTGGCGTAAATCAGGTGTGCGGGATAAATCTGACATCTTGTTTATCACCCCTGGCTCGGTCATTTTCGGAGTGGAACCTTTCAAGTCGACCCTCATGAAAGTGGTCGACCGCAAAGGCTTGCAACTCCGGTTTTTCCATAAGCTGGTAAAGATCGACGGCCCCAATAAGCGGGTGTATTTTGATATTGTGAAGCCCTACGAAAAGCTCTCTCACCTGTGTTATAATTTTAGTGAAGTAGGAACCGAAGAAGTGGAAGGGCACGTGTCGTTACCCTTTGATATGTTGCACCTGGCACCACCACAAACAGCTCCCGACTTTATTAAGGAAAGCCCCCTGGCCCATCAGGAAGGACCCTCCCAGGGCTGGATCGATGTCGACATTAATTCCCTGCAGCACAACACCTACAAAAATGTATTTGCGCTGGGAGATGCCGCTGCTTTGCCCACCGCTAAAACGGGAGCTGCTATTCGCAAACAGGCACCCGTGGTGACCGAGAATTTGTTCCACCTGATCCAACAGGATGCTCAACTGAGTAAAGACTATCAGGGCTATTCCTCCTGCCCGCTGGTGACCGGGTACGGCAAAATGGTGCTGGCTGAATTCAACTACGAAGGCGAACGCGACAGCGATCCCCTACTGTCCCGCTTTTTCGATACAGCCAAGGAATTATGGCCGATGTGGATCTTGAAAAAATACGGCTTACCGTATATGTACTGGAATATGATGCTGAAAGGCAAAGCGTAGACGGCCTGTGGGTAACGCCACGTTTCACGGTCCA
>CAYFGK010000119.1:0-22656 GCA_964342305.1 uncultured Saprospiraceae bacterium | reverse complement strand
TCCTCTGGATCGACCTGATCAATCTTTCGAAGACCAGCCTTTTTCCTTAAACCTAGGGTCGTTGGGGGCCAGAATGATTGTGCTTCAGCGCAACAACAATTTTTCCAATGGAAAAGAGTTGTCGATCCGGGCAATCCTCCGCCATGGCTTCGGCGCCCTGTGAAGGGTCGAGCACCTTACGACCGGTGCCTGTTCCGACCGTTCCGTCGGTTGCCGGGCTTCTTGCGGCCACGAGGCGGATTATTGGGTGCCTTGGGTTCTGGCGCAGAACCATTGTCGGGATAGGGGTGATCTGAGATGACGGGAATACGCTGATCGATCAGTCGTTGAATGTCTTTCAGATACGCGCGTTCCTCGGTATCACAGAAGGATATGGCAATCCCGCTGGCTTTCGCCCGGCCGGTACGACCAATACGGTGTACGTAAGTCTCGGGGACGTTGGGCAGATCGTAATTGATCACGTGCGATAATTCATCGACATCAATACCGCGGGCGGCAATATCCGTGGCGACCAGCACATTCAATGCGCCGTCCTTAAATTCCCCGAGGGCCTTCTGGCGTGCATTTTGGGATTTATTCCCGTGGATGGCCGCCGCCTTATGACCGGCCCTTTCCAGGATCTTCACGATCTTATTGGCTCCGTGCTTGGTCCGGGAAAAAACGAGGAGGGAGTCCATGGATTCTTCCTCCAGTAAGTGCAATAAAAGCTTGCGTTTGTCGGGCTTACTGACAAAATACAGGGCCTGATCTACTTTCTCAGCGGTTGCCTGCTCGGGTTGGATCGTGATCCGGGCCGGTTGCCCCAGGATATTCCGGGACAGGGATTCGATCTCCTTCGACATGGTCGCGGAGAAGAACAGCGACTGCCTTTTTTGCGGAAGCAAACGCACGATCTTCTTAATGTCATGGATAAAGCCCATGTCCAGCATATGGTCGGCCTCGTCGAGTACAGAGTGCGTAACGGTACTAAGATCGATAAAGCCCTGACCGATCAGGTCCAGTAAGCGACCGGGGGTAGCGACCAGAATATCCGCGCCTTTTTCGAGGGCCTGCACTTGCTTACCCTGCTTAACTCCACCGTAAATCACCACCGAACGCAGACCGGTGAACTGACCGTAGGCTCGGAAACTCTCAAAGATCTGGATCGCCAACTCTCTGGTTGGCGCAACGATGAGTGCACGCACGGGACGGGCCCCTTTCTGGCGTGATTTTGTCTGGTACAGATGTTGAATAATCGGAACGGCGAATGCCGCCGTTTTGCCGGTGCCGGTTTGGGCACAACCCAGTAAATCTTTTCCGTTAAGTAGGAGGGGTATCGCTTGCTCTTGGATTGGAGTTGGGTGGGTGTAGCCTTCGCGTTGGAGGGCTTTCAGAATGGGGTCAATAATCCCCAATTGCTCAAATGTCATAAAAAGGATGTGAATGGGTCGTTCTTTCGCGACCATTGATTGTAAAGTGCAAAGGTACGGGAATTTCAGATAGCATGTAATGGGCGCTTTGTTAACTTTTTTAACTTGAGGATGGGCATTGACCAATTCGTGAAGCGATGGTCATGCAGTACCAGCCTCCCGATTTTTAAGAAATGTGCACAGGAGACAGCCTCCTTTCCAAGGTCTCCAGCATTTTCCGATTCTTGTAAATAGCGTTCCAGGTACCGGTATAGGTCTGTACCCGGTGCAGAGGAGGCCAGGCCAACCGCCCGCGCATAATAGTGTAAGCAGCAGTGACCTGAGCGGCATTAAACCAAAGGATCAAAATCTGCCCCCAATCCCTGGATACCGGCTGTAGCCCAAAGCGCGTGGCGGTACGGAGGTTGATAAAATAGGAGGTTCCGCGGACGAATTGATCAAGTCGGTCCTCAGCCTGGGCACGCTCTGCCTCCAGGCGCAATCCCCTCACCATATCGTAGAGCAGTCTTTTTTTGCGTAAGCGAAAAGAAGGATAGGGCCGTAGTACATACCAATAATCGAAAAGGGTCCCTCCGTGCAGAACCACGCCTTTGTCTTTTACGGGCTGGATAATGCATAAAGGGGCGGCGTAACGCAGCGTTCCCTTGCGAATTCCGGCCGGGGTGTCGAGGAAAGGAGCGGCCAATTGCAGGGGGACAAAGATCAGCAAACCCAACGCATACATACTGCTGCCAATGGTCAGGGCTCCCAATAGGAGGATCACCAGTGCCAGCAGACCGATTACCTGCCACTCCCGGCGGCGCTGCCGCCGACGGGGAAACCGAAAATAAGGATGATCCATGGTAGGGAAAGGCTGGTGATGCATGATAATTGCGGTTATATTGGTATCATCTTCTATTCACTATCCGTAATAAAACGCTATGCCCGCAATTGTTTCCAATCCGCTTCCGGACCCCGAGAAAATGCCCGAAGCTTTTGTTGCTGCCTGGATGGATCGCGATGCCGGGCAATTGGCCAGTCGTTTTGCCGAAGATGCGGAGTTTGTCAACGTGGTCGGATTGTGGTGGCACAACCGCGAAGCCATCTGGAAAGCCCACGACTATGGCCTGCGGGTCATTTTTCCCGAATCCCACCTGACCGTCAGGCAGGTCCGTACCCGGTATATTGGCCAGGAGGTCGCTATTATTCAAGCACGCTTCCGGCTAAGTGGCCAGGCAGCGCGGTCGGGGCGGGAAGATCCGGGCATTCGATTTACCGTTTTCACCTTTGTGATGCAGCAGTTTGATAAGGGCTGGTTATGCGTTACGGCTCACAATACCGATCAACAGGCAGGGAAGGAGACCAACATGGTGGGAAGGGACGGGACCCTGCATCCGGTGGATTATCGCCAACCCGATGTTTAGTTCACTCTTTCATCCAGACGATCCAGGGTGGCAGCAAAAGCGGCCTGCTCGTTTTGCAATTGCGTTCGCAGCAAGAGATATAACGCCAATAAAAACAAGGGACCTGCCAAATAGGGTAATTGATTGTCATCAGCACCTTCGAGCATTCCCAGGGCGATCAGAACCGACCCCGATAGTAACACAATAGCAACTACCAGTAGGATAAAAACCGTTCGACGGTGAAGACGCACCGTTGCCTTGATTACTGTGCCACCACCCTGTGCCTCAATGGTACCCTGCACCACGGGCATGACGATTGTCCGGCCGCTGATGATCCGGCACAATTCGAAGGAATCATTGGTCAATTCTCCCTCGTACCGACGATAATCGGGGGTCGAAAACAATCCTCCCCGCCACTTTTTGGGTTCCTCGACGAATTGCTGGATCCGGCGATTCACTTCATCGGGTGGCCAGGGAAGGGTGCGCTGAAGCTTTTTCGATAGGAATTTTGGCATAGCACCCAATATAGGAGAATTCGCTCGCACGGTCGCTAAAAAAACAAGGTAGATAAGCGTGTTTCAGCTTACCTACCCGTTCTGTATGTATTAAATCACCCGATTATTAATCTTAAACACAAGATTAATACGTCTATTCCAAAAGTAATTACCGGCCTGCTCAACGGGGACTATCCTTTGGCAACCTGCCGGTTGGCCTCTAGTGAGGAAGATGCCTACGGAAAACGCCGTAGGTGAAGGTACCTAAGAGGGCACCCAGAATAATCATCCCCACGATCCAGTAGCCGTGGCCCAGCAAAACGTACATCGGCCCCGGGCAACAGCCCACCAGGGCCCAGCCCAATCCGAAAATACTGCCCGCCAGCAAGTGGCGGGGAACACTCAATGTCATAGGTGTGTAGGACACCAGCGTCTGGCGTAACGTCTTCATACGCGTACGCTTCATAAGAGCTATAATGATGGCCCCTAGGATCACGGCTGTACCAATAATACCGTACATGTGAAAACTCTCGAACCGGAACATCTCATGGATACGAAACCACGAAATGGCTTCTGATTTAGTCATGACGATCCCGAAGAGAACACCTACGGCTAAAAAACTAATATTTTTCATAATGCTTTTGCTCTTTTCCATTTACCCGATCAAAATGGGCATCAATACATGAGTCATCAACAGGCCTCCGATGAAGAAACCGATAACCGTAATCAGGGAGGGCAATTGCAGGTGGGACAGTCCCGTAATAGCGTGCCCGGAGGTACATCCATCTCCGTACCGTGCACCAAAACCCACGAGAAAACCTCCGGCTACTGCCAAAAGGACACCTTTGAGACTGGTGAAATTGAAGACTGATGTCGGTATAAAACCACGACCCTGTGCGTCAGCCTCCGGATAGGAAATACCCAGTTGGCTCAATCCTTCCACCGTAGCTTCCGAAATAGCTACCGGTTCGGGGCTGCTCAAGAACTGTGAGGCGATCACGCCACCCAGTAAACCACCTATGACAAAGGCAAAGCGCCAGTATTCATCTTTCAGGTCAGTTTTGAAAAAATCAAAACGGCGGCCGGCACCAAGAGCGGTACAAGCTCCTTTAAAAGAGGTAGACACACCGAAGCTCCGTCCCATCCAGGTCATTAAGAAAAGAACGAAGGCGATCATGGCCCCGGAAAAAGCCCAGTGCCACGGTTGCCGCACAACATCCAGCAAGGTTTGCGGATTTGTGATCAGTTCCATATAGTTCGATTTAATTTTAAGATCACCCTACGGGCGAACAAGGTTAAACGGTTGATTTAGCGAATTGGTTAATGACGTGCTTCAGCTGGTGAGCTGACTGCATACCGGATTGGCGCCACTTGATCTCACCCTCCTGGAATAAGATAAAGGTTGGCACACCGCTGATCTGCAGTTGCTGGGCCAGGGCACGGTTGGCATCAACATCAATTTTCACAATGCGGGCCGTATCTCCTACATCTCCGGCTACCTCTTTCAGGATAGGAGCCATTGCTTTACAGGGACCACACCACTCCGCCGAAAAATCGACCAGTACTGGTTTCTCATCATTAATCAATTCCTGGAATGACATTTTAGTAGCCATAATATTTCTCTTTTGTCAATGTTTGATTCGGTTGTAAGTCATGAACAACACAAAGGTCTGACATTATCTTCGATCGATCAGTGACGACCATCACAATGGTCGATTAACACGGCGCTGTACCTTTGTTGTTGCATTGTGACCTGAATCACAATGAACCTTACGGAGATTCTTATCTTTTTAGCAATACCAAACAATCAACGTTATACATGTCCGAAAAGATTACAGCACTGGCTTCGCCCGCTCAACGTATAGAAGATCTGCCTGCTTCGCTCGCCCGCATTGCCCGTGAACTGGAGGATAAACGGTCCCTCAGCCCGTCCGGCATGCGACGGCTGGTACTGGATAGTGGTGTTCAGGAGGCCGACATCCAACCCTGGGCTGACTACGACCACCCCGTAGCTGATGGGTATGGCCGGCGGCTGATCTATCAGGGACCCCATTTTGAGATTATGGCCATGTCGTGGAAACCGGGCGATTTCAGTGCCATTCACGATCACGGCCATACCCAGTGGGGTTGTGTTCAGGTATTCGGCCCGGCCGAACACGCCACCTTTCGGATGGACAACCATGAGGTCACTACCCTCGCCCGCTGGCAAATGAAAGCCGGTGAAGCTATCGGTGTTCATCATGACCTGTTGCACCAAATGGGTAATGCTACTGACGCCCCGTTCATGTCCCTGCACGTATACGGGGAACCGGAGGGAGTAGATAACGTAACTGGTGATGCCCGGGTCCTGGACCTGGTCGCGAGTCAAATTCAATACGTGGACGGTGGTGTATTCTACCACCTTCCAAAAACATCGATAAACAGCACCAGCCCGGCTCCACCGGCCGATTTTCCCACCAGACTCCGGCATATTACCGAGGTCATTCGACGACTCCGGGCCAGAAAAAACCAGGGCGATGAATCCATCCTGAATGCCTTGCTTGAACATCAGGAGTTGCTTGTATCTGCAGGACAGCAATCGGCTTTGCTCGCTTTTTTGCGAAAGCATACCGATGAGAATGGCCATAAAATGCATACCCCTTCCTGGAACATACTAAACTGGGAGCTAAAAGAAGCGGCCAAAACACTTCGGGTCCGCAGGGAACGCTCCGATCAATTCAAAGATTACGCGGCCCTGTACGATGCCGTTATCGGACAGCCTTGTCTGGATCAATTTATGGCTCGATATCTTCGGCACTTTGCCGGTGAATACCGCTCCTGGGAAGATGCCGATATTCTGTCGCTCGGGGTAGGCACGGGGCTAACCGAATCCTTCATCATCCGCGAACTGGGGGCTGATCCGAACCGGTTCCTGGGTATCGATACCTCATCGGCAATGGTAAGCGAAGCAGGTAAGCGCCTGCGTGCCGCAGAGGGTGACATCCTGGAGTTGTCGCCGGAAAAAGGAACCTGGGATATTGCCTACAGCGGACTGAATGTATTCCACTACGTTCCCTACCGACAATTAGAGGAGGCCATTAGCCGCACCGCCGGCGTTTTACGGTCAGGCGGCTTTTTTGTCGGTGACTTTATTACGCCGGATCACATCCGCTGGTATCCCAACGTCATCATTTCCCGAGATCAACGGACCATTTCGCTGCGTACTCCGCAGTTGGTGGAGGATAAAGGACGGCTTTTCCAGGATAGTTCCATTGTCAATATCCAATTCCGGGAGGAAACTATGCATATCCACGATGCCGGTATCCACCGCCGGTTCCTGCCGCCAATGCACCGCATCCGGACCTATTTTGAAAAGTACTTTTCGGAGGTCACTCTCCTGGACGCTCATTCCCTGGATGTTTTACCGGAATGGGCCGATTCCTGCCCTTCGACCCGCTACGTCGTCATTGCCCGTAAGGCATAAAAAAAGGGACGACTGGCGATACCAGTGTCCCGATCAAGAGGGAATGAGTACGTAGTGATGAGGTTGCCTTTTGCGCGAGCAAAAGACAAGATGTAAGGGTTTATATCTGCTTGAAAGTCTGGTTCAGAGTCAGAAATGGGGTGATACGTTCCTTCTTAACCGGTTCGGTAGGGATTACTGGGAATGGGATAGCAAATATAGCAAACAGAATTATATAACAGCATTTTTCACATACAAAGTTTAACAAATCTAAGTGTATCGTGGGGTTGTAACATTCAGTCGATTAGCAACAGGCCTGCCAATCAACCTCACGTAAAATATTCCACTTCGTTGTCGGTATAAAACAGCCTCTACCCTTCCGGATAGAGGCTGGTCACTCCTTTTGACGTGAGGTCGGACCCGGCCATTTCGCAAAGTAAGGCCCGACCTCCTATTTCAGAGCGGAAACAGTAGGGATAACAGGTTGCTTTAGGATAACACCTCATCCATCGCCTGGTCGAGGGTTTCCTGTGGGATGGTTGTGGGGCAGACGTATTCGGTTTTGGGAATGCCGTCGTTTTGCTCCAGTTCATTCCAGCCCAGTTGAATATCCACCAGATTATCGAAGCCACGGGACTTCAGGATAGAAGCCGTTATCATCGACCGGTACCCTCCTTTGCAGTGCAGGTAATACGTCTGTTTTTTATCCAGCTTATCCATATTAGCGTTGATGTAATCGAGGGGGAAATTCTGGGCGTCCACCACGTGTTGCGCCAGGAACTCAGATGGTTTGCGGACATCGACCACCGTGGTAGCTTCCCCTTTAGCCAGACGTTCGGCCAATTCACTTACCGTTGTTGAATCTACGGTATCGACCTCTTTACCAGCAGCTTTCCAGGTACTCATTCCTCCTTCGAGGTACCCAAGAGTATTGTCGTACCCAACACGGGATAAGCGGGTGACCACCTCTTCCTCTCTTCCGGCTTCCGCCAAAAAGACAATAGGCTGCTGGAGATCCGGTATCAGTGCTCCTACCCAGGGTGCAAAGCTGCCATCCAACCCGATGAATATGGAATTCGGGATGAAGCCTTCTTTAAACGCATCCTGATGGCGGGTATCGAGTACGAGTGCTCCTTCCTGCTCGACGATATATTCGAAGTCGTCCACGGCAAGGGCAACAGCACCGCGCTCCAGCACTTTTTCAAAGGAGCCATAGCCCGACTTATTAAGCTTGGCATTTTTGGCGAAATATTGTGGAGGCGGCGCCAAACCGGCAGTCACCTCTTCGATAAACTCTTCTTTGGTCATATCGGAACGCAGGGCGTAATTCGTCATTTTCTGGCGTCCCAGGGTGTCCCAGGTTTCACTGCTCATGTTCTTACCGCAAGCAGAGCCCGCACCGTGGCCCGGATAGACTAATACATCATCGCCAAGTACCATAATTTTTTGGCGCAGGCTGTCGAACAACCACCCGGCCAGATCTTCTTTCGTGACCGAACCGGCCTTCTGTGCCAGATCAGGACGCCCAACATCACCAATGAACAAAGTGTCACCCGTGAAAATGGCATAATCCGTACCGGAGGCATCCCGGAGTAAATAGGTGGTACTTTCGGGCGTGTGCCCCGGTGTGTGCAACACCTTGAAGGTGACTGCCCCTACCCTGAGTTCTTCGCCATCGGCAGCTTCTTTCTTATCGAAAGCGGTTTCGGCCTTTGGTCCGTACACAATGGTAGCTCCGGTGGCTTTCGCTAAATCGAGGTGCCCCGAAACAAAATCAGCGTGAAAGTGGGTTTCGAAGATGTATTTCAGAGTAGCTCCGGATTGCTGCAGTTTTTCCAAATAAGGTCCGGTTTCCCGCAGGGGGTCGATGATGACCGCCTCTCCTTCGCTTTCAATATAGTAGGCCGCCTCAGCCAGGCAGCCGGTATAGATTTGCTCTACCTTCATATCAATTGGTCTTTTTTGACTATACGAATGTATGAATTTTTTTACCTGCATATATATTTTGCAGTGTCCATACAAAGATAAGCGGGCGGGAACAGAGGTTCCGTGATGCCCGTCACAAGCCCCAAAGAAGGTCCCCCGACAATTTCCGCGCCTTGCTGCACATGCTTTCGCAAAAATTGTCAGCGAAAAAAAGAAAACCAGGACGCATGTCTACGGTTGCGTCCTGGTTCCGGGTAAAGCTATTAACCTAACTCTATGTCTACATCTTATGAAAAGTCATTTTGAACTCTTTTCCAATATATCATCAACAACCATGCCAAACACAACATAATAGGGCTCATTCATAACGAATGAGCCCTTTCCAACGAAAATCGAACAAAGCGAACCTTAACCAGAAGTCATCACAGGGATGACTTCACGGCATCCATCGCTATAATTCTGTAACCTGTTCTTCGAAAGCGGTTTTGGGAAAATCCGTTTCGGATAGTTCTTTGAACCCGCCTTTAATGTTAACTATCTGATCAATACCACGTGCCTTCAAAATGGAAGCTGCGATCATGGACCGGTACCCTCCGGCACAATGCAGATAGTAGCGTTGAGCTGATGATACCTGGCTCATATTCCGGTTGATAAAGTCGAGTGGGAAGTTTTGAGCCCCGATAAGATGTTGTGCATTGAACTCACTCTCTTTCCGGACGTCTAACAGGTTCCAGTCGGGCTGATAGGTTTTGGCAAAACCTTCGGCAGTTATTTCTTCCACCGTATCAACATCCTCACCGGCTGTCTTCCAGGCATCGAATCCACCTTCCAGGTATCCGATGGCGAAATCATAACCTACGCGCGCCAGGCGAGTCACCACTTCCTCTTCCCGACCGGGGTCAGCTACGAACAGAATGGGTGTTTTCAGGTCGGTGATCAAAGCACCTACCCACATGGCAAAATTATCGTCGATTCCAATGAAGATCGAGCCCGGAATGAACCCTTGTGCGAAATCGTCCTGGTGACGAGTATCCAGCACCAGAGCCTCCTCTTCGGCCCAGGCCGCTTTAAAGGCGCGGACACTCAGGGGCTGTACCCCACGTGCGCGGATTTCATCGATGGAATCGTAGCCCATCTTGTTCATCACCGCATTTTTAGGGAAATATTGGGGTGGCTCCAC
Organism: uncultured Saprospiraceae bacterium; assembly: GCA_964342305.1. Lineage (GTDB taxonomy): Bacteria > Bacteroidota > Bacteroidia > Chitinophagales > Saprospiraceae > DT-110. Next base: position 12,823 of record CAYFGK010000119.1, on the reverse strand, counting down.
CAATCCCGTAGTTACTTCCCGGACAAATTCCTCACGGGACATTTCCGGACGCAGGGCGTAGTTGGTTTTCTTCTGCTGCCCGAGGAAACCCCAGGTATCGGTACTCATTTTTTTTCCACAGGCCGAACCGGCACCGTGACCAGGATACACAATTACATCATCGGCCAGAGGCATGATCTTATTTCGCAGACTATCGAACAAATGACCGGCCAGGTCTTCCCGGCTTAGATCAGTCTTTACCGCCAGGTCAGGGCGACCTACGTCACCGAGGAAAAGGGTATCCCCCGTAAAAATGGCGTAATCTTTTCCGTTCTCGTCACGCAACAGGAAAGTAGATGACTCCATGGTATGACCTGGTGTGTGCATGACGACGATCGTCACGTCGCCTACTTTCAATTCTTCACCGTCTTCGGCAATCTTGGCTTCAAAGTTGGGCTGGGCAGTTGGTCCGTATACGATGGTAGCTCCGGTTTTCTTAGCCAGGTCGAGGTGACCCGATACAAAATCGGCGTGGAAGTGTGTCTCCAGTACGTATTTGATCGTCGCGCCGTCCGATTCAGCCCGCTCGATGTACGGGTCCGTTTCACGCAAGGGGTCGATGATGACCGCTTCCCCTTTGCTTTCAATGTAATAGGCGGCTTCCGCCAAACAACCGGTATAAATTTGTTCTACTTTCATAATAAGCTAGATTTTATACAAATACATGAACATATTTTCATACAAATTGGCTGAATGCGACTATGACGTATATCCCGGACAGGATTATCTCAAAAATAGGAATGCTACCATCCTCGTACCGTGATTGTGATCACGTTGGCCGGTGATAAAAATCACCGGATCAAAGGTTGGTTTGCATGGTGTATTTATGACGAGTTGACTGTTCCGTATCGGACTCATTATCCAGGTAAGCCATGGCATCTTCCACATTCATGAAAAAGCTCTCATTACCGATCTTATCCATCAGGTGGGCGCGGGTGAGCGCATCGCGCAAAGGCCCCTTAACCCCGGAAAACAAAGGCCGGATATCCTGCTTTCGCAGATCTTCCAGTACTTGTTCCAGGGCGTGCATAGCACTGCTATCTACGTAGCTGATACTCTCAGCACTAATAACCACATTTTTCAGTGTATCCTTCTTGCCCGCTATCTCTTCGGTCAGTTTCTCCTTGAAAAAAGAGGTATTGGCAAAATACAGGTCGGCATCGAACCGGAATATCAGGGTGTCTTCCCGTTCCTTGAGCTGTTCGAAGCGATCGGTATTCCGGTAGTAGGGCGTACCGGGAATATTTCCCAGGATTGCATAATGGGGACGAGTAGACCGGTAGATGACCATAATCAGTGACAGGACAACGCCTACTCCGATACCTTGCTCAATTCCCAGTGAGAGAGTTGCCACGAAGGTAATCAGCAGCATGGCAAAATCAGTTCGGTTGCTTTTCCACAGGTGTATCGCTTCCTTAATATCGATAAGACCAAAAACGGCTACCATGATCACTGATGCCAGGATGGCTTTCGGCAGGTAGTAAAACAATGGGGTCAGGAAAAGTAGTGTCAGAATGATCAGAACGGCACTAATAATGGAGGCCAGTCCGGTTTTGGCACCAGCCTGATCGTTGACTGCCGTACGAGAAAAGCCCCCCGTGACGGGATAAGACTGGAAGAGGGCTCCACCAATATTTGCCAATCCGAGACCGATCAGTTCCTGGTTTGGAATCACCTGATAATTACGGTGTTTAGCCTGGATGGCTTTAGCTACCGCAATACTTTCCATGAAACCGACCAGCGAAATGGTCAGTGCAACGGGAAGAAGGGCACTCAGGCTTTCCCGGTCAAAACTGGGCAAGCTAAAGGCCGGCAGGCCTTCGGGTACCGTTCCCACCACCGCAACGCCAACTTCCGTCAATCCGAATCCATATACCACCAATATACCGAACAGTACCGCCAGCAAAGGCCCCGGGATCGACCGGTTTATCCGCTTGATCCCTTTGATGAGGATAATTCCTCCGAGGCCGACTCCAAATGTAAACCAGTTGATGCCACCGATTTGCTCAAATGCCTGAAATAGGATTTCGTGAATGTGATGTGATCGTTCAATATTCACACCGAGCAGGTGCTTCAACTGCGACAGTCCGATAATCAGGGCGGCAGCGGAGGTAAATCCGCTGATCACCGGATGGGAGAGAAAATTTACCAGGAAACCCAACCGGAAAACACCCAGCAGGAACTGAATAAGTCCGACCATGAGGGCCAGGGTGATCGCCAGTGCGATAAAGGTCTGAGAACCCACTTCCGCCAGGGCACCGACCCCCGCAGCAGTCAGCAGGGACACCATGGCCACCGGTCCTACCGCTAACTGACGGGAGGTCCCAAACAAGGCGTACAAGATCAGGGGAACCGTAGAGGCATACAAACCATAAATAGGGGGCAAGCCGGCGATCATAGCGTAAGCCATTCCCTGAGGTATCAGCATGACGCCGACGGTCAAACCAGCGCTCAAATCGCCCTTAATATCTTCTTTGCGGTAATTTCGCAGCCAGGTTAGACTGGGTAGGTAATCCTGCAACTTCATGGACAAGCATCTTTATTCCAACATATGAACGAATGTTGGTACAAAAATAACCAAAAGGTCCATGCGAAAACAGTGACGTGGATCACGTTGGGGAAACAGGCCGCATGTAACGAAGGGATTTATACGGATTCGGAGGCCGTTTCCCAGGCAGTAAGCCCTCCCTCTAAATTATAGACATTGGTGAATCCTGCATTCTTGAGCAACGTGCAAACGCGAGCACTCCGACGCCCGGTTCGGCATAACACGAGAAGGGGCCGGTCGGCGGGCAGCTGTTCGAATTGGTCCCAGAAGGACTCCCCCAGGTAATCCATATTCTGTGCTCCCAGTACGGTACCACCCGCGTATTCCTCGGGAGTACGTACGTCGACCACTACTGCTTCGGGGTGTTTATCAGCCATTCGGACAAACTCTTCAGGTGACAAGTTATTGAGTTGCGCTTTAAGCAACTGCCAGCGGGAAACGGTACAAGTCGTTTGCTTCATTGGGTACAGCTTTAGTCAAAGAAGACAGTTAATCTCCCGAAAGGGTTGAATTCTTTACCAATAATCAGTGAAAATACGGCCGAAACAGGCAAGAATCAAGGGTAATAACCCCTTCACGACGAAATTTAGGTCTTTTACGCAGAGAGCCCGTGCTTAAACTAAAAAATTCGTAGATTGAATGAGAAACATCTAAATATCCTTGGAACCGAATCCAAAAAACCTATTTCCCTTGATATGAAACAGCTCGACCGCATTGATCACCGCATTCTGGAGATACTCCAACGGGATGCCAAATCAACAATTAAAGAGATTGCCGGGCAACTTGGAATGACCACCACCCCAGTTTACGAACGCATCAAACGCATGGAGGAAGACGGCTACATCCAGCACTACGTAGCTCTGTTAGACCGCAAACTCCTCGGATACAACACCGTTGCCTTTTGCACCTTATCCTTGAAAGAACACGCCCAACCTTTCCTCAAAAAATTTGAAGAAGACGTAAAAACCTTAGAGGAGGTAGTTGAGTGCTACCACATCGCCGGTATGTACGATTACCTCCTTAAGGTCATCGTAAAAGACATGGAGGATTACCAACGTTTTATCATCGACAAATTGGCTGCTCTCGAGAATATTGGGAATGTGCAATCCTCCTTCATCATGCAGGAGATCAAGCATTCCACCGCCCTTACTCTTCAGGGTTAACTCGCAGATGGTAAAACCGTGTTTTTCCCCAAACCGGATAGGATCGTATCGTATCGCGGACATTCACCATAGTGTCCTTCGAACTATAGACGTATAGCACACCTGCTTCCCATTCAGGTTGGAAACGGAAAGGAATTACTTGCTTCCTGTCTGCACTCAGCCCCAGCGGTATTTGCCTTGGCATACTGGATGGCACGAATAGCGTATCGCGGGAGCTGGTACCAAAGCCGGGGATACTTCGCAAGAGCACCGTATCGGGCGGACCGGTAAAAACGATGGGGTCCCCTTCGCTATCCTGCTCTATATTTTCCTGAATAATCAGATACTTCTGCCGACTTTCCATATTACGCTGTTGGGCCGGAATTCCAAACCAGCTGTACAGGAATCGCAAGAGGATCAAGAACCCTACCAATTGGAGATTACGTACGGCCTTCAAACCACCGTATTCGGTCAGTAACCAGGCGAGCAGGGTAGCAATGAATGGGAAAAGTGGATACAGATAGCGATCCCTCGTTTCGGGCGAAAGCCAGAATACTACCAGATTAGCCAACACAAAAACAGCCCCGAATCGCAGGAATGGATGCTCCCACAGCCTGGATCGGGTTTTCCTCCGACGCAAATGTATCACCCAGAGCCCCCAGGGAAGAAATGCCAAAAGCACTTGAAAAGGGAAGACAGCTACATGAAGCAGTATATCCGCTACGGAACTTACACCTCCAGATTTTTGACTGGCCTCCAGAAACAAGTTCCTCAGGTAGATCAGGGACGTTCCGTACCTATGCTCGTACCAGATGAAATAGACCACTACCGGCAATAGTCCGGCCAATGCTCCCGTCAGGTGTTTCCAGTGTAACAGCATCTTCCACCTTTTTTCCACCACGCCAACGGCCAACAGTGTAACCCCCTGAAAAGCGATGGCGGGGAGTCCCTTCAACAACACCCCCAGGGACATAAAAAAATAGCTCCCCAAAAACAGGAGCCACCGATTTTGGCGCTGCATCCCCCGGTATATGAAATAGGCTTGACCAAATACGGCGAGGGCCAGCGTAAGATCAATCTCGGCAGTCAGGATCGACCCAAAAAACAATACATGCTGTCCGGTGAGAAAAATAACAGCCGACCACACGGCCAGCTCTCTGGAGTATTCAGAAGCTACCCATCGGTACAGCCAGCAGGCCGTACCGATCAGTGCCAACAATCCTGGTAAACGAACAATCCAGTTATCCGGACGCCCGACCAGGTAAATCCCCGGCATCAGTATCCAATTGAATAAAGGCGGTTTGTTGTAATATGGAAGATCCAGCATAGTTGGGTATCCCCAACGGTGGCTGATCAGCATTTCCCATGCTACCAACGCACGGCGGGGTTCCTCTCCCCTCAGGTCCATCTGGAAGATCCCCATGACCAAAGAAATCAGCAAGAGGCAGGCCAATCCCCACCATATTTTTTCCCAGCTCCGCGAAAGGTAACTTTTTGTTTTCACTAAAAAAGCGCTTGATTTAGAGAACACAAATCTATTCCTCACGTATCAGATATGAAAATTCCCTGGAATTTTGTTAGCGCCCTGACGTTTCGGACACTGGATTACCGGGGCAGGCACAGGAATGTATTACTTCCTTTGTATCTTAGTTTCTCCCGAGGCCGATTGGTTGCCCATTGCAACTCCGAGAAGGTTTACGATCTGAATTTCTGTTTTTAATGCATTTTGAATTGCATAATTACCCTACCCCCCAAACAAGAAGTTCAAGCACCAAAGCGTTACACTTGCGTACTCACTACCCCCCTCGTTCCTGAACCCCTTGCTCTTCGGTGTGCCGGAGAAGCAATCTTGTTGTATAAAATCTATTCCGTATGCGCATTCATGTACTTGTGTTGAGCTTGCTGATCAGCCCGTTTTTCTTGAAAGCTCAGGATTTTGAACTGGGTATTACTGCCGGGGCAGCACTTTACGAGGGAGAATTAGCCCCACTGGAGATCGGGGATTACTTTCAGACATTCCGTCCGGCCGTGGGGCTTTTCGGTCGCTACCATTTTTCACGCAGCATTGCTGCCCGCTCCGACTTAAGGTATGCTACCATCTATGGCAACGATGAAATCGCCGGCCGTAATCGCGGTTTCAATTTTCGGACCCAATTGGTCGAGCTATCTCTGTCGGGTGAGTGGACCCTTTTCCGCTTGCGGCTTGGTCCCGGACTTTACGCTGCTCCCTATGCGCAGGTTGGCGCAGGCCTGTTGTATTTCAACCCCCAGGGTGAACGCGATAACACTTACTACGATCTGGCCCCATTGGGTACCGAAGGGCAGGGACTTCCCGGCAATCCGGGTGTCTACAGCCAATTCACCTATGTCATGTTTGGGGGCGGGGGTGCAAAACTCGAGATCAATGATCGCTGGACCATCGGCATTGAAGGTGCCCTGCGCTATACCGGCACCGATTACCTGGACGATGTCAGCACCAACCCTGTGACCTACCGGGAAGTACTGGATGGGAACGGCTCGCTGGCGGCCCACTTCAGCCGCCCAAATTTTGACCTGGATAGCGATGACCCCGACGCTACCTATATCCGGGGTGGTCAGGCTCAGGATTACCTGTTTATGGCCGTAATAACAGTATCGACCAAACTGGGAACCGGTGGCGGCTTGCGGGGTGGCGGCCGTCGCGGACAATTGGGGTGCCCCACTAATTTCTAACGTTCGGTAAATCGATGCACGAACCGGTCCTGAGGAGTCATTCCCCGGGCTTCGCAGTATTTCTGGTGGCGTGCTTCGGCCAGCCAGAAATCACCGGACGGTTCCAGTGTAGTGGCCACCTGATACCCATTCTCCGATAAATAATGGATCAGTTTTTTGGCGACAGCCAGTTGCTCTTCATCATGGTAGAAGATAGCTGACCGGTACTGGCCCCCGCGATCCGTGCGATCAATCGTGGGATCGTGCATATTAAAGAAGAACCTAGCCAATTCAGCAAAAGAGGTTTTATCCGGATCATACACTACCTGCACAGCTTCCGCGTGGCCGGTCGTTTTCCCGCAAACTTCTTGGTAGGTAGGTTGTGCTTTATGTCCTCCGGTGAATCCAACCCGGGTTTTCAGAACGCCTTTCTGCCGGCTGAGGTAGTATTCCTTACTCCAAAAGCAGCCGGCAGCGAAGGTCGCTATTGCGGTTTTTTTTTCTCTTTATCCATCTGATCCCACTTCTCCTGAGAAATAAAACGCATAGAGAGGGAGTTCACGCAGTGTCGGGTATTCTTTTCGGTAAATCGCTCACCGGTGAATACATGACCAAGATGGCCCCCGCAATTATTGCATAAAATCTCCGTACGCCGCCCATCAGCATCCGTTTCGCGGCGTACGGCGCCGGGAATCTCATCATCAAAGCTGGGCCATCCGCAACCCGAATCGAATTTGTCTTCGGACCGGTACAGCGGATTTTCACAACGGCGACAAACAAATACCCCATTCGCTTTGGTGTTGTTATACTCACCACTAAAGGGCATTTCGGTACCTTTATGGACAATTACGCGCTCTTCTTCCGGGGTTAGTTCATTCCAGTCTTTCTGCTCTTTCATGCTTTTTACATTTGCAGTTAGCTAACACCGGATCCCTCCAAAAAGATGTCTTTTTTTACTGCCTTTCGGCAAAAAAAGGAATCCTGATCAATCCTTCTTTATGCCCGCTTCCCGCAAAACTTTTACAGCTTCTTCTGCTTTCTCCGGCGGTGCGTACAACTCCACTTCACCAATAGACGGAATAGCGGAATCGCCCTTATTGACGATATGGCTTTCGATATCGTGCTGTTTGAGTTTATCTTCGGCTATTTTCACCTGATACAGCTCTGAGGCAAAAAAAATGCGAATCCATCCTTCTTTCATATGTTTTCTGTTTTAGTTAAAGTATTATTTACCTGTCGGCAGACCACTTTGGCCTAGATGCAGATAAGTAGTCTGCCCCTGTAATAGTCGCAAATCTACCTGAATGTTCAAACCATATGATCATCCTCTTGCGAATAAAGCACGCTCCAGTACGGTTTGTGCGGATCATTTACCGCTCGGGCCTTCGCCTCTGTTCCGCATAGCCCTGATCAGCCAGGCACACGGAGGGGTTGCGCATGCATCGGGCATCTTCTGGAACGGTCAGGGTGGAGACCGGCTCAGTGAGAGGATGGCGATTGATTATGCTACTTTTCACCGAACGGTAGTATATGATCTCTAGAAGAAAAACTTGGCGCCCACCACGGCACGCACTTCCTCCGTATCACCCCGGAAGAAAGTCGCACTGATACTGGCAATATCGAACGGGCTGATGAAAATGCCACCTCCGTAGCTATAATGCCAGACATCGGAATCTTCTCCGTCGAACCAAACCCGGCCGTGATCGAAGCCCACCTGAAAGCCGACACTAAATGGCAACGTCAGATTACCACTTTCCATCACCTTCCAGCGCAGATCAATATTTTGGTAGAAACTGGTGCGCCCGGTAAAACGGTCACGGCGGAATCCCCGAAAATTACTGTTCGGACCTATACCTCCCAGAGTAGCGGCCTGGAACAATACGTAATCGTCGTTTAGCAGGTGCTTACCCCCTACCCTGGTTGCAAACACCAGACGGTGGTTGGGATCCAAATTGCGGACCAGGCTAAATGAGCCTTCCAGAATTCCCAGCCCCTCCTGATCTGCATTCAACGCCTGGCGCCAACTGGCCGATACATTCACTCCCAGTCCGAGGGTGGGGAAGGCCGCATCATCGAAGTTGTTATAGGAAAACGTCATTTGCCCGCCGGCGTAGGAAATTCCGTCGAACGCACTGGGATCGATCTGGTCCCCGACCTCGTCAATAAACCGTCCTTCGGTGCGCTCAATCCGGACAGTCTCGTACAGGGGGCCAATGGACAAGTAGGACACTTCACTGAAGCGGCGCATCAATGCCGGAAAAACATCGATCCTACGCTCCCGTATCCGGTAGTAATCATCTTCCAGGTCGTCCGACAGGTCCAGCTCATCCTCCAGGTTTTCGGACTCGTTCCCAAACCCGTAGAAGTTGCTGGTGTACAGGGCTGATTGAGCCTTTCCGTGGATCAGCACATCCCAACTCCCGAACACATCGATAAATTCACCGCGATAATTAGCCCTAAAACCACTGGTGGCAAACGCATAGCGCAGTGAATAGGTATGAAAGGTGCTGTAGGGATTTTTGCGAAAGCCATAGGTGGTTGCCTGACCGGTTACCCCTGCCAGAATACCATCATCCGGGTTATAGAATACGGAAGGCAACAAAAACCCGAAGTCGTATTCGTAATCACGAGATCGCCGGTTATAGGTGTTTGGTGCTGGATCTTCGGTCAGGCGCATCTTCAGGCCCGGGCCCTTCTGAATCGTGTTCATCTCCTGCGGAAAATCATAGACCAATGCTCTGCCTGACCCTGTATTCAGGCTATCGAGGTAAGTATCTTCTTCAACGCCTCCGATCATTCGTACTTTGATCGCGCGGCTCCCCCGGGATCCCCGGAGGCGATATTCATCCTGATCTTCGCCTCCGTAAAGGCGTATCTCTTTTGTTTCGTCGGGCAAAAAAGTACGATCATAATAAATGAACTTGCGATCAAAATCATCGGTCAGTCCCCAGACACGCACCCGCACCTTCCCATCTTCTAGGTAATCGATCAGGAACAGGTCCTCCTGCTCGGTCCCGGGAATATCGACCTCCTTTGCCCGGAACTCGTACATACGGCGTGCGATAGAGACCAGATCGTCGCGGCGGCCCTTGAGCTTGGTCATGATCTCCTCTGCACTCAGATCGTAAATAGCTTCGGGCCAGTTTTCCCGAAAGGCCTTCTCGATGATCTCATCCGTCAGGTTTTCTTTAATGTAGGTGGCTTCCCGCTTCCAGTCTTCCCATTCCAGGGCATTCAGGAAGCTGGGATCAAAGTAGCGTGCGTTATAGCTGGTCCATTTGATCTTGGATATTTTCCGTTTGTAGGGGCGAAAATTACGGGTCTGCCCGCTCACTGCCCGCACAATTGCGGTGAGAAACCCGTCGTATTTCGAGAAGGCCTGATCCCGATCGCGGGGAATGGGCCGGTACATTTCAATTTCGCCCTGATCAAACACTGCCCAGCGCCATTGGTCGTCGTGCCGATCCCAATCGCCAATCATCAAATCGAATAAGCGGGAACGCACTACCCAGTCCTGATCGATTTGTTTATCGTGGTGCTCCAGGGTTTCCTCAATAGCGTCACCCGAACTGACGATATCCTCGGGATAACCGAAGTTCTCCGCATCGGGCCACACATCGTCATCGGGCCTTTCTTCCACCAGGTAGAGTGCCTCGGCAAACTCCTCATTGTGAATGGACAATGCCGGCTGTTTGGGAACGTAGAACAGTTTGGGCTGGGTGTAGTAAATATTGATAGCCTCAGCCATGGGAGGAAGGGCCGTTGCCGCCAATGGATGTGCCGAACTAAAATTGTCCTGAAGGATCTCCTTGACAAAGGATTTGTTGAACGGGTACGGGATGGTCCGGGTAGGATCTTTTTTGACCGACCGCATATTGTATTGCTGGCCCTCCTCATTTTCCAGTCGCAGGGAATTGGTTTGGTATCCGCCTCCTCGTTTAACGGGTATCAGCCCGCCTTTATAAGTAGCCAGATCGAGTTTCGGCACCTTCAGTGCCACATCGTAGGTACTCCGGTAATGCTCTCCCCAAAGAAAATCGCCAATGGCATTCCGCTCGTAGTTACGTTCGTCCAGTTCGGTAAAGACGGAGTCTTTTGACGCTTCGTATTGATCGTAATCAGGGGTGCGGATTTCTTCCACCTCTACCTGTGGTTTTTTCATTTGCCGCCGCTGAACGACCTTGGCCCGTTCCCCCTCCATGGCGTAGTAGGTGACCCAAGATTCCTTGTCATCAAAAAAGTCGATCCGGGCAAAACCGGCTTTACCGTACGTAAAAAGGGCCCCATTTCCGGTGTGGGAGGGGTCGGTATCGGCCCCCGCACCAGTCACAATAAAAGACTGCTCGTCCTGTTCGTGGTACTGTTGGTTATTTTCGTGGGAACCGGCAAAGATGAAGGAACCGTTCTTGCGGGCGGCATCGACAAGAATATTTCGGAAATCGCGGTACCGCGGGTGCATAATATCCTGCCGGGTACCCGCTGAAGATCTGACCAGCGTAGCGATCGATCCAATCACCGGTAGTGGCAGGTAGGCATTTTCGTTCAAAAAGGTCAGCGGGAACAGGTGCCGTTTCAAGGGGTACTCTCCTCCACGGGGTCCGTTGCTGACCGGTGGGTGGTGCGCGGCGATGACGACATTCTTGTTGCGGTTCCCTTTTACGGCATCTTCGTAAAAAGGGAGGAAGTTGTTCCGGCTGCGAATATCGCAATCTACATTCACTCCGGCCTGGCCGGTCCAGTCGGCAAGCCACCATTCCGAATCCAATAATATCAGGGTTAGTTCAGGATTGACTTCGATCTCAGCAGGGTCGCCACACTCGGCATCCGGAAACAGCACTTCATCTTCATCCCAGGCATCTTCGAGGTATTCCTGTTGGCGTTTCAGGCCGTTGAGTCCGTAATTGGCCCAATCGCGATCACCGGAAAGGACATATATTTTACCCGCAAATCCACTCGTTGAAGTCACCAATGCATCGAGTGAGGCTTTGGCTCGGGAGTAGTCCTCATCCTGGCGTTCGGGAGGCATTCCATCGGGAACATTACTACCCAATACTACGAGCCCCGAGGCCTTGGAAGCTCGTCGTAATTGCTCCCCCAGAGCTCCAAACACCGGATCGTCCGGCTCCGCTAAACCAGTGTTCCCCACCAAGTATAGGGAGTATACAGGCGTTGTCTCGGGAAAGACCACGGTTTCCTCATCGGCCACCGCGATTACCTGCATCTTATAGGTAGCACAGGACGACAAGGCGAGCAGCAAGATTGCTGAAATCCACCGTACGGCAAGGTAAGATGGGGGCACGAATGAAGTAGGCATTGGCATAGAAACAGACATTAGATTTGATGAAGCTGGTCCAGGGATTTATCCATACGGAAGCCATCCAGGTTTTTGGGATGTCGCCCCAGATGAATGATCCGGCTACCCGTTTGGGCGATCGGGTCCACACTTTTCCCGATTACGATACCTGCTTCCGGGGCGAAATACGATTTTTTCAGACCACCGAAAATATCCCTCAATTCGGCCATCTTTTGTCCCTTTTCCAACAGTTGACCTATTTTGACCGGAATACTCAGGATCCCTCCATCATCGGAATATAACCAGAAAGAGTCGGGACAATATATCGTGGATTGTACCTTGCGGGGACCGTTGGAATCGATCATATCCAGATCGACCATCACATTTTCAACTCCGCGTAAGGCGTCGCCAATAACATCGAACTGAAAAATATGCGGATCCCGCAACTCCAGGGTGATGGCTTCGATCCCCATCGAACAGGCGGTACCCCTAAAGGTACCGTCATTAGCGGTATTGTGCAGGATAATATCCGGGTTTTGCAGCCGGGCCATCCGGGCAGTAGCCTTCCGGTCCATATCGGCCCGAATATACCAGGAATTAATGCGCCCGGCACTGGCCGTGTGCAAGTCGATCAAATAGTCGAGCGATGGCAACAATCTCTGAACCAGACGGTGAATATATATTTCGCTGACGTTGCCATCGGGTCGGCCGGGAGCGATCCGGTTCAAGTCCGTTCCGTCGTTAAAATAGCGCTGGTGTAGCATGAGGCCCGGCACATTGAGGGTAAGGGCACCAATGATGGTTCCACGCAATAACCGGGGATCCAAATTGCGGACCAGTCGTTGAATGACCGGTATTCCGTTCAATTCATTCCCGTGAATAGCTGCGGTGACTCCGAGTACAGGGCCTTCCTCCAATCCACGGGCAATGACAACCGGGATATGGATGGATTCACCAAAGCCATCCGATACCAGGTGCAACCAGCGCCGGTGGATAGTTCCCACCGGAAAGGAGTTGATCTGCAATTCGTCAATAATGGGTGTTTCCGATCTTCTCATACACAACAATCAATATTGAATGTACACAATTGCCGGTATATGGTTCGAAGCA
>CAYFGK010000118.1:0-23095 GCA_964342305.1 uncultured Saprospiraceae bacterium | reverse complement strand
AGAGGGTGGGTTTTGCCAAAAGAAGCACCATCTATCAAGTTTCGTACAGTCCTGAATGCTTAATGCTAAATGATAAATGTTGGATTAATTATTAATTTAGGATAGGGTATATTCGACTCGAAGTGGATTGGGACACCAGCACGAAGTACTGCGGAGCAAAACCACTTCGTTGCCGGTACAGCCTCGGATCATTGAGTAATGGCACATTTGTTTATAGAAGCCAATACTATTTCGAACTTAAATTACCTCACTATGCAGCAGTTACCAAAAACGGCAAGGTATCTTTCACTCCTCGCTGCCACCCTGGCCCTTCTGACCAGCCTGCTGGGGTTATTCGATCCGTCGATCTATGCGCAGGAAACCGAAAACTGGGCACGCCAGGCCCGCGGGCAGGATATTGGTAATCTGTTGGCTGTTCTGGTGCTTTTTGTAGCCTTACGGCAAAAAGGGGATCGCGTGTTTTTGATTTGGCAGGGAACGCTATTTTACCTGGTCTATGCTTTTATGATCTATGCTTTTGCCCTGCACTTCAATGTATTATTTCTGGCCTACGTGGGTGTACTGGGCTGCAGTGCTTACGCCTGGGCAAGCGCCCTGCTCCAAAACCCCTTTGCATCGATGGAACACCGGGAAATCAGCCGGGGACGCACCCGCGCCGGCTGGATATTGATGCTCATCGGCGTATTATTTGGTTTGCTTTGGTTGGCCGAGATCATCCCAGCCCTGATTTACGAAACCGTTCCGGCCAGCATGACCGAGGCGGGGCTGATCGTGAATCCGGTCCACGTAATCGATCTGGCTCTGGTTTTGCCGGCCATGATCATTAGTGGTCGCTGGCTGCAACGGGGCAAGCGCGCAGGCGACTGGTTTGGGCCATCCTGGCTGGTCTTCTCGGTGCTGATGGGCTTGAGTATAGTCGCTACCATGCTCCTGGAATTACTGCGGGGTAATCAGGAGGTGTTGCCGGTGCTCATACTAGTTGGGATCGTAGTGCTGGCTAGCGGATGGGGGTTCCGACAGACCGCCAATTAACTAGAGCTATTTGTTGATCCGAATGCCGTTTTTAAAGCTGGCATCAATTTGGTGGAGGTGCTGGAGATCGGTCAATGGATTTTCGTCCAGAACCAGGAAACTCGCTTCGTAGCCATCAGCAATTTTTCCAATTTTTCGATCAGGGAAAATAAGCTGCGGATTCGTTTCACAGATCGTTTTTAACAATCGTTGCTTATCCAGTATATCGTGCTGGTATAAGTAATCAACCTCTACGAACAGACTTTTGCCATACTGATCGGATCCAATAGCAATGGGAACACCAGCCTGATGTAATTGATCCAGCACCCTGCGTTGGTATTGGGTGACCCGGTCCAGCGTCTGACGGGAAATCGTTGGCAGGCCATCCACGTAAGTGCGCAGATAATTCATGGACAGAGAGGAGGTGGAAATGAGTGCCACCTGTTGTTGTGCGGCTTTTTGAATGGTCTCCGTTGATAATTCAAATTTCGCTTTTTCATCGTCATTTCCATTCCAGGCATAGCCCGGCAGGTGGGCAATGACATCCACTCCAATATCTAGGGCAAAATCAAAATCATCAGCCGTTTCGATATGGGCAAATACCCGGTATTCATCCTTTTTCGCTTTTCGCACAACGTATTCCGCCACAATTTTCGATAACCCTTTTCCTCCCAGCATACGCTTATTGGCGTACAGGCTATCGTAATGTGCGGCATCGAGAATCATGATCTTTATGTTATCGGGGTTGGTACTCCGAAGTTTAGCCCATTGCTTATCTACTTCTTCGATAGAATCAAAAAACCAGTAGGCATCCTGTTCAGCCAAACGACTTTTCCTGATGTCAGCCCCTCGTTTCCGCTTTTCCGCCGGATCGTGAATACCCATCGCCAATGGTTCATAGATAGTGAAAGGATGGCCCAGGGTACAGGTAATACCTCCGTTGGCATAGGATACATCCAGTGGCGTATCCTCTAAATAGCGAGCAACCGCCAGACGTCCCTCATGGGACCCACCCAGCACTTGTATGTAAAAAATACCTTCCTCAATATACTGGTCGATCATAGATGACACCCCGTACTCACTACACAAATTATGCGTATGAGCTTCACCGAACGGTGGGACAATGTATTTTCCGGAGAGATCTAGTGATTTATCGATCTGCCCGGGTTGGTCTTTCGAAAAATAGCCATCGATTATATAAAGATCAGAAGTCTGGAATTGCTCCCCATCAAACCATTGAGCATTCCGAATAACCAAATTCTGAGCGAATAAGGGACATACAAAAAACAGCAGGAGGAAGCCTCCGATCAATGAGCGCATAGGTGTTTTTTTTTATTATGAATTCGTACCGGTTAACTACTGCCAACCAAGAGGGTGTGACATTGGAGGACCTGATCTTCCGATCATCCATTCCGGCTTAAGCAAGGCGAGATAATAGTAGGGACAGGCTACCATTGAATTGGTTGCATGTATTATACCGCTTCCGAAAAGGTTTGGGCTTTGCCAAACCTTTTCACGCGAGTAAATACTCGACTCGAAGTGGTTTGAAGTCCCGGCACGAAGTACTGCGGAGCAAAACCACTTCGTTGTCGGTATATTTCTGAGGGTATGATCGGTGGATACTATACATGGAATTAAAGCACGGACAGGCTGATAAGTTTAAGAATTACTTTTAGACTCTGATCAATATCAACGTAAGGATGTTGCAAGCTCTATAGCCTCCGGGCCCTTCGACCCCTTTAAACCCGCTCCATGCTCCACGGTGACAGCTAACGAATCAAAACTTCCGTTTCCCGTAAGCTGTGGACCATGGACCTTTAATCGTGGACCGTCTGCCGTAAACCGTCTATCGTAAGCCGTGAATCGTACTACCCCCGCAGTTGCTTTTTGATCAGCACGATCTGCCCCAGATGATAATAGAAATGCTCGATCATCCCGGCGACGTTGTAATAGACCGTCTTGTATTTGGGATCGGCAAATTCGCTCCAGAGCCGCTCTTCCGGCATCTCGTCCAGTATTTTGGCGAAAGCCTCGGCCTCTTCCCAGCTTTGCTCCAGAAAGGAATTCCACGCTGCAGAGGTAGCAAATTCAGGTGTTTGCCAACTTTCTTTATCATTGCCTTCCAGGGGGCCACCCTCAAGCACTTTGGTTTGCAGACGCAGGTAGTAAAACATATGGTAGGCCAGACTGGCGATGGTATTCAGCTCACCGACCTGCATGTGAGCTTCGGCTAAGGTAACATCGGAAAGCTGCTCTTTGAGGTTGGTGCTGGACCAGTTGTAGCCAAAATAGACGAGGCGCAGGCGTTCGGCGATTTGCTTGGGTACAGACATGCGTATTGGTTTGGTGTTTTCGATATCTCTGCCAACGCAATCAGCAGGTGGAATAGTTCCCAGGGGGTTGTCGGGATTTGGCGTACGGACAACTATCCTTCGCTGTCTCCCGAATTTCGCGAACGCAACTTCGTGTCGCGCCCCAAAAGGTAAGCAAGCGCCACTATAACCACCACGTGAATCCAGAGCAGTTGGGGATCCGCAAAGAGCGAGGTGCCGATAAATCCATTGGCCGTATTCATACCGCCGTGCAGGAGCATAGCCAGCAACACACTACCTCCGGTCCGCACGTACAACCAGGCAAAAACCACCCCCATGGCCATCATGACCGGCAGGTAGGCCACGAAAGGCATATGGCCGGTGGCCTGCGGCAGAGCCAGGAATAAGGGCAGGTGCCATACTGCCCAGAAGAACCCGATGACCAGCCCGGCCATCCAGGGTGGTATTCGTTGCTGCAGGTGTTCCTGTGCAAAACCACGCCAGCCCAATTCCTCGGCAATCGGGCCGCCGATCAGGGTATTAATAAGAAAGAAAACAGGATACAAAGCCACCGCCACCAACCCTTTGCCGGGCGACAAGCCCATACCCTCCAGCACCGTGCCCCAGTCCGGCGAATCACCACCCAGTAATTGATGAATACTTACACTCAAGAAGAGCAGAACCACCATACCCACTATCGCAAATACATAATAACCAACGGATACCCGCCCCTTCAACACCTTACGCAGCAGCGTGCGCACACCGGCTTTGCCGGAACTCCGCCAGGTAAGGATCAGGGCGGCCAGTGTCGGGCCCCAGGCACCGGGTAGCGCCCAAAATTCCGAAGCCTCCGGCAGGAAATAGAGTGGACTCCACAGCAGCCACGACAAACCGAAGGTCAGCGTAAAAAAGTGGAAGACAGGTGATTTAGGCATGCATGATGGTTCAGTTCGGATGGATAATACAGTGACGCCGATCCCAAAGCATCCGGGCCAATGCGTAATCACTGCTGAGACGGAGAGTTAAGGTTTTCGGTTACGCTATTTAGTCTGGAAAACCTACTACCCTATACCTGCTACTTTACACTCTATACCTGCTCCTCGGATAATCCGACATACGCAGTCCCTCCTTTTCTAATTCGCGTAAAGCCTGGCGACCCACCCATTGGGCGGTTTCATCTTGTTGCTTGGTAAGGGACTGTGCACAGGCCAGTGCGTCCCGATGGAGGTCTACATTGCGTTTGCCGATATTTCGCAGCGCCCAATGAACGGCCTTTTTCACGTAGGTGCGGTCATCGATAGCGGCCTGTTCGATCCACGGCAGGAAGGATTGGAAGATGTCGTTTTCAGCTTTTTTGTCGGCCATGCAATAGGCGGCCATGGTAGCAAAGGCGGCTCGCCGTTCGAATTCGGGTTGGTGGTCTTTCCATTTTTTGATCAGGGCTTTCGCCAAAAGACTCCTGGCAAAGACGGTCATGCTGAAGGAGTCGGTGATCTCCCAATTGTCGAAGCTTTTCACCCAACGTTGCGCCAGATCATCCGTCAGTGCTTTGGGTGGGAAGATCTTGCTGCACAATAACCGGGCTTCGTAAATGCCGGTGTTGAAGAGGGCGATGGCCAGATCGGCCTCCTTGGGCAGTTCTTTAGCTAGAGCATTAATGTCTTTCAGGTAAATACCCAGAGATCCGGTGTTGGTAATACCGAACTTACGCGCCTTTCGATCCGCGACGGCCGGGTTGGCGAGATGGTGGAGGCGATTGAGTATGTCGGGGAGGGTGTGCATTATTTTCTGATTTCATCCACGATACCATTTCCCTTTTTCGCAATCCAGGTGAGAGAAGGCCATTTAACGGGAACTTTTCATAACCAGGCAAAAAGACCCACTAATTCTTCTTGCCCAAATATCGGGCAGGGGAGGTATGGTCCAAAAAGAATACTCCATCAAATTGCTGCGGCAGTGCAATTTGCTGAAAAAAGCCGTAATCGATGTGCACGTGATTGGCAAAACGGAAAGGTCGGGGCTTTGTCATCCAGGTTCGATTATCGGTAAGTGGCAGAAAAAGATACGGACTGCCCTGGCGTTCGGATATCTGGTGCAAGGCGTCCCCCCAGGACCCAACCGGACTGGGATACAGCGGAGAGTGTATACGGGTAAAATCACTGTAGGATCGCAGTGCCAGGTATGACCCGGAGTGCGTCATGATACCAAAAGAGGTGTAATCTTCGCCATACCATTCTTCCAGGAACCGACCCATAGCCTTTCCCTGGTTGAGATTAAAGAAGTCGTTGGGGTGGCGGCACTGGGCAACGTGTACATCGTGCGCCCAGATGACCATTTTCTTATCGGGGAACCGGGTTTTCAATAGCCAACGCACATTTTGGGCCATAGCCTCATCCCGGTACAAAGACCAGTGGCCTTGATAGGTGTTCTCGGCCCATTGATAGAGCAGTCTTCCTGCATGAAAGCCCTCCAGAATCCTCAGGGAGTCTTTTGCGGAAGCCCCGTATAACCACACATCCCCCTGATAGCGCAAGGTATTGACCAGTAAATCGATGGATTTTGCCCATTCTTGTTTGGTGGAATCATCCGCCGTAAAAGGGGTTTTGGCGTAAGCCTCAAAACCCTCCAGCCTTTTTTTGGCGAAAGCCGCTGAAGGTCCATCGATTTCTTCCAGGAAATCCAGAAATGCCCGGTAGGGGCGTTGCCAATCCTGCATATCAAAACCGACAAAATATACCAGATCATCCGGATGATCCTGATTGTAAGACCGCATCCATTCTACCATGGCCAACACCTCCTCCGTATACCAAACGGCGAACAGTCCTTTCATGGCTTCCCGGGCAGATGAGGAATCCTGCCCCAGGATATAGCGATTGACCGGTTCGCAGGCCAACTGATTATCCTCGATAGCAAAGACCCGGTATCCAAGTTGTTCCACCGCATAGGCCAAGACCTGGTGCTTAAGTTGAAAAAATTCGCGGGTGCCATGAGTGGATTCTCCCAAAGCAAGGATACGGCTATCATTAAGGTAGGCGGGCAAGAATTCAAGTGTCCGCGTCGCCGCATCCGTAGTTTGGGTGAACGGCATTACCATGCGGGTCAGCTGGTTCAGATGAGCATCGGTGAACGGAGCAGCTGCGGGAAGTGCAAAAAGAGGCTGCCCGCGACGGGAAAGGCGTATGTGGTCGATCCAGGCCTTTCCCGAGCCCGTTGCTTCTACCGCCACGTATACGGATATGGCCGTTGGGGGTATGGTGAAAGCAGCTTCGTATTCCTTCCACGAGTGTGGTTGATCACTGTCCATTAGCACCAAACTCGTGTCGGAAAATTCCTCCTTTCGATTCATCATGCCATAGGCCAACAAGAGCCGGATATTTCCCTCCCAATTAGCCGTATGCATCTCAGCATGCAGGCGTAGCTTTTGATCTTTTAACAGATGGGGTTCCAAATTGCTCTGTAAAAGGTGAGGGCCACGTTGTCCTTCATCGGTTTCAATGTGCAGACTGTATGCTCCTTCCCGGAGAAAAGAACTATCTAATTGAAAAGGGTTGCCGTTCCAGGTTGCCAGGTCCCAGCCCCAGGGGCGCGCTATTCCCTCCACGCTGGGACGGTTAAAGTCGAGATTGAGCATTTGTTGCCCCGTCAGAGGGGAACAGGCAGCCCATATGCATAGAGCCGCTCCAAATATTCGAATGTGAAGCCAGGAAAGCCATGGTAATGTCATAGACTGAGCATGATAAAGTGAACAGGTATTCATTAGATGTTAACCGGAAGCCTTTGCCCCTATTGACTTGGAATGAGATGGCATCGGCGATGCTATCGCCGATGCCATCTAGAAGTTATCCACATTTTTATCCACAATTCGCAATCCGGCCGACAAGGTTGATTAAAAAATTGCCCCGAAACTTGACTCAGTCCATACCAACCACTTTTTGAACCCGGGCAATAATCGAACCGTATTCTTCATAAATAGTACTTGAAGTCTGCTGCAGGTGTTCCCGGAGAATATCCACGAACATAGAAAACTTTAAAAATCCTCGCCGATCCATTAGTTGAATGCGCTTCTCGATAGCCCGGTCTGCGATTTCCTTCGGGAACACATCAGAAAGGTATAGACAAAACAACGCGTGGGTCATATACTCATTAAACACACTGCTGGCACTCCGGTAATTGGACATTGCGGCCTCCGTAGCCCAGGTATTCAAATTGTCCATCAGGTTAGCAATGGCTTTGCGGTGCTCCCGGCTGGCCGGATTCACGTAATTATGATCGATCTCCGTGAAGACGATTCCCGCGTACAGGGGTTCCTTCAGATCCTCGGGGAACTTACCTGGTGTATCGATATTCCGGGTGGTATTGATAAACATGATACATTCGGTAAAGGAAGGCTCCAGCGGATAACCGTCACGGAAATGAGCGGTGCTGTGGGAACCACCGATAAGGGGTGAGGATAGAATACGGTAACTATCCTGACTATCGGGAAATTCCCGCTCGAGCCAGTCCCACATTTGACGAATGTTCAATAGTTCTTTTTGTCGGTCGAGTAGGGATTGATAGTATTCGCGGTTTCCCGCAAAAAAAGACCGAAAATCCGACTGATCGGCAAAGTCTTGCACTAAGTACAGAAGTTGGCGAAAGACGCCACCGGCAATTCCCTCGTGGTAGCGAACAGATTTGTAAGGCGTATCATACTGTAGCCTACCGGCTTTATCGAAGCTATAGCAAATACTATTTTCCCGGAAGGCCATGTAGGTTGGAAAGGCATTTTCTTGCACACACAGGTTATTCAGTATTTGAATAACCTTATGGTCCCTAAAAGGACTAAAGTATGCTTCCACCCGATGGATGTAGGCATCCGGATCCGGTCGATTGGGGGTGCGTGCGGAGCAATCCGAAAGGTATAGAATAACATTTGCCAGCTCGTACACTTCGGGGATGTCAAAATCATAGGTTCCCCGGCGTCTGGCCATATAGTCGGCAGCGAAATAAGAACTGCTGGCCTGAAATTCTAATTGGAGGGTGGCAGAGTCCCGTGGTGAGCGCAACGGGAAAACAACCGTTTGACCATGTGGAAAATTGACGTACGTATAATGCAGGGTATCCTGATCGGTCCACAAGGTCATATCCACGCCCCGGAATCCGGAGGTTCGAAAATGGTGATCCTTTCCTGCTTCAATCAAAATAGTATCTATATATGCTGAACGGCCAACCTGCAGGTATGCCTGTCCTTCCATACTTTCGATGACACCGGGAAAGGATTGCTCCGGGAGGGTGGGCTGACAAACGGTTACCAACGGTAACAGGAAACAAATGAAAGAGGCAAAACGCTGCATGGTTGAATGGGGATTAGTGGATTTATAAAATACTAAATCCACTCTTATATTGACTGAACTTCGCGATTAATGTTTTGGCAAAAGCCTGACCAAAATCAGTTATCCACTCCGTAGCGCACTCCATGGATATAGCATAAGGGGCCAATTAGCAGATAGGCCCATCCTGACACTCCGAATCGCAGGCCTACCTGTGCGTAAGCCAGTCCGGTAGAAAGCAGCCCGACAAAGACAAAAATGGCAAAGTGACGAGCGTAGAACCGTAGCTCCTCCTGATTATCCGCAGCGAAGGCCGACCGGGCTGCGTAGGCGTACATGGCCGCGACGATCGCAAAGAGGCAGATGAACCCAATGCCGTAAAGTTGTAGGACGAGGGCAAAATCCTCAGCCGACCCCAGCATATTCTCACCGATCATGGTATTGGCCAGGAATTTGAGCGGGTAGACATAGAAAAGGATGACGAATAACAGAAGCATATTCAGGATGATGATTCCGTTGTCGATACCCGATATGCGGCGGAAGTACTGATTGTGGACGTACCACAGGTAGACGAGTCCACCAAAACTAATACCGAAACTGATGAATCCCACCAGCATATCGCGTAATTGATCGATACTATCGGGTACTTCCAGGGTGACTACCAGTAAGGTAGCGGCAAAGGCAAAGACCGAATCACTGAATCCTTCCAGTCGGCTGCTGGATTGTTTTAGGGGCATGTTGGGTGGGTTGGGTGGAGGTGGGAAGGTACGAAATTGGGATGCCATCTAGGATGCCATCGGGGATGCTATCCTAGATGGCATCTCCTT
This sequence comes from uncultured Saprospiraceae bacterium, assembly GCA_964342305.1. Classification (GTDB taxonomy): domain Bacteria; phylum Bacteroidota; class Bacteroidia; order Chitinophagales; family Saprospiraceae; genus DT-110. The sequence continues at coordinate 13,636 of CAYFGK010000118.1, read as the reverse complement.
TTTTCGCAATCCAGCCGACAGCCAACGAAAAAACAACCTCTACTCAGGAACTTTTTCACCCTTTGCGATACACCCGAAGCGTCTCCTCGAACAATCGCTGCAGTGAGCCTTCGCTTACGGATTCGGATGCGATAATACGTTCAATGACCGGCATAATATCCCCCGACCGCATCAGCGAAATAGCGTGCATAAACATAGCCCCGGTAAGGTAAAAGTGGTCCTTCTGATTGGCGCGGTACCGCTGCAATAACTGTTCAAGTGCCACTACACCAGCTTCGTACAGCTTAGTCCAGCTGCCGTAATCAGCCAGGCCCTCCTCCAGTTCCATCAACGCTTCTACCGTCGCACAGGAGCCGGGGCTGCCATCCTGCAGCGCCACCGTTACCGTATCCAGCCATTCGTAGCGTTCGGTGCGCCATTGCAGGGCCTGGCTCCCGGCTTCTATGGCTTCCTCCCTTTTTTGCGAAAGCAGAGCCTCCACCATGTTTGCCAAAGCTGCCTTTTCCCCTTGCATCAGTGCCGCAATCGTATCGGAATGGGTATAACAAACCTGTACACCGGGACGATCAGGCTGGCGATCCCACCGCGGCCACGGGCCCCGGCCTGTAAACCAGACCGGCAACATCACCTCCACGTGGAACGATTCGTGAATGGCAAGCTGTACCTTTTTGAGGGCGGTCAATTCGAAGGGAAAGTCGGGAAACGATACGGGCATATACACCGCCCGGTCAATCGCCAATTGCTTCATCCACTGGCGGAAGTCAGAGGATTGTTTTGCGGCTTTCGCCAACACCGCGTAGCCACTGGTAATAGTGTCCGTGGCGTAGAAATAGGAGTACAGAGGAGTGAGCATGGCCGGGACATCACCGGAACAAAAATATCCTTTGTTCTCTCCGCCTTGCCACACTCCCAGGCAATGTTTCCCCTTGACTGCCTGGCCCGCATTGAGTACAATAGCACCCTGCCCCAGCTTAAGTCCGGGCCAGACTGCCACGTTTTGGCGGGAGGCTTGCTCCAGCAAATCAACCATCTCCCGGGCTGCATCCTTTCGCCATAGTGAATCGCAACCACAATCCCCAATCGACTGAGACCATAGTGGCAGGCAGAGCATGCCCAGAAGCACCGGGAGCAGAACCCGGCACCGAATAAACAACACCGTATTTTTCATAATATCAGGGTTGACTTTTATCAATAGAAATAATATCCCCCGGTTCACAATCAAGGGCTTCACAGATAGCCACTAATGTCGAGAATCGTACACCCTTGGCTTTTCCCGTTTTCAGTAACGAGAGGTTGGTCGCTGAAATACCCACTTTCTCCGATAGTTCGTTGAGTTTCATCTTGCGTCTGGCCAGCATCACGTCCAGTGTAATTACAATCCTCATACAATGGATTTTTGGTCTTCAGCCAGTGCGTAGCCCTCGCGGAATACTTCGCTCATCAGAAATCCTCCGGCTGCCGCCAAAAGGGAGGCCAGTGGAAGGGTCAGGTCAATTTGAACGTCCCCTTCGGCAGCATAAAAGTTGATAAAACTGAGTCCGGCTATGATCAGAAACAACTGCCCGATTTGACGCAAATGCTGAATATTCGTCTCATAAAATAATTGGAGGGACTGGAACGATTGTAAAATGGAGCGAATGCGCAGCAAGATTAATAATCCTAACACAAAAAACAGCGTATTGCGGAGGATAAGCCACCAGGCCATGGCGTAACTTATCTCGCTTAATACAATCGCTCTGGGAGGTATATTTTCCGGAGAGAAGGTAATACGGCTTACGCCAAAACCCGCCTCAAATCCCGAGGTAATGTCGACATTTCCAAAATCCGTGGGATTGATGTGCCAATACGCCATTAACCCCAGCAACAGGATAAAAGAGCCCACATATAGCACCATGAATACCCAAAACAGCCCCTTGGAATACGAAAGGATCTTCCCTTGCACCATGTTCTTTTATCTTTAAAGATAATCTTTTTATGTAAAACGTAAAATAATTAGTGCAAAACATTGCTTGTATTGATCCGTATTGAACGCTCAGTGCTCTATTATCTGGCTTTCCCCAAAAGACAATGGAATGGTCGTCATGCTGTGACCATTCCATTTTTAAGACATTCCCGTCGGAGCAATACGTATTCCCTGCTCATTCATCCTTTGTAACGAAAGAGTGCATCTTCCGAACGATCTGCTTACCGGCGCTTACAAATTCGTAGATGTCGCAGAAAATGTAAGTGTCACCGGTGTTGAGCGTCATTTCACCGTGGAGAGCAGCTTCTTTGCCGTGGGTTATGATACCGTTGATGGTGAGGGATTCGGCCTTTACGTGAGCCATTCTTCGCAGGGCGGCTTCGAATTCGGTTTTTCCTTCAATGGTGCTATCACCAATGACGGTCCATTCAATATCCTCAGATACGTGGTCCACTATGAAATCCACATTACCTTCGGCGAAGGCCACATTAAAATCTTTGAGAAACACTTGTTTAGGTGCGTTTCCGCAATTTGAGCTGAGAGTGAGGTTGAGCATGGGTTACATGTTGGGTTGTAAAATACTGTTTCGGTTACCCTCCGTGTCACGGAAAGAGACATACAGGCCGGTGCCGGGAATGTCCATTGGCTCACCGTGGACTTCACCTCCGTGCCTGGTAATGAGTTCGATTGTTTCCTGCACATTACCCACTCCGATCACAATGGATGGATACTGGTCGGGCCAATCGGGTTTGACGGGAAACATGCCACCGTCGATGGCACCGGCCGGTTTACCCGGAACTGCATCCGATTCGGTGGTGGTAACCAATATATAATCGTTCATTTCTGGGCCTAATTGTTGGATTTTCCAACCGAAGACCTGCTCGTAGAAGTGAGCGGCCCGAACGGCAACTTTATAGGGCAATTCAAAGTGGACTACCGGATTCATATACTTGTTTTATGTCAGAGTTATTTTTTGGCGAAAGCCGCCTCCAAAACGGGTAATTCAATCTTGTTCATTTGTAACAGCGCATCCATGACGCGCTTAGTTTGTTGGGGATCACCGCTCGACATCATCTCCATAAACCGGATTGGGACCACCTGCCAGGACAGGCCAAAGCGGTCTTTAAGCCAGCCACAGCGGCTTTCGGATCCTCCATTGGCGGTCAGGTTATCCCAGAAGTGATTCACTTCTACCTGATCCTCGCAGTGAATCATTAGTGAAATGGCCTCATTGAAGGAAAACTGAGGTCCACCATTCAGAGCTATTAAAGAAAGTCCGGCGAGATCGAAAGTGACGATCATCTTCGATTTGGAGGTTATCTGACTGTCCGGAAACAGGGAACAGTAAAATTCAGCCGCCTCCAGTGCCTGATGGTCGTACCACAGGTAGGGCGTGATCTTTTGGGCTGCGATGGATGCCATAGTGAATTGTTTTCTACAACATTACGGGAAAAACGGATTTGGGTAAACCGGGGAATGCGACAATCTTAGGGGTTGATTGCGACAGGCGGTGGTGGTATCTTTTGTCTCTAATTTCTTGAATTATGAAGCATGTCTCCATTCTGGTACCCAAGGGGCAATACAGTATTGTCAATATTGCGGGCACCTTTCAGATCCTGAATTGGGCCAATGATCTGTTTTTTCAGCAGACCCGCAAACGACTATTTCAGATCGAATTCGTGGGGCACGAAAAGCCGGCTCATGACGCTGATGGCTTCTATACGGTCACGCCTCCCCGCACCATGGCAGAGGTACAGAACACCGACCTGATTATCATTCCCGCCGTTCACGGAGACTTGCGGGAGGCCATTGCGCACAACCAGGAAGTGATCGACTGGGTGCACCAACAACACCAGCAGGGAGCTGAGGTAGCTGCCTTCTGCATTGGTGTCTTCCTGCTGGCCGAGACGGGTATGCTCAACGGGCGCACCTGCTCTACCCACTGGGGACAAGCGGCACAATTACAGCAACAGTACCCCGAAATCGATGTGCAATCCGAACGCATCATCACCGAGAGCGAGGGCATCTACACCAGTGGTGGTGCCTACGCCTTTACCAATCTGGTCATCTACCTGATCGAAAAATACGGCGGACGCGAACTGGCTATCCTGACGGCCAAAGCCTTCATGATCGATGTAGACAAAGAAGATCAATCAGTATTCATGATGTTCAATGGCCAGAAGGATCACGGCGATTCTTTAGTCCTGCAGGTCCAGGAATTTCTGGAATCCAACTACACGGATAAGATAACCGTTGAACAATTGGCCAGCCGGCATACGACCACCCGTCGCACCCTGGAACGCCGCTTCAAGCAGGCCACCGAAAACTCCATCCTGGAATACCTACAACGCGTGCGCATGGAGGCCGCCAAGCGCCTGCTCGAAGGACAGACCAGGAACGTGCATCAGGTCATGATGGAAGTGGGCTACGGTGATCCTAAAGCTTTTCGAACCGTCTTCAAGCGGTGGGTGGGGATAACGCCTACGGCTTATCGACAGAAGTTTCAGCGGAGGGTGGAGGTGGCTGGGTAGGAAAAGGTTCAACTTCTTACTACGATGCCATCCCCGATGCCATCCTAGATGGCATCTCCTATTTTCGCAACCTACCCGACACCCACGAAAATTATCCGCCTTTTCAGGAACTATTCCGCCTTTGACATCTTTGCTCCCGTCTCCTCCGCAAATGTCACCATCCGCTGGCGCAGGGCTTCCACCCGCTCCGGGTGCTGATCAGCTACGTTGTACCGTTCAGCCGGATCACGGTCCAGGTGATATAGCTGGATGGGCTCCGGATAGGCCATCCGGAGCTTCCACGGACCTTCCCGCACAGCCTGCAGCGAATCGAGCCATAAATAAAAGAAGGGTTCAGTGGGGGCATCGGGCGTTTCCCCCGCTATAAGCGGCCATATATCATGCCCGTCGATGGGGCGATCAGTGGGCATAGTAGCACCTCCGAGTTGCGCCAGGGTAATAAATAAGTCCATCGTGGAGACCATGGCGTCACTTACCTGGCCGGCCGGTATCCTGCCGGGCCAGCGCACCATACACGGCACCCGAAAGCCGCCTTCCCAAGTGGTGGCTTTAGCTCCCCGCAACGGCCCGGCGCTGCCACCGTGCCAGGGTTCGACGCCCCGTTGTAACATTCGGTCGGGCAGGTTCTGCCAGGGACCGTTATCGGAGGTAAAAATGACTATGGTGTTATCGTCCAGATCCAATTCTTGTAAAGCGCTCAGTATCTCTCCGGTACTCCAATCGAGCGCCTCGATCACATCGCCATACAACCCGCCATTAGATTTGCCGCGGAACCGCTCACTGGCGCTGATCGGCAAATGGGGCATACTATGGGCGAGGTACAGAAAGAAAGGCTCCTCCCGATGGTTTTTGATAAATTGAATGGCCCGCTCCGTGTAAGTCTCTGTGAGCCCTTCCTGATCAAAGTTGATCACTTGTGCCGGCTGATCATCCTCGTACATAAAAAGCGTATCGGTTTCACTTAACCACGGACACCATGGCAGAATCATATCGTTGCTGTATGGCAACCCATAAAAGTGATCAAATCCATTGGCCGTAGGCAGGTATTCGGGCAGGTGTCCAAGATGCCACTTACCCACGGCCATGGTCGCATAGCCCTGCTCCGCCAGCAAATCAGCAATAGTTACCTCATCGACAGGCAGGCCATTCGTCGATTCTGGCCCAAAATTGAAAGGCGTATGCCTGATGGGATATCGGCCGGTCAATAGTGCTGCCCGTGAAGGCGTGCACACAGGAGCTGCTGCGTAGAAGGACGTGAACTTGATCCCCTCCCTGGCCATCTCGTCCAGATGAGGCGTCCGAATGGTCGGATGCCCGTAATTACTCAGATCTCCGTACCCCAGATCATCCGTGAAGATGAGGACAATGTTAGGCGGTCCGGTTTTGGAAAGCGAGGAATCAGTAGAACATCCGCTTAATAAGGTCAGCAGTAGGCAGCAAAAAAGAAGGAGCTTGATCACGAGCTTACGGTTCAGGTACGATAAAATTGCAAGATGGTCATTTTTCTGGTTTTCCAGCCGGAGTAGCACATTAGGGACGTTCAAGCCATCAGCCGTGCATCGCAAGCCCTCAACCGTACAAAAAACCCCTTCACTACCGAAGCAGTAAAGGGGTTTGGAGCCCATTCCTAAAAGCGTAAGATTATCGCTTAATCAATGACAGGGTCTTTATACCTGTCTTGCCCTGAGAAGACCAGGTGGTCCTAATCCAGTAGACAGCGGGAGCCAATTGACTCATACCCTCGAGCTGGAACGTGTATTCACCGGGACCTGCGATCGGCAGGCGCTGACGCTGAATCGGCTGACCGAGGTTGTTAAACACGGTGATCTCCAATTCACCGGCGGCATCGACCTGGATCATACCCTGTACCTGATCATCAAATGGGTTGGGGTACAGACGTACAGCGTCCAGTTCGTAGGTCTCCACATCATAGATATCCGTGATAGGTGAGCAGGGAACTGTGTCGATCATTTTTCCGAGTACACGCTGGAACATCAGGAAGTGCCCGGCATTATTCTGGTGAATACCATCACCGGAATCAAAATCGGGGTTTACCATTCCGTCGGGTGTAGCGGCACCAGTCCAGAAATCAATGGCCTGATCACCGTAAATTGACAGGATAGAATCCCGAACCTCGGTTTGAATGTCAATCTGATTTTGACTGGTGAAATTCCGTGGCTGAGTAGTAGTAATATACACCCGGCTACCAGCGGCCTGACCTGCGTTGTACATAGCCGCGAAGTTCTCCAACTGGCGTTCGGCATCAAAACCACGGGTCGCATCATTCGAAGGCATATTGATAATAATGGCGGATGGATTGTAGGTCAGTGCTTCGGTAATATTGCGTTGGGTATCAATCGACACACCGGTTCCGCTAGGTATGTCCGTCCCGTCGGGTAAGATGTGATAGGTCGTATACCCTCCACGTGCCAGATTGATCACTTCGTAGGTAGTATTGCCCTGCGTTAACTGATTGCGGTATAGTTCCACCCACGAGCTATCCGGGGTTGCACCCACGCCTTCGGCCGTTGACGAACCAAGTACGACTATGGTACAGGTTGAGGTATCCGAAGAAATAGTAAAGGGCATCTCACTCATGTCCGTCAGCGTATCGCCGGAGATACGAACCAGGGCCTCCGTACTCGGCTCATTGGGCACCGTCCAGGCGTATTCCTGATTGATACCGGGGAAGGTTCCAATGGTATCCCAGTTGGTACCGTTATCTACGGAGTATTCAAGCAGAACATCCTGCACATTTTTGCTGACCCACTGGATGGAAGGCGTTTTTCCTACTTGCCAGAACTCTCCTCCGTTCGGGGTCACCAGATCCAGAGATGCCTCTATCTCGGCAGTGCTTTCGTACACCACTTTCATGGCACCCAGATAGAAGAAGCTCGAAGAATTATTATTCCGGGGGCCGGCAGCTACCATAATGTCGATTGTACCATCTGCCGCCGGTAATACATTAGCTACGGCAAGCTGATCGGTATTGGAAGAAGCATTCAGGAATACCGTATCTGCGGTTGCACCGGTAACCAGGTAACGAGCTTCCCGTACGTCGGAGGCGGTTCGGGAGGCGAAGAAAGAGATCTCGACGGGCTCGGCCGGATCAAAGTTGCGCATGATCAGTCCGGCAGTGGGCTGCCGTTGACCTCCGAATTCGGCAATGTTGCCAAAGAAACTGTCGCCGGAAGCAGTAGGTGGAATGCCCAGTGCTGGGTCAGGCGCTAAAGTACCCGCCGTATTAGAGTTATTGAAATCATCGTAGATCTCAATGCTAATACCCGAGGTAAGGTTATTGGTCCGCAGCAGATCGGCAATAGCGCCGGCATTAGGATCGGCAATGTTATTCCACGGCAGCGGACTCGCATTCGGACCAAAGTCGACCAGGATAGTGTCTTTCACAAATTCCGGAGGACGACGTTCCCAGGTCATCTTCATTAACCCGAGGTAGTAGAAGCCGGAGCCATTCGTATTATTTGGACCCGGTGAAGCGGTAATCCGAATAACGCCGCTGGTATCCGGGACCATTTGGGCAACGACCAGGGTCGAATCGTTATTCGAAGCATCCAGATAAACAGTATCCAGACCGCGTCCGGCAATAGCATACTGTGCTTCCCGAACATCATTCACGCCGTTACGCGCAGCGTAAATGCTGAGGGTGTACACAAAATTGGTATCTAGGTTGTACAACTCCACCGCACCGGTAGGCTGTGTTTGTCCGCCAAAAGGGGTCACGTTACCAAAAAAACTATCCCCCGTAGCGGTGGGCGGGAAACCCAGCGCCGGATCGGGATTCGATGACCCCGAACGGTTGATGTTATTGAATGAATCCACTACGGCGATTCCGTAGCCGGTGAGTACACCGTTGTCATCCATCAGATCCGAGATGAAACCTGTATCGGGACTCGATACGTTATTCCAACCACCGACCGACAGGTTATCTCCGAAGTCGATCAACACCGTATCACTTGGTAATACCGGTGGCAGGGCATCGTAAGCACATTGTAGCGCACCCAGGTAATAGAAAGACGAACCATTGGTATTATTTGGGCCTGGCGAGGCTTCGATAGTGATCAGACCAGCCGTATCCGCAACCATGTCGACCCGGACTACCATATCCGTATTATTTGATGCATCCAACAGAAGGGTATCCGTACCCGCACCGGTCACCACGTATTGTGCCTCCCGTACATCATTCACATTATCGCGGGATGCGAAGAGCGTCAGGGAGTAGGTTTCGCCCGGGGTCAGGTTATTGAGTTGGATGGCTCCCGTAGTCTGGACTTGTCCGCCGAAAGGCGTGACGTTACCGAAGAAGCTATCGCCCGAGGCGGAAGCCGGAATGCCCAGAGCCGGAGCGGGACTCATGGAGCCGGTCCGGTTAATATTATTAAACGAGTCAATAACGGTCAGGCCAAAAGCCGTTTCGTCACCTCGTTGATTTAGCAACATGGTAACTTCCGCGTCGTTCGGGTTCGTAATATTATTCCAGGGGGGAAGACTCAGGTTGTCACCGAAGTCGATAGATACGGTGTCACGCACGGTCATCACCGGAACTTCGTCGTAGTATAATTCCATGGACCCCAGGTAATAAAAGCCCGAGCCATTGGTATTGTTGGGGCCGGGAGAGGCCGTCACCCGGATCACGCCGTCGGCATCCGGTTTCATCATCCCCACTGCCACCATATCGGTATTGGAGGCAGCGTCGAGGTATACGGTATCAAGTCCCTGACCAGCGATCACGTACTGTGCCTCCCGGTTGTCGCTAGCTGCGCGGGATGCGAAGATCGAAAAGGTATAGACCCGGCTGGTATCCAGGTTTTGCAATTCTACGGCTCCGGTTGGCTGCTCCTGCCCGCCAAAGGGGGCCACGTTTCCGAAGAAACTATCACCGGTAGCCGTTGCGGGTAACCCCAGAGCGGGATCGGGATCCTGTGTTCCCCCCGTGTTGATATTGTTGAAGGAGTCAACGACCATCACCGAAATGCCCGTTTCATTTTCTTTCTGATCAATGAGGTTAGCGACTTCTCCCACGTTGGGGTCGCTCACATTGTTCCACGGTAAGGGGCTAAAATTGTTTCCGAAATCAATTCGGATAGTGTCCGTTTGGCTGAACCCGGTGCCTGCGAGGGCCAGGACCAGTGCCATAACGAAGAGGGACTGTCTGTAAAATCGATTGTTCATTAAATGAAATGGTTTATTGGAAAATATTCAATGCATAGGTATCCTGTACCTAAAAAATAGGTCTGGCACTTTTGCTTGTAGATGAAAGCAAGGGATTGGTCAAGGGCGAGCGAATAGTAATATACTTTTTTTCTATGGATTGCCTAATACACTGGCAAAAGAGATAAGGTTGTCCTCCATTTCATGTGGACTTAAGGGACTTTCCCGGCTTTCGCCAAAAAAATGGATGTGAAACGGTTGAGACCGTCAGCCATCCGGGAAATGGACCCGATTAATATATCTCCCGTTCGTTTTTTTCCGAAAGGGAGAAAGACTATTGTCGACGCATATTAAAGATCTCGGTGGAAATGTTTCCTTCCGAATCCTGCATCTTCAGTTCAATCCTCATTTCATCGGGATTGATCAGTTCGAAGATAAGACCCTTCATCTCAATGGTGTTATCATCAGCGCTGATCATCTCGAAGGTGTGGTAATCTTCCTTTTCTTCCCAGGCGGTGAGTTCCGGTGTGAAGTGTTTGACGTGCATACCTCTTGAGTCGAGCGTCAGAAACTCATAAAAATGGAGGGAACCATCCCCTTTATGGTGTCGATAGACGCCCATCATGGTGCCGTCGGCAGAAGGAGCCGACCAAACCTCTTCGGAAGTTCCTCCGAAGCCATCTCCGACCCAGCTACCTTCCAACCAAGCGTAGGCGGGGGCCTCCGTTAGTATATCAGATGCAGGTACTAAAAAAGAGATCAGATAAAGAAATAGTAGTTGCATGGCGGGTGATTTTAGACAAGTTGCTCGCGCAGCACGATGCTGTTTTGATCCGGATCGCGGATAGCCGCCTCGCGGTACAAGCCATGATCCACGATCTCCTGTAATACAGATCCTCCGAATTTCGGTACCTGCTCCATCAAATGCGCTAAGTCTTTTACCGAAAGGTGAAGCTGATGTCTGTTCTGGGTAGCATCATTTCCTGCCAGTGCCGCCGGGCAGAGCAGTAAATCGAAGCCACTCATTTCTGCGCGGTACAAAACATGGCCCGACATCTCTTCCTCCCGGAAAATAAGCCCGAATATTTGGCGGTAAAAAGCAACCATTGGTTCCTTAGAAAAAATGGCCAGGGTAATCTGATTAAGCTTCATAGCATAAACTTATCCGATCAAATTAAGGGTTCTGTCCTTCTGATGCTTGTAAATATGCGAAAGGGTCGTACTAATCGACATGTAGCAGTTATACCGACAACGAAGTGGTTTGGTGTCCCAAACCACTTCGAGTCGAGTATATACTCGCGTGAAAAGGTTGGGCGAAGCCCAAACCTTTTCGGAAGCGGTATAGTAGGCGGAGAAGGCTGCATCCATGAGGTAGTAGGACTTGCTTGAATCTCGATACCCTCTGCCTACTACTCTATACCGTGAAGTTGAGAAGCTGGTTGAATTTAATCTTCGACTTTGTCAGGTGCCTTTTACGGCAGGATTCACTCCTCCCCCATCCCCAACAATGGCAAGTGCTTGACCGAATGGTAACGCAAGCCCGCCGTGATGCACTTTTTCAGAGCTTCCGCCGGCACGGGGTCGTCTAATCCGAAAACAATGGCACGGTTCCCTTCGTAGGTAAAGGTATCGGGGAATATCTCCCTGAAAGTCGGCACCAGCTTGCTGGTGCATTTAAAGTACATGGCGTACTGATCGGGCGACTTTTCCTTCCAGTCCATTCGGATCGTACTCCCCTTTTTGGTGAGGTAGCTGGGTTCGCCCCATTTCAGGGTTTCTTCCAGCCTGGTTATTTCCGGAATAGCGGCCGCTGCCTCCAGAATCAGGTGGCGCAGGTATTCCATCTTGGGCCGTATGTGCTCCGGGTACCGGTCGAAAACATCAGCTACATCGGGATGAGTGGTGGTCATGGTTCAGTGGTCTTGACTAGCAGGTACAATATACGTTTTCAAATACCTTCTTCTTAAGGAGTCATGAATAAGATTTAAGAACCAGGCTGAGGTTGAGGAATGGTCGTAAACTATTAAACTTTGGACCATGTTCCTTGAACCTCGAACCATGTTCCCTTGCCCTTATATCTTGAATCCTCGCCCCTCTTACTACCCTTTACCCAACCAGGCTTTCGCCAAAAGGGTATGCTGAATAAAGCAAATGATCCCGGCACTTCAGAATGCCTTTTTTCAGACTTTTTTGAGTAGCTAATTACCGAAATATTCCCTAATAAAATGATAGGCAGGAGTGGCTGATGATAGTCGGTTTTTCTCGCTTCCACCCCATAAGGTTTGCTTATGGCAAAATAAAAATGATAAATACAGATTATTGTACATTCGCCCCTGTCATAGCCAATAAATCAATGTAAGCATATGGAAAAGAACAAAAATCCACACGCCTCAAACGGGCACACCACCAACGTTTGGGATGTTAACGAATCCAGCAAATGCCCCTTCCTGGGCGGAGCTGTAGAGTACACCGCGGGAAGCGGAACCTCCAACCGTGATTGGTGGCCGAACCAATTGAATCTGTCTATCCTACGCCAGCACTCGAATCGCTCGAATCCCATGGGCGAAGATTTTGACTACGCCGAAGAGTTCAAAAAACTGGATCTGGCGGCTGTCAAAAAAGACCTCGAAGAGCTGATGACCGACAGTCAGGATTGGTGGCCAGCCGATTATGGTCACTATGGCCCCTTCATGATCCGTATGGCCTGGCACAGTGCCGGTACATATCGCATAGCGGACGGTCGTGGTGGCGGTGGTTCGGGCTCACAACGCTTTGCTCCTCTCAACAGCTGGCCCGATAACGCCAACCTCGACAAAGCGCGTCTGCTGTTGTGGCCGATCAAGCAAAAATATGGTCGCAAGATCTCCTGGGCCGACCTGATGATTCTGGCCGGTAACGTAGCCCTCGAATCCATGGGCTTCGAGACCTTTGGTTTTGCCGGTGGCCGCGAAGACATCTGGGAACCCGAAGAAGACATCTACTGGGGTGCTGAAGGCGAATGGCTCGGTAACAAAGAGCGCTTCGCCAAGGGACATCTGGAGCAACCCCTCGGAGCCAGCCATATGGGGCTGATCTACGTTAATCCGGAAGGGGTGAACGGAAATCCTGACCCGGCAGAATCTGCTCAGATGATCCGCGAAACGTTCGGGCGCATGGCCATGAACGACGAAGAAACCGTAGCCCTGATCGCCGGTGGACATACCTTCGGTAAGACGCACGGTGCCGCCAACGACGGTGAATTCCTCGAAGCTGAACCCGCCGGTGCCAAAATCGAACAAATGGGTCTGGGCTGGAAGAGCCGTTTCGGAACAGGTATTGGTAAAGATACCATTACCAGTGGTCTGGAAGGTGCGTGGACGGATACACCGACCCAATGGAGCAATAAATACTTCGAGAACCTCTTCAAGTACGACTGGGAGAAATACAAAGGCCCCGGTGGTGCCTGGCAATGGCGTCCGGTCAACGGTGGTGGCGCCGGCACAGTACCCGATGCCCACGATCCAAACGTGAAGCACGCTCCGTTCATGCTTACTACCGACGTAGCACTGAAAGTAGACCCTGCCTACGAAAAGATCTCTCGTCGTTTCTACGAAAACCCCGACGAATTCGCCGATGCTTTCGCACGCGCATGGTTTAAATTGACCCACCGCGATATGGGCCCTATCAGCCGCTACCTGGGCGCGGAAGTTCCTCAGGAAGAATTGATCTGGCAAGACCCCGTTCCTGCCGTCGACCACGATCTGATCGACGAAAGCGATATCGCGCATCTGAAGGTTCAAATCCTGGATAAAGGCTTGTCCGTTTCCGAACTGGTATTCACGGCCTGGTCTTCGGCTTCCACCTTCCGTGGTTCCGACAAGCGCGGTGGTGCCAACGGTGCCCGCATTCGCCTGGCTCCCCAGAAGGACTGGAAAGTGAATAAGCCAGAGCAGCTTGCCAAAGTACTGGGTGCTCTGGAAGGTGTACAAAAAGCCTT
>CAYFGK010000117.1:22906-23127 GCA_964342305.1 uncultured Saprospiraceae bacterium | reverse complement strand
CAAGAATCCCGAAAAGGTCCTGGTCTATTTGAAGGTGCCTCATGAATTTTGGTAATGCCTTTACATTAAAAAGGTCTGTGCCACTTGTTTCTCAAACAGAGTGGAATTTCAATGATTTTCGTCCGGTAGTTCAGTTAGTTAGAATATCCCGACTCGTCGGGAGGGTCGCGGGCCCCGCCTATAAGGCGAGGGTCCTCGGCCCAAAGGGCCGGGATTCGAGT
>CAYFGK010000117.1:0-22806 GCA_964342305.1 uncultured Saprospiraceae bacterium | reverse complement strand
CGGACCGCAAATTGCAAAGCTCAATCAAGGAATCTTGGTTGGGCTTTTTTTATTTACCAAAACCCATGTCTATGTTCTACGTCTTCATACTCCGAAGCCAAAAAAATGGACGCCATTACATCGGACAGACTAAAAATCTGGATGATCGATTGAATCGCCACAATTCCGGTCGCGAACGCTCCACCAAATCCGGTGCTCCCTGGGACTTGATTTTCACTAAATCCTTCCTCACCAGATCCGAAGCATTTCAGCTGGAACAAAAGCTCAAAGGGTTTAAGAGCCGCAGTAGGGTACTGGATTATATAAAGCAACAACAGGAGGAAGAATAGCCTGTCACGCAGGGGGTGCGCGGGCCCCGCCTATAAGGCGAGGGTCCTCGGCCCAAAGGGCCGGGATTCGAGTCCCGTCCGGACCGCAAATTGCAAAGCTCAATCAAGGAATCTTGGTTGGGCTTTTTTTATTTTACTCAAACCCGCGACCCATGTTCTATGTCTACATTTTGAAAAGTAAAAAAACTGGAAAATACTACTACGGCCAAACCAATAACCTGATTGATCGAATCCAGCGCCATAATGGAGGCCGGGTCAGATCCACTAAACACGGAAAGCCCTGGAGGCTAGTTTACGCCCTGAAATGTGAATCCCGATCCGAAGCAGTTCAATTAGAACTGGAATTGAAACAGTTCAAGAATCCCGAAAAGGTCCTGGTCTATTTGAAGGTGCCTCATGAATTTTGGTAATGCCTTTACATTAAAAAGGTCTGTGCCACTTGTTTCTCAAACAGAGTGGAATTTCAATGATTTTCGTCCGGTAGTTCAGTTAGTTAGAATATCCCGACTCGTCGGGAGGGTCGCGGGCCCCGCCTATAAGGCGAGGGTCCTCGGCCCAAAGGGCCGGGATTCGAGTCCCGTCCGGACCGCAAATTGCAAAGCTCAATCAAGGAATCTTGGTTGGGCTTTTTTTATTTTACTCAAACCCGCGACCCATGTTCTATGTCTACATTTTGAAAAGTAAAAAAACTGGAAAATACTACTACGGCCAAACCAATAACCTGATTGATCGAATCCAGCGCCATAATGGAGGCCGGGTCAGATCCACTAAACACGGAAAGCCCTGGAGGCTAGTTTACGCCCTGAAATGTGAATCCCGATCCGAAGCAGTTCAATTAGAACTGGAATTGAAACAGTTCAAGAATCCCGAAAAGGTCCTGGTCTATTTGAAGGTGCCTCATGAATTTTGGTAACGCCTTTACATTAAAAAGGTCTGTGCCACTTGTTTCTCAAACAGAGTGGACTCCTTTCATTTTGTGTATATCCTAAAATGTGCTGGATGAATTCCCCTACCTTTACAGCATGACAGATAAGACCAAAGATCACCGGGAATTATTGCAAAAATTAGGCATCGAGGAGCTCAATCAGATGCAACAGGAAGCGTACCAGGCTATAGCGGAACGGGCCGAGGTGGTTCTGCTGTCCCCTACCGGCACCGGTAAAACGCTGGCCTTCCTGCTGCCTCTCCTCGACAGGCTGGATCCCGAATTGGAGGCCGTTCAGGCGCTGATTCTGACGCCCTCCCGGGAGTTGGCGCTACAGATCGAGCAGGTGCTGCGGGATATGGGAAGCGGATTCAAAGTCAACGCCGTTTACGGGGGGCGCTCCAAGTACAAGGACCGGCAGGACCTACAACATCTACCGGCGATACTGATCGGAACGCCCGGCCGGGTAGCGGATCATTTTCGCGGCAAACCCACCCTGGCGGCACAGGTTCGCACACTGGTGCTGGACGAGTTCGACAAGTCCCTGGAAGTAGGATTTGAAAAAGAGATGAAGGAGATTATCGCGAGCCTCCCGGCCGTGGATAAGAAAGTACTCACCTCCGCTACGCAAAAGCTGAGTATTCCCTCTTTCGTTGGGTTAGAGGATCCTAAAACCCTGGTCTTCGAAAGTCAGGAGCAGCGGCTGACCCTAAAAACGGTCGTCTCGTCTACCCGCGATAAGCTGGAGGCTCTGGGCAACCTTCTGGGGTTATTGGGGGAGGGTCGGGGCATCATCTTTTGCAATTTTAAGGACACCATCCGCTTCGTCAGCGAATACCTGCAGGAAAAGGACATTGGCCACGCCGTATTCTATGGTGGTTTGGAACAGATCGCCCGGGAGCAGGCTTTGGTCCAGTTTCGTAACGGAACCCATCGGGTATTGCTGGCTACCGACCTGGCCGCCCGGGGCATCGACGTTCCCGAACTCGATTTCATTATCCACTATCAGTTGCCGCCCCACCAGGAAGAGTTTGTCCATCGCAACGGGCGAACCGCCCGTATGCACAGCGAAGGCATCGCCTACCTCATCCGCCACCAGGACGAATACCTGCCCGACTTCGTCGAAGGTGCCTCCGACCTGTACCTGAAGGACTGCCCACCCCCACCCCCCACCGAATGGGCAACCCTACTGCTCAGCGGAGGTCGGCGCGATAAGATATCCAAAGGGGATATTGCCGGTTTCCTGATCAAGCAGGGAGCATTACAAGCCGACCAGGTTGGCCTGATCGAACTCAAGCAAGACTGCGCCTTCGCCGCTGTGCCACGCAACCAGGCCCGGCAGCTAGTCAGCACACTGAACAACGGCCGACTGAAAAAGAAAAAGGTACGGGTAAGCCTGCTACCCTGATTAAGTCAATAGGCTGGCTTCCGCCAAAAGAAGTGCTGAAATAATAGCTTTCAGGAAAGCAGGTATATTCGGAATGGACTATACGAATCCTTTTCGAAATCCACCGGGGATGCTTAAATTGATCCATCCAATCAGATAATTTATTGTAATGATACTAATGACAAACAGATTGATATCGTGCTGTCTGAGCACCTGTCTATTACTAATGGCATCAACCCTTTGGGCCCAGGATGTAAAACCCGTCTTTGAAAACGGGGAAGCCCAAATCGTCGAAGCTTTTAACAATCCCGATACCTGGTTACGCCACGACCTATGGGTCGAAACCGATTTCGATACCGACGGAGATGGCAAAATGGACCGTATGCACGTGAGCGTGACCCGTCCGCCACAGACGGAAGAGGGGCTGAAGCTTCCCGTCGTGTACGTATCAAGCCCGTATTTTGCGGGTACCGCCGGAAATGCAGACGGTCTTTTCTGGAGTGTTCGCCATGAGCTGGGCGAAGCGCCTCCGCCGCGTACGCACGTTGAAGTAGTACGCCGCGGAGAACGACCCATTATTTCCAATTCGCACATTCGCGCCTGGGTACCCCGTGGCTATATCGTAGTACACTCTTCTGCGCCGGGCACCGGCTTATCACAAGGAGCCCCCACAGTGGGTGGCGATAATGAATCGCTGGCACCTAAAGCAGTGGTCGAATGGTTAACCGGAAACCGGAAGGGGTATACGGAGATTGATGGCAACGAAACGGTCGAAGCTTACTGGTCGACCGGAAAAGTAGGCATGACGGGAACGTCTTATAGTGGCACTATACCCCTTGCTGCAGCTACCACCGGAGTGGATGGTCTGGAAGCGATCATTCCCATTGCTCCTAATACCTCTTATTACCACTACTATCGCTCCAACGGTTTGGTGCGATCTCCGGGTGGATATTTGGGCGAGGATATCGACGTACTTTACGACTTCATCCACAGCGGCGACGAAGCCAGGCGCCCTTACAACAATAAAACGGTACGGGATGATGAATTGGTCAACAATCTGGATCGAATTACCGGCGACTATAATGACTTCTGGGCCGGTCGAGATTACCTGAATGATATGGAACCCTTTAAGGCCGCCCTGCTTATGTCGCACGGATTCAATGATTGGAACGTAATGCCGGAGCACAGCTACCGTATCGCCATGGCCGCCAAAAAGAAAGGAGTGCCCGTACAGATCTTCTACCACCAGAATGGCCACGGTGGTCCACCCCCAATGAGTATGATGAATCGTTGGTTCACCCGTTATCTCCACGGGGTGGAAAACGGGGTGGAAAATGAGCCGAAAGCCTGGATCGTCCGGGAATATGATGAGCGCGATGAACCCACACCCTATCCGGATTATCCGCATCCCGATGCCCGCCCGGTGGAGATGTACCTGTCACCCGGCGCACCGGCAACCGGCGGACTGCAACTGCAACCGGCCTCCGCACCAGGAAAAGAAACGGTCGTCGACAATTTCTCCTTTTCGGGTGAGGCTTTAGCGCAAGCCGAGATAACCGATCACCGGTTGCTGTTTCTGAGCCCGGTGCTCCAGGAGGATTTGCATGTTTCTGGCTTAGCCAGCATCAAGATCCGGGTAGCCAGCAGTAAACCGGCGGCCAACCTATCCGTCTGGCTGGTATCACTACCCTGGAATAATGGCCGACGAACTCAGATCACCGATAACATCATCACCCGTGGCTGGGCCGATCCGCAGAACCACCGTTCCCTTACGGAGAGTGAGCCATTAACACCCGGCGAATTCGTTGAGCTTGAATTCGACTTACAGCCGGATGATCAGATCATCAAAGCCGGGCAACAAATCGGATTAATGCTGTTTTCGAGTGATAAGGATTTTACCTTACACCCTGATCCGGGTACGGAGCTAACCTTTGACCTGGCAGGTACCATGTTGACCATCCCGGTGGTGGGTGGTCAGAAGGCCGTGGAAACAGCTTTTGAATAATAAGGATCTCTACCACCTAAAAAAGGCCACCCGCACGGGTGGCCTTTTTTAATGGCACTGTCGTTTGCTATATTACTGCCCTCCGCTATTCAGTTTGCGCCACTCTGTCTGATTGTAATCCTTATGCACATTCGGATTGAAGTTCACATCATTTGATCCAATGACCTGTCCTTGTGAATTGATGTAATAGTTTTGATAACCGGACTGTACCTGCATGGAGCGATTGTCCCAGGGATTGGTCATGGTGTATTCCTCATGGATCATATTCACTTCTTGTTGGCGCAGCCGATCGTTGCTGGCCGAACGATTTTTATACCCCTCCATGCCCATGTCCAGAATAGCATTGGAAGAGGAGGTATGGGCCTGCTGAGTAGCCTGAAAAGCAGCCTCATTACTCCGCATCCGTGCGTTGTGGGCCGCTGCACTGGAAGCCAAACGCTGTGCAGATTCGCGTTCCATTTGTTGCATTTTGGCTTTGTGGGCCATGGCCGTGTTTTGATCCACCTGCCAGTTGGCCTGAGCGTACAGGTAGGTTTCTTTGGCAGATTCAAAAACCCGGGCAGGAGCTTCTAGTTCGGTTATACCCACGCCCCATGTGCTCGCACCTCCGGGCATATGGGACACCATGCGAGTCACTAAGATCAGAGATTTGGACCCGTTTGCCTGATTCCACTCCGATGCTACCACGTCAAATGCTTGCAGCTGCGAGCGGTTAAAGGTCCGTTGTAACATCTGCTGGCTTCTCTGGGCAATCTCCCTTAGTTCATACTGTTTTATCAGAGTTCCTCCCTGCTGCCGGATAGAAGGAATAATGTTTTGTTGCATGATTGCCTGTACGGGTACCGGGTTAGCTACCTGCTGACCAGTCATCTGAGCCACGTAGGGATCAATATTGAAATAATACATTTCCATAGGCAAACTATTGACCTGAATGCCATTGGGGCCCTGGAAACTCTGTCCACCCTGAGGGTTCGTTACAAGTTTCCAACTGGTGGGTAAGGGTACGTAAGAGGTTACACGACCAGTCTTAGTATCACGTATTGGCTTCATTTCGATTGGGTCGTTCTGGACTGATTGCGTGGTCGGAGCTGAGGAGTTTACAAAAGCAACATCCGGTGTGGAGCCGTATAAGTAATCAGCTTCCTGGGCAGTGTTCTCACAGGAAAAAATAAGGCTGGCAATCAACAGGGCAGAAAGGGAAGGAACGATTTTCATGACGATGGACTTTTTGTCGTTTTTCAATGCGATTTGTCCTTATATCGCATTGAATCGCAAAAGGTCATCACAATTATCTTTTTTATAGGAGGCTAGACTAACAGAGGCTAGATAGAAGATGGAGATTTCTCTGTCTTCTATCTAGCCTCTATTATCTTCCAGTCTTATTTAGTAACCACCAACTTCTCCGTAACCTGGCTGCCCCGGCCATCAGTGATCCGGTAGTAATAAACACCCGTTTGCAGTTGACTCAGATCCACTTCCAGTTCGTGAGAACCAGAGGTCTGCTGGCCACTGAATAATACACGCTGTACATTACCGGCCTTGTCCAGTAACTCTACCCGAGCCGTCCCTGCTACGGGCAGATCATACGTAATACGGGTGGAATTGATGGCCGGATTCGGATAGGTTTTGGCTACCAATCCTGCCTTCTGCATCTGTGCGGTGGGAGCCGCCGGATCCATCAATAAAAAGTGGGCAGCGCGCATAAATCCGAAGGCTTCTTCCATTTTCTCCGCCCGATCGCCTTCCGGTTTATGTCCCCGGCGACGAGGCCCGTCCTCATCGGTGGCATCTGCGGGTTTGTACTGTTCGTGGATAGCCTTCATATCCGATTTCCACTGCTCGGCTTGTGGCTTAATCTCTTCCATCAGATCCTTGATGTCGGGCCAATATGTTTCGAGCAATACTTTGATCTGGTCCATATTGGCTTTGCGCTCGGCCTTCTGCTCTTCGGTAGGTCGCTGACCACGCGCTGGGCGTTCATTTTCCTCCGGTCGCTGAGCCCGCAATTCAGCGATCAACTCCTTATCGGATTCAGATATAATTTCCTCCAATTTAGCTCGCTGAGCACGTAGTACGGGTTCCATGTTTTCAGTCCGGTAGGCGTCTACTGCCGCCCGCAACTCGTCATTTCGTCTGGGCTCACGAGTTCTTGTTCCCTTCCGATCTCTAACCTCTGATCTCTGACTTCGAAGCGTTTCCAATTGCTCCACGGTCAGGATGTTTTCCATACCTGATTTTTGTTCTTCCAGGATTTCTCTGGCAGCTTCCCGGCGTGCCTCGTCTGAATCGAAGGATTGCTCACGCAGTGCCTGCAACTGAGACTTAGTCTTGTCGAACAAGGTTTTTAAATCGGTTACTTGTTGGTCACTTAAATCGAGTTGTGTCTGGAGAAGCTCCAGATTGGGTGCCATCGGGCGAGGCCCGCGTCGTCCTTCGGGGCCGCGTTGGGCAAAGGTAACAGTCAGGGTCGCTGCGAATACCAGCAGCGTCATTGCGAATTGTTTCATGATTACGGTTTTTTGTGAATCAGAATGGTGTGTTTTATGCACACATCGCTTTGACTCCGGCTTTCGCCAAAAATTAAAAGCAACCCCTGATTTTTAACCGTAATTAACCTTGCACAGGTTCTAGGTGTGAGGTAACCTATCACCTAACCTCAAACCTTTCCTACAACCTTACCTCAAACCCCAAACCCCAAACCTCAAACCTCAAACCTGATCAGTATGCCTTAGCGAACAAAACCCGCCCCTTGGAAGGCTTGCCGGTGAGTACGCATTGACCGTCCTCCGCTTCCATATCGTTGGGGATGCAGCGGATGGTGGCTTTGGTGAGTTCCTTGATCTTGGTCTCCGTTTCGGAGGTGCCGTCCCAGTGAGCGGAGATGAAGCCGGGGATGTCCTGGTTCAGGATCTCCTTGAAATCATCAAAGTTATCGACCGAGTGGGTGTGATCTTCCCGGAATTGTACCGCCCGGTTGAAGAGGTTTTCCTGCATGCCTACCAGCAGGTCGGCAATGTATTCGGCAGCACCTTCAATCGGCTGGAAGGTTTTTTCCTTGGTGTCGCGACGGGCGATCTCCACTTGTCCTTTTTCGAGATCGCGTTTGCCGATACCGATCCGAACGGGTACCCCTTTCAGTTCGTGCTCAGCGAATTTAAAGCCGGGGCGGTTCTTTTTGTCTTCGTCGTAGCCCACGGTAATGCCCTTGGCACGCAACGCCTGCATGATCTTTTCGGCCGCTTCTCCAATTTCAGGAGCTGGCTTCGGGATCGGTACGATCATTACCTGAGTTGGAGCCAGCTTCGGAGGTACAATGAGGCCATCGTCGTCGGAGTGGGTCATGATGAGCCCGCCCATCAGACGGGTAGAGACACCCCAGGAGGTGGCCCAGACAAATTCCTCTTTGTTGCCTTCGTTCAGGAATTTTACATCGAATGCTTTCGCAAAATTCTGACCGAGGAAGTGGGAGGTACCTGCCTGCAGGGCTTTACCATCTTGCATGAGCGCTTCGATCGTATAGGTATCCAAAGCTCCGGCAAAGCGCTCACTCTCTGTTTTCGTGCCGCGGATAACCGGCATAGCCATATACTCCTCAGCAAAAGTGGCGTAGACATCCTGCATGCGGCGGGCTTCTTCAATAGCCTCGGCTTCAGTCGCATGGGCGGTATGCCCTTCCTGCCACAGGAATTCGGCCGTGCGCAGGAACAGGCGGGTCCGCATTTCCCAGCGTACTACGTTGGCCCATTGGTTCACCAGCAGGGGCAGATCACGGTACGAATTGATCCAGTCTTTATAGGTATGCCAGATGATCGTTTCGGAAGTAGGACGTACAATAAGCTCTTCTTCCAGCCGGGCATCGGGATCGACCACAACACCGCTGCCGTCGGGAGCGTTCATTAACCGGTGGTGCGTCACTACGGCACACTCTTTGGCAAAGCCTTCCACGTGCTCGGCCTCCCGGCTCAGAAAACTCTTGGGTATGAATAGTGGGAAATACGCATTCACGTGACCGGTTTCCTTAAACATGCGGTCGAGTTGATCCCGCATAGCTTCCCAGATTGCAAAACCGTGTGGTTTGATCACCATACAGCCACGAACGGCCGAATTATCAGCCAGACCGGCCCGTTTTACGATATCGATATACCACTGTGAATAGTCCTCAGAACGAGAAGTAATTGCTTTTGCCATGAAAATTCTTGTTGGTCAGTTATCGGAACACGTGAGAACAATCGACTTACCTGTCTGAATAGTTCCCTCCCTTACGGGAAAAGCAGTCGCAAAGATAGTCGTTTTACCAGGAAGGGAAAACGGAATGCTATTAGCTTGCAAAAGAAATGTTAAAGTTGATTTTAACAAGTGTTAAGGCGTCGTGTGAATTACTTTAACAGGCGTTAAGCACTGATTTATAATAGCATTAACAGCAAGTGTGCCTGGAAAGCAGTACTTTAGAAACAATTCCTTACGGCGGGGCTATCCTTGCTTCAACAGTGAAATGGTCGACCCACTTCTGACACAGGAATAACCTTACGTACGGAACGAAACGAGGCCTTTAGCCGTTATTATTGTGAATGAATGTTTTTGATTTGAGCAAATTTTACCGAAAGGACTACTGGTCTACACTTGCTACTAAATTTGATAATATGAACCGTATTTGCACTATAGTCGCCGTTCTGCTCTTCGGTATGTGGGCTATGCCCGCGTACAGTCAGTACGACGATATATACTACAACCCCGACACCGACCAGAGCTATTACAATTATGATAACAACTCTGGTGATGGTTACTACGGCAACTCGAACAATAGTGCTCGCCAGGAAGATATCGAGCGCTACTACGATGCCGATGAGTACGATTACTACAACGATTACGACTTTTACTACACATCGCGAATTCGTCGTTTCCACCGTCCCATGTACGGATTTGGATATTACGATCCGGTATACGTAGATGCCTATTATTACGACCCTTTCGTAGTACCAGGCAATACGGTACTGATCTATGATGACTACTTCAGCTATCGCGATTGGGTACGCTGGCGCCGCTGGAATAGCTGGGGCTGGAATGCTACCCGTTTCAACAGCTGGGGATTCTGCTACCAACCAGGTTTTCGCGGTGCTGGATGGGGACGGGATCCATTCTGGAACAATCGCTGGTATGGCGGATCACGCTTTACTGTATCATTTGGAGTTACCAACTTTGGTTTCAACAGGTGGGGCTTTAATCCGTATGGATTTGACACCTGGCGCTACGGCTATGGAAATGGCTGGTTTAACGCCTATCCCCGAGGATACTGGGCAGGTGGTAACTACAATTATGCCCCGGGATGGTCTAACGGCGAGCAATACGACCGTGACATTTACTACGGTCCTCGCTCTGGCGGTAGTGGCTCCGGACCTGAACCAGGTCTTCGCAATCGTCAGAACGGCATTAATCCGGGTTCAATCGGAAACAATGGCCGTATTACAGATTCCCGTCGTGACCTCGACGAACGTGCAACACCTCGTAATGGACAAGAGCGTGTACGTATTGGCGACCAAAGCCGGATTGGACGTACCAGCGACCAGACCACCAATGATCGCATCAGGGTAACCGATCCGAACCGCAACGAGCGAATTGATCGCAATACGACTACGCCAACGCGTATTCGTACGACCACACCACGCACTCGTACCAATACAGGTAGTTCATCCAGTTCAAATGGACGAAGTCGTTCCGGAAATAACGAACAAATGGATCGCCGCCAGATCGGTGGACAAATTGTTCCCGTAACGCCCACGACTCCCGATCGCCTGGAACGTTACCGTCGCCCAACCCGCAGCGGTACCGTTCAGACACAACCTGATCGCTCTCGTAGTACCTATGATCCATTTGGCCGGGCGCGTACCACAAACCCAAATTATAACCGCTCTCGTAGCTCGACTTACGATCGCTCTCGCAGCAGTAGTTCATCACGAGTACGAAGTACGACACCAACCCGAAGCCGAAGTTCTGTGGGCTCGAGCTCTCGCAGCCGTTCCTCTTCTTCTGCAGGACGCAGCCGAAGTTCCAGCTCCAGTTCAAGCCGTAGTAAATCCGGCTCTTCGTCTTCATCCAACGGACGCAAACGCGGTAATAATCAATAACCGTTCGCTTTATAGCGGATAAAGCTGGAAAGTGGGTGGAGAGTAACATTTCCACCCACTTTTTTTACCCATAACACACATACTAAACTCGACTTATATACTTTATGAGCACACAACAAAAACTCGTTACCCTTCTAGTGGCAGCAGGATGCCTGCTGGGAACAATATCCCAGCTTTCCGCCCAGAATGTAGGGGATGCCCTTCGCTATATTGATTGGAGCCCCAGCGGTACTGCCCGCTTTATGGCTACCGGTGGCGCACTCGGCCCTTTGGGAGCTGATGTATCTGTTGCTTCCACCAACCCGGCCGGAATCGGTTTCTTCCGCCGTTCGGAATTTACTTTGACGCCGGCTTTCTTCCTGAGTAGTACCAATTCGCGCCTGACCGACGAGCGGTCGAATTTGATCCAGGAAAATCGCTCAAACCTCAACTTTCACAATTTGGGTGTCGTCATTACCTCACGGCCTTTATCCAAAAAGTGGAAGAATGTGAACTTCGGTATCACCCTCAACCACCTGGCTAATTTCAATCGGGCCTTTACGTTTGAAGGACAAACTGTAGGATCAATTGCAGAAGCCTACCAGGAGCGGGCCAATGGTTTCGCTGGCGTAGGTGCTTTTGATACTCGTTTGGCACTCGATGCCGGAGTCCTGTACGATTTCGATGAGAACGGTGTCTACGATATTGACTATGAACTCAACCGAGACGCTCAACTCTTCCGTCGCCAGAATGTCACCGAGGAAGGTTCCATGAGTGAACTGGCCTTCACCCTGGCCGGTAATTACGATGAAAAACTAGCCATTGGTGTGACGATCGGGGTCCCCATCATTAATTATTCAGTGGCTAAAACCTACGTCGAGCAGGATGATACCGATGGCTCCGGCGGTGAAGTACCGTACTTTGAATCCTTGGAACTCCAGGAAAATGTGCGCACTACCGGTAGTGGAATTAATGCCAAACTGGGACTTATCTTCCGCGCCAGTCAGGCTTTGCGCATCAGTGGTTCGGTACACACGCCAACGGCACTAAGTTTGGAAGATAATTTCGACAGCCGCCTCATCAATAATTTTTACGAAGATGAGGAGGAGCAGGGTGCCTTCCTCGGCCTGGATGAATCGGCCGAAGGCTTCTTCGATTACCGCCTGAATACTCCCTGGCGCTATACGGGTGGACTAGGGTTTATCTTTGGTCGCAATGGCTTCCTTTCCGCCGAGGTGGAGTACGCTGACTATACCAACGCGAATTTTGATTACGATGGGTTCATTTCCGATCAGGAGCGCGTGAACAACGATATCCAAAACCAACTCGCCGATATGCTCCAACTCCGCCTGGGTGGTGAATTCGCTATGGACAATTGGCGTTTCCGCTTAGGGTATAATGTGCGGTCAGCACCCTTCGTCAACGACGAAACCTACCGTAATCAGATCAGTGGTGGTATTGGTTATCGCTTGGAAGGCTTTTTCGTCGACCTCGGTTACCGTTACCAATCGACCGACGAATTTTACTACCCCTACGTAGTGGAAGAATATCCCGTTCAGGAGGTGGAAAACGAAAGCAGTATCAGCCAGATCGCACTGACGGTGGGAGCCAAGTTTTAGTTTGTCATAAGACTAGAAGATATCTGGAGGTTAGATAGAAGAATGAGAAATCTAAATCTTCTATCTAGCCTCTGGTATCTTTAAGTCTTACAAAGAACCAATGAACGACTACATACAGGACATGCGGGCCCTGATCGGTCAGCAACACTTCATCCATCCGGCAGCCCGCATCCTCATTGAAAACGACCGGGGCGAATTTCTCATCATTGAACGCACCGATAATGGTAACATCGGCCTGCCCGCCGGTGCCCTGGAGCGTGGTGAAACCATCGAAGAGTGCATCCGGCGGGAAGTATGGGAAGAGACAGGCCTTACCCTCGGACAGGTAACCGTGATTGGTCTTGCCACCCAACCTGATCGCGAAACCGTGCACTATCCCAATGGCGATGTACTACAGTATTTCACCGTCGAGTTTTACAGCAATCAATTCGAAGGGGAGTTGCACGTACACGATACAGTGGAGATCCGTTCCACCCGTTGGGCCCCCCGTGAAATGCTGGAGCAATTGCCCGATAATGAGCGGCCGACCTTGGAGGCATTGGCGTATTTTCGGGAGCGGGGCGCTATTTGGGTACGGTAAGGGTGGTGCCTGGCTGCGTGGTTGAGCGTTATTTCTGGTGCTTTGTCTTTGGCTGCGTAGAGCATCGGGCGTAGTGCGTCGAGCGACTGGAGAGAATGTACAGACTACAGGGACTCAGAGACTGGTGTGGTTGCTTCCTTACTCTTCTTTTGATTGCAGTATTAAACTTTATTTCTGGTGCTTTGCCTTTGGCTGCATGGAGCATCGGGCGTAGGGCGTGGAGTGACTGGAGACTGTCATTTAAGACCTGACCCCCCTTTTGGCGAAAGCCTATAAGCCCCAGCCCCATTTAGCATTTAGCACTGAACATGCAGCATTTTTTGACCTTCATCTTCCCTCTTCCAAATCCGAAATGGTAATTTAGATTCCCCATATTCACTGGCAGTCAAAACACGCATGAAAAATCGCATCCCCGATATCCTCCAATTTTACCGGGATATTTACCAGTTTGAGTTCAATACGGAGAAGATCTATAACTTTTTCTCGCAAGAGGTGAGCAATCAGTATCTGCCCACCAACTTCAAAGTGGTGAGTCAGGACGCTTATGCGTTACCGGTCGATACCGTTTGGGGACGGGACGTGGCCAATATTCTGGCCGTTAGTTCCAGCGAAAAGAAATTGGTCAGTGGCACCTTTTTCATCAAGGGTAAAACCAGGGTGCTCGGTAAAACGCGCACGCTGCTCGCACCATTGTACCTGCACGACGTACTTCTGTATGAGCAAAACGAGGTCTTTATGGCCGAGATCGACCCCGAGACTATCAATGTGAATCCGGTGGTGATCGATTACCTAAACGACCTCGATCCCGATACGTCCCTGGAATACGATGAAATGGCCGATCAATTGCTCGCATCGGATAATCCTTTTTCCTTCGAAGGGTTGGTTGCCCTGGAGAAGGTGCTGAAAGAACGCTATCCATCCCTGGATGCCAGCCTGATCCCACAGCGCATTCAATCGGGGGAACGCCTGACGGATCTGGAGAGTATCCACACTTCCCGCAAAAAAAGTTATACCAATTTTTTGTTTCCCGACCTGGCTTTTGGCTTAGCCAAAAAACCATTAAAGACGAAGGGGATCATCAACGAGCTCACCGAACTGAGCACTCGCCAGCATCAGCCTGATGGCCTTTTGCAAAAAGTATTTCACCCGGGACCAACCGGGGGCAATACCCTTTTTGCGGAAGCAGAAAAAATAGTAGTTCCCGTATCCCTCAGCCAACAGCAACGGAAGATATTTGCGTCGGCAGCATCCGCTCCGCTTTCCGTGGTGATCGGACCACCCGGTACCGGTAAATCGTTTAGCATTGCGGGCCTGGCAATCCAGGCGGCTCATGAAGGTAAACGCGTATTAATAGCTTCCAAGAACACCCAGGCCTGCCAGGTGATCCAGGATAAGATCAACCGCGACATCGGGGTGAAGGGTATATCATTGGACGCCTCCAAACCGCGTTACCGGATCAGTGTGGCCAGCAAGCTGCGGCATATTGCCAATGGCACGCTTTATGCACCCATCGATCCCGTCAAATACCATAAGATCCGAAAGGAAGTCATGGTCCTGAAGCGGTTTATTAATCGCGACCTGGCCACCCTGATTGAGCGGGAAGAACAGGAAATAAGGTGGGGAAAAAAGCTGACCGAGGAGGGCGGAGGCCTGGTGCTGGAGTTCCAGAAATGGTTGATCAGCTACCGGCACAACCTGAAAACACCACTGTGGGAATTACATCAACAACTACTGGAACAAGAAGGAGAATTGGTGGATAAAGAGCGAAAGCTGATCCGATATACCTACCAAAATCAGCTAACTACCCTGCTCAATACCGGACGCACATCGCTTTTTAAGATGGAAAAGATCTTTAAAGAGCGTCGCGGAAATATCAAAAAGGAAATTTTTGCCACGATTGATTTCGAGAAGGTACTTCAGGCTCTGCCCGTCTGGATCTGTACCTCTGGTGAAATTGCCAACATCCTTCCGCTGCAGGAAGGGCTTTTCGACCTGCTCATTATCGACGAGGCTTCCCAGTGTGATGTAGCCAGTTCCATTCCCTTGCTGTACCGGGCGAAATCAGCCATCATTGTCGGTGACCCCAACCAACTGCGGCACGTTTCATTTCTTTCTAAAAAACGGGAACATACCCTCAAACAGAAATACCAGATCCAGGACCTCGACCTGGATTACCGCAACCAAAGTGTACTCGACCTGATAAATCGGCAGATCAATAGCCAGGAGCACATTGTTTTTCTGGATGAGCATTTCCGGAGCCCACCTGATATTATCGGCTTTTCGAATGAGACCTTTTACGACGGCCGCTTAAAAGTGATGTCGCCCAACCCGTTTACCCGGGAATACGAAAATATAGTCGTGCACCAGGTAAACGGCCAGCGGAATAGCCAGGGCGAAAATCAGGCCGAAGCGGAAGCGGTCGTCGAGGCTATACGAAAGATCATTGAACAGGAAGAAGAACTTTCCCCCAAGGTTTCCACCTCGATCGGTGTTATATCGCCCTTTCGGCCGCAGGTTAATATCATCCGCAATCTGGTCAAAGACCATCTTGCGCTGGAGGCCATCAAAAAGCACCGAATCCTGATCGAAACGCCCTTCGGCTTTCAGGGCGAAGAACGGGACGAAGTCTTTCTTTCCTTCACCATCGATGAAGACACCCACCCTTCCATTTACACCTATCTCGATAGGATTGGCGTGTTTAACGTCACCATTACCCGTGCCCGGAAAAAACAACACCTCTATCTTTCAATCGATAAGCATTCTATTCCGGCCGATTCTTTGTTGCGTGCTTATCTGGAGCATACCACTCGTCCGGCTTTCGCCAAGAATGCTCACCGGCAATACAGCGCCCTTCTGGCGGAGGTGCTTGATTTTTTACAGCAGCAAAATGCCGGAACTATTTACACGGATCGCATCGTCTCCGGTGCACAGGTTGATATTGTCGTAGTCCAGGAAAACCGCACCATCGGCATCGACCTGGTTGGCTTTCCCGGTGACTACGAAGACCAGCTCTCGATGGAAAGCATGCACAGCTTGCGCCGGTGCCAGATCGAAGTCTTCCTGCTTCCCTTCAGCACCTGGCACCTCGACCGGGAGGCCTGTCAGGAGGCGCTGGCGGCTTTTGTGTTGGAAACAGAATAGAAAAGCCGCCAACGTTGTCTCCTTCGCATTGGACAATGCGTTTAACTCTTACTTAGAGATAATAAGCCACTGCCCTTACTGAATGACGATTTTACCGACCATCGGTGTTTCCCCGTTGCGATAAACTATTACCGAATACATGCCCGGCACCCATTCGGCAACTCCGATCTGCTCCAGTGTTGACTCCAGTCCACTGCGTAAGAGCATGCGCTGGCCAGTGCTGTTGTATACTTCGATGCGTTCCAGCAGGGAGGCATCTTTAGTACGGATGGTCAGTTGATCGCTGGTGGGGTTGGGAAAGACCTGTACCGGTGAAACCGGAGTGATCTGATTTACGGTGCCCACCGTGCGATCCGCATTCTGCAGAGCGAGCAAGGCGTCTAGTTTTCCGTAGCCCCATTCATTATTGGGCACGGTCCCGGTGAAACTGTCTTCTACGCAAGACTGGTGCAGGAGGTCGAGTAACTCGTCGGGCGTAAGGTTGGGGTTGATGTCGAGCATCAGGGCGATGATACCGGTAGCAACTGGTGCTGCGGCACTTACGGCGTTCTGAATACCGTAAAGGCCATTGCTGTTCTCGACAATATTGCTTGGGAAAAAGGCATAACGGGAACCGGGAGCGTAGGCACCGATGGCGTATTCGCCGGGCGTAGCAAAGTCGACACCCCGGCGTCCGTCTTGGGTAGGACCTGCACTGGATCCGGTCCACAACTCGCCCGGTGCTCCGGTGCTCCCCATAGGGCCGAACACGTTTCCGGCCTGATTGGTCCAGGAAGTAGTCACCACGTAATCGGTAGGCGAAATGGCTTTGGTGGCACTGGAGTAATCGTTGATGCTGTGTCCCTCCACCACAAAAGAGCCAAATTGATTACCGTTATTGGAGCGGGAGGGATTAAGTGTAGCCTGGAAAACGCCATCGCCGTTGATGTTGGTACCTTCCAGAATGATCTTGTACGTACCCGGCACACCCTGGTTGTCGATCAGCAATTCGCGCCGCGGAGAGGTGGCGCCAAAGAAAGCCTGGTTGGCCCCGCGGTGAAAAATGCGGATGTCTCCCAGGTTTTGATCGGCTACGCCATTGGGGCCTGCAGGTGGGGCGAAAGGACCCTCAATTGTGCCATTTGGGCGTTCGATGGAAACAGTGAAGCGATCATCTTCGGAGTACCAAAGGTCGAAGCGGAGGTTGCCAGTGAGGCCTTTTTCGACCAGGAGTTCTACCGTTTCACCCTGGCTGATGCTGGTGCTGGCATAGTTGTCGGCACCACCATCGTCGCCAACGCCACACACAAAAGGGTGGCCCTGATCTACGTAATCATCGATGGCCCGACAAATGGTACTGGTACCGTCGGTAGGGCCGCCGATGGAGCCAATATTCATGAGTGTTACGGATGGCAGGCCAAGTTCAGTAAGCTTATCGTGGGCAAAATTCAGGGCGACGGGAATATTAGCTGCATTAAAAGAGGCATTCTGCCCGGGCTGCCCGCCAAAGGGCGGAAAGGGGTCTTGTGATATTTTGATACTTATAATTGTTGCCTCGGGAGCTACACCCTGATAAAGGCGATCATTGGTTCCAGATCCGTCACCCACCATAATTCCCGTTGTTGCCGTCCCGTGTCCGCCACGGTCATTGGTCAGTGGATCGCCACCAGCGCCTAGGGAGGCGTTGATCTGGTCCCGGGTGACAATGGTGCCCACACCGTAGGGGTTGCCCGGAGCATTGGCCCCCGAATCATCGAGCATATCAAAGATATAGGCAATGCGGGTGTTACCATCGTCATCGATAAAATCGGGATGACGATAATCAATTCCGCGGTCGATCATAACGACGACGACGCCCTCACCGGTAGCACCGTAGGTGTTGACAGCCTGGTCGAGTCGAATGGCCTCGCGGAGAGCGGGACCTTGAGCAAAGGCACAGATGGAGAAGAGGACAGAGACAGAGAACGCATAGAGTGGTTTCATAAACTATTTTTTTGCGGAAGCAATACTTAAGTTAGCCAATTCTAAAAGCGAATAAGTATGATTTACTCGTAGAAAAAATAAAAAGGTCATCACTCAGAATTTTTTGCCGAAAGGCTAGCTAATAATTGCCGTATCTTTGCTCCATGCCACCAGAGATCCGTACAGTCGATGTGATCCGCTACGTGCAACCCCTGCGCGAGGGAGGTTCTTTGCCCGCCATTGTGGAAGCGGATGATGGTTTTTCCTATGTGCTGAAATTTCGGGGAGCCGGGCAAGGTACCAAGGCCCTGGTAGCGGAGCTTATCGGCGGTGAATTAGCCCGGGCGATTGGACTGCGGGTTCCCGAACTGGTCTTTATGAACCTCGACAATACCTTTGCTCAATCGGAGCCCGACGAGGAGATCCAGGATTTGCTTCGGTTCAGTGTAGGCTTGAATTTGGGACTTCATTTTCTGTCGGGGGCCATTACCTACGATCCGGTAGCGTCGGTAGCCGAGCCCCTCGAGGCCTCTAAGATCGTACTTCTCGATAGCCTGATCACCAATATCGACCGTACCCCGCGCAACACTAATCTGCTGAACTGGCGTAAGGATCTATGGCTGATCGATCACGGTGCCAGTCTGTATTTTCACCACAATTGGGGTGATTATCAAGGTCATGCCCGCCGTCCCTTCCCATTGATCAAAGACCACGTTTTGCTCCCGCGGGCCACGGAGTTGGAAGCTGCGCGGAAAGTAATTGAATGCACCTTATCGGAGGAGGTCTTCAAGGGTATTGTTTCGGTTATTCCCGACAGCTTTTTAGAGGAGGCGGGTACCGATCTTTCGCCGGCAGAGAAGCGTGGCATCTATCAGGAATACCTGACCATTCGGCTCGGTCAGTTGGAATCACTCACCAAAGAAGCCGCCAATGCCCGATAAACACGTCTACGAATATTCGGTAATACGGATCGTTCCGTTAGTGGAGCGGGGTGAATGCCTGAATGTAGGGGTCATCCTGTACTGTCGGGGTAAAAGATTTCTGGACATACGTCTGCAACTCGACCGGGAGCGTTTGTTGGCTTTTCTGCCTTCCGGCAAAAAGGATATCGATCTGGATGAAATTGAATCGTACCTCAAAGTATGGCAACTGATCAGTGCGGGTGATCCTGCGGGTGGTCCTATTGCCAGCCAGGATGCTGCTGGTCGTTTTCGTTGGTTGACGGCTCCCCGCAGTACCATTATTCAACCCTCGCCCCTGCATCCGGGCCTGTGTTCAGATCCGAAAGAGGCACTGGATCGTATGTTCCAGAAATACGTTCTGTAGAATTCATTGCAGAGTGTTAAAAAATTACGATCTTATTGGGCATAACCTTCTATTGAATGAAGTCCTTTTTACTAGCGGCTGGTTTTTCCTTGCTTGCGCTTACGGCCTGGTGCCAACCGCCGTATTCGGGGACTATTTTTTTTGATTCGGATATCATCACGCCCGACGATCCATCCGCACTGGAATCGGTCACCTACGTCGGTCAGGAAAGCCGTCTGGTTTACGATCGCCGGCAAACGGGCTGGACGACCATTATCGCCTATATTTTTGCTATTGAATGGGATGACGGGTTAAGCACCGAAGCCCAGATCAACCAGGAATTCGGGAGCGTGGATTCGGCCCGGGTTATCGCCCAAAAATACGGCTTCACGGTCGGTCAGTTGCCAACCTGTTTTCGCAAAGATGTGGATGCACTCTGGATCCACGCCGGAGTGGAACCATTTGGCGGTGGCAACCGCTCGCTGCTCATCCATACCGGCCAATCAGCTCTTTACGAGCGCGACGGTATCCTGGAGGAAACCCTGGTGCACGAAGCGGCGCATACTTCGATCGATGCCGCTCACGCCGAGTCGGAGGGCTGGAAGCAGGCCCAACAAATGGATCCGACCTTTATCAGCACCTACGCTCAGGACAATCCCACCCGGGAAGACATTGCCGAAAGTCTGCTACCATGGTTGGCCGTTCGCCACCGTCGCGACCGCATAAGTCAGAGTGATTACGATCTCATCACGCGGGCGATTCCCAACCGGCTCACCTATTTTGACGAAATGACCTGCAATTTGTACCCGCTGGTACAAACTACCGGCCTCGACCCATTGACGATCGCCTCCCGGGTAGACGTTTATCCCAACCCTACTGCCGGTCAGATAACGGTACAAGGATTACCCTATGGCACCTGGCACGTTTCGGTCTGGAATGCTTCAGGCGTAAAAATATCGGAGGACATCTGGCGTGGTGACAATCAGGTCGATCTGTCGCAATGGCCCAAGGGGCTGTATGCGATCCGTTTTGAGGGCGAGGGTGTGGTGTTTTCGAGGAGAGTGGTGAAGCAGTAGCGACAATGGAGATGGCATCGGCGATGCTATCACCGATGCCATCTCGAAGTTTTCCACAATCAGCAAGATAGCCGACAAAAACGGATGCCATCCGTGATGCCATCCTAGATGGCATCTCCTTTTTTGGTCATCCTGCTTACATTTCCGAAAACTATCCGGTCCTTTAGGAACTATTTCTCCCGTATCGACCAGATCTCGTACAAAGGTTGCCCACGACTACTCAGCCCGGAATGGTGCCAGGCTCCGTCGATCAATTCGTAATCAAACTCCAAAGAAGCACCTACGCGGCTGTCATCACGAGAGAAGAATTCAATATTCTCCGTGTATTTGCCGCCTTCCGTAGTATAAGTCCCACCACCCGTACCGCTAAACTGCTTCGTCTCGGTATTGTACGCGATCCATTGAAAGCGGGTGCCCGACAAAATCTTCATCGTCTTGCGGGGACGATTGGTGTCGCGTGATTGAATCTCCCCGTCGCGTTTACGCCCCGACATCAGCCAGGCGCCGTTCAGGGCACCAGGAGTACCGTCGTCGATACGGGTCCACGTTGGTCCCTCGGGAACGGACAGCTTCTCATCCGTCAAGTCAATGGTAAACGTGACCTCCGAACCCACCCGATCGGGATTTTCAGTATCGAATTCCACGACTTCGGTCATTTGGTCACCCTCCAGGCTCCACGACCCTCCATTGGTTGACTTAAACCGACCATCGGTGGTGTACTGAGTTGCCACTTGGTATCCATCAGTAATAATAACTACCGAACGAATGCTGTCGCCCGGCAGTATCGCTTCCCAGGCTCCCAATAGTGACTGTCCGTAGATGCTGCCGGTAAATACCAGCAACCCAAAGAGTAAAAAAGATCGAACGTTCATAGTGATGTTGTTTTTAATTAGATGATAAATTACCAAATCTTGCATTCAAACGACTTGTTGGCATATTACTTTACCAATTCTGCCCGAAACTTAGCGAACTGTCCCTACATTTACGGCGTTCAAAGCTTAATTCCCCCTCTTTAGAAAAGCTTATTTGATGCCAAATCTGAACTTTGACACTACGCCGGAGTTTGCCCGTACTATGGATCAGGCCGATCCATTACGTGCCTGCAAAGAGCAATTTCTATTTCCGCAACACGAGGGGAAAGACGTCATCTATTTTTGTGGAAACTCACTGGGACTCCAATCAAAAGGTGTGGAACCGGCGATGCAAGAGGAATTATCCCGCTGGTCAACACTGGGGATCGATGGATTTTTCACGGGTGATTTGCCCTGGCTTAAATACAACGAAGAACTATCGCGAAATCTGGCACCCATCATGGGCGCTTCGCCTTCCGAAGTGATCGTAATGAATACCCTGACGGTTAATCTACATCTCATGATGGTGAGCTTTTACCGTCCGACCACTAAGCGCTTCAAAATTATCATGGAGGCCGGAGCCTTTCCTTCTGATCAATATGCCCTGGAGACCCAGGTTGCGTTCCATGGCTACGATCCGGCTGAAGCTATTATTGAAGTAGCACCCCGCTCCGGTGAAGCGCTGCTCCATGATGAAGATATCCTGCAGGCGATCGAACAGCACGGTGACGAATTGGCGCTGGTCCTGTTCGGAGGTGTAAATTACTACACCGGCCAGGTTTACGATATGGCAGCCATCACCGAGGCCGGCCACCAGGCGGGGGCAGTAGTCGGCTTTGACCTGGCGCACGGTGCTGGTAATGTGCCTGTTCATCTGCACGAGTGGGGTGTCGACTTCGCGGTGTGGTGCAGTTATAAATACCTCAATTCCGGACCGGGCGGGCCCAGCGGTGTTTTCGTCCACGACCGGCACGCCAATAATCCGGATCTACCTCGTTTTGCCGGCTGGTGGGGGTACGAGGAGAGTACCCGCTTCCTGATGCGCAAAGGGTTCAAACCCGCTAATGGAGCTGCGGGCTGGCAACTTAGTACTCCCAATATCCTTACTATGGTACCACACCGGGTCAGCTTACAGCTTTTTGCGGAAGCAGGATTTCATCGCTTACGCGAAAAAAGCATCTATCTGACCGGCTATCTGGAATACCTCATCCGGCAATTACCAAAAGCAGACGAGCGATTTCGGATAATTACTCCGGACGAAACCAACCGGCGCGGTTGCCAGCTTTCAATCCTGACTTCCCACGAAGGCAAGGACCTGTTTGACTACCTCATCAAGAACGGAATTATCCTGGACTGGCGCGAGCACAACCTGCCCGACGATAAGGGGCAGTCAGCTGGTGTGATCCGGGTAGCGCCAACGCCACTTTATTGCAGCTACTATGATGTATACCGGTTCGTGGAGCTGGTGGAGCGATGGATGTAATTAACCAAAACGTGAGGTTGGGCATAGGCTTATCTGTAAAGTGATGATTGTCAAAGCCCAACC
>CAYFGK010000116.1:2292-23551 GCA_964342305.1 uncultured Saprospiraceae bacterium | reverse complement strand
GATCGATAGAGTTTTCGTTGTTTACGAGATCATCGATGTAGATACACTCGATGGGGTCATCTTTTTGATCTTCGTCATCAACGATAGGAGCTGTTTTGTCTTCAGCGAGTACCTCGCCCCAGCAAACCAGTTCATCCTCAGAATCAAAGATGCCATAGGTGTAGAGACCAGCGCAATCAACGGTAGCGCCATTACCGGGGTTGCGGTCATTTACCACAACACGGTAGCCCTGGTCTTCGCAGTCTCCTGCGCCAACCTGGGCAAGGGTGAGCTCAAACGTGCAGTCTGCGCCGAGGGTCACGTTCACTTGGTCCTGACAGCCGCAATCACCCGTCTGGGCGAAACCTGCCTGGGCCACGAACATGAACGCCAAGACGAGCAGGCTAGCAACCCAGCTCACTGGACGAACGAAAGTAGAGTTCGTTTTTCCCATAAGATTAAGATTTGTTTAGAAAAGAAGTTAGGTTAACGAATAAGATTATGATAATAACTTTTATGTCGTCTGTGTCGTCGTATTTGGTCGTGCTTGATTTGCCGATTTTCAATGTATTTTCAGGTAAGACTAGGTCGGTCGTCTACATCGGCTAATCAGAAAGCGCCCTAAATTTAGTACATCAAAATGAGAAACCTGCAAAATGTGCAGAACTTTTGGCAAAAATACCTAAAACTTAGGGTTTAACCACGCTTGTTACATATTCGAAGAGGCATTACAAGAACGCATGCAAGGCTAGATCCTGCATAAGAATGCTGTAGAAGATGATTCGGTGGGGAAAGATGTCAAAATCTTGTTAGCAATTTAACTACTTTATCGCATATTGAAAAGACCTATACCATAAAAAATCAGATCTCCCCCTCATTTTATTCCGTCACGGCAAATTTCTGTCGCCGCTCTTCTATTTCTTCCAGGCCAATTGGAATATTTTTTGTCAGGTCTACCGGCCCCGCATCGGTTACCAGAACCATATTTTCCAAACGAATACCGATAGCTTCTTCCGGCAGGTATATCCCCGGCTCACAGGTTAGCACCATCCCGGCCTGAATAGGCTCATACCGATTGGCAGGGTCGTGGACCTGCATTCCAATATGGTGTGAAGCCGAATGCATGAAATACTTCTTGTAAGCCGGATAATTCGGCGATTGCCTCGCTACTTCCGCCGGGGAAAGTACTTCTAATTCCAATAACACATCCTCCGCAACCTTCCCCACTTCCTGGTGGTATTCTTCCAGTGTTTTACCGGGGACCAGCAGCGGCTTGATGCGTTCGAGCATCTGTAATACACCATTATATATAGTCCGTTGCCGATCAGTGAACTGCTCATCGACCGGCAGCACCCTCGTTACATCGGCGGCATAGTGCGCATATTCTGCACCAAAATCCATTAATACCAACTCTCCTGGCTGGCAAATCTCACTGTTTTGCTGGTAATGCAAGATACAACTGCGGGGGCCGCTGGCCACAATGGGTGGGTACGCATGGCCACTCGCACGATTCTTCAGCAGTTCATAGGTAAGTTCAGCTTCCACTTCGAATTCGCCCATGCCTGGTCGCAACACCCCCAACACCCGGTCAAATGCTAAGCCGGTAATCCGGATTGTCCGTTCCAGGAGTTCAATCTCCTCCGGCGTCTTGATCATGGTCAGCTTGCGCAAAATGGGTTGGGAACGATGAAATTTATGGGCAGGATAACGGTCCATAAGTCCGCGCGCCATACGTGCATTCGCATCGTCCTGGTATTGACGACGCCCTTCGTGCTCGGGAATATTGATGTAAATTCGTTTGGACAGCAGAATAAGCTCGTGCAGGATACGATCCAAATCGTCAACCCAGAAAACCTGAGATACCCCCGACCGCTCACGAGCATCTTCCAGCGTAAGCCCGCTCCCGTCCCAGCGCTGTGAAAAAGCATTCGGCTTGCGAATGAAGACCACTTCCTGAAAGCCATCTTTGACACAATCAGGAAATAGAACCAATACCGTTTCCGGTTGGTCTAAGCCCGATAGATAAAACAGTGCCTCATTTTGCTTAAAGGGAAAACTAGTATCTCCACTGCGGTATACCAGGTCGTTGCTGTAAAATACTGCCAGACTATCGGGCTGCATCTTACGCATGAAGCGTTTGCGGTTACGCACAAAAAACGTAGAAGGGATCGGATCGTATTTCATGAAATTATCGTTGCAGCCGTAAAGGTGCAAAAAAGGTGGGTTTCACTAAAAAAACGCCCCAATATTAACTTGGCAGTATAAATACGAGGCTTTTAACAGCCTGCACACAAAACCATAAAAAATGCCTTTTTAGACGGGAAGTGGAGGCTGTGACTCCTAGGGAACA
Source organism: uncultured Saprospiraceae bacterium (assembly GCA_964342305.1). Classification (GTDB taxonomy): domain Bacteria; phylum Bacteroidota; class Bacteroidia; order Chitinophagales; family Saprospiraceae; genus DT-110. The sequence continues at coordinate 21,222 of CAYFGK010000116.1, read as the reverse complement.
TCTTCCCTGCTAAAGTTTTTTGCTTACAGGCGTTGATCTACGGAATCAATAGCATCCTCGTCCGTTTCTTTGAACCACTTTTGCAGGTGCTTCCGGGCCTGATCTTTAACGTCCTGATTTACGTAAGCGGCAATGGTTACCAGTCCAAAACTCAAAATTCCTATATCATCCGTATACCCGATCAGGGGCGACAGATCCGGCACCGCATCAAGCGGGTATAGGAAATACCCCAGGGTACCCAGAACAATGCGCTTGGCCCACCCCGGCGTATCCTTTCGTTTGTATGCGTAGAACAGCAAAAGGGCCGAATACACAGTACCCTGCCCAAACCTTCGGCTTCGGCGTTCGATAAACTTCCAGAACCGACTCTCTGTGAACCGGTCTTTATATCGTTGAATAACGGTCTTAAAATCCATCTTCGGTCGCTTTTTGGCGAAAGCCTAATAAAAAGGCTTAGTACACCATAATATATAGTATAAACGCCATATTCTCCACAATGATCTGTCTTTTGGAGAAATTCCGACCAGAAGTATCGGTAGAACGACCAAATTACCGGACCCAATCAAGGGCTTGCAGGTGCTCATCATCGCCTGCTACCTCCAGACCCGCCGGAAAAGCCTCGCCTGTATACAAACAGTTGCCTTGCCGGTCGTGAAATGCCACCTCAATGCAAGCTTCCAGACTCTCATTTACCTTACCCGTCATAGAGCCGCTCAGCGGCGAGCGCAGGTCCACCCCTTTGGCCTGCCGGGCACTGATAATCAACTCATGGGTAGCCGAGCGAAACGACAACTGAACCTCAGCATCAGATACACTTGTGTAGCGCCTCGAACCAAGGTAAGTAGCAAAGCGATACACCATGCCCCGCCACAAAAACCCGGCAATATAACCAATGAAATACCGACCCACCCACGGAATATTTGCTACCGAAGCAAACAAGGATACCGGCTCACCTCCATCATCCGGAAAGTGGTTACTCTGCATCCAAATCCAACAGGAAGGGAAAGAGGTTCCCCAGTCTTTTTCCAGATAGCCCCGACCCTCTCCAAAGTTAAGAGCAGTCTGATAAAGCCGCCCGGTACCACTCAATTGGCAGTGCATAGCGATCACATCGTGGTAGCACTCCATGAATGGCACGAAACCGTACCAACCCATAATACCGGGAGCAGCTTTGGATCGGGGCCACCCGATATGACCGTGCAGCTGCACATCCAACTGCAACTCCTGCAGGTCTACCCGTACCTTTGTGTCTGAGAAATAATGGGGCCCTATCCGGAGAGCAAACCGATCCGCAACCGGATGGAAGTCAGAAACCGGAAATTCGTAATACAAACTGGTATGCCCCCTTCCATCCATGACCTGAATAAAAGCCTTTCCTGCACCCGATGCCTCATAGGAAATACCGGGAATTACGGCCACGGCATGCCCCCCGTCGGCAGTAACGATCTTGACGTACCAGCCTTCGAAATAGCTGCGCTGGCGACCCCAACCCTGAAAGCCGGGGGGACTCCACACTGATCGCCAGCGCCTGAAAAATTGCTTCACGGTGCGTACACAATTCAATTTATGAATTTGGCTTCCGCCAAAAATATAGTTTCAGGCATCTACCCTAATGTCGAAAGCTGCCGCTATTATCCATTAAAACCATCAACAATGGCTAACCGAATTAACAAGCGGCAGGCTCCCACCGTTCAGGCCGGGTCTATGGCAGATATTGCCTTTCTTTTGCTCATTTTCTTTCTGGTGACCACAACCATCATTCAGGAGGAAGGATTATTGGTGCAACTCCCACCATACGACAATTTTAATACGCCGCACAAAATTGCCGAGCGAAACCTGTTAAATGTACGACTCAATGCACGGGATCAATTGCTGGTAGAAGATACACAAATCCCGGTGGAGATGCTCCCCCAGCGCCTGCAGGAATTCATTGCCAATCCGCTGGGACGACCCGACCTAGCCGAAAATCCACGCAAGGCCGTTGTTTCCCTGCAGTGCGACCGGGCAACATCCTACGAAGCTTATCTCGCTGTATACGATGCACTAAAACGGGGGTACCGTCAGTTGCGCGACCAGGCAGCTCAAAAACAGTTTGGTCTATCCTTCGGAGATCTTTCTACCGGTCAACAAAAAAACATAGTCAGGGAATGGCCTATTCTCATTTCCGAAGCTGATCCCGTCGACTTTATGCAGGAGTAACAATACCTGTAGGCTTTTGTCGTTTAATACGCGTACTTTTGCAGCCAACGACAAACACAGGGATTTGTGAAGCAATTGATTTGTATTATTCTGGCGGGCCTTTTTCTGGCATCACCTGCCCTCGCGCAGCGTGGCTGGGAGGCTGGTGCATGGGCCGGTGTATCATACTACTTCGGTGACCTCAACACCAATTACAACCTCAGTAAGCCCAATCTGGCCGGTGGCCTGGCCGCACGCTACAATTTCAATAAGCGTATTGCCATCCGCTTTACCGGTAACTACGGCATGGTCGAAGCCGACGATGCCGATTCGCGCAACGCTTTCGAGCGGGCCCGTAATCTCAGCTTCCGGTCGCAGATCCTGGACGTATCAACGGGTATTGAATTTAATTTTTTACCGTATACCCACGGCAGCAAAGACGAGTTTTTTACACCCTATGTATTCGCAGGTCTGTCGGTCTTTTCCTTTAATCCGGAAGCCGAACTGGATGGCGAATACTACGAATTGCGCCCCCTGGGCACCGAAGGTCAATTCCAGGGCGAGGAATACTATACCGTTCAGGCCGGCCTGAATTACGGTATTGGTGTCAAGGTGGACCTTAATTACGAGTGGAGCCTCAATTTCGAACTGAGTGCCCGTCATTTGTTTACCGATTACCTCGACGATGTAAGTACCGTCTATCCCGACCTAAATGATCTGGAGCGGCAGCGCGGAGAAATTGCTGCCATGCTCTCCGACAGGTCCATTCAGTTGCCCGATGTCGACAATAGTCAGTTGGGGCTGCCCGGAACCCAACGAGGTAATAGTGCCAATTCCGATAGCTACGTGTTTCTGAAGGCCGGGATCATGTACTATTTTGGGCAATTGCGGTGCCCAAAACCCAACTAATTTTCCTATCCTCGTGCCATGATCTGGCAAAAAGAGATGCAACTTCCGCCCATGTCACGTGGGTATCACCTGATTACCCGCCACATCGAAGCGGAAATCGACCACTGGCCACGGGCCGGTCTGCTTTACGTATTCATTCAGCACACCTCGGCAGCCATTACCATCAATGAAAACGCCGACCCTTCGGTGCGTACCGATTTTGAGTCGGTTTTCAACCACATCGTACCCGAAAATCTGCCCTTCCTCACCCATACTCTGGAAGGCCCCGATGATATGCCGGCCCACATCAAAGCTGCTATGATCGGTCATACCCTTACCATCCCAATTACCCGGCAACGACTTAATCTGGGTACCTGGCAGGGCATATATTTGTGTGAATTCCGGAATCACGCCGGCAGTCGTCGCCTGGTCCTGACCATACACAGCTAGCCTGGATTACAGAGTAGGGGTGCCGATCCTGGCTTTCGCCAAAAAATAGAAAGTACCTTGTATATTTATCGGGTGACTTTTGATTGTCCGGTCCGACAAAATCTTCCGTTATGGCTATTCTTGGAAAATTGATCAAGCGCGGTATTCAAATTGGTGAAAAAATCGATAATCAATTTGACCAGATACCTCCTATCAATCACCAACGAAGAGTTCTGCGACGTTTAGTACGAAAAGCACAACACACCACCTTTGGTAAATACTACGGATTCAAGGATATTCTGAAATCCAAACCCATCATTCAGGCTTTCCAGGAACGGGTTCCGCGATTTGATTACGACACCATGCACGACCGCTGGTGGCATATGTCGCTCAATAAGGTCGACAATGTCACCTGGCCCGGTAAGGTGAAATACTTTGCCCTCAGCTCCGGCACTTCGGGGGCCCCCAGCAAGCACATTCCCATCACCGATGATATGACCCGGGCCATGCGCAAGGCCGGCCTGAAGACCTTTCTGTCGTTATCCAATTTTGATATTTCCCCCAACCTCTTTACCAAGGAGATGATGATGCTGGGAGGTACCAGCGACCTCCAGGACCAGGGAGGTTTTTACGCCGGTGATCTCAGTGGCATCAACGCCAGCAAACCACCCTTTTGGCTGCGGCCATATTACAAACCAGGCACCAAAATTTCCCGGATAAACGAGTGGGATTCCCGCATAGCTGCCATCATTGAAAAGGCTCCATCCTGGGATATTGGCTACATCGTAGGAATACCATCCTGGCTGCAGTTGATGATGGAGCGCATCATCGAGCATCACCGCCTGGATACCATTCACGACATCTGGCCCAACCTGCAGGTTTGCGTACACGGCGGCGTTCACTTCGAACCCTACAAAAGAGGCTTTGAGCGCCTTTTGGCCCAACCATTGATCTACATGGATACCTACCTTGCATCAGAGGGATTCATTGCCTTCCAGGAGCGCCCGGAGACCCGGGCTATGCGGTTACTGCTCCACTGCGGTATTTTCTTTGAATTCATTCCCTTCCGGGAAGAGTATTTCGACGATGACGGAAATCCAATTGGTGATCCGCCTGTTCTGTCGATCGATCAGGTAGAGGAAGGCGAAAATTATGCTCTGTTGTTAAGCACTTGCGCGGGCGCCTGGCGTTACGCGATCGGAGATACAGTACAGTTTACCAATAAAGCCAGGTCGGAGATCATCATCACCGGCCGCACGAAGCACTACCTGAGTATTTGTGGCGAACACCTCAGCATCGACAATATGAATCAGGGCATACAGGCAGTAGAGCGTACCTTCAACCTCTCGATACCGGAATTTACCGTAGCCGCCGTTGAGGACGGCAGTTTTTTTGCGCACCAGTGGTATATTGGTACGCCCCGCCCCCGACACGTGACCGAGGAACAGATGGCCGCCGTGCTTGATGAAGCGCTCTCGGCCGTCAATGCAGATTATGCAACGGAACGTACCTCCGTATTAAAGGATATCCGCATACAACCTTTGCCCATCGAAGTGTTTTATGATTACCACCGTCTTCACGGACGAATGGGCGGACAAAATAAATTTCCCCGGGTCATGAAGGGGCAACGCCTGGAGACCTGGCAGGCTTTTCTTCACGAAAAGGGCTATGCACCCCGACATACATGAATCTGATCTTTGAAGGTGTAAAAGTAGGGATGCTGTTGTGCATCATGGCGGGACCTATTTTTTTCACCCTGCTGCAAACGGGCGTGGAGGAAGGTTTACGTGCCGGCCTCGTAGTGGGAACCGGCATCTGGCTTAGTGATCTGCTAATTGTCCTGTTGGTCTATTGGGGTCTTGCCTACGTGCGGGAAGCCCTCGCTTCCCAAACTTTTACCCTCATAGTAGGCCTTTCGGGCGGAGTCATTTTACTAATTTTCGGATTAGTTACTTTTTTGGTGCCGCCAAAGAACGTTTACGTAGCCGATTACGTGTCGACCCAGCGCACATCCTCTTACCTGAGCCTCTGGTTAAAGGGATTCCTGATCAACTCCGTTAATCCGTTCACGCTCTTCTTTTGGGTGGGGCTGATGAGTACCGTGGTCCTCCGCAACGAATTAGCGGGTGGCGAGGCTTCTCTTTTCTTCGCCGGATTGTTAGGGACCGTAGTGGTCACTGATTTTTTGAAGGTGGCTATGGCCAAAAAAATTCGCTACTGGCTTAAACCCATCCACCTCATCTGGTTTCGAAAGATCGCCGGTATCGCCCTGATCGGATTTGGCCTGGCGTTATTGATCAGAACATTATTATTGTACTAGCAGGCGTGGGTATGAATCAGACGCGATAAATCGCGTCTCTACTTAATGTCGGCCCTCGGGGAATCGACCCCTCTCTCCAATTCACCCTTTCTCCAATTCACCCTCTCTCCAACTCACCCTTTCTCCAACTCACCCTCTCTCCAACTCACCACCTCCCGGTTCATGCGCCAGAACCACAACGGCGGAACCAGAGCCATCAATATGGAAGTAGGATAACCGCAGGGCAATTGCGGACTTTCGTCAAAATGCCGGAGTACTTGATATTTCCGGGTAGCTTTAAAGTGGTGATCAGAGTGGCGGGTAAGCTCGTACAGAAAAATGCGCCCCACTTCATGATCGCTATTCCAGGAGTGCTGCGGACCTACCGGCTCGTACCGGCCCTGCGGCGTGCGGCGGCGAACCAGGCCATAGTGTTCGATGTAATTTACGCTCTCCAGCATCAGGAATCCAAATACAGCTACGTAGATGGCATAGGGGACAAGGGCCCAGCCCAGGGCAAGACCAACTACCACGAGGTATCCCAATTGGCAAAGCTGAAATACCACCATCTCATTTTGTACGGACCACACGCTTTTCTCTTGCTGTCGTAAGCGCTTTCTCTCCAGCTTCCATGCATTCCACCAGCTGCCATACACGGACCGGATCCAGAACAGGTAAATAGGCTCGTTCAGACGTGCCGACGCCGGATCTTCGGGGGTAGCTACGTGCTTGTGATGGCCCCGATTGTGTTCGATGAAAAAATGCATGTACAGCGCCGGCAATAATAAGACCTTGGCCAGTAACTGTTCGCGCGGGTTGATGCGGTGACCCAACTCGTGGGCTACATTAATACCCGAGGTACCCACCATTAAACCTACCGAGCAGGTCATACCAACCACTTCGTAATTTGCAAGTCCACCCTGTCGAATAACGACCAGGTAGTAGGCGATCAGTCCGTATAGTACTGGAATATTGAGGTACAATAACCAATCGAACAAACGATCGAGGGAGCGGCTGCGCTCCTGTTCGGGCGTAAAGTTATCGATCGGCCTTCGGCCGATGGTTTCCAAGACCGGAATGAGTACAAACCCTACATAAATACCCGACCACGACCATATGCCCTGGACAAATAAGCCCGTCAGGGCAGCGAGTGGAGCCACGTAGGCAATTACATATTTCCAATCATCCCACTTCATGCCAATTAGAGCCTGATTTGATACCTTTGCAGCAATTTTATAAGTAAACCGAAGATCGTTTCAACCTGTTAGGAAACGAGTACACCGATTCCGAAATGGAATACTGCAGATAGTCCATTTGGCATCAGGCACACTCCGGTTGCCGTCAATAAATAACCTGGCAACCGGTTCGGCCTACTCAAAGTACACAAAAACGAAAAAATGAGCAACCACTTTCATGCCCTGCGGGTGAAGTCGATTACCCCCGAAACAGCCGATGCGGTTACCGTAGCATTTGAGGTTCCCGAAGATCTCAAGGATACCTTTGCCTACCAACACGGGCAGTACCTCACCCTGCGCTTCGATTTGAAGGGCCAGGATGTTCGCAGGGCGTATTCCATGTGCAGCAGCCCTGAAGAAGAGGACCTGGCCGTGACGGTTAAGAAAGTGAACGGTGGACTGGTATCCACCCACATCAATGATACAGTTAAACCCGGAGATTCCATTGAAGTGATGCCTCCCGAAGGCCGATTCTTCACGCCCGTCGATCCGGATCAACGCAAGGATTACTACCTGATCGGCGCCGGCAGTGGAATCACCCCTCTGCGCTCAATACTGAAGACTATTTTGGAAAAAGAACCGATGAGCCGGGTGGTATTGCTCTATGGCAACCGCAATGAAGATTGCATTATCTTCAGAAATGACCTCGATGAGATGGCCAAAACAAATGGCGGGCAGTTTGAGGTTCGCTACACCCTCAGTCAGCCCAAACGCGAAAAAGCTAAGGGTATCGGGGGCCTCTTCTCCAAAGGAAAAATGACCTGGGAAGGACCAGTAGGCCGCATTGATGCCAAAGCCATCGATCAACTCCTCGCCGATTTCCCGCCCCGTACCGATGAGGTTGAATATTTTATTTGTGGTCCCGGTACCCTGATCGAAACGGCCGAAAAGGCCCTCCACCAAAAGGGCATACCGGACGATCACATACACAGTGAGCGCTTCACCACCGGCAATAGCCCACAAAAGAGCCAACGGGTATCGGGGTCAGAGGGCGCTACCGTTAAAGTGCATCTGGATGGTCAGGAAATCGATGTGGAAGTTCCTCCCAATAAGACCATTTTGGAGGTGCTGCTTGCGCAAAAATACGACCCTCCTTATTCCTGCACCTCAGGTGCCTGCTCAACCTGTATGGCTAAGGTGATCAGGGGCAGTGTACAGATGGAAACCTGTTTCGCGCTCGACGATGACGAGGTTGCTGATGGGTATATTTTGACGTGCCAGTCACATCCTACAACCGACGAGGTGGAACTTACGTACGAAGTGTAAAGGTTATTCATTAACTGTCGAAACGCACATGATTCGTCCTTACCCCTTATTGGTCTGTTGGCTGATCGGCCTTTGCTGTGGTATGGCCCTGGGCCTGCCGGAGGGAATGGGGCAGGTAGTGTTTCCGCAAGACTCCTTTGCGCAGCAGTCCCCGGTGCTATCGACCGATGGTAGCCGTTTGTATTTTACCCGCCTTCACCACCCCGCTAACCTGGGGCTGAATGATCAGCCCGATGTTTGGGTAAGTACGTGGAACGATGGGTGGCAACTGCCAGTCCACATCCCTCCCCCCTTCAATAGCTTTGGGGCCGACCAGGTAGTAACCGTCGGACTTGGGGAGCGGATCATCTGGATATTGCGGCAAGAACCATCCGGATCCCATCTGGAGCGACTGCGGTTGCAGGGCCGAACCTGGGTAGTGGACCGCCGCGATCCCCTTTCGTTTATCCCCGACAGTATAAGGCATATCACCGATTGGCATATTAGCCTGGATGAACGGTTACTCTTCTTTTGCGGGGCCCCGGGGCCGGATGAACCAGCGGATATTTTCTTGTCGAGGCGTGGCGTTGATAAACAATGGTTACCGGCCGAACGCCTGCCATCCCCGATTAACTCTCCCCGCCACGAATCCTCCGTTTTTCTGGCAGCCGATGGTTTGCGTCTCTACTATTCATCTGACCGACCCGGTGGAAATGGCAATCAGGACTTGTATATGGTGACGGCCCGGTCCTCTTCACTCGAACGGTGGCAGATCCCATTTAACCTGGGACCTGACGTCAACGGTGCCGGTAACGACGAGCATCTTCACGTTTCGGTAGCTAACCAACGGGCTATATACGTAAGCGACCGAAGCGGGAAAACACAGTTACGCGTCGCAAACCTGCCCGAACTGGCCAAACCTGATGATGTGCGTCTGGTTCACTGCAAGCTCGAAATATCTACCGCAACCGATTCCAACTATTTAGTGCATTTCCCTCTCGATCAACCCGGTTTCCAGCGAATTGATCCCCTGCGGTCGGGGCAGGTCCAACAAGAGTTTATTCTTCCCATCAATGCCGCTTATGGCTTTTTCCTGAATACTTCTCAGCGAGCTTTCTCGCCCAGCCGGATAGTCGACTTACGCAAGAATCCCAACGCACCCTTAGACCTGCCTTTTTTGCGAAAGCAAGAAGCCCTGCAAGAAAATAATACCTATCAGGACCGGGAGCGCATCATCAGGGATATTCAGGAAGAGATCCAGTCACTCAGTCGTAACCAGCAAGTACTGGGCAAACAACTGGAACGACAGCTGAGGGGCCTGTTTAATTTCAAATTCGACCGTCAGTCAGATCGCATCCTCAACCGAAACGAACGGGATCTGATCAGTTTGCGGGATGAGTATAACAAACAGTTGCAAGCTCAGGAGGTGAGACGCAATGCTCAATTTGACGACAGTCAGTACCAACCATTTTTGTCGGTTCCTCCTACTGATACGAGCACAGCTCCCCAGTCGCCCAGGGACCGGATCGAACAGTTACGTGCCCGCTTCGCACAGCGCAGGGACAGCGGTTACGTATTATTCAATCCACTGCCTCGACGACTCCGTGATTCACTGAGCCAAACAGAAGTAGAGAACCTGCCATTTGCTGATTTTCAGCGACAGATGCTGGTGCGGGTTCAGGCTATTTTATTCCCGGAAGTACTGGCCGAAATCAAGCAGCGTAGCATAAATACTGCCCTGTCGAACTCCGGTCAGCAAATCCCCGAGAACGAACGACAGCTGTTGGAAGCTGACAAGAGTGGTTTCGAAGCCCGGCTCCAGGACCTGGAATTGCCGATCAGGCCACCCGACACCAGTAAATTACTACCCATTGCATTTTGGCAGTATCCGGTTGCCGGAAAACTGGAAGAACGGTTGCGACCCAATGTACGTCAGGCTATGCGCAATGCCCTTAGTGCCCCCTTACAAACCTATTACTCCACCGCACTACGGTACCAGATCAAGGACACCCGGCGTCAGTCGATCGATCAGTCCCTGACCGTTCAGATTAACCAGCAAATTGCTACTGAGGAGAGCCTCGTACCCGGTGGAACCTTCGTCGAACCAGACACCATTCTGAGAGATTCTATTCCCCGCGAAGCATCTACCAACCTGACTTTGCAAACCGTTGGCAGGGACCAGACCATGATCCTCGAACTGGTCCGGTTTCGGCCTAATACGAGCGCGTATTTGCCGGAAGCCATACCCGACCTGCAAAGGATCGTTCAGTTCCTGCAGACCTATCCTAATCTCAGCGTATACCTGAAGGTGCATTGTCATACCCAACTATCGCACGGATACGCCCTGGAATTATCCGGTCAGCGGGCACGGGCTTTACGAGTGTATTTGGAACAGGCAGGTATTGATTCGAATCGCATATCGACCAGGGGTATGGGAAAAAAATACCCTATCCGTTCGGGTTATTCGTACGAGTCGAGAGTCGCCAATCAACGCACCGAGGTCACCTTCTTTACCCAGGCCGGATAATCCATTGCTCTTCCCGATTATTAATTACATTAGCGCGATGGCACTACCATTTATAAAGGAAGAACATATTGACCAGGTGTTGGAAGATTTGGGGGACGACCCGAATCGTCAACAAGAGGCCCTGGAAAGTTTGCGGCTGGCCCAACCCGTAGTACTCGCTTACCTGTTTACGGAAAATTTTAACGCCTTTCTCAAACAGGAGAAGGAGTATTTGTTGTACTTATTGCTCGTAATCTGGGAATCCGTTAAAAAGTCGGGAGCGACTTTGTCATCCATTAATGAAGATATTCTGTCCGAGGCCGAAGAAGTAAACTGGGATTTGCTGCAACAAGTGGAGAGCAAACGCTTCCGGGATCGCCTTGATATTTTCTTCAAAGACACCAAGCAGGAGGATCTCCTCGCTTTTGTGGAAGATAGTCTGCTGGACGAAGAAGATGGCTTCGTCAGTAAGGAGGGCCGGGAACCTATGTTTGTGATCCTGAAATCGATCATCGACAGCTTTCACCAGAGCGCCTGAAAATGGCGCGGTATCGGGTTGTAGTAGGTATAGTGTATTGGGATTTAAGCAAGTCCTGCTATCGATACCCACTACCAAATACGAAAAGAGGCTTCGACAATCAACAGTTTAGCCACGACCTCATCTAAAAAGGACCGCCCCAACCGGAGCGGTCCTGCTATTCAAGTACATTAAGTTCTTACTGTGGGAATGTTCCCTCACCAACTATCTCCTCCATAGATTTGCGCTGACGAGGGGTGGTCTCTCCATCTTGTAAATCCTCGGGCAGGGTTTCGGGATCACCGCCGTAGTAACCGACAGCCACTACGGTTACCGCATGGTATCCTTCGGGGATATTAAAAGTTTCGTGGGCTCCTTTCCAATCGAAGCCGGCCATATGGTGCAGGGCCAATCCGAGCTCCTGAGCCTGAACGGAGAAATTGCCCATTGCTAACCCGAGATCGTGCAAGGCATGGTAATTATCTTTTCCGTTCCCCATTTGCTCCTTCACGATGGTCATGACGAGTAGAGGGGCTGATTTAGCCCATTGCCGGTTAAAAGGTACCAGGGAATCCAGGATGCGCTCGTAGGCTTCAGTGCCTTTGCGGCCGTAGATAAAACGCCACGGTTGATAATTGCGTGAACTGGCGGCCCAACGCGCAGCTTCGAATAGGCGATGGACCGTTTGCTGATCGACCGAGCGATCAGAAAAAGTACGCGGGCTCCAGCGTTCCGCGATTTGTGGCATAATGTCAAAATTGGTCCGGGCTATTTTCCGATCAGTAGTTGCGTAATCCATGGTGCTTATTTATCCTTAAAATAAAATTGATGTATATACATTAAATGTGTAAACAAGATAATTGTTTCACCCGGAGCCTGGAAAAATTGTGCGCCTATCAAGTAATGAGTTGTGGTAGTTCGTCGAACAGGACAACGAAGTATTGTACGATCGGGAAACTACCGCACAAAACATTCATTTCCAGAACATTCGATTGCCTCGCAGGTTTTTATATTGTATTAAACCCGTATTTATGTCTGAAATAACGAATCTCCGTAGTCCCGAAGAGGTTTTTCGGAGTCACCTGGAATTAGCATCCCGCCACGAATACCGTCGCGATATTGATCTTAACTTTTCGAAGGATGTAGTTATCCTTTCTTCTTACGGCGTGCACCGCGGACACAAAGGTGTATTGGATATGGCGGAACTGCTCGAGGACCAGCTGCCCGGTGCTGAATTTCGCTACGACAAAACTCTGATCGAGGGGAATGCTGCCTTTTTGGAATGGTCGGCTCGTACCTCGAAGGGCAAGGTGGAGGACGGAGTGGACTCTTTTTTTATCGACAAGGGCAAAATTGTTGCACAGACCATTCACTACACCTATCAGTCATTTGATACATCGAAGTGATACCCCATCTGGATATTACACCGTTGGTAAGGGGAGGGCCGGCCGGCGATCTTTCGAAAGCCCAGCTTTTGGTACAATTTAATGGCCGGAGCCAGAATAGTATTGCTTTCCAGGTAAACGGCTTTGGCCCCTGCTTCCTGTGCCCGGTCGAGGGCGGCTTTTCCCAGTAAGAAACCGATCCCTTTGCCCCGTGCCGCCGGTGATACAGCCATCTTTGCCAGTTCGAAATCGTAATTTTCATCATCCATAACTACCAGTGCACATACGCCCACTGGTTCGCCCTTGTACAATGCCACCAGGATATGCCCGCCCGGCTGCAAGATGTGGGTGTCCGGATGATCCAGTATCTGGTAATCACTTGACTCCATAGTGAAGTATTTGGAAATCCACTCCACGTTCAGGTCCCGAAAGGCACCTCGGTAAGCCGGATTATAATCCACTAACGAAACAGCTTCCTTTTCCCGCTCCTTACGAGCCTCCAGGACCCGTAGGTTAAATGGCTTTTGCTGTAGCAAAAATTCAAACTCCTGGAGAGCCACCCAAAGGTTGTTGGTCGATTGCGCGAGCATTTGATCCACTCCGCTGTGTACATCCACCAATTGCTCTTCCAGCCTGGTTGCCTGCCCTTTTCCTTTTTCCGAAAGGGATACTAAATTCCGCCGTTTGTCGGCCGGATCCTTCTCTTCAATAATGAGTCCTTCGGCTTTCAACTCACGCAGGGTCCGACTGACCCCAGGATGAGACTGACCGACAAATGTGGCCAGCTCCGTAACACTTTGTTGACCTTTTTGCGAAAGCGCATAAAAAACAGGGAACCATACCGAGCGCAGTTCCACCCCGTAAGCATCGTACACCGACTGAGCCTGTTCCATTAATTGTTCACTCAAAATACGCAGGCGACTACCGAGGGAAGCAGGTCCTGCCTGATCGAAAAAATGCATAATGTCATTATTTACGTAACAAGTTACGTAAATGGCTTAAATAATACAAAATCCCTGAAAAATGTTTTGAATTAAAGCTGATTCACCCACTAATAAAGCTGTGCCAAATTACAGGAACGTCCAGACCGTGGTTCGTGGACCGTTACTCTCCCTCAATAAGTTGCTGTAACCAAGAATCCCCCCCTTTTTCTAACCGAACATCAGGAGGTACTCCTTTGATCTCGTATTTAAGGTAAGAACCGAAGCAACGGGAAGGAAGGTCGAAGCGAAATTGGCAATTAGGGGTAGTGATCTGTTGTATATCTCCGTAGCCCAGGGCGCCGTAGCTATTCTCCCCATATGTGGTGACGTGGGATTTGCGCCCAAGGTCCACTACGAAGTGTTCACAGGCGCTGGCACAGGCGCTGTTGTAGAGCAGGGAAACGCGTTCGGGAGCAGTGCGTTTTCGCTTGAGTGCCTTGAGTATTTGCAGATACATACGCGGCCCGCCCCCGGTATTGTTCCGTACGTCGACAATCAGGTGCTCCATTCCGGCCAATTGCGGCTCCACTTCGCCGTAGAAAGAATCCAGCTCCTCCCAATATGATTTGTAAAAGGTAGGTAACCGCAGATAATGCGTATTGTCGTTGAGTTGTTCCAGAAAAAGGTCCTTGGTGAGGTTCCGATCCGATTTAGGTACGCGGTCGGGATCGGGAATTGAAATACCAAGGTGGCCGTCACGAAAAAAGGCCAGATACTCCTGCAGTAATTTAAGGCAAGTCTCCTGGTCTTCGATATCAGCGGCTGAACGCAACACATAGGCGCGTAGTTCGCGGTACTCACTTTTGCGCTTGCGCAGATTGCGCGTAAAACCGGGATGATCGTTTTCCATACGATCCACCACGTAACCGGCGTCCTTCACACAGGGGCACCTACCTGCCTGGCCCTGCCCCCAAACGGGAGCCACCAGCAACAACAGGCAGCAGAACGATATGAGACAATTGACCCTCTTCATCAGTCGTCGCGCAGGGCCCGGCGCAAGATTTTACCCACATTGGTCTTTGGTAATTCTTTCCGGAACTCTACCTGTTTGGGTACTTTATAGCCCGTAAGGTTCTCGCGGCAATAGCTGATCACCTCGTCTTTAGTCAGGGAGCTGTCTTTTTTCACCACGAAGGCTTTCACTACTTCGCCCGACTTTTTATCGGGAACACCTACGGCGGCCACTTCTAATACTTTTGGATGGCCGGAGATAACATCTTCCACCTCGTTGGGGAACACATTGAAGCCCGAAACGAGGATCATATCCTTTTTGCGATCTACGATCTGGAAAAAGCCGTCGGGAAGCATCTTTCCGATATCGCCCGTACACAGCCAGCCTTCCCGAATAGTATTATTGGTTTCGTCGACCCGGTTATAGTAGCCCTTCATAACCTGGGGACCTTTGACCTGAATCTCGCCAACCTGTTCGGCTCCCAGTACATTACCCTGCTCATCGACAATGCGTACATCGGTGGAGGGTAGTGGCAACCCAATTGTTCCCAGACGACCCGATCCATCGAGAGGGTTAACCGTGACCACCGGCGATGCCTCCGTCATTCCGTAGCCTTCCGACAAAAAGCAACCGGTAACGCGCTGCCAGTTTTCGGCTACCGCCCGTTGTACGGCCATGCCACCACCAACGGTTATTTTCAGGGAACTGAAATCGACTTCCTGAAAATCGCTGTGGTTTACCAACGCGTTGAATAAGGTGTTTACCCCGGTAATCAGGGTAACGTCGTACGATTTAAGCGCCTTGACCACCGAGGGCAGATCACGCGCGTTCGTAACCAATACCGACAACGCACCGATCTCCATCATAGCCAGGCAATTCACCGTGAAGGCAAAAATATGGTACATAGGCAGAGGGCAGAGGGCAATCTCCTTACCCTCTTCCAGGAAGGGACTCATCACTGCCCTAATCTGCAGCATATTGGCAACCAGGTTGCGGTTAGTGAGCATGGCCCCTTTCGACAGGCCCGTGGTGCCGCCGGTGTACTGCAGCAGAATGACATCGTCGGCCGACCCTTTATGCTGGTTCAGTTTGAATCGTTTGCCCTGCTTTAGTGCATCGGAAAAGGTGACCGCATTCGGCAGGTCGTATTTGGGTACCATGCGCCGGATATTGCGCACCACGAAATTAACGATCTGCTTTTTGGGGAAACCCAACATCTCCCCGATGCTGGCGGTAATCACCACCTTGATGGGCGTATCGTCAAGGATCTTTTGCAGGTTGGCGGCAAAGTTCTCGGCAATGATGATGGCCTTCACCCCGGCATCCGTAAATTGATGATGCATTTCGCGGGGCGTATATAATGGATTGGTGTTGACCACGACCAGTCCGGCGCGCATGGCCCCGAACAATACGATCGGATATTGCAACAGGTTGGGCATCATAATGGCGATCTTGTCCCCGCGCTCCAGCCCCCGCGACTGCAGGTAAGCCCCGAACTGGCGCGACATTTTATCGACCTGTTTGTAGGTCAGCTCTTTTCCCATGCAGGAAAAGGCCGGTTTGGAGCCGTATTTCGCAAAGGTCTCTTCAAACAGATCCACCAGGGTTGCGTAGGATTGTGGATCAATATTGGCCGGCACTCCGCTCGGGTAATTCGATAGCCAGGGGCGATTCTCGCTCATAAGTTTGTCCGTTTTGTGCGTTGGTTGAGGGTGCTATAGTGACGTTATACCGCCGACTATCCGTAAAAATACAGAACATCCTAGGGATTACGGGTCCGGTATACGAATTTTTCCCGGTCCAGGCGAATTTTCGCTGCCTTCTTCCGTTATTTGCTTTCGCAAAAAGTGCTAAAGGACACATTCACAAGGATTTTCCCTTTCGTTTCCACAAAAAAAGCCTTACCTTTGCCCCGCAAAATTTTATTGATTCATCAATACCCGCCTTTCGTGGGTGAAAAGGAGACAGATTTATATGTCTGACGAAAAGAAAAACAAGGTAGAAGAGGAAACGCAAGATCCTCAAAACCAAGAAACTACCAATCCGGAGACTTCTGAGAAAAAAGATGAAGTAACCACCGAAGAAAAAACCGAGGCTAAAGCTGAGGAAAAAGCCGAAGCTAAGGCCGAAGAAAAAACCGAAGCCAAAGAAGAAAAGGCTGAGGAGAAAAAAGAAACCAAGAAAGAAGAAGCGCCCAAAGTCGAAGCATCCGAAGAGGAGGAAGAAGACGAGGACGAGGATGCTGACGATCAGGACGAGGATGCTGACGATCAGGATGAGGACGAAGACGACAGCGCTGAGGATGCTGACGACAGCGATTCCAGTGATGACGATGACGACGAAGACGAAGATGTAGAACTCGAAGAAGAGTCTGAAGTAGCTGCCGACTCCGCTCACGACGACTTCAACTGGGAAATCGGTAACTCCAACATCAGCCGCTACTCTGAAAAAGAGCAGGAGCAGATGCTCGAAGAGTTCGAAGGTACCATGAGTGCCATCGCCGAGAACGAATTGGTAAAAGGTAAGATCACTCACATCAGTGATGGTGACGTCGTACTGGATATCAATTTCAAATCCGACGGTCTGATCCCATTGTCTGAATTCCGCGACACTCCCGATATGGAAGTGGGTGATACCATCGAGGTATACGTGGAGCAGCAGGAAGATGCCCGCGGACAATTGGTACTCTCTCGTCGCAAAGCCAAGTTGCTGCGCGCCTGGGAAGATATCAAAGACTCGTACGCCAATGGTACCGTGATCAAAGGTACCGTGATCAGCAAGACCAAAGGTGGTCTGATCGTAGACTGTGGCGGACTGGAAACCTTCCTGCCCGGTTCACAGATCGACATCAAGCCGATCATCGATTACGATGCGTACGTAGGTAAGACCATGGAGTTCAAAGTGGTTAAGATCAACGAGCAGATCAAGAACGCCGTTGTATCCCACAAAGCACTCATCGAGAGCGATCTGGCCGAGCAGCGCGAGGCGATCATCGCCAGCCTGGAAAAAGGTCAGGTACTGGAGGGATTGGTCAAGAACATCACCGATTTCGGTGCCTTCCTCGACCTGGGTGGCGTCGACGGTCTGTTGTACATTACCGATATCAGCTGGGGACGGATCAGTCACCCGAGCGAAGTGCTGTCACTCAACCAGAAGATCAGCGTTGTTGTACTCGATTTCGACGAGAACAAGAAGCGTATCTCCCTCGGTCTGAAGCAGCTGCAACCACACCCATGGGAAATCCTGGACGAAACCATTCAGGAAGGTTCCGTGGTCAAAGGAAAGATCGTCAATATCGAAGATTACGGTGCATTCCTCGAGATCCAACCGGGCGTAGAAGGTCTGATCCACGTATCGGAGGTAAGCTGGAGCAACCAGCCTATCAATGCGCGTGAGTTCTTCAAGCTGGGACAGATGCACGAGGCCAAGATCGTAACCATCGATCGCGAAGAGCGCAAGATGTCCCTGTCGCTGAAGCAACTGTCGAAAGACCCCTGGAGCGAGATCGAGAATCTGTTCCCGGTCGGCAGCCAGCACTCCGGCGAGGTGAAAAACCTGACACCATACGGTGTATTCGTCGAACTGGAAGAAGGCATCGGCGGTATGGTTCACATCTCCGACCTGAGCTGGACCAAGCGCTACGGACACCCATCCGAATTCACGAAAGTGGGTGAGACCATCGACATCGTGATCCTCGACATCGATAAGGACAACCGCAAACTGTCACTCGGTCACAAGCAGATCGAGGAGAACCCATGGGATACCTTTGAAAATGTATTCCCCGTAGGTTCGTACCACGAAGCGACCGTACTGCGTCGCGACGATCGCGGTGCCATCGTACAACTGCCTTACGGACTGGAGGCCTTCGCCCCCATCAAGCACATCCGCAAGGAAGATGGTCAACTCGCCGACGTCGAAGAGGTACTGACCGTGAAGGTGATCGAATTCAACCGCGACGACAAGCGTATCCTCGTATCGCACCTGCGCTACCTGGATGACATTCGCCGCGAAGCCGATCAGCAGGTTCGTCAGGAGAAGCAGAAAGAGCGCAAGCAAACGCGCGACGCCGTCAAGAAGACACAAACCAACATCGAGCGCACTACGCTCGGTGACCTGGATGCCCTGTCTCAACTGAAGGATCAACTGCAAGGTGACGACGATGACGATCAGAATGACGACAAGTAATCCGCTGCTAAAGCAGTAGATTACCGATAATATAGCCCTGTTCTTCCCTCGGGAAGTTCAGGGCTTTTCAGGTCTTAGGTTTGAGGTATGAGGTTTTAGGAATCATTCGCCTCAAACCTCAAACCTCA
>CAYFGK010000116.1:0-2192 GCA_964342305.1 uncultured Saprospiraceae bacterium | reverse complement strand
CTCAAGGAGGTGCTCACCCGGGCATTGGGCGTTCTGACGGTGGTGGATAAGCAGCGGGAGATCTACTTTATCGACAATGTGAAATTCCACATCGATACGGTGGAGCAGCTGGGTTCCTTCGTGGAGATAGAGGCTATCGACGAAGACGGAACGCTGGGCGTGGATTACCTGCACGACCAATGTACCCATTACATCGAATTGTTCGAGCTGGCCGAGGGGGATCTGCTCGATCGTTCCTACAGTGATATGATGCTCGACTGATGCGTTTTTCCGGCAAAATATTGTGGTTTGGAGAGCACACCGTATTGCGGGGTTCCAGGGCACTGGCGGGTCCGTTGCCGGCCTTCGGAGGCACCTGGCGGGAAGGTGGTTCACCCGGGCAACAGCAGCGCCTGTCGGAATGGCGGGGCTGGTTGCGGGTGCAGCAAACGGCGCGTGCCCTGACGGCTGATTACGATCTGGAGCGCTTTGATCGCGACCTGGCGGCAGGGTTGTATTTCGACTCCGACATTCCGGTGGGTTACGGGGCCGGCAGCTCGGGGGCTTTGTGCGCTGCTTTTTACGCCCGCTACGCCCAAGAGCCCATCTCCGCGAATACGTCTGACCAACTGACGCAGCTCAAAACCATCTTTGCTCAATTGGAAAGCTTCTTCCACGGGTCCAGCTCGGGCACCGATCCGCTGATCTGCTACGCCAATGCCGGCTTATTGCTCGAACCGGAAGGGCGCATTTCCCGGGTGGACCTGCCCGCCTTGCCCCATGGGCAGGCCTTTTTTTTGATCGATACCGGTATTCGTCGTTCTACGGGTCCGCTCGTGGAAGCCTTTTTGGAGCGCTATGATCGGAATCCCGGCTTTCGCCAAAAAGCGCTCCGCTCCCTGGTTACAGTGAGTGATGTAGCTCTGGAGACCTGGCTCGAAAAGCGGTTCGACGATCTCTTCCCGGCCATACATGCCCTCAGCGAGCTGCAACTCCGGCATCTGGACTTTCTGATCCCCGAAGCTTTTCAGGAGCTTTGGCAAAATGCCTTATCTACCCCGCACACCCGCCTCAAACTCTGCGGGGCGGGCGGCGGCGGATTTTTACTCGGATACAGTGCGGATAGAGCGGGGACGGAGGCTTTTTTGCCGAAAGGCAGCACCGTATGGCTCTAAAAACTTTCTATACGAACCTTTTTTCTCCTTTTTCGACTCCTTGATAAAACCTCGCCATGGTATTTCCGTTGTTTTTAAAGGAACAAACTACTAAAGGTTTGGGGTATGAGGTTTGAGGTGTGAGGTGAATCTATTGCCTTACCTCAAACCTCAAACCTCAAACCTCAAACCTAACTAAATGGGATCCGACCAGATCGTTCTTATTAAATACGGAGGCAACGCCATGCGCGATGAGGCTATGCAGGAAGAAGTAGCCCGACGCATTAAAGACCTGAAAGAAGCCGGTTTCCGGCCGGTACTGGTCCACGGAGGTGGCCCCTTTATCAAACAGATGCTGGAACTGGCCGGCATCAAATCCGAATTCATTGACGGGCACCGCAAGACAACCGAAGAAGCTCTCCCCTTTATCGAAATGGCCCTGAAGGGTCAGGTGAATGGCCAAATGGTACGTCTGCTGAATAAAACCAATGTAAAGGCGGTAGGACTATCCGGAAAGGATGGACGCTTCATTACCGCCGAAAAACGAATGCACGTCACGCAGGAGAACGGACAGGAAGTCCACCACGACCTGGGTCGGGTAGGCGATGTGGTGAAAGTAGATCCCGGCATCATCCACAGTTTGCTCGAAGGTGGCTACGTACCCGTAGTTACCTGTATCGCCTCCAGCGAAGATGGCGACGACTACAACATCAACGGCGATATGCTGGCTGGTCACCTGGCCGGAGCGCTCAACGCTTACCAATACCTGGTACTGACCGACGTCGATGGCCTCTACAAAGATATCAACGACCCCAAATCGCTGATCGAAAAACTGACACTGGACGATGTGCCCGAATTATACGGTGATATCATCAAAGGCGGGATGATACCCAAGCTCGACAGCTGCCGGATCGCCCTGGCCGAAGGCGCCAAAACGGCCGCCATCATCAACGGTATGAAGCCCGAACGCATCGTGAAAGCCGCCAAAGGTGAAGATGTACCGGGTACGTTCATCACCAAATAACATCAACAAGCAACCAACCAACTATATGGACACCA
>CAYFGK010000115.1:0-23805 GCA_964342305.1 uncultured Saprospiraceae bacterium | reverse complement strand
TAGAGGGTGGGTTTTGCCCCAAAAAGCACTATCGATCAAGTTTCGTACAGTCCTAATTTTTAGTTCATAATTTTTAATTAACCACTCAGGCACTTAGGACACTTAGGATTTTGGATTTTGGATTAATGCAGAAGGCAATGGCGAGTAGCCTACGCCAACGCAGGTCAGAAATCCTAATCGAACAATTCAACATTCAACATTGAGAATGGCGACTAGCCCAAACCGACGCAGTTACGGAATCTTAATCGAATAATTAAAAATCAAAAATTCAACATTATTAAAAGAAATTGCTCATCTGCTGCTGCAAGGAAAAAGCCGCATTCCGAGCATCCTTCGCGAAGTTGCGGTCGTTGCCCGCGTAAATGATCCCACGGGAGGAATTGATGAGCAAGCCACCACCATCGGCGGTGCGGCCGTGTTGAATGACAGCCTCCAGGTCGCCACCCTGGGCGCCTATGCCGGGAACCAGAAAGAAGGATTCGGGAGCCAGGGCGCGCACTTCGGCGATTCGCTCGGGATGCGTGGCTCCGATCACGAACATGAGGTTGTCGGGGGTACCCCAGGTTTGCGCGGTGGTCAGTACGCGTTGGTAGAGGGCCTGCCCGTCGGCATCTTTGATCATTTGAAAGTCACTGCTGCCGGTATTGGAGGTAAGTCCGAGGAGGATTACCCATTTGTCTTCGAATTCCAGGAAGGGTGATACGGAATCCACGCCCATGTAGGGAGCGACCGTTACCGCGTCGAAATCCAGAGTGCTGAAGAAGGCACGGGCGTACATGCGGGAGGTATTGCCGATATCGCCCCGTTTGGCATCAGCAATGGTGAAGTGCGTGTCGGGGATGTAGCTCAGCGTTTTCTCCAGGGCGTACCAGCCGGCCGGGCCCAGTGCTTCGTAAAAGGCGATGTTGGGTTTATAGGCCACACACAGATCGTGGGTGGCATCGATGATGGCCTTATTGAAGGTAAAGATGGGGTCCGGTTCGGAGCGCAAATGTTCGGGAATGCGCAGAGGATCCGTGTCCAGCCCGATGCACAAATAGGATTGACGCTCCGTGATGAAGCGCGTAAGATCAGCTTTGGTCATGCGTTATTTGCCTATTCCGTTAATGGCTTCTACCCCGGCCACTTCCGGTACTTTGCCCATGATCGACTGCTCAATGCCGCCCTTCATGGTCATCATCGACATATTGCAATTCACGCAGGTACCTAACCATTTGATGCGGACAATATTATCGTCCGTGACATCGACAATTTCCACATTACCTCCGTCGACCTTGAGGTGGGGACGCACATCATCCAGGGCCGCATCAATGCGTTGGATCAGTGCTTCTTTCTCTGCTACGGCCATGTTTTTTGTTTTGAACGTTTACTACAAATAACGCAATAATACCGGCAAGGAAGCAATGATACACGTAAATCTCTTCAGCACCGGACTACTATATCAACCAGATCAGGAACCTAAAAAGTTCTAACTGAATCATTTATTCTTTGACGGAAACGATCCGGGTCGGCCCCAGGGTCTCGTTGCGCACCGCGATCTGGCGAGCTGCATTTCGGGCCACCTCCAGGAAAGGCTCTTTCCCGGGATGCTCTTCGCGGGCTACCACCGGCTTGCCTTCATCCCCCCCTTCGCGAATCCCCTGAACCAGCGGCACCTGACCCAGCACGACCGTATTGGCCATCTTGGCCAGCTTCTTACCTCCGCCCTGTCCGAACAAATAGTATTTATGGTCGGGTAACTCCTCCGGGGTGAACCACGACATATTTTCCACGACCCCCAGGATCGGAACGTTTACCGAGGGCAGGCGGAACATATTCATCGCCTTTACGGCATCAGCCACGGCTACCTCCTGCGGGGTGGTCACCATCACGGCTCCGGTCAGGGGAACGGTCTGGACCAGTGTGAGCTGAATGTCGCCCGTGCCCGGTGGCAGATCGATCACCAGATAATCCAGCGGCGGCCAGATGGTGTCGTTGATAAATTGCTTGATGATGCCTGCCAGACGGGGTCCGCGGAGTACTACGGCCTGCTCCGGCTCAATGATAAAGCCGATCGACATCACCGGCATATCCAGCGCTTCCAGCGGCTTGATCTTGGGCTGCCCGTACATATCCTGCACCTGCGGGCGCTGCCCCTGCAAGCCGAGCATAGTGGGCAGGGATGGTCCGTAGAGGTCGGCATCCATCAGCCCCACTTTGGCTCCCAGCTCCTTCAGGCCCAGGGCCAGGTTGGTAGCTACGGTCGATTTACCGACGCCTCCTTTTCCGGAGGCAACGGCGATAATATTCTTCACGTGCGGCAATGCACGGGGAGGCCCCTGCTTGGCCTGATCGGCCTGGGCCATCATGTGCACGTGCACATTGGCCTCGGGGTATTCGTTCAGGATGGCCTCCTGGCAGGCAAAATTCAGATTCGATTTATACTCGCTGTTCAGGGAGGGTAATTCCAGTGTAAACCGCACATTGGGTGGATCGACTTCGAGGTCGCGAACCATGTTGGCGGTGATCAAATCCTGGCCGGTATTGGGATCGGTAACTTTGGCGAGGGCTTTAACTATTATACTGGTCTCCATATTGAACGTCCTTCTTTCTTTTTGCAGTGGTCAAAGCTACAACAATTCGCCGGAAGAAACAGTTTTCCCACCAGGTAAGGGGCTTCCTTCTGGTTTTGCTTTCGCAAAAAAAGCCCGCCCACAAACCTCCGCCAGTTTGTAGGGTGTTCTGCCCTTTTCCGTACATTTGCACCGCCATGAAAGTACACAACGACCTGAACAAATTACCCTCGTTTCGCAATGCCGTTGTGACCATCGGTTCCTTCGATGGCGTGCACGAAGGACACCAGATGATCATTCGCAAAATGAATCGCCTGGCCCGCGATATCGACGGGGAAAGCGTCCTCATTACCTTCCATCCCCACCCACGGCTGGTCATTTATCCTAAAGATGATTCCTTACAACTCATCACTACCATCGACGAGAAGATCCAACTCCTCGATCGCTACGGTCTCGACCACGTGGTGGTCGTACCTTTTACCGTCGAATTCTCTCAACAATCGGCCGATGAATATATTCAGCAGTTTCTGGTAAACCGCTTTCAACCACATACGATCGTCATTGGGTACGATCACCGCTTCGGAGCCGGTCGGCAGGGCGATATTAACTACCTGAAGGCACACGGTTCAAAGTCCGGATTTGAGGTGGTGGAGATCAAAAAACACGAGATCGAAGATATCGCCATCAGCTCCACCAAGATCCGCAAGGCACTGGATGCCGGACAGGTGGAAGATGCCGCCCGCCTGCTGGGGCACCCGTTCACCCTTAGTGGCACCGTCGTCCACGGGCAACAGATCGGGAACAAGATCGGCTTCCCCACCGCTAACCTGGAGATCAGTCAGCCCCACAAACTAGTGCCCCCCAACGGTATATACGCGGTCAGGGTGCACCATCACGACAAATCCTACGGCGGCATGCTCTACATCGGAGATCGCCCAACCCTTAAAGAGTATAAAAACCGGACCATTGAGGTCAATATTTTCCAATTCGACCAGGAGATATACGGTGACAAACTAAAACTGGAGTTGGTAGGCTTTATCCGGTCCGACAGCGAATTCAAGGGCCTGGACGCCTTGCGGGAGCAACTGGAGCGCGACCGGGAATCAGCGCTCCAGGTGCTTCAGAACCTCCATCCGCAAAAGGAAGAACCAACCGGTACCCAACCAACCGTAAACGTGGTCATTCTCAACTACAATGGTCGGCAGTGGCTCGAAAAGTTCATTCCGGTGCTGCGGGAAACGACCTACGCCCCCTGCAACCTGATCGTGGCGGACAATGGCAGCAACGACGGTTCCCTGCAATTCCTGGCGGCAGCCTATCCCGATATCCGCCGCATCGACCTGGGCGGCAACCACGGTTTCGCCAAGGGTTATAACCTGGCGCTCGAGAAAGTCGGAGGCGACTACACCGTATTGTTAAATTCCGACGTGGAAGTGACTCCCGACTGGATCGAACCTATGGTTGAACTTATGGAGCGCGACCCGACCATTGGGGCTTGTCAGCCCAAGATCCGCTCCTACCACCAGAAAGACCATTTTGAGTACGCCGGTGCCGCCGGTGGGTGGCTCGATGTACTGGGCTACCCATTCTGCCGCGGACGCATTTTCTCGGTAACTGAAGCGGATACCGGCCAATACGACAGCACCCAGGAGATCTTTTGGGCCACCGGGGCTGCCCTGTGCATCCGGTCGCGCCTGTTTAAGCAGATCGGCGGTTTTGACGCCGACTATTTTGCGCACGCCGAGGAGATTGACCTGTGCTGGCGGTTGAAGCGCGCCGGCTACAAGATCATGGTGCGGCCACGCTCAGTGGTATACCACGTAGGTGGGGGCACCTTGCAGTACAATACCCCCGGCAAGACCTACCTCAACTTCCGGAATACCCTGTTCACCATCCTCAAGAACGAACCGGTAGCCAAGCTTTTTTGGTTATTGCCACTTCGTTTTGCCCTGGATTTTCTGGCGGGTGCCCTGTTTTTAGCCCAGGGGAAGTTTAGCCACATACGGTCTATCGTCCGTGCTCACTGGGCCTTCCTGCCCAAAGTACGCCACACCTGGCGGAAACGCCGGCAGTGCCAGGAGTGGATCGACCAATGCAGCATTAGTGACACCCCCAACCTGACGGCCCAGTATCCCCGCAGCATCGTCTGGCAATTTTATTTGCGGGGCATTCGTCGGTTCAATCAACTATAGCCCATCATGAAATCTACCGTAGATATTCTGTTCGAGGACGAATCCCTGATCGCTGTCTATAAACCGGCCGGCATGCTGAGTATCCCGGATCGTTTTAAACCCGATTTGCCCAACCTGCAAAGATGGATGGAAGAGCGCTACGATACGGTCTTTACCGTGCACCGCCTCGATAAAGGTACCAGCGGTGTATTATGTTTTGCCCGTACGCCCGAGGCTCACCGATCTTTATCCATGCAATTTGAGAACCGTACGGCCCGCAAGATTTATCACGCCATCACCGATGGATTCCCGCCGGCAGATGCGGGGACCATTGACCGCCCCCTGGCGGCCCATCCCGGTAAGCCCGGTCTCATGATCGTTCACTCCAAGGGGAAACCGTCGGTCACTCATTACGAAGTACTGAAACGGTACCGGAACCACGCTCTATTATCGCTCCAGTTGGAAACCGGTCGCACCCACCAGATCCGCGTTCATCTGGCAGAAATTGGCTGTCCGCTCCTGGTCGATCCCCGGTACGGTAAGCAGGAAGCCTTCTATTTGTCGAGCGTTAAGACCCGCCGCTACCAACCCAATCGACGCCAGGAAGAAAGGCCTTTAATGGACCGCCTGACCCTCCACGCCGCCCAATTGACCATCGCCCATCCCGTCAGTGATGAGCCAGTAACTTTCGAAGCCCCCTACCCCAAGGACTTTGGCGCCGTGTTGAAGCAACTCGATAAATGGGGGTTGTGAGGTATTGGGTATTGGGTATAAAGCATAAAGTCCTTATACCCTATACCCAGTACCAAATACCAAATAAAACGTGTGGTATTGACATCAGGAATCTATACTTGACGTATTTTTGCGGCCATGTCACAAGCAACTAGAACATCCTGGGCACTGGCGCTGCTGGGTGCCTTTTTTTACCTGCCTTTTCTGGGTGGCGTACATCTCTTTGACTGGGACGAGATAAACTTTGCCGAAATTGCCCGGGAAATGATCGTGCTGGACGAGTACTTCCGTCCGTACATCAACTATCAGCCCTTCTGGGAAAAACCGCCCCTATTCATCTGGATGCAGGTGCTTGCCATGAAGCTGTTCGGTGTGGGCGAATATGCCGCACGGTTCCCCAATGCGGTGTGTGGTATCCTGACGCTGGTCATCCTATACCGGATGGGGCGGCGATTGTACGATCATCGGTTCGGGTTGATCTGGGCTATCACCTACTTCGGTACTGTTTTGCCTTTCCTGTACTTCAAATCAGGGATCATCGATCCCTGGTTCAACCTCTTTATTTTCGGGGGTATCTACCTGTTCATATTATTTCACTGGCGTAAAAACGGCAGCTCGCTGGAGTTGCAGCGGCACCCGTACCTCTATTTGTTTTGGGGTGGGGTGATCATTGGCCTTGGGATCCTGACCAAGGGACCGGTCGCCTTTCTGCTGGCCGCACTGACCTTTGGCGTGTACTGGGTCTACCAACGCTTCCGCTTCTACGTATCCGTTCCGGAATTCCTCGGTTTCACCCTCTCGGCCCTGATCGTGACCGGAGCGTGGTTCGGTATCGAGACCCTGCGCAATGGCACCTGGTTTATGGAGCAATTCATCCGGTACCAGGCCGAGTTGTTCAGCTCTTCGGTGGCCGGCCACAAAGGTTTTCCGGGCTACCATTTTGTCGTATTGCTGATCGGCTGTTTCCCGGCCTCGATCTTTGCGATCCGGGGTTTATGGAATAGTGACCCGGCAGATGCGGATCACCAAAAGGACTTCCGACGCTGGATGATCTACCTGATGGGCGTGGTGGTGGTCCTGTTCTCCATTGTACAGTCCAAGATCGTCCACTACAGCTCACTGGCCTATTTCCCACTCACTTTTCTGGCCGCGCAAACAGCCCGGCGACTGCTGGACAAGCGCATTCCACTCAACCGGGCCATGCGCGCCGGCTTGTGGAGTATTGGCGGCTTATTTATGTTGCTGATCGCTGCTTTGCCTTTTGCCGGAAGGCAGGCAGAAAAGCTGGCCACCCTCTTCGATGACCCTTTTGCGCAAGCGAACCTGGAGGCTGCCGTACGCTGGAGCGGATGGGAGGCGCTGCCAGCCATTGTACTGGCTATCGTTATTTTCCTGTTCATACGACACCACCAACGGGAACGCCGTTGGGAGGGATTCCTCACCCTGTACTTTGGTACGGGGCTGTTCGTGTTCCTGACCCTCGTGTTCTTCATCAAACGCATTGAAGGGTATTCCCAAAGAGCTGCTATTGAGTTTTACGAAGAGCGGCAGGGCGAGTCGTGCTATATCATCACGCACGCTTTTAAATCGTATGCGCACCTGTTCTACAGCCGCAAACCACCGGTTACGAACGAGCAAAGTTACGATAAAGAGTGGCTCTTGACGGGCCCCGTCGACCGCGATGTGTACGTGGTATCCAAGGTCCACAAAGCCGGTCAACTCGATGAATACCCGGAACTGGTGGAAATAGGACGGAAAAACGGCTTTGTGTTCTTCCATCGTCCACCTCCCGGAGCGGACCGGTAATCGACCGTTTTGGCATTGGTCATAGCAGAGTGCGGTTACAAGGCTGTGTTGTAGCTGAATGGCACGACCTCACCGGGTAATGAGAATGGAGTATTAGGTAGCAGGACGCGCATTAATCCCTATACCTTATACCTACTACTCTATACCGGAAGGTTATTATTATCACTTTACGGATAAGTCGGTGCCCAAACGCAGGTTAATCCTCCCTTAACAAAAAGCCTGTGCCCAACCTCCCGTTTTTTTAGTATCTTTAGTATACCCTCTGCGACAATAATTACTTTTTAGATTACTGTGGATCTTCGACCGGTTTACATCGGGTCGGCATATTCTTTCTTTATGCGTGGGGGAAATAACAAATGGACAGCACAAACAGCAGATGGACGGTTGATCGCAGCTTATCAAGAGGGCGACCAGTGCGCATTTGATGTGCTCTTCAAAAAACACCTCCACCGAATTCTCGGAATTTGTGCCAACATCCTGGATCGGGAAGAAGATTGTAAGGATGCCGCCATGGATATTTACGTGGTGTTGCGCCGGGAGCTATTGCGACACGAGATCCAACAATTTGAGGGATGGCTGTATACCCTCGTACGCAACTACTGCCTGAAGCTTATCCGGGAGCGCAAGCAACAACAAAAAATGGAGACACCCGACGGCCCTTGGGCGGCCTTTCTCCGGGAAAACAATAATCTGCAGCAACAACAACAGGATGAGGAATTACTCCGAAATTTGAAAAAAGCCATCCAGGAATTAAAACCCGATCAAAAGGAATGTATTTCCCTTTTTTACCTGGACGGACACAGCTATAAGGAAATAGCCAAATTAACCGGCCTGTCCCTGAATAAGGTCAAGAGCAATATTCAGAACGGCAAGCGAAACATAAGGATAGCACTGGCTACCTAACCATAACCATGGCCTCAGAGAAACCAACAACTAACTTACCAGACCGCCGAAAAACCCTGTCCCTCTTAAAGCGAGGTCGGCGTCCTGTCTTTTCCCCCGGATCTGAATCAGAAAAGGCCTGGAAGGGATTAGAAAAATTATATCAGGAGGGACATTTACAGGATCTTATGACTCAAATTGAGCATGAAATAGGCACACCTCCACGCCCTTACTTCCACACCTTGAGGTGGGTAACCGGGCTGGCGGCCAGCCTCATTCTGATCCTAACTATCTGGTGGATTTGGCCGGAATCCCCGATCCAGAGTGATCGCTGGATCCTTGATCTGCCTGCTGCGGTCCCCATGGCGGGAGCTGATCGTGGGCAATCCATTCGCAGCCTCAAGCAGCAAGCCGTAGAAGCCTATCAACTGCAGGATTACGAAGAAGCCATCCATCTGTTCGATATCTACCTACAGCAGGTTCCAACCGATCAGCTTGTCCGGTTGTACTACGGTATTTCCCTCCTGGAAAAAAGAGAATACCAGCCAGGACTGGTTGCACTCCAGGACGTCCATCAGTTTATGATCGCTCCCGAATTGCGGCCAGCCAGTGACTGGTACCTCTGCCTGGCTTGGTACTATAACGGAGAACCCATGCGAGCTGCCGAGATGTTACGCCGTATGCTCGATCAACCGGGGCACCCCTACCGGAGCGATGCCCTGGCTATGTTGGCCTGGATGTAGTTCGCTGCCAGATGATAAGCCCAGCCATAAATACGGCCATCCCCAAACCGATCACCATCCCAAAATGATGCCAGGGCCTGCGGCGCTTCAACTCCAGGGGGTTACTATCACCTACATAGACAAAAGGGGCCCAGTAGTAGGGATGGGAAAAAACCCCGTGATGATCCGACAGGAAGGATATCTTTGCCTGGCGTAAGGCTTCCGCCTTCGACATTCCCGCCTCCAGATTCTGATAGAGGTAATTCATAAGATCCGGAGTAGTTTCGTCTCTTACCGGCCACAGGGTTATGATCTGATCGGGACTGCCCGCGTAGGCGAAAGCCCGCGCCATACTCGCTACACCCTGTCCTTTTAAGATCCGACCGGATCCGGTATTACAGGCGCTCAAAATAACCAGATCGGTACTTATTTCCTGTTCCAGCAATTCGTAGGCAAATAAAGCGGCATAACCTGCCGAATCTCCGCCGTGGAATAACAAATGTGAAAAGGCAGGGAATTGATCATCAATGACCGCGTGAGTCGAAATGTGTAATACGCTGTATCCATTTGCCCGTTCCAGGCTTTTTTTACTGGCTTGCCGGCCGGCTAAGAAGTACCCGCGATAGCGTTTCCGGACATCCAGAATCTCCCGCCGGTTACCTCTCAGTGCGGGTAAATACACGGAATCCATGCCGCGAACGGTGGCCGGACGAACGATCCCTTTCGAGAAATCAGGAGCCATGGCCAGGACCTTCCCGTTGGCCTGAAATACACGCGGACGATCTGATTCGATGCCCTGGCGTCCCGAGAACAGATAACGAATGGGGAATTTTTGCAACAGATAAGGTGCCCGGTCCACGGTGGGATCTTCTGGTCCGATCAGCAATTCAAAGGGCAGCAACCCGAGTACACCATCGGGAATAATGATCAGTTTACTGCCGGGAGGTAATGTTTCCCGAATAGGTCCCAACAGCCATTGATATAATTGACGGGATTGATCGTAAAAGCCAGGATCCTGCTGCACGATAGCTTCGCGTAACCGCCGGACCACCCCTTCTAAATCTTCGGGTACCGGCAAACGATAAACGCCGGCCTTCTCCTGTGATAGTACGAAGAGAAACAAGTGATCGCCGGAGGTTACAAAGTACTCGAGCAGGATTTCGTTATCTCCCAGCAGGTTTTGTTGCAACTCCGCCACGGTTGCAATACTATTTTGGTGAACCAGGTCAAAATAGGCTGGTGCCTCCTGCTGCAATCGATCCAATAGTTGCTCCCGCTCTCTCTGAAGTGCGAGCATGCGCTGGTCCCAGGCCCTGACTTGTTCGGGGGCGAAATAAGCCCGGTAGCGCAGTTTATTAGCAAAAAAATCGATCTGTGATTTTAGCTGACGTTCCCGATCAACCAACTGAGGGTCCACGCTGGCCAGGGTATCAATAGCCTGCTGGCTCAAACGTTCGCTGATTTGCAGGGCTTTATTTTTGGCGGTGTAGTAATAGGCCTTCTCGAAATAAGCTTCCTCACCGGTCAATTCGTAGAGGTCAACACAGGTCTCTACCGCCAGACTATAAAAATCCCTGAGGTCGGCAGCGAGGAATTCACGCGACACATAATCCTTCTTAAAAAGACGAGCCCGGCTTACCAGGCGGTCCAGGAAATCCGCCGTCTCGTAGGCTTGAACCAGGTATTCTTCGGTTCGTTCAACCCCCGCAAACTCTTTGAGGATTTGGGTTTTGCACACCAGCAGGTCGATCAACACCGGGAAGGTGACCACCTGGTCGGGATCGGGCAGATCAAAAAGGGAAGTGGGAGAAAATTTGGGAACATCGGCAGCGATACCCTTCTGAATAGCTTCCAGTGACCGCAACAATTTTTTTTGCTTTAATAATGCATTGGCCAATACGTAGTACGAGCTGGCCATACCCTGTGCTTCATCGAGATTCAATGAGGTTCGTGCCTTTGCTTCACCCTGGGCGTATTGTCCCTGCTCGATCAGCACTGATCCTTCGTGTATCAAAGCCAACTGGATGTTGTACACATTACCCGGCAGGGAAAGGTCGGCTGTTCGCTGGACTTCCCTGACCAGCCGCAGGGTCTCCTGGTAGTCCTCCATCAGGTAGTGAACTGAAGCCAGGTTTAGGGTCGTCGACCCCGTCAGAGGGTGGCCGGGCGGATAATTCTTTTGGCGCAAAGCCAGTGCTTTTTCCAGGGCATTAACGGCGTCCTCATGACGCCCGACCTCCATTAAAAAGGTGCCCAGATTATTGAGGTATATGGCACTATCCAGCTTACTCTCCACAAATTCCATGGCACGCTCCTCGTAGGCAATGGCTTTGGACAGATCATTTAATTCGCCATAGATATAAGCCAAATTATTGTAGGCAGCGGCTTCCATATTCCGGTAATCGATCAGGTGAGCGATCTGTGCTGCGGTGTCGGTATAGGCAATACTGCGCTGGATTTGCCCCAGGTTTTTATGAACAGCTCCCAGGCTAAAATAGGCACTTACTACCTCCTCACTTTCCCGACCGTAGTGGGAACGGGCAAAGGCAAACGAGCGTTGGTAGGCTTTGAGGCTTTTGTCAAGATCGCCGAGTACGGAATAAAAAACCCCCAGGTTGACAAGCAACTGGGCATAGTTGGGTACCTGTTCCGTCAGAGAATCCACCACAGCCAGCGAATCGGCGCGTTCGGAAACCCGCAGTGCACCGTAATAATCACCGGCGACGTAGTATATCTCCCCCAACCAGAATAACACCCGAAAGTGGTCGATGGGATCATCCCCCGCAGCGGCCAGGGGAAGAGCCTGCTCAAAATACGGTTTGGCTTCCAGGTAAGCCTCTTGTCCGATCAGTTCATCCCCGGTACGCAGTAGAGCAGATAACGCCCCTTCTTGCCCCCAGCCACGGGTGACTACCAACAAAAAAGCTGTCAGTACGTACCAGCGAATGGTCAGGAGGAAAGACTGATTCATCTTGTTAGCACTTGTTCACGGATGCTTTCCACCTCGGTTACCGATTTGGGAATGGGATCGCCTAATACGCGATATCCCGATTCGGTTACCAGTATATCGTCCTCGATCCGGACTCCACTGAAGTCCCGATAAGCAGCCAGGGCGCTGTAGTTGATAAAGTCCTCGTGCTTGCGGTCGGCCGCCCACTGATCGATCAGTTCGGGGATGAAATATAACCCGGGTTCTACCGTAATCACGAAACCAGGATGAAGGGTACGTCCCATCCGCAGGGCTTTAATACCGAACATTTCGGAGCGCGTTAATTCATCGGCGTAGCCGACGTAGTGTTCGCCCAGATCCTCCATATCGTGCACGTCCAGGCCGATCATATGCCCCAGGCCGTGTGGGAAGAATAAATAGGCGGCACCGGCTTCCACCGCTTCCTCCATGTCGCCCTTCATCAGTCCCAGATCTTTCAGGGAACGGGCCATGGACAGGGCAGCCATTTTGTGGAGCTCTCGGTTAAAGATCCCGGGCTTTATGGCCTCGATGACTTCCATTTGCGCGCTAAGAACCGCCTCGTATATTTCCTTTTGTTGGGTGGTGAAAGTGGGATCGACGGGGAAGGTCCGGGTGATATCCCCCGCATAATGCATATTGGTGGCCCCTCCGAAATCGCCCAGCACCAGTTGCCCGGACTCCAGAACCCGATGGTGGTGATGGTTGTGCAACACCTGCCCCTGAGTAGTCATAATGACCGGATATGCCGTCCCATGCCCACCGGCTGTCGCAATGCCTTGAACAATACCCACCAACTGAGATTCGCGCATGCCCGGTCGGGCTTGCTCCATAGCCGCTACGTGCATTGCGCCTGAAATATCGACAGCATGCTCCATCTGCCGGATCTCTGCCGGTTCTTTTACCGACCGCTGAGCTACTACCGCTTTGATCAGGGCCGCCGATGGCATCTGGCTGAGTTGCCGGAATGAGACATTCAACCAGGCACTGAGCTTTACCTTATTTTCGGGACGGTAAGGAGGTAGGATGTGAACGAACCGCCCTCCGGCATTGGCTTCCGCCAAAATAGCTGGCAGGTCTTCGTAGGGCTTGGTTTCGGTGATGCCACTGCGGGCGGCCCAATCCGATAAAGAGGGTTGGGGGCCCGTCCAGACGATATCGTCCATCGTCAGTTCGGTACCGAATAATATGGTCCGGCCGGCGTCGAGGTCCAGAATCACCGCCAGCCCTGGCTGGTCAATACCAACGTAGTAAAGGAATGAACTATCCTGACGGAAGGGATATATGTTCGCCGCGTAGTTCATGGGGCTATCCTCGTTACCCATCAATAGAATAATGCCCGAGGAAACGGTATCCATGAGAACTTGCCGGCGTTTGCGATAGGTTTCGGTGGGGAACATATTTTTAGAACCAAAAATAACAATTTACGATTCCTTTCGGCTATCCAGCAGGTCTCTAATCCGGGCAGCCTGCTCATAATTCTCTGCGTCAAGCGCTTCGCGAAGTCGTTTTTGCAATTGGATAGCCGATAAATCCTCCAAATCGGGGGGAGCAGCCTCTGATTGCGGATTCCACGCAACACTGGCTTCTTCCATGACCATGGCCGTAGTATAGATGGGACACCCAGCCCTCATGGCCAGTGCTAGTGCATCACTCGTCCTGGAATCGATGGCAAATGACTCGGATTGGTCCCTGCACATCAGGGTGGCGTGGAATACGTGATCGTGTAATTCCGAGATATGTACTTCTTCCAGGCTGACCTTGAACCGGTTCAACACATCCATCATAGCATCATGTGCCAACGGACGCTCCGGTTTTTCCTGCTCACTGCCCTGGATAATGGATTGGGCTTCGGCACCACCTATCACCACCGGGAGGCGTCGCTCCCCGGTCTTCTCTTGCAACACGACGATATAACCCGTCCCGTGGTGCTCGAAGTTGGTCACAGCCAGAATTACCAATTCAATTTTATCCATGCATTCACAATTTGCTATCAAAACACTTGGTCTATCATTTGGGTCAATACTAAGGCAGCAATCAGACAAAAACACCGGCTTTAACTTGTAACTACCTGCCAACCAACATACTACAACCATTATTCCAATAAAAAAGCAATGAGTATGAAAGGAAGCTTACAATAATTCGACCGAATATTTACCCGTTTTTTTTGGTGTTTACGGTACATTGTGTGCTCGAACTAATCACCGATAAAATCTGAATAATGAAGGAATTTCTAACCGCACTTTGTTGCTTGTTAGCAGCAACCAATTTTGCGCAATCGGACCAAACCTTTCTGAGGCATCCCTCTTTAAGTCCCGATGGTACTCAAATGGCCTTTTCCTATCAGGGAGATATCTGGACCGCTAATGCCAACGGAGGAGAGGCACGCCGACTCACCATCCACGAAAGCTACGAAAGCGATCCGCAATGGAGCCCCGACGGCCAAACCATCCTCTTTTCCGGAGAACGTTACGGGAATGGCGATCTGTTCACCATCCCCGCTAAGGGTGGACAAGTTACGCGCCTCACCCACTTCAGCGGAGGCGATGGAAACGGTCGTTGGATCGATAACCAAAATATCGTCTTTACCTCCTCACGTATGTTCCGGGCAGTAGAGCGTTTGAGTGAGTTCTATCAGATAGATACAAAGGGAACAACGCCCATGCGCATGACCGACTTCCTCGGGAACGCGCCCGTTGTGTCTCCCGATGGACGATTCCTCGCTTTCGAACGCGGTAACTGCCGTGTCGCCCGTGAAGCGTACCGCGGACCAGCCAATCGCGATATCTGGATCTACGACCGCAACAACGAGACTTTCTTTCAGGTAACTGATGACGAAGGCCAGGATATAATGCCCGCCTGGGATTCAGAGAATAACCTGTACTTCCTGAGTGCCCGTGACGGCCGCTACAATCTGTACCGCGTGGCGGTGAGTAACGGACAGGCTCAGGGCGACTTCCAACAGCTCACCAGTTTCTCCGATATGGGCATTCGCCATTACAGTATCGCACTGAACGGTGGCCGCATTGCGGTGGAAAAGGGCATTGATCTGTACGTCATGGATGCGAAAAAGGGTGCGACTCCCCAAAAAGTGGCATTTGACGTCACCAGTGATTACCGCTTTTACCCGGTCGAGAAGGAAACCTTTACCAGCAACCTGGGGGAATACGAAGTGTCGCCCAACGGGAAAATGGTCGCTTTTGGCATCCGCGGGGAGCTGTTCCTGATGCCCGAAGACAAGGACAAACCCCGCGCCGTAGCACTGACCGATCACTCCTGGCGCGACCAGGAAGTGACCTGGTTGAATGATTCCACCATCCTGTTCATCTCGGACCGCAGTGGTAACCGCGATATCTACCTGCTGCAATCGACCGATGATGATGAACCAGATTTGTACAAAACCTTTAAGCGATCAACTACCCGCCTGACCAGTACCAGTGCTCACGAATCCGGCATCACCCTGTCTCCGGATCGTACCCGGATCGCGTTCATGCGGGGCCTTGGCTACGGCGGCGGTCAATTGGTGGTTGCCGATATCGATGAGACAGGCATCAGCAATGAGCGCATTATGCAGGACGGCTGGGCCTCCCCTTCCGGTGTAAGCTGGAGCCCCGATGGTCAATGGCTGGCCTATTCCATGGAGAACCTCGACTTTAACGAGGAGATCTATATTCACAAGGCCGACGACAGCATGGAGCCGGTGAATATCAGTTTGCATCCGCGTGGTGATTACAGCCCGGTATGGAGCGCCGATGGTCGCAAACTGGCCTTCGTCTCCGGCCGAAACTTTGGCGATAATGATATTTGGTTCGCCTGGTTGCGCAAAGCCGACTGGGAGAAGACACAGCGGGAATGGGAAGAAGATGAGGAGCCTTCCGGCAAAAAAACGGATAGCGTTGAGGTACAGATCGATTTTGAGAACATCCACCGTCGCCTGGTTCAGGTAACCAGCCTGCCGGGCAGTGAGAGTAGCCCCATGATCAGTAAAGATGGCGAAACCTTCTATTTCTCGGCCTATGGAGGAGGACGCACCACGCCTTCCGGCGAACCCGCCTTTATGAAGGTTAAATGGGATGGCAGCGAACGGGCAACCATAGTTAGTCGCCGTATTTACGGGCTCTCCTGGGATAAGGATCACAAGGAAATGTATTACCTGAGCAACGGTCGACTCGCCAAAATCAACCCGGGCAGCAAAAAGAGTGAAAACATCCCGCATCGTGCCCGCATGACCATCAACCACGAGGAAGAGCGTGAGCAGATCTTTGCCGATGCCTGGCAAGCACTGAACGCCGGCTTTTACGATCCTAATTTCCACGGGCAAAGCTGGAGTGAACTACGCGACACCTACCGGCCTATGGCTATGGCCGCATCTACCAGTCAGGATTTCCGGACCATCTTCAACGAAATGCTCGGTCAGGTGAATGCCAGCCACATGGGCATGTACGGCCCCGATCCGGAAGAGACGCAACGCGACCGCACCGGCATGCTGGGAATCGAAGTAGAACCGGTATTAGACGGTGTTTTGGTGACACGGGTTATCCCGAATTCTCCGGCCGACCGGACCGACAGCAAACTGATGGAAGGAGAGATCATTCGATCAGTAAACGGTACGGACCTGGGCGAAGGAGTCAACTTTTACGCGCAGTTCGAAGGCATGATCAACGACCGCGTACTGCTGGAAGTCGAGAACAACATTGAAAACCGCGAAGTGATCATCCGCCCATCTGGCAGTGTGCGTGGTGAATTATACGAAGAATGGGTGGAACAACGCCGTGAACTGACCGACAAGTATTCAAACGGACGCCTTGGTTACATCCACATCCAGGGAATGAACTGGCCCAGCTTCGAGCGTTTTGAGCGCGAACTGACCGCCAGCGGACTTGGCAAAGAGGGTATCGTGATCGATGTGCGCTATAATGGCGGAGGCTGGACCACGGATATGTTGATGACGGTTTTGAACGTACGTCAACACTCCTATACCATACCACGCGGTGCCGCGAAAGATCTGGATAAGGAACATACCAAGTTTAAGGAGCACTATCCGTTTGGCGAGCGGTTGCCACTATCGTCCTGGACCAAGCCTTCCGTGGCCCTGTGTAACGAGACCAGCTACTCCAATGCTGAGATCTTCTCCCACGCGTATAAGCAATTGGGGCACGGTACTCTGGTTGGTGTACCCACCTTCGGTGCAGTGATTTCCACTGGCGGCTACGGACTGATGGAAGGCTCCTACGTACGTATGCCGTACCGCGCCTGGTACGTCAAGGCTACCGAAGAAAATATGGAACACGGCCCGGCCGTTCCCGATGTCATCGTGAATTACCCGCCCGATGCCAAAGGCTCGGGAGAAGATCCCCAGCTGAAAAAAGCCGTTGAGGTACTGTTGGGACAGATCGACGATTCCGATAGCGGTGCCCAGGCCGATGATGACCGGAAGAAGTAAGGAAAAAAAGAGATAAGACGAACAGAGGCTAGATAGAAGACGTAAGACAATCTTTTCTTCTATCTAGCCTCTTTTATCTTTTAGTCTTTTGAAAACCTAAATCGATAACATCGCCCGGACATCCTCCAGGCTCGCGACCGGTTGGCTGTTGGCCAGCACGAGTGTCTTGCGGCTATCGCCATCGCCCCGGAGGAATGCCTGAAGATCCACTCCATCCAGTGTGGCAAGTTCGTTGTCATTATTTCGGATGGCCAATACGAAATCGCTGCCGGCCAGTTGCTCGAATTGCATTAGACTACCTTCGGGAGCAGCGTAAAATCGATATACAGTGTTCATGGAGCGGTCAACCAGATAGGCAACCCGGTCCGAAAGCTGATCCCCAGTTGGATTTTCCAGGGAAGCCACGATCAGTTGATCATCGGCCCGGAAAGGCTGCACGACATTCCAGATCCCGAGCTTGGGAATTTGGAAGGTGTGGAGTACGAGGGTTCCTTCCTCAGCGGCATCAAGTCCCAGGCTGTCGAGCGATTGCTGGTACTCATTACGTGCTTTTTGGAGTTTTTCCTGAAAGGTGTCCTCTAAATAAGCTACCTCATCGGCGATGTTTGCTTCCAGGCTGGCACGCTGTGCCTCCCATTCGGCCAGGCGCTCCTGGTAGGCAGTGAGTGCATCCTGGTATTCGGCAGGTGACAACAGGGGCTCGACGATGACCCGATCACTGGACGAGCCGCTGCGGAAGGTGATCTGGTATTCCCGCTGGGTCAGTTTTTCTACTTCAATACTTTCCCAAACGACCGTCAGTGCACGCAGATCGAAATCTGCACTTTTTTCGGAGACGATCCAGGTCTTTTGCTCCAGCACCTTCGGGTCGGCTTGTGCCAGCTCGCCTTTGAGGGTTACTCCGGCATTTTCATCAAGTTCCAGATCGAAAGAGGCCCGGTTTCCCGCATCCAGTGAGGGCGCTTCGGGTTTTGACGGAAGGTCCTGTCCGGTCAACAGTTCCTGTTTTTGCAAAGCCAGTTGCTGTTCTAATTGCGTTTTCTTTTGCCGAAAGGCCTGCTGGGTAACGAAGGCCGGGTCGGATGCCGCCCGGTCCATCTCCGCCTCCGAATGTTCGTAATTCCGGGCCAAACCATTTCGCCACGATTTTTCATCGGCAGCGAGATACAATACCCGCGGGCTTGGCAATTGATCGAGGGC
Source organism: uncultured Saprospiraceae bacterium (assembly GCA_964342305.1). Lineage (GTDB taxonomy): Bacteria > Bacteroidota > Bacteroidia > Chitinophagales > Saprospiraceae > DT-110. The sequence continues at coordinate 5,329 of CAYFGK010000115.1, read as the reverse complement.
TCCCTGGAATCGTTTTTGTTCGATAGCTACTTCCAGCGTTTGGTCAGGCCCCAGGGCTACTGGCTGCCCATTCTGGGTAGCCGATACTTCGATCATACCGGAGGAGGACAATTGCAGACGCACACCAGCACTATCGTAATTCTGAGGAATACCCGACAGCAGCAGATCCGCCTGGTCGTGGAACGTTCGGTATTGGATTGAAACAGCCCCCGTCACGGGTCGCCCCGACGCATCCACAAAAGCAGCGGCGGGCACCTGCAGGTAACCTCCGTTTTTCAATTCAACCTTTCCGCCGCGATCAGCCTGAAGAATGTGTTCGGCCGGTGGTGGCACCAGGCTTGGGAAAGGAGGTTGTACGACTGGCTGGCTGGTGAAGTAGGCCTCGGAGGTAGCCACCAGCTCGTCCATTGCCGGCATGTAATCTGATGAACGCACACGGAAAAACCATACCACTGCCAGGGTAGCGGCGGCAGTGGCAACGGCGGCATAGACCAGGCGCATGGGCCTGATACGGGCCGACCGGGGAGCGTTACCCTTTTGTTCTTCGAAAGCCTGCAACAGGCTATCGAAGTTCTGATGCTTCCGGATCTCATGGGTATCCGGTTGCGGTTGGTTAATGTTAAAGTTGTAATTCTTTCTCATAGGCCAGGCATTTTAAGAGCGTAACCGCCGTTTAATGCGCTCCAGGATCCGGTGCACCTTGACCTTAGCATTGTTCTCGGTGATCTCCAGCAGATCGGCTATTTCGCGGTAGGGGCGTTTTTCAAAATACCGCAACTCGATCAATTCCAGGTCACTTTCTTTAAGCTGGTCGAGGGCATGGACCATGGGTTCCAGTGGCAGGGGTTGGGGATCGTCATCCATATCTGCGAGCAGATCGGTGAGTTGTTGATCCTCAAGGCTGACCACCCGGCGTTTTTGATGCCGGCGATAATACATCGCCACTTCATTCATTGCCATTCGAAACAACCAGGCGGAAAAGGGCACACCCCGGTAGGTGTAGGTAGACAGCTTTTGCATGGCCTGCAGGAACACTTGAGAGCACAGATCAGCGGTCAGGTGTTCGTCGGCCGTACGCCGAAAAATAAACCGGAAGATGGGTTCGTAGTAGCGCTCGTACAAAGGTTTGAAGGCAGCAGGATCCCGCTGGGCAGCTTGAATTTCTGCCCATTCTCGCAGGAGTGCTTCCTCCGAAACAGCCTTGTCAGCACTACTCATGCCTATGTTTTTTGCAAGGCTACGATTAATTTGCAAATTTGCGCGCATCTACCGGTCTTTTTCTGGGGGAGCACAGCGGCCTTCGGTTTTAACCTCCGGTATTACTCCTTTTCCGGGTCGTTTCAACAACATAATGCCGGAACAATAAAAGGTTACACCCCTCGTGCAGCATTTAATTCACACGCTGGCCGTTTTTTCGCCCTGCAAAAAATACCGATACCGGTTGTGGCGATCGTGGGACCCTCAGGCACCCGTGCTAACCATAATCGGCCTCAACCCCTCACGGGCCGATGCCAGTTATACCGATCCCACCATCCGGCGGTGCCAGGATTTCGCACAACGCTGGGGTTACGGCTCCCTGCACGTGGTCAACCTCTTCGCTTACCGCTCCCCCTACCCTTCCGCCCTGCGGGCATACCGTCGCCCAAATGGTCCGGAGAACGACTGGCATATCCAACAGGCCATAGCCGATGCTGACCTCACCCTGGTCGCCTGGGGGAACGACGGCGCCTGGAAAAACCGTGACCGGCAAGTCATCCGCTGGATTCCCGATCCCTTCTGCCTGCAGCAAAACAAGAGTGGTCAACCGGCCCACCCTCTTTACCAACCGAAATCCAGAAAACCACAACCTTTTGACGCACAGCTGTTACGAAGGCGTTAAAGTAGTGCGAATCGAGCTCTTGACCTGAACGCGATTCTGGACCTTGGTGTATTATCATCGGGCTAATAGTAATTCGGATCAAAAGCGGATATACTGCCTCCGTATAGGTTCGGCCTATGACTACCCTCACCACAAATAAGTATATTTAATGAAAATTGCAGCTATGAAATACCTGTTTAGTCTTTTCCTGATGTCCCTGCTGACGCTCAGTAGCTGTGCCCTATCGAAAGACGGGTCCCAGGCAAGATCCACTCCTAAACCATCCGAGAAAGTAGACCTGGGGTATACGGAAGTGGATGCCGACCAATCAGCCGGTGCAACCTCCACGGAGAAAGTTGATCAACAGAAATACGGCCCTAATGTTACCCTCGTCGATATTCTTCAGCGTACGCCAGGCGTGTACATACAAGGTAATGGGGCTGGTGCCCGTGCTTTTATCCGGGGTGTTTCCTCCATCAATGGATCGAACGAACCCCTGTTTGTTGTCGATAACGTGGCCATCGGCAGCAGCCTGAACCAGCTTTCCTTCCTCAACCCACAGGATATCGATAAAGTCACTGTATTAAAGGATTCTTCCACTACGACCCTCTACGGTGCCCGCGGTGTGAATGGAGTGATCCTGATTCGAACCAAAAAAGGATAATTTGACCAATATTCATGTTTAAATCTCCTGGTCCGGCAATCCATGGTATTGCCATAGTCTTTCTCATTTTAGGAATCCTGACTACGGTACCCGTGGTACAACGAGCTCAGGAATACCGCGATGCCCGTAATGCCTACGCACAAGATCTGGCCATCACCCAACGCTTACTTAATCCCGACGAGTGGATTGGTAACCCAGAGGATATCCCTTACCTAGCCGACCAGCACGAGCGTAAATTGCAGATCAGCCATTTACGAAGTCAAAGTTTGATACGTGCCGGTATGCTGGGTGCTACCTTTCTCCTTCTCCTGTTGGGGTGGCTTATTGCCTTTCGGCAAAAAGGCAAGGGAACCCACCGGGTGATCGGAGTTTCCATGGTCGCCCTATTATGCCTGGGCGCCGGATTGACAATCCCCATGTTGGAAATCGCTGCCTACGAACATCAGTTTAGCATTGATGACCTGCCTATCCGCACTAAAATATTCGGCGCCAACATATCGGTAAACTATTCTCACGAATTCCCGGGTGACCTGTACTTTTTTTATCAATCCAAATCGGCCCTCCAGTTGATCAGTACGCTGCTTCGTCAACAGAATTGGGTGGTGGGATTGTCACTCATCCTGTTCAGCGTCCTGTTCCCCCTGGCCAAAACCGGGATCACCTGGATCGCAGCTGCACGTCCTGCCCTGATCGATCGTCGCTGGTTCCAGCGGGTAGTGCTTACCCTGGGCAAATGGTCAATGGCCGATGTCTTCGTGGTGGCGGTCTTTCTGGGTTTTCTCGCCTTCGGCAATATGCAGGTGGGCGTTCCCACCGAAAGCCAGGTGCTGCCCGGCCTGTATTTCTTTTTGGGCTACTGCGTGCTGTCGGTAGGGCTTAGCCAAAGTCTGAGATCGGAAAGAGGGAATGAAGTTTGAAGTGTGAAGTGTGAAGTGTGAAGTGTGAAGTGTGAAGTTTGAAGTTTGAAGTTTGAAGTTTGAAGTTTGAAGTTGTCCGCGTCTTATTTTACCAATGAACGTGTCCCCTCTCCTCCAAATCCTTTTACTCCCTGGAGACAAGTTTGATGGGAAAAGAAGAGGGGATTAAGGGGTGAGGTTTTCGAGAGCGGACACGTGCGATAGCGACTGATGGTAATAAATCAAAGAACCGAAGTGAATTTTCCGCTTTCCGCTTTCCGACTTCCGATTTAGTTAAGCAACTTGCGTGCCTAATCAAGGCATTACATGACACCTAACGATATACTACAAAAAGCCTACGACCCGGAGTTGTTCCGCGAGCAGGGGCACGACCTGATCGACCGTATGGCCGACTTACTTAAAAAGGCTCACTCCGGTGAAATCCCTGCTATTCGCTATCAGGAGCCGGCTCGTTCCTGGGACTATTGGTCGGAGAAACAGCGACCCCCTCAGCATCCCATTGATTTGTTGGAATATGCCCTGAGGGAAGGCGTACAACTACACAGCCCGCGGTATATGGGCCATCAGATCAGTCCACCGGTGCCCATTACCGCCTTGGCCGGTTTGGTCAATGACTTTATGAATAACGGTATGGGGGTATATGAAATGGGAGTGGTCGGAGTAACGCTGGAACGACTGGTATGCCAAATCGTTGGTCAACATCTGGGGTTTGGGAAAGCGGCCGATGGTATCCTTACCTCCGGCGGTACATTGGCCAACCTGACTGCCCTGCTGACCGCCCGGAGCGTAAAAGCCCCCGAGCCCGTCTGGACCGAAGGACACCGGGGTCCGCTGGCCCTAATGGTTTCGGAACAAGCACACTACTGTGTAGACCGTGCGGTACGCATTATGGGATGGGGAGAGGGGGGTATCATCAAAGTTCCCTGCGATGCGCAATTCCGTATGCGGACCGACCTGCTGGATACTTTTTTGGCGAAAGCCAGAAAAGAAGGAAAAAAAGTGATTGCGGTAGTAGGATCAGCCTGTTCAACGGCTACCGGTGCCTTCGATAACCTGGAAGCCATCGCCGACTTTTGCGAAAAGCACGATTTGTGGTTACACGTCGACGGAGCCCACGGAGCAGCTACCGCCTTTTCGACCACCTACCGCCATCTGGTCCGGGGCATCGAACGCGCCGATAGTGTGGCCATGGACTTTCATAAAATGCTGCTCACCCCCGCCATCGCCACGGCGCTCATCTACAAAGAAGGAAACGACGCCTATAAAACCTTTGCCCAGCGAGCCGACTACCTGTGGGAGGAATCAGCAGAGCCCGAATGGTACAACCTGGCCAAACGCACGTTCGAATGCACCAAGGCCATGTACAGCCTTAAATGGTACAGCCTTTACCAAACCTACGGCCCGGAATTGCTGGACCAGTACGTCTCCAGGGTTATCGATATCACCAAGGCTCTCGCTGACCGCATACTGGATCACCCTGATTTTGAGCTGGCTACACCGCCCCAGTGCAATATTATCTGCTTCCGCTATATCGGCAACCGGTCTGAAGATGACGTGAATCAACTCAACCGAAGTATTCGCCGGCAATTGCTTGAGGATGGAAAGTTTTATATCGTGCAAACTCAACTAAACGGAACGGTCTACTTGCGATGTACACTTTCCAACCCATTTACCGATGAGGAGCATCTGGAGGGGTTACTGGAACTTATAAAGAAGGTAGTTGCTGCGGGTAATTCTTAATTTTTAGTGTTTAATTTTTAATTATTCGACAAAGGTTCCTGAAATCCGTTGTCTGGGGCTGACGGCCATTACCTTCAGCTTTAATCCAAAATCCAGCATCCAAAATTAGGACTGTCCGAAACTTGAATGATTGTGCTTTTTGGGCAAAAC
>CAYFGK010000114.1:0-23913 GCA_964342305.1 uncultured Saprospiraceae bacterium | reverse complement strand
CCGTCAACCGTCAACCGTCAACCGTCAACCGTCAACCGTCAACCGTCAACCGTCAGTACCCCCGTTCCCGGTCTACCCGGTTAACCAGCGGTTGGTTATTTTTCAGTCGCCGGTAGTTCTCGGCGATTTGACGAGCAGCCGCTTCCTGATCGGTGATGCTGGCAATATGCGGGGTCATGATGATCTCGGGATATTCCCAGAAGGGGTGATCATCACCCGGGGGTTCCTCCGATAATACGTCCAGAAAAGCCCCCCGGATAATGCCACGGTCCAGCGCCCAGATTAAATCGGCCTCTACCAGATGGGCACCCCGGCCCACGTTGATGAGAAAGCTACCCTGAGGGAGCTTTTGGAACAAAGCCCGGTTCAGGATACCCCGTGTCTGGTGCGTGAGCGGTAGTAAGCAGATCAGGCAATTGACCTGAGCAAGGAATTTGGGGAGTTCGCCTTCCGATTCACTGAAGCAAGGTATGCCTTCCAGTGTCCTGGGGTTATTACTATAACCGAACACATCGAATCCAAGCAGGTGCAGATGTGTAGCAATATCAGCGCCCAGTACGCCTAATCCCATAATGCCCACCCGCATGGGAATGGTTACATTTTCCGTTTGCCCCCATTTTTTCTGAGCCCGGTGACTAAATAACCTTGGCATGTTTTTATGAAAATGGAGGACCGCCATCAACAGGTACCTCCGCATGTCGATGGTCAGACCGGGGTCGACGATGCGCACGACCGGAATGGTTTGGGGCAGGGTGGTGTCGCGGAGAATATGATCGACTCCTGCCCCCAGAGAGCTGATCATTTGCAAATTGGGCATATCGGCAGTTACGCCGGCGGGTTGTTTCCAAACGATGGCGAGTTCAACGTCTTGCGGACGTGGTACGTACGGGTAATCGAGTACCCGTACCCCGGGCAGTTCCCCTTGCAGGGCCTGGCGCAGCGTACTGGTATCTCTTCCGGGGCAAATAATTGCAATAGCCATAGATTCAGGATCTTACAGTAGTTCCCGTTTGTACGTGCCAAAGGTCGGCATAGATGCCTTCGAGGGCCACTAATTCGGCGTGTGCCCCGGTTTCCGTGATCTGACCCTGATGTAGGACCACGATCTGGTCGGCGTGCCGGATGGTCGATAAACGGTGGGCAATGATAATGGCCGTTTTGCCGGCGGCCAATTCCTGCAGATTAGTTTGAATTATTCGTTCGGTCTCCGTATCAACGGCACTGGTCGCCTCGTCGAGGATAAGTACCGGCGCATCCTTCAATATAGCGCGGGCAATGCTGAGCCGCTGTCGTTGGCCCCCACTCAATTTCAATCCCCGTTCGCCGATGATCGTGTCGTAACCGGCGGGTAACGACTCAATGAATTCGTGGAGAGCGGCCCGGCGGGCAGCATCCACCACTGTGTCAAAAGATGCCTCGGGCCGGCCGTAGAGAATGTTTTCCCTGATGGTGCCGTGAAACAGGTATACGTCCTGACTGACGAGGCCAATTGTTTGCCGCAGATTAGCCCTGGTGACATTCCGCAGGTCTACGCCCCCGAGGGTGATGGCGCCTTCCTGGACATCGTACAACCGGAGCAATAATTTAATGAGGGTGGTTTTGCCGCTGCCGGTTGGGCCGGCAATACCCACGGTATGTCCCTGGGGAATGGTGAGGTTTACGTTTTTCAGGATGGGTTCCTCAGGCTTATACCCAAAGGTAACGTCCCGCAATGCCACATCCCCCCCATCGGCAGGAAGCTGTTGTGGTTGTGTAGGGTCGGGCAGGGTGGTACTGCTGTCGATCAGTCCAAAAACGCGGCGGCTTGCGGCACGGGCCCGTTCGAACTCGTCGAAGATATTTCCCAGGCGGGTCACCGGCCATAGCAGTTTTTGGATCATCATGGCGAAAAAAGCCAGGTTACCGAGGGTAAACCGTTCGGGGGTTTGTATGGCCCACCAGGCTCCGATGGCGAGGGTGCCGGCAAACCCCAGGGCGATCAGCATACGAATCAGCGGTACGTAGACCGCATTCCAGCGGATCGCACGGAAATTGGCATCACGGTAATCGGCGCTGGCCTGAGCTACGCGTTCGCGCTCAAAATCCTCCGCCGTGAAACTCTTGATGACCAAAATGCCTGATAAGTTGTTTTCGAGGCGGGCCCCCAGGTCACCCACTCCTTCGCGCACCGAGCGGTAGTAGGGAGCTACCTTGCGTTGGTAATAAAAACTGCCCAGAATAATAAAGGGAATCGGGATCATCCCGAGCAAACCCAACGGCAGGGAAACCTGGCAGAGGGCCCAGCCCGCAAAGAGGAGCAGGGTGACCAGCTGAACGATCTCATTGAAAACTCCGTTCAGGAATCGCTCCAACTGATTGATGTCGTCGTTGAGCATAGCCATGAGGTTACCGGTCCGCTGGTTCTCGAAGTAAGCCATTTCACGATCCTGTAAGCTATCGTAGGCATCGAGCCGGATGTCGTGCTGAACGGTTTGGGCAAGACGCATGAAGCCGCGTTTAAACCGCCATTCAAAGAAGCTTTCGCCACCAAAGATCAGCAGGGTGGCGATGGTCAGGAGTACAACAATAGGCCAGGGTTCGGAAAAGCCCGTTCCCGATTCAATCCATTCGGGGATCCGGCCACTCACCGAATCAATGAGCCAGGCGGTCAGGAAAGGCGGCATCAGATCCAGCACTTTGTTGCTTACACTGGAACCTACGGCTAACCACAGTCGCTGCCGGTACCGGTCGAGGTACTGAAAAAGGCGGTACATGGGGCGTTCGACGGTGGTATTCATACTAGCTCTGGTTTACTATATTCTGGCCTTCACAATGGCCAAACATACGGCTAACTGCTCGATCGGAGAAAGGTTGGTATTATCGATCAGGATAGCGTCTTCCGCTTTACACAGTGGACTGTCGGAGCGGGTAGAGTCAATATAATCACGCTCGAGCAGGTTGCGGCGAATCTCCAGTGCGGACACATTCCTTCCATTTTCTGCGAGTTGTTTTTTGCGTCGGCGGACCCGTTCTTCCAAATCGGCCGTCAGAAATAATTTGACCGGCGCATCGGGGAATACCACCGTACCGATATCCCGGCCATCCAGCACCACGCCGGCGGTACGCCCCATTTCCCGTTGTTGTTCGACCATTTTGCGCCTGACGGCGGGGATGGTGGCAATGGGGCTTACGTTGCGGCTTACGTCCATATTGCGAATGCGGTCTTCTACCCGGCGATCATTCAGCAAGGTAACGGGACCGTCAGAGGAAGACTCGAACCTGATCCGAATGGCGGGCAAAAGCTCAGCTACCGCTGCCCAGTCATGCGGATCAATGCCTTGTTCGAGGGTGTAGAGAGTGACGGCGCGGTACATGGCACCGGTATCGATATACACGTAATCCAGCGACTGGGCGAGTGCCCGGGCCAGAGTACTTTTCCCGCATGAAGAATAACCGTCGACGGCAATGGTGATCCGGTTGGCTGACATATTCTGGTTGGGTATCCGTTTTGGTGGCCCACAAAGATAAAAAAGGTCGGTCAGACCAGATGGAGGGCGCTAAATCAGAAAAGCTTTGCCCGTGACGGACAAAGCTTTTTGGGTGCGTAGGCACTATTGAAATACCAGTTTTCCCTAGTATTCATCTTCGTTAAAGAGAAAGTCGTCCTTGCGGGGATAATCGGGCCAGATGTCCTCGATCCCTTCGTACACTTCTCCTTCATCCTCCATCTGCTGGAGATTCTCGATCACCTCCAGCGGTGCACCGGATCGGATCGCGTAGTCGATCAATTCGTCGCGGGTGGCTGGCCATGGAGCATCTTCCAGGTGATAAGCTAATTCAAGTGTCCAATACATAAAAAAAATTACTGTTTAGATCCTAACCAATTGGTTGTAATAAAGATGCCAATTGGTTATCCGGAAAATGATTTTGAATTGCGTAAAGGCTATTCGTAAGCCTTGGCAACTACTACACTTGGCAACTCGCTACATCCAAAGTTGTTCAGCAAGGCCAACACTATCACTATATGAAAAAAGAACCTTGATGCCCAGAAATCCAGGCTAATTTTCGCGCAATATTACAATTTTAGATCATTACTGCAACTACTATTTCTAATCGCTTCAAGTCACCAACGCAAAAAAGCCGGTATCAGGTATGCTCAAACGGACCTCGTTAGCCCCTTAAATCCGAAAAAAGGGGAGTATTCGGTAGGTTTTACCGCTAATCCGTGGTGGGGAGGCAGATTGTTTTTTTCTGCCTTTCGGCAAAAAGAGGAGGCCGACTGGTCGCAAAGCAAAAAAACAAACGGGGCGATCTTCGGTACCGAAGATCGCCCCGTCTTTCCGGAAAACTGTGCTCATCAGATGATCAGCATGGCGTCGCCATAGCTGAAGAAGCGATACCCCTCTTTGACGGCCTCCTTATAGGCCTTCATGATGAGATCATGGCCACCAAAAGCACAAACCATGATCATCAGGCTCGATTTGGGGAGGTGGAAATTGCTGATCATCGCATCGGCAATGCTGAATTCGTAGGGCGGATAGATAAATTTGTTGGTCCATCCGGAAGCCACTTTTAGTTTTTCCTCGGCGGAGACAGCCGATTCAATAGACCGCATGGAGGTCGTTCCGACGGCAACCACTCGCTTTTTGTTATCCTTGGCGCGATTCACCTTATCCACGGCATCCGCTTTGATGTCGAAATACTCGGCATCCATTTTGTGTTTGGACAGATCTTCCACGTCGATACTCCGAAAGGTTCCCAGCCCAATGTGGAGAGTCAATTCAGCGAAATCAATACCCTTGATCTCCATTCGCTTCATCAACTCCCGGCTAAAGTGCAGCCCGGCCGTCGGAGCAGCTACGGCACCAATCTCCTTAGCGTAGATAGTCTGGAACCGCTCCTTATCAATATCTTCGGCTTCCCGTTCGATGAATTTCGGCAGGGGCGTATTGCCCAGGTCGTGCAGATCCTTACGGAACTCTTCGTCGGTGCCATCGTACAAAAATCGAATGGTACGCCCGCGGGAAGTGGTATTATCCACGACCTCGGCGATTAGTATATCGTTATCGTGTTTATCGCTGAAGTAGAGTTTGTTACCTACCCGGATCTTACGGGCGGGATCCACCAGGACATCCCATAAACGGGATTCCGGATTCAGCTCCCGCAAAAGGAATACTTCGATACGAGCTCCTGTCTTTTCCTTGCGTCCGTAGAGTCGGGCGGGAAAGACCTTAGTGTTATTGAAGATAAAGACATCCTCTTCGTCAAAGTAGTCTATTACATCCTTGAAAACTTTGTGCTCAATCTCGCCAGTATCGCGATGCACTACCATCAAACGTGATTCGTCGCGATTTTCGGTGGGGTATTTTGCGATTAATTTCTTGGGTAATTCGAAAGCAAATTGCGAGAGTTTGGTTCTCATTCTGTAGTTTGATTTTCAAGTAGGAGGCAAAGATAACAAATAAGGACTATACCGACAACGAATTGCTTCAGGACCCCCGGCACGCAGTACTGCGCAGCACGGCCCGTAGCGGCATCGGTTTTACTTATGCGAATTGGATTAGTTGCACAAAACCTTTTCGCCGGCGGTATTGTAGGATCATTGGCCGAAGAAATCAGCTTTTTAATCGATTCCTTTGTTTAGCCTGACAGCTTAACCGTACCTTTCGTGCCGGCAGGGAAAAAAGAGTTAACACCTTATTGTAACCTTGTGACCTGCCAAAGTGTTGGCATAAACCGGATACCGATACCTATGAATAGCATCTTTAAAATCGTTCGGGAAAGCATTATTCAGGCCGTTCAACAACTGATCGGCAATAAACTGCGCAGTTTCCTGTCTTTACTGGGGATTACCATCGGTATTTTCTGCATCATCGGAGTACTGTCCGCCGTGGATTCCCTGGAGGATAATGTACGTTCCAGTGTGGAAAAACTGGGTAATGATGTGTTATTCATCGATAAGTTCTCATGGACCGAGGACCCCGGAGCCAATTATTTCAAGATAATGCGCAGGCCAAATATCGATTTTGAAGACTACGAAGCGATGGATAAGCGCCTGCGCACGGCCGAAATGGTGGCCTTCCAGGTAGGGATTGGCTCCCGGACAGTCAAATGGAGCAACAACTCGGTCAGTGGTCCCTATCTTTTTACGGGGACTGAGGAGATTGTACCGGTATTGAGTATGCAGGTCGAAAAGGGGCGGTTCTTCTCGCCCTCCGAATACCGGTACGGCTCGAATAAAATCGTCATCGGGTCAGTCGTGGCGGAAGAGTTGTTTGGCCGGATCGATCCCATCGGAAAGATCGTAAAGGTCAATGGCCGTAAGATGGAAGTTGTCGGTGTTTTTGAAAAGTCCGGCGATAGTATCATCAACATTAATAATGTCGACGAAGCCCTTTTCGTGCCCTATAATTTCGCCAAGAAGATCGCCAACCTCAATCAGAATTCCTTGTTTGGTAGTGGCTCCCTGATGGTCAAAGGCCGGGAGGGAATACCCATTGAAGAGGTCAAAGCGGAAGTCACCGGAGCCCTCCGGTCACACCGCAGGTTGCAGCCAACCGAGGAAAGTAACTTCGCTATCAATCAAATGTCAATTCTGTCAAACCTGCTCGACGGGTTCTTCAATGTGCTCAATTTGGTGGGGATCGTCATTGGAGGCTTTGCCATTTTCGTAGGAATGTTCAGCGTGGCCAATATTATGTTTGTATCGGTTAAGGAGCGAACCCGTATCATTGGCGTGAAGAAAGCCCTTGGGGCCAAGCAATGGGTGATCCTGGCCGAGTTCCTGATCGAAGCCGTTATCCTCTGTATTATCGGAGGTTTGGTGGGGCTGGTCTTCATCGCACTAATTCTGACCATACTGTCGAACGTTATCAACTTCGACATGTACCTGTCGGTGGCGAACATATTCTGGGGGATCGGATTATCGATCTTCATCGGGGTTTTATCGGGAATGATCCCGGCCCTGAGAGCTTCCGCCATGGATCCCGTTGATGCGATGCGCTCCTAGGGATTCTTCGACAGCCTTTCCGTAGACGTAATAACCCTGTTACGGGCTTCTTGCCTCCGCAGACTCATTTGGTGCCCGCCGCATACCAAAGGGAACCCTAAATTCGTCTTTTGTTAGTGTGTGAACCAGGCTGATTTCCTGTTTTTTGAATGAGCGTTCCATCTTTTTTCTAGGCTTTTCCCGAGGCCCTAAGCAGATAACCACCTAAGAGAAAACGCAAATTCACGGTAAACCAGGACTCCCGTTTCACACCGACCATACCGGATATTTCGGGGTTCGTGATCACGTGGTGCGTTTTTTTGGCGAAAGCCACTACCGCAAATAGTTCACCTACCTTAAAATAAATTTGGGGAAATAGGCATTCATATAGTACTCCGATTCCTGGGCTATTCTACTAACTTTGTGATCCCGAAACGGGCTCTTTTGCCAGGATTGTCGGATGCATATCCCCCGACCGAGAGGTGTTAAAGTGCTCAGAAATAAGTGAAAATCATATATTTTCGCGCTCAAGAGCGCCGAACGGAAGCCATTCAAATACACCGGGCATTGAATGCAATTCGTACCAACCGGCGCTCTGGCAACTGTATCTGACCCTGAAAATGGGACAGAAATAAGAAAGTTTGGGTACCGCCTGATGGCGTGGATCTCAGTCTGTATGCCTGATGATGGTGCCGAATCGATCACTAAATTGTAGAACCTTGCGCATCCTTAAAAAGAGTCCCATGAATAGGTTTACCCTTCTCCTGTGCCTGTTGCTGGCAGCAACGGGCCTTACTGCTCAACAGCTATCCTTGTTTACGCAGTACCGGGAAAATACCACCCTGATCAATCCGGCCGCCGTTGAGTCGGATTTCCTGGCTTACGGCCAAAATATTTCGTTCGGTGCGTCCTATCGGGCCCAGTGGGTCGGACTGGATAATGCCCCGACGACCCAAACGGTCCGTGGTACTTACCTCGCAGCGGGGATGAGTGGTGTAGCCTTACAGGCAGGGGGCCACATCATCAACGACCAGACAGGACCAACCGGATTCACCGGCTTTTACGGACGGATCGCCGGGGTTCTTACCGACGATCCCGAGTACGGTGGTTTTTCGGTGGGCCTGAGTGCGGGCTTCGTGCAATACCGGATTCGCGCTTCCGATCTGGACCTGCGTGATGAGGGCGATGTGATCGGTTCCGTTGACCAAAGCCAGATGAATCCCGACGTCGGTGTCGGGGTTTTCTTCTATAAAGCTATTGGTGGCCGCTTCGTCGATAACTATATCTACGGCGGTGTTTCCGTACCCCAGGTACTGGGGCTCGACCTTACCTTTAAAGATGATCAAAACGATTTTACCACTCAGCGGGTCCGCCACTTTTACGGATTACTTGGATTCTATAAGTTCTTCGATAACGGTAGTTTCCTGGAGCCCTCGGTGTGGGTAAAATACGTGCAGAACGCACCAACCAATGTCGATGTAAACCTGCGCTACCAACTGCCGGTGGCCCTCTGGATCGGTGCTGGTGGTTCCACGGCCGGAACGGTCCACCTGGAAACAGGATTCGTGCTGGGTGAAAATGTCGGTTTCGATAACTTCGTTCGCCTTGGTTATGGATATGACTATTCGTTCAGTTCGTTCGGGCCCTCGGCGGGTAGTACCCACGAATTAAACGTAGCGTTCTCCTTTTTTAACTAAACCGTACCGCTAGTCGGTCGGGTAGGGGATACGCCGTACAGAACGATTTGTTCGAGACTTTCCGCGACCCGGCTTCGGTTTTTCCCATGACGATAACTACAAGATATCCCAAATCTGATAGCTTCATGAAAAAGATAGTACTCCTTCTCTCGTTCGTACTAACCACAATAGGGGTAGCCTTCGGCCAGTTTGGTGCCGGTGGTCCTAAATTTTCCTTCTCATCCGCTGATCCATGCACGAATGAAGAGTTCTGCATCGACGTGACTGTCGAAGACTTTACGGACCTGACCTCGGTAAAGTTCCCCGTAAAATGGGATCCCGAGATCATCGAATTTGTGCGCGTCGACGGCCTGAATCTGGCCCGCCTGACCGCCGATGATTTTGATGATTCCCGGGTAGATGAAGGCCTGTTGCTGCTGAATTGGGAATTTGATGATTGTGAAACGGCCGCCAGCGCCATCACCCTGGAAGATAGTGTCGCTATCTTCCAGATATGTTTCCGGGCTGTTAGCTCCTACGGCGCAGCTACCGATATTGAAATAATCAATGACTCAGATCTGACCGAAGATCCCACGCCCATCGATGTGAAACGTCTGGGGGTATGTACTCAAAATATTGGTCTGCGTCTCGGCAAGGGTATCGTATCAACTTGTGTACGCCCCCTCAACCTTGTGGCCAGTTCAACCTCCGGTAATCCAGGAGAATTGGTTTGTGTGGATGTCACCGTCGATGGTTTCGATGAACTGATCGGTATGCAGTTCTCCATGAACTGGGATCCGAGTATTCTGGAGTTTGAGGATGTTATACCAACCGAGAATCTACGCAATCTCAATAAGAGTGATTTTGGTACCCCCGACAACCCGAATATCGGTCCGGGCCGGCTTACCGTATCCTGGACCTACCTCGACCCCAATAACCTGGGCGAGTCTATTCCGGATGGCACCTCCGTCTTTCAGGTGTGTTTCCGCGTGGTCGGAGATTGTGAACAGAGTACGGATTTTACCTTCAATAGTAATCCGACCCGGGTCGAAGCCTTTAACTCCCTCAATGATACGGTCACCATTCCGGTTACCTTCGAACCCGGCTTGGTCGAGACGGGTGAATGTGAGCCCGAAGGCCTCCAGGTGGGTATCGATTGCGGTGGTCCGGTCAACCTCAACGACGAGGTGTGTGTGGTATTTAGTGCCAATGCCGACCTCGCTGATGTAGACGAGATCCGCTACCTCATCGAATGGAATCCCAATATTCTGGAATTCTCAGAAATCCGCGACCTGAACAACGGATTGATACCGGGGCTTAACCAGGACGACTTTGATCAAACGAACATACGGAACGGAATCCTGGGCTTAGATTGGCGGGCCAATAGCCCGGCTTTTGCGGCCGACTTTTCCGCCGGGGATCAGCTATACGTGATCTGTTTTAATGTGGTCGGTCTCGGGGGGAATTCCCCGGTACGGATCAATACCGCCTCCGACCGGGTTACCCTCATCAACAGCGCCCGAAATCTGGGCGTATTCCCCTCTAACTGTGCCGTTGAGGTGAATCAGCCCGAAAGCGTGCGTATTGGTATTGGTGAGAACCGGGGCACCCCGGGCGATATCGTTTGCCTGGATGTAACGGTGGGTAACTTTGTGGATGTGCTCAGCCTCCAGTTTCCGCTGGGGTGGGAGCCCTCGGATATGGAATTTACCAACGTACAGAATGTAAATCCCCTGTTTGATATTGCCGATATTAATACCTCCTTTGCCGCTTCCGGCGGGTTACAGTTCGACTGGAACGGCAATGGTACGCCCCAAACCCTGCCGGAAGGATCGGTGCTCTTCACCATGTGTTTTCGGGTCACGGGTACTCCTCCCGGTGAATTAGGGGTGCAGGAAAACTGCAGCCCGATCAGTATGGTGGGTATCCTGGAAGCAGAAGCCATCACCTCCGAATCGAACGGGAATAACGTTAACGTCATCCCTACCGAAGGGGAGATATGCGTCCTTAACCCGGAAGGTTTCTTTCTGGTGATCGACCAGCGCAACTCCTACACCGGTGATACCATCTGCCTGCCCTATACGGTCCGTGGTTTCGAAGATATTACCTCCGCACAGTTCACGGTTAACTGGGCCCCTTCTCTCCTGGAATTCCAGGAAATTCAGCTGGGCGATAATCCGCTTGGTCTCGAAGAGGGTGTGAGCCTGGGAACGACCTCGGCCGATGTGGGGCTTATCGAATTCGATTGGGAAGGCCCTCCTGCCGGAGTAACCTTACCGGATAGTACTGCCATTTTTGACGTTTGCTACGCAGTAGTTGGCCCGTCGGATACCTGCGTGGATATCAATATTGAATTCGATCCGATTCCCGCAGTGACCACCGTCAATGGTGCCGGAAGTATTTTTCCCCTGAGTGGCGGCGTTTGTATCCGGGATACCATCATCATTCTGGGCGCAAATATCTCCCCGGTAAGCTGTCCCGATGGCCGGGACGGTACCATCGAACTGATGGTTCAGGATTACGATCCCGATGCCAACCCCCAAACGATCTTCTTCAACTGGAACTCAACGCCACAGCAATTCGGCGAACGGGCGATCAACCTGCGCGAGGGTGAAGTTGCCGTGTCCGTATTTACCAATACGATCCCGCCGGTAATCGTTCGCGATACCTTTATGATACCGCTTACCGATAACCTGCCACAGGCAAATGCCGGAGAAGACAAAGTCTTTGACTGTAGTGGTCCGGCCTTTATCATTTCCGGCACCGGCTCGGAAGGAGAAGACTTCCGGTACGAGTGGAGTACCGTAGGTGGTATTCTGGCCGGAGCAACCGATCGGCGCTCCGTGCCCGTACAGGCGCCAGGCCTCTATATCCTGGAAGTCATTAACCGGACCTCCGGCTGTTCGGCCATTGATACGATGGAGGTATTGGCACCACCCACTCCTGCCGCCAGTGCCGGGGAGGACTTTACCTTCGATTGTTCGGGCGATACCTTCCGTCTGGACGGTACCGGTTCCGAAACCGATGGTGTACGCTACGAATGGACTGAATTTAACGGCGGACTTATTGCTCCCGGTGAAGAATCTACGCTCGAACCTCGCATCCAGGCCGCCGGTACCTTTGTGCTGGAAGTGATCGATACCATGACCCAGTGTAGTTCGCTGGATACTGTGGTAGTCCGAAATGCCGCCGTCTTCCCGGATGCGAATGCCGGTGAGAACCTCGAACTCGGCTGCGACAGTACCTCCGTTCAGCTCGATGGTTCCCTTTCGGAAAACCTGCAGGATGTTACCTACGCCTGGTTTGAGGAAGGAGGTGATCAGGTGGGGGATGACGTCTTCGTCCGGGTAGATTCCATCGGTAATTATATCCTGGAAGTAACCGATATCGAAAACGGTTGTCAGTCCTACGACACCGTACAGGTAGTTCCCAGTGCTGATTTCCCGGCTGTCGATGCGGGAGGTATGCGGGCCCTGGACTGCGATAACGAGACTATTGTGTTACAGGCCTCGGTTGGTAACACCAACGACTTTGACTTTACCTGGACGGCACTCGATACCGGGATGCTGGCCGAAGGAACGGACTCCATGCTGCAGCCTACCGTCGTGCAGGCTGGTACCTTCCTGCTATCCGTAACCAACAATCTGAGTGGCTGTACTGCCTCGGATACTGCGGTGGTCATGAACAATATTATTCGCCCCTCCGTCGAAGCGGGGATAGGAGGCACCCTTACTTGTGTAGATAGTTCGCTGACGCTAACCGGAGCGGGAGTGCTGGCACCCGATAGCCTGAGGTATACCTGGTTGTTGAATGATCAGACGGTGGCCATTGATACCTTCAGCGTGACCGTCATGACGGGCGGTACCTACCTGTTGCAGGTCGAAGACCTGACCAGTGGTTGTATTAATTCCGATACCGTGGTTGTAGTGGACGCGACCTCGGGTCCGCTACTGCGCATTAGTGACCTGCCAACCATAACCTGTACGGAGCCCAATACGACCATTGAAGGTGAACTCGTTCCGGCCGATGGCGCCTATGCTTTCCAGTGGAGTGTTCCCGGGGGAAGTACCGGCGAGATCGTTAGTGGTGCTAACCAACAGGTACCGACCGTTTCTAAAGCCGGTCTGTACGAAGTGCAACTCACTGATACCAATACCGGCTGTACATCTGTCCGCCCCGTGGAGGTGCTGGCCGATACCCTGGCACCAGCCGCTGATGCCGGTGCGGATATGTCGATTACCTGTACGGTGGATTCCGTGACCTTGAACGGACTCGGATCGGGCACCGGCACGGATGTTATCTACCAGTGGGAAGCCGTGAACAACGGTCTTAGCCCCATGCCCGCCGATGAATTACAACCGGTGGCTATCGCCGCTGATCAATACGTACTTACGGTGCGGGATACGGTCAATGGCTGTTTCTCCATCGATACCGTTACCGTGGATGAACAGACCACCCCACCGGCCATCTCCATTGCTGAGCCATCAACCCTGACCTGTGAGATGCCGATGATCCAATTGGATGCCAGTGGTTCCGATCAGGAAGGGAACTTCGATTTGCAGTGGACCTCGGTCGATGGTCAGCCTGCTCCCCAGGTAAACAACAATCCGTATATGGCTTCGGTCAGCGCGGGTGGTAGCTACCAATTGCTGATGACCAACCTGGCAACGGGCTGTGAAAATACGCTCATCGTTAGCGTGCTGGAGGATCGCGTGGCACCAATGGCAGATGCCGGGGGCACACAACTCCTGACTTGCCCGGGAACGCAGGTGCCACTGGATGGTTCGGGGTCCAGCCAGGGTACGATCTACGCCTATAATTGGACGGTACTCAGTGGTAATGGCCTCATCTCAAACGAAAGTGCCCTGAGCCCGACGGTTGATGCAGTAGGTGAATACCAGCTGGAAGTTGAGAACACCAATAATGGCTGTACGGCAACGTCCACGGTAGTGGTGGATCGCGATCCGCGCCTGGTGGATGCTGATGCCGGCGATGATCAGACTTCCTGTACGATCGACGGAATGCTTTTCGCCTCCGAACCAGCCGAAGCTACCGGGCGCTGGACCAGCCTGGACGATGATGCCATCGATGTACCCAGTAACGCAAATACCGGAGTTAGCGGCCTGGAAGTAGGTGAAAACTTATTCGTCTGGACCTTGTCGTACGACGATTGTCCTAACTACAGTTCCGACACCGTTACGGTTACGCAAGAAACAGCCCCCATCGCCGGCAACGATCAGATCACACTCGACGTCGGTGAATTGGCCCGTAATATCAACGTGCTGGCCAATGACCAATATCGTCCGGGTGCCAACCTGAACATCAGTATCCTCAGCGACCCTGTATTGGGTAGTGTCGGAGCCATTACCGGGAACCAGGTTCCTTTCAATATTGGTGGCGGCCTTTCCGGTGAAGATGAGTTCACCTACCAGGTTTGCATTGATCAGTGTGTGGAACTCTGCGACAGCGCGATCGTCAAAGTGACCATTCCCTTCGATGCCAACTTTGAAGTGGAAGCCCCCAATGGTATTACGCCCAATGGTGACGGACTGAATGATATGCTGGTCTTCGACATCCTGCAGAATGCCCCCGAGCAGTTCGAAGAGAACGAGATCGTGATCTTTAACCGGTGGGGAGATATTGTGTACACGGCTGCTCCTTACACCAATGAGTGGGGTGGTCAGAACAGTGGTGGTCAGGATCTGCCGGCGGGTACGTACTATTACATTCTGCGACTCAACATCAACGAGGGACAGATCATCCGCGGCGATGTGACCATCGTTCGTTAGGTATAACTGGCTTACGCCCAAAAAAGGGCGCCTTCCGACCGGAAGGCGCCCTTTTTTGGGCGGTTATTGTTAATTAACCGTGAGGTTGGGCACAGACTATTTTATAAATGGAGGATAATCAAGGCCCAATCTCCCGATACATAGTAGTAGGTATTGGGTATAAGGATTTAAGATAAACCTACTACCTAATACTTAATACCAAATACAACGTGAGGTTGCGACCCTTAGCCACTTAGCAAAAAGATCGGACCCAACCTCGCGTTAATTAAGGAACTCGTAGATGCCGGCGATCCCTTGTCCGCCACCAACGCACGCGGTGACCATGCCGTATTTGCTATTCTGGCGACGCATCTCGTTGAAGAGCTGGATCGACAACTTGGCTCCGGTACATCCCAGCGGGTGGCCCAGGGCGATGGCACCACCATTCACGTTCACTTTGTCGGGATCGAGGCCGGCCTCTTTGATGACGGCCAGCGATTGGGTAGCGAAGGCTTCGTTCAGTTCGATCAGGTCGATATCCGACAGGTTGAGGCCGGCCTGCTTCAGTGCCTTCGGGATGGCCGCGCAAGGACCAATGCCCATGTACAGAGGGTCTACACCCGCTACCGAACAAGCGGCTAAACGAGCAATGGGCTGCAAATTCAACTTCTTAACCATTTCCTCACTCACTACCAGGGTGAAAGCCACCCCGTCGGACGTTTGGGAAGAGTTACCCGCTGTAACCACGCCATCCTTGCGGAATACGGGACGCAGGCCACCGAGCGCTTCCATGGTGGTGGAGCGGCGCACCCCTTCGTCCATGGCAACGGTGTGCTTGTGTTCCTGGCGCTTATTGTCTTTGACAAATACCTCGGTAACTTCAATAGGTACGATCTCATCATTGAACTTTCCGCCGTCGATGGCCGCGGCAGCCCGGGTATGTGACCGCAGGGCAAACTCGTCGGCCTGCTCGCGGGAGATCTCATATTTTTTGGCGACAGCCTCCGCCGTAAGGCCCATGCTGGCCAGGTAATTGGGCGTATCATTGGCCACTTTGTAGGAAGGTGCCAGTTTATAACCCGTCATGGGGATCATAC
Source organism: uncultured Saprospiraceae bacterium (assembly GCA_964342305.1). GTDB lineage: Bacteria > Bacteroidota > Bacteroidia > Chitinophagales > Saprospiraceae > DT-110. The sequence goes on along the minus strand of CAYFGK010000114.1, from coordinate 8,405 downwards.
TCATATTCTCGGCGCCACCGGCCACGTACATGTGGCCCATACCGGCCGCAATTTTACCTACGGCAATGGAGATCGTCTCCAGCCCCGAAGCACAGTAGCGGTTGACGGTCATGCCGGGTACTTCCTTACCCAGCGCCCGCAAGGATATCTGCCGCCCGATCTGGAAGCCCTGCTCTCCTTCGGGGTTGGCGCAACCCACAATGACATCATCGATCATCTGCGGATCAACCTCGGGAGTCTGTTCCATTAAATATTTTACTACGTCTACCGCCAGGTCATCCGACCGGTAGTTGCGAAAGCCTCCTTTTTTGGCTTTCCCTACCGCCGAGCGGTAGCCTTTGATTATGTATGCGTTCATTGTTGTTGGTATTTGGTAGTAGGTAGAGTGTATTAGGACTACTTGATCAGCAGTGATTTGCCCAAATTGTAGTTCTGTTTTTGTACTCTAGCTATGTGATGTAATAGTTGTAAGAAAGCATCCTCTTTAAGGTATGCTCTCCTGTTTGCAATTATCAATTGAGTTTCGAGTTCACAGCTGGATCCATTTGATATCCCCAGAAAGTGATTGAATTCCTTGTTCGTATTCCGGCCGGCACCTTCCGCAATATTGGAAGGGATTGATACGGCCGATCGTCTAACCTGTGTAGTGAGCGAAAAGCGTTCATGGTCCGGAAACAGGTCGGTAGCTTCGTAAGCTTGTATTGCTAATTCGATGGCATCCTGCCAAACATCAAGTTTTCTAAAGTTATGCATAGCGTAATTAATTTAAAGCTAAAGCTATGCTATCCTTCCTTTTAAAACCCGCAGTTAGTTGACACTAAATACTCTTATGTGTTTGGTAAACAGCTAACTAGTCCAAAAAGATGCCTGCATGTAACCTCTTGACCCTTTTTCCTTATACCTAATACTCACTACCAAATACTAATTACGAAGAGGTTTATTCGTCTGCAACATATGCTGGATGCGTTCGAGGGTCTTTTGCTCGCCGCAGAGGCTGAGGAAGGCTTCCCGTTCCACATCCAGGAGGTATTGCTCACTTACTTTTTGCTCGCCGGTCAGGTCGCCGCCACAGAGTACGTAGGCCACTTTGCGGGCGATCTTGATGTCGTGTTCACTGGCGTAGTGTCCCAGCTTCAACTCGTTGGCGGCCACGTACAGTGCCGCCAGGCCGGTGCGACCCAGCACGGTCACGTCGGTGCGCTGGAGCGGCTGGGTGTAGCCGGGAGCCAGTTCCAGTACTTTTTGCTTGGCTTCGGCAATGGCGCGATCCTTATTCATAACGACCTCGTCTTTGCTGTTCAGGAGGTAACCGTAGTTATAGGCTTCCTGCGCACTGGTAGCAACGTTTGCCAAAGCGATGTTGCGGAATTTATCGATCAGCACGGGGATCTTTACCTCGTCTTTATGGAACTCATCGGAAGCCCGTAGGGCAAACTCCTTGGTGCCCCCACCACCGGGGATGAGGCCGACGCCTACCTCCACCAGACCGATGTAAGACTCGGCCGAGGCCATGGCGGCATCGCAGTGCATAATAGTTTCACAACCACCACCAAATACGTAGCCCTGCGTGGCTGCCACTACCGGGATCGACGAGTACCGGCAGCGCATGGTCGTCTGCTGGAACAGGTTGACCGCCATATTCAGCTCGTCAAATTCCTGCTGGTAGGCCATCATGGCGATCATCATCAGGTTAGCACCAACCGAGAAGTTGGTGGCATTATTACCGATGACCAGCCCCTGCCAGTCGCCTTCCTCGGCGATCTGGATCGATTCGTTGATACCGCGCAGCACCCCTTCACCGATGGAGTTGTGCATGCTGGTAAATTCCAGGCATAATACGCCGTCACCAATATCGTGGAGAACGGTCTCGCTGGTCTTGTGGACCGGCGCGCGGTCGCGGTAATTGTCGAGGATAACCAAAGATTCGGCACCCGGAATAACCTTGTACGACTTGGTAGCGATATCGTAGTACTTACGAACGCCGTCTTCGCGCTTGTAAAAGGAGTCAAAGCCCTGGTCCAGCATTTCCTGGACCCAGTCGGCCACCTGCTCGCCTTCGGCTTTAGCCTGCTCCAGGCCCTTCTTCACACCAACAATATCCCAGTATTCGAAAGGTCCTACTTCCCAGGCGTAGCCCGCCTTAAGTGCATCGTCTATGCTGTACAGGTTATTGCTGATCTCAGGGATGCGATTAGACACATAAGCGAACAGCCCGAGCAGCGACTTGCGAACCAGTTGGCCCCCTTTGTCGTCGGCATCAAACATATGTTGAATGCGTTTGGGGAGACTGTCGATTTGCTTGCTGGTCTTGAGGCTGGGAATATCCGGCTTCTGGCTGGGCTCGTATTCCAGGGTCTCGAGGTTCAGTGCCAGGATCTGACGCTTACCATCGTCGCCCTTTACCTTTTTGTAAAAGCCCTGTCCGGTTTTGTTACCCAGGTAATTATTTTCGATGAGGAATTCCAGGTACTTCGGTATCTGAAAGATCTGCACCTGCTCATCGTCGGGACAATTTTCGCGTAAGCCATTAATGACCTTCACGGAGGTGTCGTGGCCCACGAGATCGCCCAGCCGGAAGGAGCCCGTTTTGGGACGGCCAATGGCCGGTCCGGTCAGCTTGTCGACCTCCTCGATCCGCAGGCTTAGCTCGTCGGTCAACTGAAAGATCTTGGCCATGGTGTAAATGCCGACCCGGTTGCCGATGAAACCCGGCGTATCCTTGCAAAGTACGGTTTGCTTACCAAGGTAGCGGTCGCCGTAGTGCATGAAGAAATCCACAACTTCCTCACTGGTGTCCTCCGTGGGAATGACTTCGAACAGCCGCAGGTAACGCGGCGGATTAAAGAAGTGTGTTCCGCAGAAGTGTTTTTTGAAGTCTTCACTGCGCCCTTCGGTCATCAGGTGAATGGGAATACCCGAAGTGTTAGAGGTGACCAGTGAACCCTTTTTGCGGTGTTCATCGACCTGAGCAAAGACCTTCTTCTTGATATCCAGGTTTTCGACTACTACCTCGATGACCCAGTCGCAGTCTTTGATGTCGGCGAAATTGTCTTCGAAGTTTCCGGTAGTAATTCGTTGAGCAAAAGAGGGGTCGTAGAGCGGTGCCGGTTTGGATTTGAGGGCTGTTTTCAGGGCCTTGTCCGCAATTTGGTTACGGGCAGCCGGATTGTCCTTTTGATCATCCGGAAGGTCCCGGGGTACAATATCCAGCATCAGGACTTCCAGTCCGATGTTGGCGAAGTGACAGGCAATCCCGGATCCCATGACTCCGGAACCCAGAACGGCTGCTTTTTTGATTCTTCTGCTCATATGTATTTGGTGGTTTATGATGACCTAGCGAATTTTCGCTATAGCAAAAATAATAGAATTAGCGGAAAAACAAAGGCCCGGCCGTACAAGGTTTGGCGGGTTTCGGGATCACCGAATCCGCACCCGATTTTTACCGACAACGAATTGGTTCGGGAATCTAAACCAATTCGGCTCGAGTGCCTACTCGCTTTAAAAGATTGGGCAATGCCCAAACCTTTTCGGAGGCGGTAAACAAGTAGAGTAATGGCTGCCTGATCACCGCTTTGTTGCCAAAAAAAAACCGATCTTTCCGTTCATGGCAATCCAATCCTCCATAACCGGCCGATCCTGGTGGACACATTCCCTGTCCACTCGTTGGTGGATAGGCTTGGGTCACCTGGGCTTTTTGGTCCTGCTTATATTCAGTCAGGTATTTTTCCGGGAGCGCATGTTGCACTTTGATACGGCCAACTACGCCTTTAACCTGATCTGGTTCGGTAAGCCCTATATTCAGCACGATCGGTGGATCGGATGGTTATCGCAGGTACCGGTATTGGCCTTCATCAAAGGGGGTGCATCTATAGAAACAGTACTACGCGTGTACAGTTTGGTGCTGATGGCTCTGCCGTACCTGATCTTCCTCGTACTGGTGTATCTGTTCCGGTCTCCGCGCGGTGGTCTGCTTCTGCTTCTTGTCCAGCTTTTGACTATCCGTTACAAATTCTACGCGCCGGTAGCTGAGGTTGTCCAATCGCTGACCTGGGTAGCGCTGGCATTGGGGTGGCTGATGAGGGATCCCGGGCGATGGCCGGTAGCGTCTCACCGGAATATTTTGGTGGCCTATGTACTGGCGATCCCGCTGCTGATTACTCACCCTTTCGGTTTATTGAGTTTTGGACTGGGATACCTCATTTGGTTATCGGCTGATGGTCATTGGCGGTCGCAGTCAGCCTGGCTCGTGCCAGCTTTGGCCCTAATTGGATTTGTGCTGTTGCGATTGCTCGGAGGGCAATCCTTCAGTGGTTACGAAACCGGTCGCCTGACGGTGGTCCGGGAGTACGCCAGCCAGCTATCCGACCTGCCCTCTCTCTATGTTTGGGAACGCTTCTGGTGGTATTTGCAGGCTCACTATCCATTGACTATCGTCCTGTTTGCCGGTCTGTTTTTAGTAGCGCTTTCGCAAAAAAAGATAGCTTTGGCCCTGACCGCTGTTGTTGTTTTTTCGGTCATTGCGCTATTGGCCATGTTGACCCACGCCTACCTCAACGGTCCCGTTTATCTGATGATCGACGGGTATTTTGCTCACCTGGGATTGCCAATTGCCCTGTTATTGGTATTGGCTTTGCCGAAAGAACCCCGACCGGTAACATTGCTGGTGCTGGGCATTCTGGTGATTTTCAGTCTGCACCGTATTGCCTCTGTGCATACCTTCTTCGAAAAAAGAGAGGCTTTAATCACGGGCATCATGGACCAGCAATCCACGCCCGATCAACCCAAGCTCATGGCTTCCATGGAGGGCTGGGATTGGTCACGGCTCTGGGTGCCCTGGGCGGTGGGCATGGAGTCCCTCCTCATGAGCACGCTGGACCATCCTGATACTCCGCAGACTATTTACTTCCTCCAGGAAGGGGAATCATTGGATTATGCCTTACGGCAAAAAGGGCACTACATCGGACAGCAGGGGCGCCCGGAGCGCTACAAATACGAGGAACGGCCGCCCGTGTTCGAGGCACTTTCGCCGGCTCCCTACCGGCGGGTGTACGTAAATGGAACATATTGAGTCATCAGTACTCAGTCTCCAGTCATCAGTTCTCAGTTTTCAGTCGGCAATGCTCCCCGCCTTCGCCCGTTCGGGCTATGGCGGGCATGAATGCTCAATGCTCAATGATGAATGCTCGGTGCTCAGTGCTCAATGTGGTTTTGTTTTTGGCTTTCGCCAAATGGTGCACAGTCTCCCGGTCTCCAGTCTCCAGTTGGCAGTCCTCACGGCGTATTGGGCTTCCTAGAACCATGGAGTTACATGGAGTTACATGGAGTTTCACAGAGTAGGTCGAGGTATTTCCGATTTATTCCATCAGTCGCTATCGCTCGTGTCCGACTTCAAGATGCCTTTTTCACGCTTCGCTCGCAGTGATTTCATGAGGTACGATCCTTGCGTTGGACCCCGGCGCTCTACGTAAAAAGAGCAGAGAAACAGCAGGCAAGAACATACATGCAGTCCGGCTCCGACGAGTCGCTCCGGTCACTTCATTCTCTTCGTTCTCTCCCGGTCTTCAGTCTTGCTTTCGATTTCTCTCTACTACTGATTAATCGAAGCAGCAGTAGAGAGAAATCGAAAGCTGTCTTGTATTTTTCTATTTGGCCGAAACCTATATAAACTTCCACCTATTTGTTAAATTGAGCCGCCCGGCGATGGGGCTCCCTGTGGTGCCTTATATACTTAATGCAGCTTTCACAGCGTTAAGGAATCCGGATGGGTACGCACCCGACTTGACGAAAACCAATTTTTAGTCGTAAAATCTCGAATTCATGCTGCAAGACATGCTCTTATTGTTCCAAACCACCGAAGGGTTGGAACGAGAGGAAGAAACCCAAAACCTGTTCAATATCCTGATCGATTCCGGTATTCTGGGGATCATCATTTATATTGTCATGTTCATTTTGTTCGTGATCTCTATCTATATCTTCTTCGAACGCTACGGAGCGATCAAGCGGGCCGGGAAGGTGGACGACAGCTTCATGAACAACATCCGGGCCAACGTGCAATCCGGCAATATTCAGGGTGCTAAAGCCCTTTGCCAGACGACCGATTCGCCCGTCGCCCGAATGGTGGAAAAAGGCCTGCAACGGATTGGCAAGCCCCTCCGCGATATCGATGCGGCGATCGAGAACGTGGGTAACCTCGAGATCTTCAAACTGGAAAAATCATTATCTACACTGGCGTCCATTGCCGGTGCGGCGCCTATGATCGGGTTCTTCGGAACGGTAACCGGTATGATCTCGGCCTTCTATAATATGTCGACCCAGCAGAACGTAACGCCCTCGGTACTGGCCGGTGGTATCTATACCGCACTGATCACGACTGCCATGGGACTGGCGATCGGTATCCTGGCTTTCGTAGGCTACAACATCCTGGTAGCTAACGTGGAGAAGGTAGTCTTTAAAATGGAGCGTTCTACGACCGAATTCATGGACCTGTTACAGGAACCAACCACATAATGTATGGGACTGAAACGCCGAAATAAAACCAGTGCTGAATTCAGTATGTCGTCGTTGACCGACATCATTTTTCTGTTACTGATCTTTTTCATGCTTACCTCCACCCTGGTGAATCTGCAGCCGTTTGAATTGCCGGAATCGGACTCGAAAACGGTGGCTCCGACCTCCGTGGTGGTCAGCATCGAAAAAAACGGTCAGCACACGGTCGGTAGCCAGGAGGTCTCCCGCAGTGCCCTCGAACGAGCTTTACGCAACGAGATCGCCAATGCATCGACTCTGGAAAAGGAATCCTACACGGTGACCATTGTAGCTGAGATCGGCACGCCCTTCGACTACGTCGTTAATGTAATGGAAATCTCTGCCCGCCTGGGCGTCAAAGCTATTTTGGCGACTCAGCCACGGGAGGGCTAAACATATAAACAGAACCCAATGGGTCTTAAAAAGAGAAGTAAAGTCAGCGCTGAATTCAGCATGTCGTCATTGACCGACATTATTTTTCTGTTGTTGATCTTTTTTATGCTCACCTCGAGTCTGGTAGCTCCCAACTCCCTGAATTTGAAGTTGCCGGGGTCCAGCAATGCGCCTCAGTCGACCGATTCGAGCCTGGATCAGGTGCGCATCACCCGGAACGGAAATTACTACCTCAACGGGCGCCGGGTATCCCTGGGTATCCTGGAAAGTGAGCTGGCCCAGCAAAGCAGAGGCTCTTCGGGGCGATATAAGTTTACGATTGCCTTTGCTGAGGGAACACCCACCGAATACGTGGTGGCCATTATGGATATTGCCCTGACCGTAGGGGCCGACGGTATTTTAGCCGCCGAAAAACGTTAAAACGGTGTGAAGACGCCTGTCGCCGGAATGATTATGGGCGACGAGGCGTTTATACTGTTGAATACCAATAAAATCGATCAGCTATGGATGCTATCATCGATCATCATGAACAGAAAGACAAACGCAGAGGCCGGACGGCGAGTACCATCGGCGGTATAGCCGTGTTGATACTCATTTTCCTGCCCCTGCTGCGCTATCCCGTACCTCCTCCCGGACAGGAGGGTATCCTGGTGAACCTGGGCTTACCCGATCTGGGGCAGGGTACCGATAACGCCGGTCCTTCGGCTCCGGCCGTTGCCGATCCGGTCGAGGAAGACCAACCCGACGAACAACCACCGGAAGAGGTCTCTGAACCGGCACCTCCGGTCGAAGAGGCTCCTGACCCCAACCCCGTCGAGGAAGAAGTGATCACCACCGAAGACCCCGATGAAGTAGCCCTGCGCGAACAGGAGCGTCGGGAGGAACAACGCAAAGAGCAAGAGCGTCTGGAAGAGCAGCGTCGCCAGCAGGAAGCTGAAGCCGAGCGCCGCCGCCAGGAAGAAGAAGCCCGTAAAAAGGCGGAAGCCGAAGCCAAGAAAAAAGCTGAGGCCGACGAACTCAAAGATAAACTGGGTGGCCTCTTTGGCGACGGTAAAGGCAAAGGCGACACCGGTAAGGAAGGGAATCAGGGCGATCCCGAAGGTGACCCCGACGCTTCGAAACTGGAAGGTGTAAGCACCGGTTCCGGTACGGTTGGTGGTGGACTTGGTAATCGAGGCGTAACTGCTTCCCCCCGAATTACTGACCGCTCACAGGACCAGGGTATCATAGTGGTGCGCGTGTGCGTGGATAAGTCCGGTAGTGTAACATCCGCCGAATTTACCCAGCGCGGTACCACTTCATCCAGTGCCCGCCTGAAGCAACTAGCCGTAGAGAATGCCAAAAAATGGAAATTCTCGGAAGGCAGTGTGGATAAACAGTGCGGTACGATTACCTACAACTTCCGCGTCCAGTAAATCTGGATTCTTTCAAAAAACAGACGGGTCGATTGTCTTTGAAGACAATCGACCCGTCTGTTTTTTGAAAGG
>CAYFGK010000113.1:0-24088 GCA_964342305.1 uncultured Saprospiraceae bacterium | reverse complement strand
CGTTGCCTTCATACACGATTTCTCTCGCTTCTTCTACCAGGAAGACCGTGCCTTCAATGTAGTTGGAGAAGTAAGCCTCAAAAAATGAAAAGAATAATTGCGCACAAAACAAGTATTATGTAAAATAATTGCGCACAATAGAGTTGTTCGGATAAATCCCTGCGCATTATATACAGGGATACCCTAGATTACTTCGGACGATGCCGACCGGGCTTTCCTCTACAGCTGCTCGCTGCGGTGCAGAACTCATCGTACCGAGGTTTGCCCTTGTTCTCGTTGATATGCTTGGTGATTGCTATTTCATGGAGCACCTGTAAAAGCGCCCTTGCCCTGTGGAATCCGTGCAAAGCACGGGGCAAAGCTATTCCACGGGGCAGGCCTGGATCTTAACCTCAACTTTCGACCCTCAAAAATGTCGTTTTCGAAGCTTTAATAGGCAAATAAAAGCGGGCGTGCCTGGCCCCTCCGACCGCACGGACTTCGGCGCCAGCGGAGCGGCACGCAAGGATTAATGTGTAAATCTTCTCAGAAAAAGATATTGATCCTGTCTGGATCTTTGAGGTTGGTAAATGATTATTCTAAGATGGATTTCGCAACAATCAGCCTCTTAGTTTGCTTACGCGAAAGGACCGTCTGGATTAGCATCTGATCGGTCTATCTTGGTATTGGGGTGCGGCTTTCGCCAAAAAAAATGAAGCCAGAGAAGACAGGCCAACTATTTCTGACCTTCATGGCCGCCGAAGTAGTACGCAGGGCGGCTGATCTCTGACTTCATACTTCAAATTGGTGATTCCGCTGGGGTTCGAACCCAGGACCCCTTGATTAAAAGTCAAGTGCTCTACCAGCTGAGCTACGGAATCTTTGGTAGGTCAGAATGTTGAAATCAGAGATCTGAAGTAAACCCTGATTATTCTCACCTGAAATTTTGATACGGCTTTCGCCAAAAAAATGAAGCCAGAGAAGACAGGCCGACTATTTCTGACCTCTGATCTCTGACTTCATACTTCAAATTGGTGATTCCGCTGGGGTTCGAACCCAGGACCCCTTGATTAAAAGTCAAGTGCTCTACCAGCTGAGCTACGGAATCTTTGGGAGATCAGAATGTTGAAATCAGAGGTTCGAAGTAGCCTCCAATGAATTCTGATCTTCGGCAATTGTGGCCCTTTTTCAAAAGGCGTTGCAAATATAAAGGCATTTTGAGTTAAATCCCAAAAGGTGCTCCCTATAATTTTCTCATTTCACATATTACTGTATGGCAAACGGCAAAAAAACCAAAAACGTTCAACGATGACCCGTAGTTCCCGGCCGGTTTACCGAACTCTGACGTAGGGTGGTCTGGCGCGCTCCACCGCCGACCAAAACGCATCGGGCTCCAGATAGTTCCGGATGATCGACCGGGTACCAAACTGCTCCAGCACATCGTAGTCGCCCCGGTGCCTTACCCCCACAAAATCCAGTCCCATCCGACCGGTCGTTTGCGCATCCCATTCGGCATCGCCTATATAGACAATGCGATCAAAGGAATGCCCCGCCCGAACCATAGCCGTGTCAATCGCCGCCTGCAAAATGTCGTCGCGGGTTTCCCGCAAATCACCACCGCAAATGATCAACTCCGAAGGGTCAATGCCCACGTGCGTCAGCTTTATCTGGGCCGGTGCACACCAGCCACCGGTAGCGATCGCTACCTCGTATTCCGGATGCTCCTCCAGCTTTCGCCAAAAATCGCCCGCGCCGGGGACCTCCCGGAATGCATCCGGATCGCGCCGCCTTTCTTCCTGCAGCATCGACATGTATAAGGCCCGGAAATCTTCTTCCTCTTCCCGTGTATAGGTACGGCCAAAGTGCTGTTCAATACAGGATCCAAAGATGATGTGATCCGTCACGTGTGAAAATGCTCGCCAGTCAAGGGTCGGAAATGCCCGCTCGTATTTTTCTTCATACGCTTTCGCAAAACACTGGCTGTCACGCCTTTCGGAATACACCAGAGTACCATCGACATCGAACAATAATAAAGTCTTTTGCGGCATGGATTATTTTTTTTCGAAAGAAGGGGTCATAACAATGTGCTTACCAACACCTCTTCTCGAATCAATTATTTATTCCTCGTTTTAAACCAAACACAACTATGAGAACCGTACTAATGCTAGCCCTTTGTTTTGCAACTACTTTCTCCTTCGCCCAATTTTCCTACCCGATGCCGGATGTCAGTCCCCTGGTAACGCCTAAAGTGGACCTGATGGTCACCTCGGCCGAGGTAGGCCCCCATAACGGCGGACGCCGCGATATGGAGGTGCGTATCACTAATAACGGTACCGTTGATGCTCCCGCCAGTGAACTCTTCATCAGTTTCCTGTATCGTGAGTACTACGGTGCGCAGACCAGTAGTTTTAACCTGACAAAGGTCATACCCGCTATTCCGGCCGGCCGCACGGTATTTTTCCGCTTCAGCGGGGTTGTACCCGATCACGTCATTGATGTACCTAAAGGCCCTTTCGGCCAGGATACAGGACGTGTGCGCTGCATAATCGATCAGCCTAACAACATCCTGGAATACAACGAAAGCAATAACATATTCGTCACAAACTTCTCGCTACGCTAACCAACTGCTCTTTTAGCAGTAGCGGCTTTCGGATCCGTCCGGAGGCCGTTTTTTTATTCTTCTTCGTCCCCCTCGAAATCAAAGGTCAACTGTATGCCTTCCCAGGGTTGCTCGCGTTGCAAATTGGACACCGAAACACCAAGCAAGCGCACTCGTTCAAATTCCTCCCAATTTTCACGCAACAGTTCCATGGCCGTGTTGAACAACCGTTGATAGGAACGCACCTCCTGCCCGTAGGTTCGACTTCGCGTTAAAATGACGAAATCGGCCGTCTTAATTTTTAGGGTTACGGTCCGGCCGTAGTTATCGGATCGCTTCGTGTGGTCGTGCACCACCCTGGTGATGTAAGCCAGCTTTTCCTGCATCTCCGGTAAGCGGGTGAGGTCGTCGCGGAACGTGCGTTCAGCACCAATGGATTTGCGAATGCGATTGGGATTGACCGGACGATCGTCCAGGGCCCGCACGATCCGGAAATAATGACGCCCCACCTTGCCAAAACGTTGTACCAGTTCGATCTCAGTATACTGCTTCAGGTCTTTCCCGTTGTAAATGCCCATTCGGTTCATCTTATCAGCCGTAACTCGTCCGATACCGTGGAATTTCTTGATCGGTAGCTGATCGATAAAGTCAGAGGCTTCCTCGGGCAGGATGACCTTCATGCCATCCGGCTTATTGATATCCGAAGCCGTTTTCGCCAGGAACTTATTGAACGACACCCCGGCCGAGGCCGTCAGTTGGGTTGCTTCCCGGATGCGTTCCCGGATCTGATGCGCCACCAGCATAGCCGATCTATACCCTTTTTTATTCTCGGTAACGTCGAGGTAGGCCTCGTCCAGCGACAAAGGTTCTACTAAATCCGTATATTCATAGAATATTGCCCTAATCTGTTGGGATACTTCACGGTACACATCGAAACGGGACTTAACAAATACCAGAGAGGGGCACAGCCTCCTGGCCGTTACACTCGGCATGGCTGAACCCACCCCGTAAGCCCTTGCTTCATAACTCGCAGAGGCCACTACCCCACGTAGTGAACTACCTCCTACTGCCACCGGCTTGCCCCGCAATTCCGGGAAATCACGCTGCTCTACCGATGCGTAAAAGGCATCCATATCGATATGTATGATCTTACGCAGGGACGCTAATTATGGAGAACAAAAATCTAAAAAACATCTTATATAAATCTGTATTTCAGTTTTTTACGTAAATACCCTCAGTTGGCCTCAGGAACAATTGCTCTAAACCGTACTTTTTTCCGGCCCCCCGATAGTACATTTTTGTACTGTACCGAACCATTCTACAAACCAAAGAGACCATGGAAAACGCACCGAACAAAACTATCGACTTTCTTGGACAACTTCCGTTGTTTGACACTCTGTCAGCAGAAGAATTGCAGGAAGTGACCAATCATTTGCGAAAGCGTACCTATAAACGAGGTGATCACATTTTTCGCGTGGGGCAGGCATCTGATGCTGTTTTTTTCCTGACCCGCGGGGTGGTCAAGATCTGCTCGGAATCCAGTGATGGCCGGGAGATCATCAAACAGGTACTTCATCCTTATGCCATGTTCGGGGAGCTCTGCCTGGTAGGTGAGGAAAAACGCAAAGACGATGCCGTTTGCATGGATGGCGATGTAGTGTTGTACGAAATATCCCGCAACGATTTCCAACAATTGATGTTCCGCCACCAGCGTATCTCAGAGCGATTCCTTCGCTGGATCGGCACGCGCCTGCAACGCACGGAATCACGCCTGGAATCCATGATCTTTAAGGATGCACGGGCCCGGATCATTGACTTCCTGCGGGAAGCTGCCCGTCGCCAGGGTAAGCGCATTGGTTACGAAATGTTGATCAAGCACTGCCTTACCCAACAGGACATTGCCAACCTCACGGGTACTTCCCGCCAGACGGTGACTTCCGTATTCAACGAATTACGCAAAGCCAACCTGATCTATTTCAACCGGCGAAGTATCCTGATCCGCGACCTGGCAAAGCTCTCCTAATCTGCTTCCCGACGATGACCGTAGGGCACTGAGAACCGCTGCCCGTCGCGGCCGGCTACCGAGTTGGGAAAAATGGTTTTGGCCTCCTCCTCGAAAACATCCACTTCGGGGTAGCGCGATGAGTAATGCCCCAAAATGAGCTTCCCAACGGAGGCTGATCGGGCCAGTGCTGCCGCCTGCTTTGCCGTACTGTGTTTTGTTTCTGCTGCCCGCCCGGCGTATTCTTCACAGAACGTACTCTCGTGATAGAGCAGATCGACACCTTTAATATAGTCGACCAGGCCTGGCAGATACACCGTATCGGAACAAAAGGCAAAAGAACGGGACGACGGTGGCGGGCTGGTTAATTCACCGACCGGAATGGTACGTCCGTCATCCAGCAGAATATCATTCCCTGCCTTAGCCGCTTTTATTTGCGGGACGGTAAGTCCGTATTCCCCGATTTTCTCCTTGCGCATGGAACGCTCGCGCGGATGCTCATCAAACCGGTAACCGCAGCAGGGGATGCGATGCTCTAAGGGAATAGTGTGTACCCGGACGAATGAATCAGAATGGATAAGTGTATGTTGAGTTGGATCGACTTCGTGAAAACGGACCGGAAACTGAAAAACCGTTCCGGATGGTTTTAACTGAGCCTCGATCATCCCTGCCAGCCCCGGTGGTGAAAAGATATCCATGGGATCCTTGCGACCGATCAGGTTCAGGGAAGTTAGGAGCCCGATAAGGCCGAAGCAATGATCGCCGTGCAGGTGGGAAATAAAGATATGCTGCAAGCGGGCATTTTTTCCATGAAACTCTTGCATGCGCATTTGCGTACCTTCCCCGCAGTCGATCATGTAAGATTGATGATGGACATCCAGGATTTGCGCCGTGGGAAACCGGCCATAAGCCGGTAAGGCTCCATTGGTGCCCAACAGTGTCAATTCAAAAACCATACAGTGAGGCCGGCCTTACTCGTCGGTATCGGAGTCGGGGCCCAATTCCTTTTCGATTTCCTCCATGAATACATAATCAATGGATTCGGAGACGGTCGGGATAATGGTCAGGACGGTTTGGAGCTGGGAAATCTCGATCAACTTTTTCACGGCCGGGTGTTCCAGGCCGGTAAGGATGAAGGATCCCACCTCTTTCCAAAGACGATCGGCTGTCAGAATGGCACTTAGCCCGGACGAGTCGACAAATTCAACCGGCGACAAATCGAGGATGAGGTTCGTAACACCCTCGTTGTACAGGATGACGAATTGGGATTTGAGTTCAGGGGCGGCCAGGGAATTCAGGTTTTTTTCCTGGACCTGGAAAACAGCATATTTCTCTTGCTTATCTACGGAGTACTTCATGAGCAGCGTCCAATTGGATTTCCCCGGCACTATATGACCAGGGGTTTTGCGGATTTTTCATCAAATACGATCTGGCACTTTCGCCGCAAGGCGGCCAATCCAGACCAGCCGCTAGTATACGCATTTTTTAGCATAAAAAAGACCGGGGTTAAAGATTGCTTAAAGTCCCGGGGCAGACTTAACCTCCTGAACCCATCCCCCCGATTTGTTGTTATTCCAACAACTAAGCCTGCTGGGAAATAAGTAACTGCCGAAACGTCGGTTTTCCTCCGAATATGTGGCAAAAAAACTGCTACATTGTCCGGTTTTTCCAGTTGGTTCGATTTTTGCCGAAAGGCTTACACAAGCCTCGATTTCAAATCGGAACTAAGCCATTTTAACTTTTGTTTTCCTGAATAATTAGCTCTATTATTGTTAGGGTTAGCAAGGAAGGAAGAATAACGAACTCTTTTATGAATAACAGACGATTTTCACCAAAAGTAAAGAAAGTCATCTCCAAAAGCCGCGATGAAGCCATCCGGCTCGGACATGACTTTATAGGTACGGAACACCTGCTTTTGGGCATCATATCAGATGGAGACAGTCTGGCCATTAAGGTATTGGAATCCCTGGATGTGGATGCATCCGAATTTCGCCAAACGGTGGAAGAGTCGGTACAACGCATCCCCTCTTCTAATACCAACCTGAACGTGGGTAGTTTGCCCCTCAACAAGCAAGCCGAGAAAGTGCTGAAAGTGACTTTCTTAGAGGCCAAAATGTTGAAGAGCGACGAAATTGCACCCGAGCATTTAATCTTGTCTATCCTCAAGCATAAGGAAAACCCCGCTTCGAAGATCCTGCATCGGTTCGATATCGATTACGACATCTACAAAGCGGAGTTGGAGTACGTGCGCCAGGAGCAGGATTTTACCCGCAACGAGCCATTCGCCCAAACGCCATCTGATAGTGACGACCCCTACGAAGAAGAAGATCAGGGAAGCCGCTACCAGCAACGCAAAGGCAGCACCAAATCCCGTACCCCTGTCCTCGACAACTTCGGCCGCGACATTACGAAGCTGGCCGAGGAAGGAAAACTGGATCCTATTATCGGCCGGGAACGCGAGATCGAACGCGTATCCCAGATCCTCAGCCGTCGTAAAAAGAATAATCCAATTCTGATCGGGGAACCCGGCGTGGGTAAAACTGCCATTGTCGAAGGCCTTGCCCTGCGCATCAACCAGAAAAAGGTATCCCGTACCCTCTTCAACAAACGGATCGTGATGCTCGACCTGGCGGCCCTCGTCGCCGGCACCAAGTACCGCGGTCAGTTCGAGGAACGGATGAAAGCCATTATGAACGAGCTGGAAAAGTCGCCCGACGTCATCCTGTTCATCGATGAGATCCACACCATCGTCGGTGCGGGCGGAGCTACCGGTTCCCTCGATGCATCCAACATCTTCAAACCGGCTCTTGCCCGGGGTGAACTGCAGTGTATCGGAGCCTCCACCCTCGATGAATACCGTCAGCACATTGAGAAAGACGGTGCCCTCGATCGCCGCTTTCAGAAGGTGATAGTCGATCCGCCAAGCGCAGATGAGGCGATGAACATCCTGGAAAATATCAAATCCAAATACGAGGAATTCCACAACGTCACCTACTCCGACGAAGCCATTACCGCTTGTGTCAAGTTGAGTGACCGCTACATCAGTGATCGATTTTTGCCCGACAAGGCCATCGATGTACTCGATGAGGTGGGAGCCCGTGTTCACCTGAAAAACATCCACGTTCCCAAACATATTGAGGAACTGGAAAAGAATATTGAAGAACTCAAGGAACTCAAGAACCAGGCCGTAAAGAATCAGCAATACGAAAAGGCTGCTGATTTACGGGATAAGGAATCCAAACTGGTTCGACAACTGGAGTTTGCAAAAGTCCAGTGGGAGGAAGAATCCAAGACTAAGCGTTACCCCGTCGACGAAGACGACATCGCCGAGGTAGTAGCCATGATGACCGGCATCCCCGTGAAGCGCGTCGCACAAAGCGAAAGCAAGAAGTTGATCGGCATGACGAATGATCTGCAGAACGTGATCATTGGTCAGGATGAAGCCATTACCAAGATCACTAAGGCTATTCAGCGGAACCGCGTTGGCCTGAAGGATCCCAGTAAACCCATCGGTACCTTTATTTTCCTTGGTCCGACCGGTGTCGGTAAAACGGAGCTGGCTAAAGCATTGGCCCGCTACATTTTCGACTCCGAAGATGCCCTGATCCGCATCGACATGAGTGAGTACATGGAGAAATTCTCCGTGAGCCGCCTGATCGGTGCTCCTCCGGGCTACGTGGGCTACGAAGAAGGTGGACAATTGACCGAGCGCGTCCGCCGCAAGCCCTATTCAGTGGTCCTGCTCGACGAGATCGAAAAAGCACACCCCGATGTGTACAACATCCTGCTGCAGGTACTGGACGATGGTCAGTTGACCGATGGTCTTGGTCGTAAGGTCGACTTCAAGAATACGCTGATCATTATGACCTCGAACGTTGGTGTACGCCAGTTGAAGGACTTTGGCCAGGGTGTTGGTTTTGCTACCCAGGCACGACGGGAGGCGGCGGAAGACAATTCCAAAACCGTCATCCAGAATGCCTTGAAGCGGACCTTCTCGCCAGAGTTCCTGAACCGGATCGACGACCTGGTCATCTTTAACAGCCTTGATCAGGACGATATTTTCCGGATCATTGATATTACCCTGCAGGATCTGTACAAGCGCCTTGGCAACATGAACTATAAACTGGTCCTCAATGAGGAAGCTAAAAAGTTTGTTGCGGAGAAAGGGTTTGACCCGCAGTTTGGTGCGCGTCCGCTGAACCGGGCCATCCAAAAATACATTGAAGATCCGCTGGCCGAATTTATCCTTAACGAAAGTCCCGACGAGGGCGCCGTTATGGAAGCGGTACTGAACGAGGAAAAAGACGGAATCGAGATCAAACTGTCGAAAGAGGTGAACTCGGACGTCCAGGAATAAGATTCAACGGAATCACCGATATACAGCCTGCTGCGCACGCGGCAGGCTGTATTCTTTTATAACGGGAGATTGGACTTATATGGATTTGAAAAATGTCGGTAATCAAGGCCCAACCTCCCGGTACAGAGTATTAAGTATTGGGTATTTGGATTTGAGCAAATCTTACTACCCTATACCAAATACAAAGTGAGGTTGTAACCCTAAATCAGTTAACGAACAGATCGACCTTCTCCGCTCGCAGTAACGAAGTGAAGGCGGGAACCTCACCTTTTTTTAACTATCTACTGATAATTGTGGATTCACGGAACTTTTACCCCTGATCTGCACGTTGCATTAGTGATAGAGCCATTTTTTAATAAAACAACATTCATTTGGGAAGAAGAAACAATAGCAGAAGAGGTCGGCGTGTGGATACACGCCCAAAATTTCGTGTAAACGAACACATCCGTGTACCTGAAGTACGTTTGGTAGGAGATAACGTCGAAGATATTGGTAAACAAATCGGTGTAGATCTCAAGCCCGGTGACGTACACAACACCCGCGAGGTAAGGCGGTGGGCACAGGATGCAGAATTGGACCTCGTCGAAATTTCACCGAACGCCAAGCCACCCGTAGTCAAGATCATTGATTTCAACAAGTTCTTGTACGAGAAGAAGAAGAAAGAAAAGGAGATCAAGTCGAAAGCGGCTAAAACCGTGATCAAAGAAATCCGTTTCGGACCGAATACCGATGATCACGACTTTGAATTCAAACTCCGCCACGCTCAAAAATTCCTGGAAGACGGTGCCAAGGTCAAAGCCTACGTGCAGTTCCGGGGTCGTACGATCGTATTTAAGGATCGGGGCGAATTGTTACTGCTGCGCTTTTTGAAAGAACTCGAAGAATACGGTGCTGCCGAAGCCCTGCCAAAGATGGAAGGACGCCGCATGATCGTGGTGGTCGCTCCCAAAAAGAAGAAAAAGAACTAGCGCACAGCCCGTGCATACCGCACAAAAGCCAGTGAAGGTTCATTCACTGGCTTTTTTCATGGAGAAAAGGCTTTGCACCTACCTCCATTTTTTATATCTTTGCACCTCAAAATTAGTATCATATGCCTAAGATGAAAACGCATTCCAGTGCCAAGAAGCGTTTCAAACGCACTGGATCCGGTAAGATCAAGCGCTTTCAGGCCCGCACATCTCACTTGATGCGCAAGAAAAGCAAGAAAGCGAAACTGCGTTTGCGCGACAGTACACTGGTTAGCTCCGCCGACCAAAAGCGCGTAGAACGACTGTTAGTCAAAAAGTAATTTTTAACGAGAATGCAGGAAAAAGCATCCGCCACGGGCGGGTCCCTGTATTGCACTAAAAACAAACAGTATGCCTCGTTCAGTAAATGCCGTAGCATCCAGAAAACGGCGTAAAAAGATTTTGAAAGCCGCTAAAGGCTATTTCGGTGCTCGTAGAAACGTCTATACGGTTGCTAAAAACGCAGTCGAGAAAGGATTACTCTACGCCTACCGCGACCGCAAGAACAAGAAGCGCGCTTTCCGTCGCCTGTGGATCGCCCGTATCAACGCAGGTGCCCGCATGCACGGGATGTCGTATTCCCGCTTCATGCACCAACTGAAAGAGAATAATATTGAACTGAACCGTAAGGTATTGGCTGACCTGGCCATGAACCACCCGGAATCGTTCAAGTCTATCGTCGATTCCGTAAAGTAAAATCGGAGATTCTGCATAGACACCAACCCACGGGGCAAATGATCCAATCATTTGCCCCGTTTTTTGTGCTCACTTTCGAAACAATCCACCCACGGGTCTCGTATCCAGCATTAAGTCCTCTTGCAAAGGCATAACCCCTCCTTTCAGCACACCTATTTGTGTGTATTCACTTTCACCAGGTTTTATCTACTACAAATTCTGTTTCCATGAAAAGACGACACCTGCCTGTACTAGTGGCAATAGTTGCTTTGGTCGCTCAAGGTTGCCAAAAAGACCAAACGCTTTCCACGCAATTAGACATTCAACTCGACAATGCCCTGGCCCAATTGAGCGGCTCGGATTACATCAGTGCGTTCCGCTTGCCCGAAGCTACGGACATTAGTGCCATCCCGGCTGATCCCAAAAATCGGATCACCCATGAAAAGATCGCGCTCGGAAAAATGCTCTACCACGAGCCCGGACTGGGATTATCACCGAACAATGCGGCTGGCGAGGGCACCTATAGCTGTGCCAGTTGTCATTTCGCCAGTGCCGGTTTTCAGGCCGGACGGGTACAGGGTATCGGTGAAGGTGGCATTGGTATTGGTGCAAAAGGAGAAGGTCGTGTAAAGTCACCCGACTACATGGAAATCGATCTTGACGTGCAACCCATTCGTTCACCCGCAGCCCTCAACGTAGCCTACCAGCGGGTTATGCTTTGGAATGGCCAATTCGGAGCGACCGCCATGAATGTCGGTACCGAAAGCCAATGGACGCCCGGCACGCCCAAAGAAGTGAACAATCTGGGATACGAGGGCATCGAAACCCAGGCCATCGCGGCCCAGGATGTGCACCGCCTGAAGGTCGATCAGGATGTAGTAACTAACCTGGGATACAAAGAATTTTTTGATCAGGCTTTTTCCGACTGGGATGTAGCCGACCGCTATTCTGCCGAAACGGCCGGATTAGCCATCGCGGCGTATGAGCGCTCTTTATTGGCCACCGAGGCCCCTTTCCAACAATGGTTGCGGGGGAATGCCACGGCCATGAGCGACCTGGAAAAAGAAGGAGCTATCTTGTTCTTCGGAAAAGCTAAATGCGCTTCCTGTCACACCGGGCCAGCCCTGAATAGCGAGGCTTTTTACGCGTTCGGAATGGGGGATCTGGACCAAAATAGTGAAGTAGTATTCAAAACTGACCATACGAATCCCGAGCACCTGGGTCGCGGCGGATTCACCGGTCGTGCCTCCGATAACTACAAATTCAAGGTACCACAACTGTACAACCTCAAAGACTCCCCATTTTACGGCCACGGAGGTACCTTCCGTTCGGTACGCGATGTGGTCGCCTACAAAAATGAAGGCGCGAAAGAAAACCCAAGGGTTCCCGACGGGCAGCTGGCCCCTCAGTTCGAACCACTTGGCCTCAGCACCGACGAGATCGACGCCATTGCAGCCTTTCTGGAAACAGGCCTCTACGATCCAAATCTGGCCAGATATGAACCGGCCTCTCTGCCGTCAGGTAATTGTTTCCCGAACAACGACGATCAATCCCGGACTGACAGGGGATGTAATTAATAGGTGAACGGCACACGGTACACGGAATACGGTGCACGGTCCGGCGTGGGGTAATCCCGGTCGATCAGGCCACAGCTTTAGCTGTGGTGCAGAACGGGCCGTTTTTTGTCCTTGGCCACTTTAGTGGTTGACCATTTAGTGCCGGTAGGAAAGGTTCATGGTCCACGGTCTTTGGTCTTTGGTCTTTGGACCGTGAACCGTGAACCGTGAACCGTTGACCGTTGACCTTCTTACCGCTCTTAACGTTTCTTTGGCGCGTGGCACATACTACCCTGGCGGTTGTTTTTCGTTTTTCTCGGAAAAAACATGACCTACCCGGGATTTTCTATCGTAAGTAGTATAGCTATCTTACTCATGGCAAGTTGTAGTTTATCGCCATCGGAAGTGCCACAACCGGAAGCACCGGCTACTTACGAACTTAGCGTAGAAGACCAACGGGCATTCCTGTCGCTGGTCAATGACCTGCGCAATAGCGGTTGCCGTTGTGGAAACCGCTATATGCCACCCGTTCCGGACTTGCAGCTACACGAATCACTGGTTAAGGGAGCGGATATTCATGCACAGGATATGCAACGCAATACCCACTTCGATCACCGGGGCACCGATGGCAGCAGAGTCGGAGAACGACTAAGCAGGCTCGGCTATAACTGGCGTGCTGCGGGTGAAAATATTGCACTTGGATACGGAAGTGTACCTGGTGTTTTTGCCGGCTGGAGAGACAGTGCCGGTCACTGTGAGAACATGATGAGCCGGGATTTCACCCAACTGGGCGTAGCCAGGCGTGGCAATTACTGGGTGAACACCCTGGCTCGTCCGCGATCAGGGGGATAAGGTACCGGGGGTTGGGTACGTAAATGGCTTGCCGTCGTTTAAGTACTGCAACCACTTCGTAGTCGGTATAACTTGTTGTATCTTTTCAAAAATGTTTGCGATGGCCCGCACGGAAGAATTACTCAACCTCCTTCGTACCAATAGTGTTTCCCGCTACCTGTTTCGCCATGCCAGCAATACGTACGTGGGTAGTTTGCGCACCGTACTGAACGATCTGGGTTTTGGTGATGACCTCAACTGGAACCGCCTGGGAGACTCTCCCTTTTACGGCGAGGAAACGGTAATTGCAGTACGTCAGTTCGGACGACGCAATAATGACTATACCGATGGTGCAACCGTGAATCCGGCCCTGCTCCTCCAAATGGTCCATTTGTCGGAGTCCCGCTCGGGCATGGAACTGATCCGACGGGCCATTGACCGCAACCAGATGGATGTGGCCTTTGTTCCCTCCGATCCCAATAACTTCGGCACCCAACAACTTATTCCCATCCTGAAGGCACTGGGGATTGCCTTCAACGATGTGCCGGATGGTCTTCGCAAATACGCCCGTCAGCAGGGCCTTTCCAATTTGAGTGGCACCCGGATGACGGATGCTCTCGGACGGGCACTCCTGGCCGACCTGCGCGAACGGTTCGGTCCGGATATTACCGGGGAAGAGCCCGAGGAACCTGCCGACGATAATACACTTCCTCCTTTCACACCAACGGAACCGATCGACCCCAAACCCGTAACGGAACTTAAAGTGGTTCATTCTGACCAGTACGTACTGGTAAGTGATGGAGATAGTCAGGTTCAGTTTCGCAAGCGCGAGCCCCAGGGAGTGGTAAACTATGGGTACCATACGGTCACCAATTTTGTAAACGACAACCGGGACCAGCTCATTGAATCAGGGATCAACCCCGAAGGCATCGAGGTGGTTGAGGCGGTTTCACAGAATGAAGGCCGCATGGATGGCATCAACACCTACGATCGTGGCTTTGTGAGCCTGGGGGTATTTCAGTGGACCCTCGGTAGCGGTGCCGGAGAAGGCGAATTGCCGGCCCTCCTCAAAAAGATCAAGTCGACCTATCCGCGAACATTCCGACAGTTCTTCCAAGCCTACGGATTAGATGTCAGCGACGATACGAATACGACTTACGGGTACTTAACTTATGAAAACCAGGTTATCGTCACCGAATCCGATAAAGATCAATTCCGGGTTCCGGAGTGGGCTTTCCGGTTCTGGCGAGCTGCCCAGGAAGCCGACGTACAAACGATACAGGTAAAGCATGCTCTGGGACGATTGCGAAATTTTTACTGGCACCAGGCCTATGCTGCCAATGGCTACCCCCTCAACGAACTGATCACCTCCAGCTACGGCGTAGCCCTCTTGCTCGACAACCACGTCAACCGGCCCGCTTGGGTGGGAAGCTGTGTACAGGTAGCCCTCAATCAAACCCAATTACCCTCCAACCCTGGTCAGTGGTCCACCAGAGATGAGAACCAATTAGTAGATCAGTACCTGAAAGTTCGGGCAAACTATTCGGAAAATGATTATGCGCCCATGACCAAGGCGAATGAGCGGGCATTAGCCATGAAAGCAGCGCTCAACCGCGGAGCACTCAGCGATCAGCGAGGCACCTTCCAGGTCCGGCAGGCCGAAATTCGCTCCTACGGTATTGAACTCGACGGTCAGGTCACCGCGAAAAGCGTGGCTCCACCCACTCCGGGGGTCGCTCCGCCCGAAGACTTTTCTCAGAATGATTACCCCATCATTAAGATGGACCTGCCCAGGGATTAATCACCAATCGATCCGTTTGATCAGGACCGCCCCGCTTTCCCGCTGATCGGATCGGATAACCAACTTGTGCTCCCGCTCACCGTCGTGAAGCGAAAGGGCTATCGTGCTGGGTGGGGTCGATCCCAAATCGTCGGCTACCAACACCAGGAAATTTGGTCCCCGCCGCAATTTAATCCGCAATTCGGCCCTTCCCTTACGCACCCGGTATTGATCCAACAACCGTTCCCCGTTCAGGTATACACTGACTACATCTCCATCGACCATGCCGTTATCCCACAGGAAGAGTTTTATCTGCTGTCCGCTTACTTCCACCGTTTGGGCGATATGGATTGGACGCTCCTCCAGGGCGGGCAATGCATCCAGGGTGTCCATACTCCGGCGGATCGTGCGGGTTAGAATAGGTTTCTCGAGGCCGAGGTTCCCCGGGGCACAACGCCCCGTGCGGCTGGTGGTTCCTTCAATTTGTCCCTCCCAGGTTCCGGAAAGCCGGTAGGCATCGGCATCCGGCTGACGAATTAGCCGGGCCTCCTTGATACACCACTTCCAGCCGGCAACGGTCCGCTCCAAAACCCGTGACTCCTCAAACATCAGCACTCCGGAAATCGAGTCATACCTCCAGGTCAGTGCGTGGTGGGCCTCTCCCCCACTCCCTTCCGATACGATGTACGACGTTCCGGTTCCATCCGGTGCCAGATCAAGCGTAAAATAAAACCCATAATCGCGATCCGACTGGCTGAGCTGCCCCGTCCATTTTCCGGTGGGCGTGAATGGAAGTATCACCTCCTCTTCCTCCGTTCGGATGCCCGATCGCTGCAGGCGGATCGTTCCGCCGTCGCAACCAGTAGCTGACCAGGTTCCGACCAATTGCTCTCCCTCCCTTTTTTTTATCAACTGCAACGACAACAGTTTGAGGCACCAGGCGGGGTTTTCCGGTTGTAACTGTTGTACATCCTGGATAAAGACCGAATCGGCATCACCAACCCAGCCCGAAATCTGAAAAACAGCCTTGAGGGTGGTATCGCTCCCCACCGACCGGGCCTGCCCGCGCAGGGTTGTCCCTTCCTGTAGTAGCTCCATTTGCATGGAGAAAGAACCCGCAATTCCGTTCTGGGTAAGTACGCCTTGCCACTGCCCGCTAACATTCTGTGCCCAGACGCCCGTCCAGGGAATTAACACCAAACATATTACCCTCGTAAAGCCGTTATATCTGTAGAATATGCTCATTAGCTATCGATTAAAGAGTGGCGGATCTGGAAATACGGCCCACTGAGAAAGGTCATCAACAGGGGTGACCTTGGTCAGAGCGTATTCAGCCCCTGGCCCGTACCTTTACTAACGTACAGAAGATACCAATTCATACCCACGGGCCTCAATGGTCCCACGATTGATTTACGAATAAAACCGACCTTATGAATGTACAAATTGAAGCCCCCTTCACGGTTAGTGATCCGATGCAAAAGCTTATCGAAGAAAAAATTGACAAACTGACTACCTATTACGACCGTATCACCACGGCCAAGGTCTACCTGAAAGACGAGATCCAACGGGTCCACCACAAAGACGTTCGCACCGTCGAAATGCGGGTGGAAGTTCCTGGAACGTCACTCTTCGCCGAAGATTCGGCTGAAACCTTTGAAAAGGCCATTGCTGGTGCCGCCAACAAATTAGGTCGTCAGGTTCGGGATTTCAAAAACAAGCTCAAGGAGCATCATTGAGAAATACCGGATATGTAGTCCTGACCAGAACGGGTTTTGGCTTTCGCCAAAACCCGTTTTTCTGTAACGTGAGGTTCCCGCCTTCGCTTCTTTGCTGTTACGAACGGAGATGGCTAAACTGTTTGCTTCATGACGGAATAGTATACCTCAGGTTGTATTTGGTAGTATGTATGAGGTAGTAGGACTGATTTTAAATACCGTACCCTATACTTATTATCCTGTACCGGGAGGTTGGCTTTAATACTATTCACTTTACGAAATAACTTATGTTCAACCTCACGAACCTTTAAAGTTAGGTTTTCGCTTTTCGGTGAAGGCCGAAGCTCCTTCCTTAAAATCTTCGGTGCGGGTGGTTTCCCCGAATGCTTTCACTTCCTCGGCAAAACCATCGGTACCATCCGCAAAATATGCATTGACGGTTTCAATGATCTTGGCAATGGCGATCGGCCCCTTGGTAGCTGTTTTTTGAATGAGCGCTTTGGCATGCCCCACTTCTTCACCGGCCGGTACCACGTGATTAACCAATCCTAAACGATGCGCTTCTTCCGCGTCGATCATATCGGCGGTCAGCAGCAATTCCATCGCCTTGCCCTTACCAATGTACTGGATCAGGCGTTGGGTACCTCCGTATCCGGGAATGATCCCTAAATTAACTTCCGGCTGTCCGAAACGCGCTGAAACGGCTGCTACGCGCATATGACAGGCCATCGCCAGTTCACAACCGCCACCGAGTGCAAAACCGTTGACGGCTGCCACTACGGGCACCGAACACCGCTCGACGGCAAAAAAGATGTCGTGCCCGCGTTGTGCCATCTCCTGGCCTCCCTGATCACCGAGCCCCATAAATTCCTTGATATCTGCTCCCGCAACGAAGGCCTTCTGGCCCGCACCGGTCAGTACCACACCTTTCAGTGAACGATTGGGAATATCCTCCGTGAAGAGATGCTTCAGTTCCAGCATAGTCTTGGTATTCAGGGCATTCAGCGCCTTTTCCCGGTTGATGGTAACGACCAGAATGCCCTCTTCTTCAGCCAAGAGCAGGTTGGAATAATCCATAGCTAGTTAGGTTTAAATTTGGTGAGGAGCGAATATACCAATAATAACGCGAGGTTGTGGTCGGGCTAATTGCTACATGAATGAGTACCATAAACTCACGTGGTATTTGGTACAGGGTATTGGGTAGTAGGACTATTTTGAATCCTTATACCCTATACGTACTACTATGACCGGGAGGTTGGGCCTGAAAAACCATCCCTTGTGGAATTACTTGGTGCCCAACCTGCCGTTAATAATAGCAAAAGCACCGAGACGGTTAGCTAACCTCTCCCGATGCTTTTTTGGCGAAAGCCTGCTTAATTGACTACGCTTCTACATCGCGTCCCTGCATAATTGCTTCCTGGTGGTTGATGGATTCCTGGTGCACCGCCTTCAGGAAAACGGTAACAAAGTCCTCACTGAGTCCTTTGAGCTGCCCTTTCACTTTGGCGCGATCCAGGATCTCACCCCAGCGATCCGTTTGCAGAATGGCAATATTGTTGCGCTTTTTATAGCGACCAATATCGTCGGCCAGATCCATCCGGCGACCGAGCAGGTTGAGCAGTTCTTCGTCGATCTCGTCGATCTCGTGCCGCAAATGCTCGATAGTATCGACGTATTCCGGGTTATCACTCGTCAGGGAGCGAATTTGCAGAGCCTCAAGCATCTCCCCGAAGGTTTGCGGGGTAATCTGCTGAGCCGCGTCGCTCCAGGCTTCGTCCGGTGTAGGGTGTACCTCGGTCATCAGACCGTCGTAATTCAGGTCCAGTGCTTTCTGAGCGACATCCTGCAGGGTATCGCGGCGACCGCAAATGTGGCTGTTATCGACGATGATCTGCAGGTCGGGGAACTGACGCTTCAGCTCGATCGGAATTTGCCAGCGCGGTACGTTGCGGTACTTGGTATCTCCGTGGTAGCTAAAGCCGCGGTGGATGACCCCGATGCGGGTGACCCCGGCTTTGTAGATGCGCTCAATGGCACCTATCCAGAGTTTCAGATCCGGATTGATGGGGTTTTTCACCAGGACGGGGATGTCGACTCCTTTGATGGCATCGGCCACCTCCTGCACGGAGAATGGATTCACGGTGGTGCGGGCTCCCAGCCACAGCACATCTATGCCGTGTTTCAGTGCTTCAAAGACGTGTTGGGTCTTGGCCACCTCGGTGGTGGTCCGGAGGCCCGTTTCTTCCTTCACCTTTTTGAGCCAACCCAACCCGATGGTCCCGACTCCCTCGAAGGAACCGGGGCGGGTGCGTGGTTTCCAGATACCGGCCCGGAACAGGTCAACGGTTCCCAGTTTGGCCAGATCACGTGCAGTCTGTAATACCTGCTCCTCCCCTTCGGCGCTGCAGGGACCGGCAATAACGACCGGCCGGCCGGGGGTTTTCTCAATAACGGGACGAATGGTCATTTCCATGGCAACAAATTTTAAGACAGTATTTTTCGAATGTTATTTGATTCTAATATTAATTGGTAAAAAGTCTCGAAGTCTTTCTTGATCAACAAGGTGCGAAAGCGCGCCAGTTGCTGGATATGCTCGTCGAGCACATCCAGTACATTGTCGCGGTTTTGCTCAAAAATGGGCACCCACATATCCGCTGAGCTTTTGGCCAGCCGCACCGTGGAGTCAAAACCCGAGCTGGCTAACTCGAAGATCCGCTCCTCGTCCTTCTCTTTAGCCAGTACCGTCAGAGCCAGTGCGAAGGAGCTGATGTGCGAGATGTGGGAGACGTAGGCCGTGTGCACATCGTGCGCTTTGGCATCGAGCTCGACCAGATGCATGGGAATGCTCCGGTAGAGCTCACGTACCAGGTCCAGCGCATCGGTATCACTATTTTCCGGATCAATAATCACGGTATACTTATCGTCGAACAGATTCGGGATGGCCGCTTCGGGGCCCGAGTGTTCGGTACCCGCCATCGGGTGGGTCGGCACAAAGCGATTTCGTCTAGGGTGATTGGCCAGTTGGGCCAGCAGCTGTTGCTTTGTAGACCCGACGTCCAATACGACCTGGTCGTCACGAGCCATATCCAGGACCTGTGGGATCAGGCTCAACAGGGCGTTCATTGGCGTAGCCACTACGATGACTCTGGCCCGCTCCATGGCTTCTTCGAGCGACACATCCTCAT
Source organism: uncultured Saprospiraceae bacterium (assembly GCA_964342305.1). Classification (GTDB taxonomy): domain Bacteria; phylum Bacteroidota; class Bacteroidia; order Chitinophagales; family Saprospiraceae; genus DT-110. Next base: position 4,402 of record CAYFGK010000113.1, on the reverse strand, counting down.
CGATCAGGCGACGGCGAACCGCCTTATCCAGATTGTCCTGACTTTTATCGACTCCCAAAATAGTTTTGGCGAACCCGTTCTCTTTGAGGGTTATGGCGAGGGAGCCTCCGATTAATCCGATACCGATAATGGCAATGGTCATGATCGTAAACACGATTTTGTAGTTTAGGAATTAGTGGCAGATTGCAGGGATGCGCCTACGCCATGGGTTTTCAAACGTCGCAGAGCCTCTTCGTAGATCATCTGATCGCTGCACAGGGAAATACGGATGTAGCGATCGCCCTGACTTCCGAAAATGGCCCCCGGTGTAATAAAAACATGCGCTTTGTAGAGCGCATCATCTGACAAAGCGTAGGCCGAGGATACTTCATCGGGTATACGCGCCCAGACGAACATGCCTACCTGATCGGTCCGGTACGTACAACCCAGCAGATCCATGATCGAAAAGACCAGTTTACGCCGCTCGGCGTAGACGGCATTCAGATCGCGGTACCAGGAAGGCGGATTGTGTAGGGCTTTCACCGCAGCCAGCTGCAGGGGCTTGAACATGCCCGAATCCATATTGGACTTGAAGCGCAATACTGCCTGCAGATGCTCTTTTTTACCGGCCATCATTCCGATCCGCCAGCCAGCCATATTGTGGGCTTTGCTCAGGCTATTCAATTCAATGGCCACCTCTTTGGCACCGGCAATATTGAGCAGACTTACCGGCTTCTCGTTCAGGATAAAAGCGTAGGGATTATCATTACAGATCAGTATCTGATGCTTTTTGGCGAAAGCCACTACCTCCTCAAAAAAGGAACGGGAGGCGGGAGTTCCGGTAGGCATGTGCGGGTAGTTCAGCCACATGATCTTCACCTTGCTCAGGTCGGTTTGGGCCAGCACCTCCAGGTCGGGTTGCCAGCCGTGGGCTTCACTCAGTTCGTATTCGCGGATGGTAGCTCCCGTCAGATTAGCCACGGCCCGGTAGGCGGGATAGCCCGGATTGGGCACCAGCACTTCGTCACCGGCCTCCAGAAAGGTCATGGAAATATGCATGACCCCCTCTTTGGAGCCGATCAGCGGCAGCACTTCGTGTTCTCCGTCCAGCTCCACCCCGAACCAGTTGCGGTACCAATCGGCAAAAGCCTGGCGCAGGGCCGGCAGTCCCTGGTACGACTGGTACCCGTGGGCATCGGGCATGCGGGCCTGGTCGGCCAGTTCTTCCACCACATCGCTGGGCGGAGGCAGATCGGGGCTGCCGATACCCAGATTTAACACCTGCTTGCCCTGCATATTCATCTCCCGGATCTCGCGCAGCTTGGTCGCAAAGTAGTACTCTTTGACATCACCTAATCGGGAAGCGGTTGGTATAAACGTAGACATAGATTCTTCTTTTTTTTCGGTTCGTTAAGCAGGCTTTAGTAATCGTAATGTGGTCCCTTCGGATAAGCACCCAGCACCCGGAGGTAATGGGTGAGCGGACGGATAGCCTCGATTGCCTGCTCGTACCCAACTTTACCGGTAGCCAGGAAGTCGACAAAGAACAAATACTCCCAGGGCCGCCCGACAATGGGCATGGACTGAATTTTGCTCAGATTGATGTGGTAAGCAGCCAACACGGCCAGCACCTTGTACAGGCTACCGACTTCGTGATCGGTCGAAAAGCAAATAGACACCTTCTCGGCATCCAGGGAAGGCTCCTCCCGGTCGAGCACCAGGAATCGGGTATAGTTCTCTTTATTGGTTTCGATAGCTGGGGCCATGATCTCCAGATCGTATAATTCGGCGGCCAGGGTGCTGGCAATCGCTCCGATGCCCTGCAGCTGATTATCGCGCACCTGGCGGGCACTCAGAGCCGTGTCCTCCGTTTCCACCAGCCGGATGTGCGTATGATCCCGGAAAAATTCGCGGCACTGGGCAATAGCCATGGGGTGGGAATGCACCTCCCGCAGGTCGGAGATCGTTTGGCCCGGCAGGGCCATCAGGTTCTGCCGGATGCGCAGGTATACTTCGCCGGTCACGAATACCTCGCTCTCATTCAGCAAATTGTAGTTGTGCTGGAGGCTGCCCGCCAACGAGTTTTCGATGGCCATCATCGCTCCGTCCACTCCGTCACCGCTCTCCAGGCGCTGCACCAACTCTTCAAAAGTCGATGCCGGCACCACCTCCACCCGGCGGTTTTGAAAACAGTGGCGAGCGGCAATGTCGTGAAAAGCCCCCGGATAACCCTGGATGCAGATCCGCAAGGGGTCCGGGTCTGTGTCGGCGGTAGTGGTTTGCTGGTTAGTATTCAGGTCGTTCATGTGTTTGGTGTTAGTCTTTATTCTGTATGCTTCCGCAAAAAAAAAGCCCCGTAGATCGGGGCTGTTCTTTTCTCAGGTACATGTATATACGGAGATCAGCCCCTTATGGATAAGCCATAAAAGAAATAATACGCGTTAAAAAAATAGGCGGCGATCGTGCTCGTCCGGCGATTCATAGTTGTGGTAATTTGGTTACGGGCAAAAAAAAAGCCCCGCCTGGCGGGACTACTTTAGTACGTTAGATTCTTTTGTACAATAGCGTAGTCCCTTCACGGTTGGCCGTAAAAGAAATAGCTAAAATAAAAGAAACCTTGTGGACGTACTGAAGACATAATTTTTGTTTGTTCTTCCTTTCAAACATACATATTATCGGCAGGTAATCAAACCGGCAATCGTCTTTTTTTCCGAGCGCTAAGACGCGTTCGCTAACAATATCCGTCTAGAAGCCGCACACAAAACCACACAACTAACTTATTAACAGCTTAATAGAACCACAGACCCTGTAGCCTTCTTTTCCGATATGCGATTGTATAAATTACCCCTTTCGCGGTAGGTGGCTGGCCACTGGTTTTCCAAATACCGCCCGAAAAAGGTACCTTAGAGCTTCAAAATCATGAAGATCATATGAAGCGTTCGCTCATCATCGTGGCCTTAGCGGCCTGCTTGCCTGTTTTTTTGCTGGCTCAGTTCCCCAAATCCAATATCTACGTCTTTGATCTGAGTTATGAGGGCGATTCCATTGTACTGACCAAGCCCAGGTTTCTCACCCATTTCAATGAGAATAGCTACAATAACCAGCCCTACTTTCTAAATAACGAGGAGCTGTTTATTTCGGCCAAGCTATCCTACGACGCTCAACCCGATGTATACCAGCTTAATTTGGAAACAAAGGAACGCCTGCGCGTGACGGCCACCCGGGATGGAGAGTACTCCCCCCGCAAAATGCCCGATTACTACAACTTTTCGGCCGTGCGCATGGAATTTCACGAGCAGGACACCTTTCAGCGGTTGTGGCAATTCCCCATCGACCGGTCCAATAATGGCCAGCCCGTATTCCGCGATATTGCCAACATCGGCTACTACGAGTGGCTGACCAGCCGAGACCTGTTATTATTCCAGGTTGGCAGCCCTAATCAACTGGTAAAAGCCGATGTGTATTCCCAGGATCTGGAGGTCATTGCCACCAATCCGGGACGTTGCTTCCGCAACCTGGGCAACGGACGGGTCCTGTTCGTGCAGAAAAGTCCACAGGGAAATATGATCATGCAGTACAACACCCGGTCCTACGGCAATTCGTCCAATGTACAGGAGGTAGCGCCGACCCTGACCAATAGCGAGGATTTTGCGGTCCTCTACAACGGGACTATCCTGATGGCCCGTGGCAGCGAGATCTTCAGCTTCCGGCCGGGAACCGACGAATCCTGGCAGCCCTTCGTGGATCTGCGGGCGTATAATATTACCAATATTTCACGCCTGGAATTGAGCCCCAACAGCAGCCGCATCGCCATTGTGGCGAATTAATGGTGAGGTTGGGAGCTGGTTCTAAAATGGCTGAATGTCAAAACCTCATGTTGTATTTGGTAAATGGTAGTAGGTAGTACCATTTGCTTAAATCCAAATACCCTATACCTATTACGCTGTACCGGGAGCTTGGGTCCGGCTTAGATTCCCTTTAAGAATTAGTCTGTGCCCAAGCTCCCGATAATTAAGAACTTGATAACGATCTTCCCGGGGAGTTTGTGCGTTAGGAAGTAAGAGTTACCCGGAATGCATAAGTTCGGGATGGGTGACTTTAGAGCGTGTTGGGGATTTATCCTTTGGACTGCAAATGTCTATTATTTGAACCTCACTGCAGCCTTTTTTCGCCCCGTAGCCATGGTACGAAGCTCAAAAAAGGCTTTGTGAGAACCAAATTCTAGACATTTTCGCCATCAAAAAAAATCCCAAACACGCTCTTACTTATTTGACGGTTGTGCTTAAGGTAATGCCCTTTGATTGAGGGTCCGGGGTTCAAAGTTCATGGTTTTGTTTCCAACTGCTTTGCCCACACTATTACTGGTTCAATACTCTGTAACCTAAGTAACTTTGACTTATGGCTGTGCCTTTCGGCAAAATAC
>CAYFGK010000112.1:0-24150 GCA_964342305.1 uncultured Saprospiraceae bacterium | reverse complement strand
TCAAATTAGAGGGCAGAAAACTTGTCTGCATTCATGAGCAAATCCGGTGCAGTTACGCATCGCAAAAATCTAACCGTGAACCGTAAGCCGTCTACCGTGGACCGTATGCCGTCTACCGTTACAAGACGATGACCCGGAATGTCTCTTGGTATCCTTTTGCCGAAAGGCGAATAAAAACCAGGCCAGGAGGGACCCGATCGAGCAATAAAGATAATCGACCATGTCCGGAAACGATTCCACCTAATGGTTGGCCGAAAGTGGAGAACAACTGCGCCCGCACATCTCCAAGGGAGGGGTCCACATCGATCTGCAGGGAACCGGAGTGTACCGGATTGGGAAACAACCGCACCCCGTCCGGCGGGAAAGGTTGGGGGGTGCTCGTCGTCACCCCGCAAGCCGTGGCATCGACCTGATAGTCGACCACCTGCGCGAAGCCCGGGCAGCCGGCCAGAATGCCAGTAGCGGAGGACCCGTAGCCTTCGATCAGGCCCCCATTCACGTCCAGGCCGAAATCGATGAAGCGCACCGTATCCCCAAAGCGCTCGATGGCGCGTATCTCCTGTACGACGGCCGGAAATGTGCCGCGGTTCACGTAAAAGGTATCACCTACCTCCAGGGAATAATCCGCTACCAGGTATTCCGCAAGATCGGGATCTTCGGCAGGAATAAAAAAGACTTGTCCCGCTTCGGTATCCTCCCGCACGAAGCCTCCCGCACCACATTCCGTTTGCAGGGAAGTAATCACCCGCAGATATTCCTGATCGCGAATGGTCGTGGTATCGCAGGTTATCGTGTGGTCGACCTGAATGCTGGACCCCATCCCCTGTCCGATCTCGAGGGTCCAGGAAGCACCGGGAATGACGGTCTGGACGAACCCGCTCTGAGCACTTAAGGGCAGGCATGCCACCAGAATTCCAAATGAGGTTACCGAAATAAAGAGACGTCCATTCATGTTTTTAGGGTAATGATCCGAAAATAAGAAATGGAAGACATGGTGGCCTTCCTGGGTGTGAAAGATAGGGAAAACCTACCTTGCATTATCAAATGTAAAAACAATCGCATATGCCCTATAAAACCGTCGACGAATCCGTTATCCGCATGACCCAACTGATGCTGCCTTCCCATTCCAATTTTCGGGGAAAGATCCACGGTGGCTATATACTTAACCTGATGGATCAGGTGGCTTTCTCCTGTGCAGCCCGTCACTCAGGACAATACTGTGTGACCGCATCCGTAGACAAGGTCGATTTCCTGAATCCCATTGAAGTGGGTGAATTAGTTACTCTGATAGCATCGGTCAACTTCGCCGGACGAACGTCCATGGTGGTCGGTCTGCGGGTGGAATCGGAAAATGTCCGGACGGGTGAAGTGAAGCACTGCAACTCATCTTATTTCACCATGGTCGCCAAAGATGATTCGGGAAACAATGTCGCCGTTCCCGGCCTGATCTTGAACACGGAAGACGAAGTACGGCGCTTTGCGCGCAGCATCAGCGCTCGCGAACAATCGCGCCTGCGCGATCTGAAGTTCGACGCCTCCGAATTTGTGATCGAACAGTATTTGGAGCAGGTGAAAGGGCAGAATGCCATCGTTCGCTTAGATTAGGGGATGTGGAGATTAGGCGATAAGGTGAAATCGCCTAATCCCCTTATCCCCTCATCTCCTAATCCACTTACCTCCCCATTCCTAGTGGTTCCTGCATTCCCGTCAGTTCCCAGCGGCCCAGGGAAATGGGAATATTCCCGATGGCGTTGAGCTTATCGAAGAAGTCCATGACCTTGAAATCGTCACCCTGGAGGCGGGCGTAATCGGCTATAGCTTCTTCCACCAGATGTTTGCCGGTGATGTAGCTGGTACCGTAGCCGGGCTGACGCAAGTATAGATGCTGCTCGAAGATGAGCAATTCCTTTTCGGTCTTCATCCAGCCGCGGGGCGTGTATTCGGAGTGGATGCCGCCGGCTTCCTCCATCGTCATCTCGTTGGCGTGGGCATAGAGGGAGCCGAGTCCGCGGGCAGCTCGCTGAGCGATCATGATGTAGACGATCTCCCGTACATGGGGGTTATCGTCGTAAAGACCCGCCTGCATGAACAGCTCCTCTACGGCCGTAGCCATTCCCTCGTTCCGTGAATCGAAGATGTTGTACAGCAATGGTTCCTGGCGGATGGGACTTGGGTTGGGTTCCGTATCCATCCGGGCCAGCTCGAACCAGTGGTAGAAGTGAGAATAGAGCGGACGCGGATCGTAGTGAGCCGTGATCCAGAAGAAGTTCCGGGTGGCTACGGGCACAAAACTACCCAGGTGCTCGCGCAGGGCAGGCTCGAAGTAGTCGGCAACGGTTACCATGTCTTCATCTTCCAGGAAGGTCATCAGGCTTTCGGCGGCGCGCTCCGCGAGTTCGTCGTAGGCCTCGGGGGTATTTGCTGCTTCCAGGGGTGGCACATCGCGATTGCGGTGTTCTTCCATCTTGAGTGATGACCAGGCGCGGGCCAGTTCGCGGCGCAGGATCATCACTTCGTCTTCCCAGGTGAGGGGGACCAGGTGTACATTTTGTAAGTACCAGGTGTAGTTTTCTTTGCCGATCCCGGAGGGGCCGTCTTTGCTTTCGGCTTCGGATTCCAACCATTCTGCCAGATCATCGGTAGAAGCGATAGCGGCATCAATAGCTTCCATGATCTCGGTATCGGCCCGCAACCCTGGGGAATCTTTGATGGCTTCCAGATTGATGCTTTGAGTACGGATGTCGCGAATGCCGGCTACCCACAGATCGCGGGCGTTACCGGTCAGGTTGGTTTTGGCTTGTTCGTTGAGTGGTGGAATGACCTTCAGGTCAGTCAGCAGTTGGTCGCGCTGTGCCCCCGACACGGGAAATTCGTACGTCCAGATCTCGGTAGTACCGTGGTGGGTGGGGCCTTCGTGGGCCGGCACGTCACTGCGCGACATCCAGAGCGATTTGTAGTAGGCCGGATCGCGCTCCCAGGGCTTCAGGATGCGGCGATTGAAATCATAACCATTCATTTCGGCCTGTACTATCCGATAATCCACTTGCTGAGGGATCGTCCAACCGGAGGTGTCCATGGCCTGCAGGCGGTTGCGCAGGGCTTCGAATTCGGGCTGTCGTTCCTCAAAGGTAACCGCCCGGTAATCGGGTGCTCCCTGGTAGCGGGGCGGGTCTTCGAAGTCACGCCATTCGGCAAAGAGGGTGGTTAGGTCCTCGTACGAACTGGTCACCAGGACATCATCCGTGGTCGGTTCCCCCGAAACGGGTTGGCAGGCGGTGATGGCTGCACTCAGCAGGACAAACAGGAAGTGGACAGGGCGCATAGTGGTTCAGGTGTTTGGTGAGGAAGTGAAAATAAGAAAAAGCGCCCAAAGTGAACCCATTGACGAGGACGCTCTTCAGGAGGAAGATATTGCTATTTAGCGGATCGTTCGGAAATGTACTCCAGCGTAAAATCGAGGATATTCGTCCCCTCCGGCACGTACACATCGGGTTGAATAGCCCGCAGACTTTCGTCGCCGTTGGGGCGTACCTGATAACTGGTTGAGACCTCGAAGCGCAACTTAGAATGAGGCAACCGGGTACGCATGATGTTATTGGCGTAAAAAGAGGAAATGTTTCCGGTTGGCCGGCCAATGGTCAGGCCCATATCGAAATCCTTAAACATGGCCGCAAACATCGATCCGGCAGAAAAGGTACCCACGTCGTTCATCATGATCACCTCCCCCTGAAATTGCTTACGGTCGGGAAAAGGTGTCTCCATCTTTTGAGGCACTTCGGCTAATTCCCCTTCTTCAGCGCGCCAAATAGCACGGGTATGCGGGTTAAAGGCATAGAGCGGTCGGATCCAGGCCACCGCTCCCGGGATGAAGGACTTTTTAAACACGTACTTGAATTGCGGACTTACGTACCAGTAGGAGCGCGCAACTGAACGGAAGGGCTGGTCGGCAAAATACCGGCACAAGTACTCGGCGAAGAGATTGTCACCGCCGTCATTGAATCGATTGTCGATCAGCAGGTATTTCACCTGTGGTTTATCCCGCAGCTCTTTGAAGACGGCATCGAACGACTTTTTGTAGTATTTCTTAGAGGCGTGGTAAAAGTTACGGATGTAGAGAACGGCAACGGAGTCGTTCGGGTAGCGCACATGGACTATTTCCTCCGGCACTTCGATTTTCCCTTTGCGCCGGGAAAGCTCACTTAGCGGTATACCCCTCAGGACTACCTCCTGGCCGTCGGCGAGCGTTAGCGAGTAGGTATCGCTTCCCCCGTACGCCAACCAGAAATAATAGGGTAGGTTTTGGTTGACACGCAGGCGATCCACCTCTTCGGTCTCGCCACGATTCATCAGCTCCATAGCACCCCAAAGTTCGCTTACCGATTGCCCGTTGATACTGCGAATTTCAGTTCCGGCCCGAAGCGTGGGTTCATCCCGCATATCTTTGGTCAAGATCAGTTTGTCGGACGCAAATCGCCCGAGGATGGGCAAGACCAAACCTCCTGATTTTGCATAATCCGTATAAAAAGAGGTGTACGTCATCCGGGTGTGGGCGTCATTATAATAGGTGATCATCCGGTAGCATACCCGCCAAAAGTCTTCCAGGGAAAGGGAGTCTGGTAATTCTTGGATCTGCCTTTCGGCAAAAGCCTGTATTTCCAAACTATCACGGGTGTAAAACGGACTGGGATGATGAAGTTGGATAAACCGATTCATAGCTTGCAGATCTTCCACCATTTTCTTTTTTCCGACATACTCCTGGGCCGAAATGCCGGAACAAAAAACAAGTAAGACTAAGGTGCAGAGGAGGGGTAAAGCGGGACGCATATTTTTTACTTCAAAAATAGAAAAACGCGTTCCTAACTGAGCCATACAAAAAGCAAGATTTAACAAGGCTTTTTCAAAGCCGATGTGCATTTTAAAGAGAAAATGCACGTATGATTATACGAGTCATCCCACTGAAAGGCCTGCTGATCATTTTTTGCGTCGGTCTGTTTTTGCCGGAAGGCGAACCCCAATCCATGCCTGATCTGGGGATTCTGAACACATCGAATGCACAAGTCAGGTATTCCATTCCCGTGCCATTGCCCGACAAAGAGGCTCCGCCGAACGCTACCAAGCGGGATACATACCAGTTTGAGGAAGCTAATCGCTTGTTTCCCCGCAGTCAATCCGGCGGGTCAAGTATGGATGTAGTGGCTGCCGACCTGGATGGCGATGGCTACGAGGATCTGATCGTTGCCACCGAATTCAGTCCCAACCGGATATTCATGAATAACGGTTCGGCCTTCGTGACAGGACCAACCCTTCCTGAATTCGCTACCTACCAGGCCCCCTACCTGGGAGAGGATAGCGAAGATATTGCCGTTGCGGACTTTGATAAGGACGGTGACCCGGATCTGTTATTTGTTTCCGAAGACAGTAAACTACACGAGTTACTGCTAAACGACGGTAAGGGGCACTTTGCGAAAGCACCCTCCCAGATCCCTAAAACCGGAGATGCAAATGCGGTGGTGGTGTACGACTTCAATCAGGACGGATACCCGGATGTACTCATCGGGCACCGCGGACAGAATGCCTTGCACCTGAACGATACCGGCCAAGGGTTCAGGGAAGCCACCACTACCCACTGGGTAATCAATACGGACCATACTCAGGACCTCATTCTGGTGGATATTGATGGCGACGGAGACCAGGATATCGTGGAGGCAATCGAATCGGGTGGCAGCAACCTGTATCTGAACCAGAACGGGCAGTTTCAGGAAGCATCCGACCGATTACCGGATCTATCGGCCTACGAAGCACGAAAAGTCGTAGCCGTCGATGTAGACCAGGATGGTGATCAGGACCTGTTTTTCTGTCACGTAGGCTGGCAAGGGACCGATCCCCAGAATAAAATGCTGCTAAATGATGGTAGCGGACATTTCACGGATGTTACCGCCTCAGCCCTGCCAAAGGAGCAGAGTACTACGCTCGACGCGGTTTTCACCGACCTCAATGGCGATGGATTAGTAGATATGGTCACTACCTGCCTGGGAAGTAGTCCCAATTTGCAGGTCTTTGTGCAACGCCCGGAAAAAGATGGTGTCTCTTTTATTCGGGATGAAACGTTGTTTGCTCCGATGAATTACAACAACGGAGTTGGCGTCCTTTTCGGTGATTGGCTTAAAACCGGAAAGCGACAGTGGTACTTCGCCAACCACCAGCATCTCGATGAAATGATGACAGAAAAGTGAGCGTTTGGATTGGTATGCCATCCGGCAGCTTCCTAGTGGAGGGCTGTCGGATATTTTGGTATTTGGATGAGGTTTGAGGTGATCATCCGGCCTGCTCGTAGGCCTCCTTCATCCAGTTGATCAATTGCTCGTCGACCTGTTCGATGTCAGTGAGTTGCACACGGTGGGTGCACATGGTACCGAAGGGACCGGAATCCTCGAGGCGGTCGGTAGTGGGTTTATCGGGCAGTTTAAAACCCAGGTCAATCCGCTTCTTTGTGGCCGGTTTGATCAGTACGAACTGGCGATTGCGAATCACGCTGACACTGGTCTTTTTGGGCGTTATGGTCACATCATCACCGAAGTCTTTGACGATTGCGATCAGCTTATCGTGGATTGGGCGCAGGTGTTCCTTGCCTTGATACTGAGCCGTGGTGAGATCCTCCGGTTCTTGTCCATCCTGCCGGAAAAGGGTGACAATGGTATTGGCGAATCCATGCGTTACCCCGTGTTCGGTTTTCAGGAACTTTACGGCCTGTCCGTGTTTTTCGAAGCCTTTGGAGGCGAGTACTTTTTTCCACTCATCCAGTGATTTACCCGTTTTTTCGGGCATGTTATCGATCATGGTTTTTAATGCAGAGTCCATAATTTCGGGTTTTGTCCTTAAAAAGATACTTGTTTTTACGGAGACATCGAGGTTTTGTGACATGCTGGTTTGGGGGAATAGGGAGACTGAAGAGATTCCAGGGACTCAAGGGAAAGGAACGAAGGACCCATTCCGTGAGCCGTGAACCGTAAGCCGTAGGTCGTTACCTAGCTTTCTGGTCCAGCTGGCGGATACCGAAGACATTATTATCCGGATCGATGAAATACCCCTGCCAGGCGTAACCGGGAATAGCAAATTTAGCCAGGGCGATCTGGCCGCCATGATCCAGGATTTTTTTGGCGGAAGCCTCAAAATCTTTAACCTCCACTACACAAGCATAGGCGTTGGTGCCATATTCGGTGGGTGGTGTTTTGGTGGGCCGCTGCAGGAGGGCACCGTCGATCCCCTCGGTGGAGATCATATAATACTGGATGGGGAGACCGGGCTGGCGCTCAAAGGTCCAATCGAAAACCGACTGGTAAAAGGCAATGTCCCGCTCGGGTTGGGACGATTGGATCTCGAAAAAGACGATGTGGTTCATGATGGCTGGTAACTGATAACTAAATGAATTGGCAAGGATCTCGTTATCATAAAATACAAGATTTATAGTAATTTTTTTGTGTCACTACCAGCAGCCATCCGGGCACTCTCTAAACCAGCAACAATCGCATCTTTTTAAAAAAGAGCAACCATCTGTAATAATTCTCTGCCCGAAGCAACCTACCTTCTTAAAGGGCACAAAAGGAAGGTATGGGATCCACAGAACGGGCATTCATGAAACGTATCGATGAGCACAGAGGCATTTTGCACAAGGTGTGCCGTATGTATTGCGAACAAGAAAACGACCGGCAAGACCTCGAGCAGGAGATCCTGATCCAGCTTTGGAAATCGTATCCTTCCTTTCGTGGTGATGCCCGATTTTCCACCTGGATGTACCGGGTCGCCCTGAATGTTGCTATTCAGGATCTTCGTAAGGTGAAGAAACGCAAGTTATTCATTCTGGAATCGAATGAATATTCCGACCGACCTGACTCAGGCACGAACCACTCTTCTGATGACCAGGTGGCCCGGTTATACCAAGCCATCCGCCATCTTGATCGGGTCGATAAAGCTATAGTACTATTATATCTGGAAGGTATGGATACCGATGGTATTGGCCAGATCGTCGGCATTACGGGGAATTACGCACGGGTTAAGCTAACCCGAATTCGAAAAAAACTTTCTGATCACATCGAAAATACCTCCGATGGAACTGCTTGAATTGCAATCGATCTGGACCATAGTCCAGAGGGAATCTACCGTAAAAGTCCTGAATCCAAAGCAGGTACAGGAAACGATTCACCGAAAATCCAAACTGGAACGCAGCATTATCAGGCGTGCGTTGCGGTTGAAGCTGATCCTCGGTGGTATGGTCAATGGCCTTTGCCTGTTGCTGATGGTGGGCGTGGTGGTAGCTCCCGATCAATTTAACACCCTGGACTACCTGTTTTCCTCACGGGAAACCCTGGTGCTCTTTACCTCTCTTTTTTTGTCATTGAGCACGATGCTAAGCGTTAACTTCCGGGCCTACCGAATAATAGTTCGACAGGAGCAATCCGCCGCCCCCATTCAACTGGCTCTAAGCGGTTTGATCGGCATAATGCGTACCACCATGCGGGTAAACATCTATTCGGATGCGATCATGTCGCCCATCATTTTCACCTGGATGCTCTATGCCTACGGTGCCCGTGAGGGAGCCATTACCCTGGAGCAGCACTGGTGGGTATTGGTCATTTTTGCCTTGTTCCTGGGGGTGGTCACGTACTTTTATCAGCGGTACGCACAGCACCTCAAATTTGGTCGGTACGTGCAACGGCTTCAGGAGTACGTAGATGAATTATCGGAAAAAAATGGGTCAATTGTGTAATAAACAGTCGGTGGGAACAACCTATTTGAGTAAAAACATGACACCATTCAATTGGCTAAGGCTGCAAATCTATGCCGGTATCGTCATCATGCTAATGTCCTTTATCATTTTGCCCGATGGCTTCCCCTGGTACGCAGAGCTCATCCTATTCAACGCCGGTATGTTTCTTTGGCTATTCGGCAAAAGTAAAATGAAGCAGTTGAACACCTCTGCCTAGATCAGGCTTTCGCCAAAAACCTACTGGCCGATCGGTGCTATCTCATCGAGGTAAGCCCATATCCGGTCCCAATGAGCCGATACATCTCCGCCGGCACGATCCTCCACCAGCATCGACGATCCGTGCACGCCCGGCGAAGCCACGTAAGTCTGGTGGCCCAGGGAATCGGCCAATTGAAATTGCCGGCGGGCCGATTCGTTTTGCAATTCGGATTCTGGCCGCAGCACCAGTAACGGTAAGGATAAGCCATCCATAAATGGCTCGGGCCGGCAACCCTCCATGGGATCACCCGAAGCGGGTGAAAAGGCGAGCACTCCGGCTATATCTTCGGCGTGGTTACTCGCTAATTGGACCACCAGGCTGGCACTGAAGCTGCTACCCCATAGCACAACGGGACCGGTAAAACTGGATTCCTGAACGTAGGTCAGGGCTGCCTCGAGATCGGGATACGCTCCACAGTAGTCATAATTGGCGGGAAAGCCGTAATCGGATCGACCGGCGACGGTGCGGTTGTAATCTCCGTAATACTGGCCGCCCACCCGCAGGTCGACGGCGAGTACGTTGTAGCCCCGGTCGGTCAGGCGGGGAATGATGGAATGGTATTCGCCCCGCACATTGGAACCACCCTGATGAAAAAGTAACAAAACGGGGGCATCCGTATCGACCCGATATTCATCGCTGACAATGGTCATGCTATCGGCCGACTGGAAGGTCGTTTGGCAACAGGTGGTAATGGGAGGAGGAATGGGTTGACAGGCTACCAGGCACAGGATGCCTGCGAAGGGAATCAGGTTTTTCATGTCGGGTGATTTGATGTACGTCGGATGTAGGTATTTCAACCAATAAAGTAACGTGAGCCTGGGGCCGGATTTTTCGCGAAATAACTGATTGTCAAAATCTCACGTTGTATTTGGTATAGGTTATATGGTATTAGGACTTACTTAAATCCGTATACCCTATACCAACTAACCTCTACCGGGAGATTGGGCCTTAAATATCTTACCTTTACAAAAAACAGTCGGTGCCCAGCCTCACGTCAAAGTAGGCAAAACCACCCTACAGTGGGCGAAGTGGGCCGGGCGGGTCTTGTCAGCTGGCTGACATCCTATCAGTTTATTCGAGAAATAGCTTACGCCGCGATTCCACCGTAATGGGCGACCCTTCGGCCAGCAAAACGGAATCAGGTTCCTGATCAGTGAGAAAACCGAAGTTCTTACCATAGACCAGGCTGAAGTCCACTTTGACCTGATATGCTTGCACCGGGTAGGCTTCCCAGGTAGGATGGGTCACTTCGTATTCGTTGGTTCGCCGGTCGTTGATGCGAGCGTATCCCCAGTAGTGTTCGGTGATGAACTCGGTTTCGCTCCCCCGCTCGATAGGGATTGCCGTAGGTGCTGCATCAACCTGAATATGGTGCCAGATTCCGCCTTTTTTCCATTCGTAAGCAACCCGGAGTTGATCTGTTCCTTCGATCCAGCGATGACGCATGGGCAAGGTTTCGTAGTGTTCCTGATACACGGCATTGGCTACCAGCGAAAGGGCGGGTTTGGGGACGATCTCTTTTACGAATACTACTCCGCGCTTCCATTCACCGCCATCCTTACGCCGCACGTAGAATCGAAGGTTAACCTCCGGAAAATGCACATGAAAGGGGATTTTCATCCCCAACAGCCGCACATTCCGAAACATGAATCCGACGAGGCTCACGTAGCAGGTATTCTGCCACAGGTCCAGTTCGGTGCCGGCGGGCACGTAAGCTTTCAGCAAATCGGGGTCGACCGTGTAATTGGCCATGGCCAGTTTTCGCCATTCGGCGGTGAGGAAGGGCATGGTGGGTGGTTTTTTGGGAAAGTACGGATAAAATCCAGGATGCCATCTAGGATAGCATCGCCGATGCCATCCTAGATGGCATCTCCTTTTTTAGTAACCCAGCCGACCTTTCAGAAACAAAAAACAAGAAAACTGGAACTTTTCAATAACGCCCCAAATGCCACGCTACCGCCCTATGCAAGGAGGCCTGTACCCCTCTCTTGCTGGCTAGTTCAGCAATTACCCCATTCTTCGCCATGATTTCAATAGGGCGGCCCGCCAGGCGATCCGTTAGCATCGAACTTCCCTTGCCGGATGGGTAAGCAGCACAACGTGCTAGTTCCTTTTGCAAATAGTCGGAAGGTAAAGTAGCACCATCCGCGATGGCTACCCGTATTCCTTCTTCGAGTAATTGCTGGAACAAAGTCCAAATAGCGGGATCTTGGAGGACAACACAGGTTTGCCCGGTCAGGGCCAAAATACCGCCCAACGATGCACTGCTGATCACCTTTTGCCAACAGGCAGTATGGAAATCAGCGGTAAGCTCTACCACGACGTGATCAGATATACAGAGGTCCGCAACCATTTTTCCCAACGGCCCGGCAGGAACGGTAATCACCCCTTTTTTCAATTGATGATACCCCCCGCCTTCCCGCAACTGGGTAGGTGCGTCGATGATTGCGGGTAATATTTGCTCCTCGGGATGAAGACCGGCTAATGATTGTTGGTGTTTCAGACCATTGCGCAAAACTACCGCATTGGTGGATGGGCTCAACACCTGTGACAGGATCGGCCTGGCCTTCGCATATTGGTATTCCTTCAGGCATAGGATGCACCAATCGAGTACCGGAAGATCACCGGGATCGGAGAGTTGAACCGGATTGAATACCGTCCTTTCCCTGTATTGGAGCGTCAAAGTGGTGCGTGGAGATCGATTCAGGAAATACAGCTCCAGGTCCGGGCGATTGTTAAGGGCGTGGCCTATGACCGTTCCGATCGCACCAGTACCAACCACCGCCACCTTCAGTTTGGTGTTTTTCATTTTTCGGTGAGACGAGATAGCGGTGTTTCCAGGTCCCAGGAATAAAAAATTATGGAGTCGGAATCCGAGAATAGCTCCAACTGAGCCATATAATCACCCGCCAACTTGGTTTCTACCATACGCTGCTCCAGCATGGTGGTATAGGCTATGACCTCATTTTTCCAGTTGGATTGGCAGGACATCAGGTGCGGGGAAAGGACTAAAAAGGGTACGTATTTCATTCGGCTTTTAGGTTTCTACCTAAAATTACGAAATGAATGTGGTTGCTAGTATAGCTATGCTGACAGGACTGGTTTCGGTCGCTTTCGCAAAATGAGAAGGGTTATAACGTAGACTACCACAATGGCAAAGGGTATCACCACAAACCGCAGATCCGGGAATAAAAACCACAGGGCTAACACGGCTACCGTCCGTACTACCGTATGAAAAATACCCACCCAGTGCGCCACGATCCAGCTAAAGACCATCCACATTAATCCCGTCAAAATCCCCACGGTCATGGGCAGAGAGGTATAGTCCTGCAAAAAATACGGGATGGCGATACTGTACACCAGCACAGCCTGCATCACCCCCATCATGAACAGGTTATCAAAGGTGTTTTTGGGTTTGCTACGATCCATAAAATTTTCGCCGGTAAACCGCGACAGGAACATACCCAGATAGACAATACTCCCCGTACCAATAAAGAGTACCCAGACGGTGGTGGTGTCCGGCAGGAACAACCCGGCAAAACCGATGATCAACCAGACGATCAACCCGGCCAATGGCATGGCCAGAAAGGAGCGTTCCTGAAATTCGAGGCGTTGTTGTTCGAGTGTTCGTTCCATAAGAATTGGGTGCTTTTTTGCCGGAAGGCAAGGTAGCTAACCCTTTCTTAACCTGGTAATCTTTATAACCAAACACTGGGTACTATTCGACAATCACCCCTTGTTAATATGCTCATCGGCCCAGCGAACCCATTGTTCCAGCACACTCTTGAATTGCTGTGGTCGACTGATATTATGGCCGGCACCCGGATATAGCATCATTTGCACTTCTTTGCCGGCATCTTTCATTGCCCGGTACATTTCCCACGCCTGGAGGGTTGGACTGATCGCATCGCGCTCACCGTGCAGGATCAGCAAAGGTGTCTCTGCCTGATCAACATAGAACAATGGAGAAGGCCGACGGTAATTTTCTACCGAATCCACCAACGTCCCCTTGTATTCCCAAACACCAATGTCGCGATTGCTGAATTCGTGCTGGCCGTACAGACTGACCAGGTTCGAGATACCCGCCACACTGATGGCCGCCCGGAACCGGTCGGTCTGAGTGATCACCCAGTTCGCCATATAGCCTCCGTAACTCCATCCGCCAATGACCAGCTTTTGTGGATCTGCCCGGCCATCATTAACCAGCTTATCCACTCCCGAAAGAATATCCTGGTAATCGGTCAGGCCAAAAGCATTGCGGTTACCCGCGTAGAAATCGCGTCCGTATCCGATACTACCCCGAAAATTGGGGAGGAGTACCAAATACCCCTGATCGGCAAACCACTGCTTCATCCAGTTAAAATCATTCATGACTACGGCATCGGGGCCGCCGTGGGGAATAACCATCAGCGGATACCTTCGGGTCGAATCGTAATGGGGTGGGAAAACCAGGACCCCTTCCACCGGAGTACCATCGTAGCTCGACCATTGGATGGGCTTACTTTGGGTATGGATACGGGATTGTAAAGCTGCATTGAGGGTGGTGAGGGCTTGGACAGAGGCCGGGATTTTCTCCAGGTCGAGCCTATAAATCTGGCTGGGTTGGGTAGCGTGGGAACCCACAAAATAGAGCTGTTTTTTGGCGAAAGCCAGGGAATAGATCACCCAATGTGGAGCGCCCACTAACGCAGCTTTTCCCGAAAGGGATACACGATACAAAGCGTGAAAAGTATTTTGAGGGGTCGCCAACAAAAGGGTTTCGTCGTCCAGCCATAGACAATGATCAATGGTCGGATCAAGTTCGTAGGTGAGGTTGCGGGCAATCGGACGATCCGCCGTCAAATCGACCACCAATAATGCATCCTTAGCCGCAAAGCCAGTCGTGGATCCTACGAACGACAATTTTTTGCCGGAAGGCGAAAAAGCCAATTGCCCCGGCGATTCCGCTAGCTGGTAGGTGAAAACTATTTCTTGCCGTGCGACATCCATTACCTGCACCCAACTATTGGTGATGGATTCAAAAGTATCGTAGTTTTTGGCACAAACCATGGCCAGAAACTGCCCGTCACTGGAAGCGTTGAGTTCCACAACCCGAAAGGAGCTGTCGGTGAGGCGTCGCCGCTCTTTACTATGAATATTGCAGGCCCAGGCAGCATTGGTGAAAAATTCGGTGCCCACCCAATAACCACCTCCATTCGCATCGGCAGTCGCCTGGTACTGGCTATCCCGAGGCTCATCGTCCACGTAGGCGATGGTGGAATCATTTAACCAGGTATAACCAGAGATATAGGCTTGTGCATCGGAAACCATCGTTGGGTCGCCGCCATCTCTGGGGACCGTATATATCTGCTGCAAGTTGTTGCGGTACGAAATGAAGGAGACCAACGACCCATCGGGAGACCACTGAGGGTCGTAATCAAAGCCCCCCGAAGTGAGCATAGTCGGGGCTGCTCCTGATATACTCATCAGCCCGATCGCGGAGGTCGTGGCACCATCCCAGGACTCCTTAGTGCGGTGCTGAAAAAGTATGCTTCCGGCATGTACGGAGACTTTTTGGATACTTTCCATACCTAAATGATCCTCGATCGAAAGTTGCGCATGCATCGGTTGGCAAACCAACAGTAGCATCAGCGGAAGTAGTCGAAGTAGGTGCATTCGTCCGTTTGCCGGTAAGATGCCTCTAGTTGGCGATGCCCCCTATCTGATCAGATTGGTTTCCGGTACAACAGACTCTATGTTAACGCAATGCTGACAGACTAAGCTGTTGGTACCTGGCCGAATGTCAAAATCTCAGGTCGTTTTTGGTAGAGGGTATCAGGAAGTAAGACTTACTTTAATCATAATACCTGCTACCCAGTACCGGGAGGTTGGACTTTGGCTATCATCACTTTAGGGAGGAGTCTGTGTCCAACCTCTCATTATTTTAACTGATACCGATACCGAACCACTCGCTCGAAGGGCTTATCGGGACTCCGCTTGATCCTGATTGTTTTGAGGTACCCCGAGCGATTGTATTCATATGTATAGTGCGTAGTGGACGGGGCGGCTCCCTCCAGAATGGATGGAAGGTGTTTCACCATCTTTTCCACCAATCGGCCGTTGTCATCGTACGAAAATACGTTCAGTGACCCAGTATAGTCTACGGTAGGTACTTGTTTCCAGGATTGCAGCCGACCGTCGTTCGTATAGGTGACCTGATACTGGTTACGGGTCGTTTCCCGGTATTCGCCATTTGGCTGTTTGTGTACAATCCGTCTTTCGTACAGCCAAAGGGAGTCCGACGGCACAAAATGTCCCTGATAAATGATGGAATCACCCTGGTGCAACAGCGTCACCTGTTGTTTGATAAACCCTTCAGCGTCATAAATATACTGGTATTTGGTAAGGTAGCTGGTATCCGGTCGGTTGATGGAATAGGCTTGTATCTCAGTGAGTACATCACCCTGTTCATTATAGATAAACTCTTTCCGGCCACGCAATTCCTCGTGTCGCCCCTGATCTATCTGCTGCACGTACCCCCGGTTATTGAAGGTTTCGGATGACCAATACCCTTTCGGTGAATAGCCCTTGCGGACCAGTACTCCGGGCAGGGCTTCCTTTCTTTCCATGAGTTGGCCTTCAACAGATTCTGACAGGGATATCAACAGGAACAACACCAGCGCGACGCCTTTCATCTACCAAAGTATTTAGGACAAGTTGTGGTGGATTATTGGTATAAGCAATAGGGATACCCCCTTCCGGGGATTTAAAATCAATGGCCAGGTAATGTTGATGTCACCCTGCGAAAGTCATTCACACCTTGGTAGCAACTAGAGAAAGACCGGGCTCTTCGAGGGTGAGTGATACTACCTGATCTAACTTGCGCTGGAAGGTAATGGTTACCGAAGAGGTACCATTATAGCGAAAGGTATCCGGTCCGACACAGAATAAAGCCCCACCGAAGGAACCGATCTTTCCCAGGGCTAATAGCTTGCGCATATTCAGTTGGACGGAAAAACCATCCTCGGGTCGGTCACCATATTTGTAGTCGCCCAGATAGGCCTGCTTATCGGCTTCTGCCAAATCGGTGGACTCAATAGTGGGATCGGCATCGCCCAGTTGTTCCAGGTAATCCACCATACGTTGACTTTGCTCCTTTTCCTGCGGGGTACGCCCCTCGATACGCAAGCCAATTCGTGCGTGAAACATAAGATTGAATCCGTGGGGTCCTTCCACCCGCTGTATGCCGGGGTTGGCTTCGCAAGTTGCTTTGACCACCTCGTACTGCCCCAGCATGGCATGAGTAAACAGGGTGGGCCTGGCACCACGAGAAATGAGAAACCGGACGATATCCTCCCGTCCTACGTGCGATGCCGCCCCGATGGCCGATTCAAAATCGCCGAATCCCCAATCCCACACGGAGCGGGATAGTTCGGGCCGTTGGTTGACTATTTCTTTGACGCGGTCCAGATCGAAATGGGACTTGCCGACGACTTCCGATACCAGCTCCTTGTCGAGGGAGGGATATCCGGCATGCGGCATATCATTCTGTTGCGGAGATACAAATCGGTCACTCCGGGCAAAGGCCAGGTTTGGCAGCGAAGCGGCCAGCAGGCCAAAGGCGGAACTTTTCAGCAGGGTACGTCGGTGGAGGTGGCTCATCGGAAAGGAAATTTGGTCTTCCAGAAGATAGGAAAAGTTGAGGTGGGATCGGTGAGGGGATATACGAATGGGGTGGGTGGATCGAGGAAAAAATGGTGGGAGGGGTACTGCTGCCAATTCCTGGCTAAGGTCCAAACTTGGTTTAATGAACCCTTAAAATACAGCCAGGAATTGGCAGCAGAGTTTTACTTCTCCAATCGCCCCACCGGACGATTCTCCTTCCCTTCCACGCCCGTCAACCGATCACCCAGTCGCATCCGCATCGCGTCGGCCAGGCCGGTGATCGTATCCACGACCGACGGGTATTGATCGGCCACATTGGTGGTTTCGCTGATATCGGTCGATAGATCGTAAAGTTCAATAGCAAGGAGGGTATCCTGTTCGTAAGGTACGGGTAAACCGTCGTTGCCACCCACACGCCCATTGAGCGTTCGGTAGGTGTGGGGAAAGTATAATTTCCAGTCTTTATAACGCACCCCGTGCAGTTCGTTGACCCGGTAGTAGAAAAAGTAAGTATCCTGAGGTGGATCAGTGGTTGCGCCCGTCCACACCGACCAGTAACTGTTGCCGTCGATGGTTTTTTCCGGAAGCGACGCTCCCGTGACCTCGGCAATGGTCGGTAGTACATCGATGGCCATCATGGGTGTTTTCAAAGTGCGCCCGGCGGGTAGAGTGCCCGGATAGTACACAATACAGGGTTCGCGCTGGCCACCCTCCCAGGCGGTGCCCTTGCCTTCCCGCAACGGATAGGCGCTGCCGGCGTGGGTGCCATAGTTGAGCCAGGGACCATTGTCAGAGGTAAAGATGACCAGGGTGTTCTCACTCAAGCCTTCGGATTCCAGCGTTGAAAGGATCTGACCGACTGACCAGTCGATCTCCATGATCACGTCGGCGTACAAGCCCTGTCCTGACTTCCCCCGGAAATCTTCGGAGGCAAACAGCGGCACGTGCGGTTGGGGATGCGCCAGATACAGGAAAAAAGGCTCATCGGAGTGCTCGCGGATAAATTCCGTACTCCGCTCCGTTAGAGCTTTGGTCAGAAAGGATTGATCGGTCAGCGTATCAATGATGCGATCATCTTCGTAGAGCGGTAACGGACCAAAGTTAAACACCGGGCCCTGTTGGGGATGCAGAGGCCACATATCATTGGAATAAGGAATGCCGTAGTACGTATCAAAACCCTGATTTAAAGGCATAAAATCAGGATGATCGCCCAAATGCCATTTACCGAAAATGGCCGTTGCGTAGCCTGCGGCTTTGAGCATATCAGCCATAGTCGTTTCAGCAGTGTCCAATCCCGTTTGCGCATTAGGCATGTAGGCGTTGTGAATACCTACCCGATTGGGGTAGCAGCCCGTAAGCAAGGCTGCACGTGAAGCAGAACAGACCGCCTGGGCGGCGTAAAAGTCGGTAAGACGTATTCCTTCGGCTGCCATGCGGTCGAGATTGGGCGTCGGAATATCCGATCCAAAACAGCCCACATCCTCATAGCCCTGGTCATCGGTGAAAATGACGATGACATTCGTAGGCATTGGATCCGGTGACTGACAGGAAAATAGCTGACAACTAACACAAAGAAAAACCAGCAAACGAACCATGAGCATTCTATCGATTTAAATTTCCTCCAGGAAATGCTTCAGGTCGCCTGTCAATGCATTAGCAGAAACACTAATATCCTGGTACATATTTACTTTATTCAGAATCAGCCCTTGATACCATTGCAAGTGATTTGAGAGCTGATATTGTCCCATTATCTGACCGACCGGATCACCAGCCGTATCAATATTTGCTACTACCCAGGGAATGATGTGTTCAAACAGGTAGTCGATCTGAAACTTTCCCCTGAACTCCGCTTCCGTAGCCAGATTGTCGTAGTAGTTGCTCAATTTCTTTTTTAGGGATAGATTTTCGATCAGATCTAACTTGCCCGACGAAACCACCGATATATAGGTAGTAGATGTGGGACTGTAATTATCAGCACTGTAAAGGTAATCGAGGTATTTGGCAATGGAATCGGGCTGCTCTTCCTGAATGCCCGTCATCAAACGTTCAATTCCCATAGCGTGTACTTCATTATCCGGAATTTGGACGCGATAAGTATCCTGATCATCCTTCAAGTCCTCTATGAAACTCTCCACAATTATGCGCAGTTCCTTGCGCTCTTGCCGGGTATTATCCAGCTCTGCAATGTAGAAGGCCAGCAATACCCCAAAGATCACCCCGATAAAATTTAGTATTTGATCTGGCCAGTTGATTGATTTCATAAAATGGTTTTTAGGTACTAGTTCCGACGGGGGATGATATTCAAATAGTACAGGTTTTGAGCGCCGGAGTTTACTTCTGCAATATCTAAAAATTGATCATTATTCAAATCGACCAGCTGGATGTCGTAGGTGCTATACTCGTATTCACTCAATGGAATCCGCTGAAAAGAGACCCCTTCCCCGGTATTTCGGTACACACAATTTACCTCTCCTGAATTCCCCACTACTATGTCCAGATCCCCATCCTGATCGTAATCGCCCACCGCCAGCGAAAAAGTACGATTGGGCAGCGTATCCAGCACTACCGAGCGCTGGTAACTTAGCTGGCTGTCGCCAAAATACAACCGATTGGGTTCGCCGATATTACCCGCCAGTATATCGTAATGACCGTCCCGGTCGAAGTCACCGATGGCAACGGCCCGGGTTTCATCACTGCCGGTACCAAATGGAATACCTTGCGAAAAATCCATGTCATCGTTCAGATACACCATATTTTGTTGCCCATCCCGGTTGGCCAGGATCAGGTCGCGATCACCATCCTGATCTATGTCAAACAACTCTACATCAATGGTAGAATCATCGTCCGCACCGAAGGTAATCACCCGGTCGAAGCCACCCGATCCGTCGTTGAGACAAATCTCATTCTGTGCACCACGGTTAGTGATCAGCAAATCCAGGTCACCGTCACCGTCAATATCACCAATAGTCAGGTTGCGGGTGGGTGAGTAGAGGGCGCCGAAAGTCCCCGCTTCTTCAAATTGCCCGTCGCCCTGGTTCATGTACAGGCGATTAGGCGCATTGTCATTCCCGGTGGCAATGTCGAGATCGCCGTCGCCGTCCAGGTCACCTACTTCGGCAGCGTAAGTAGTTGACTTAAAGAAACCAAGCGGGTAGGAGACCGTAAAGACGCCACTTCCCGAATTGAGGAACACGACATTCTGATCGGGCCAGTGCCGTCCGTTAGCGATGATGATGTCCATATCACCGTCGCCATCCACATCACCGGAACTGATGGAGGCCGTTCGCTTTTCGTCCGTTCCGAAGGAAAAACGGTTACCTGGATTGAAAAAATCAGATTCCTGGGCGGGCAATTGGGAAATGCTGCCGACGATTAGCAGGCAGAGGAGGGTACGGATCATGGTGTTTGTGTTGATGATCGACTAAGGTCAACAGTGGCGGTGAGTTGTGCAAGTAATATCTATCAATCAGGAACAATAGTCGGCTATTGGGATACCGGCAACCATGAATAAGCGGTCGTCATTCAAATACCGCCACCGCCCGAACCGGCGATCCGGTGCCTCCTTCGATTTTTAGCGGAAGCCCGATAAAGCGGAATCGACCCCGACCAATCAACTGGTGCAGATTGATGAGGTTCTCGTAGTGGGTGAACCGGAGTTCGCCACAAATGCGATGCACTGCTTTATTGGATACGCCCGAAACGCCGGGAGCCACCGTTTCCACCCCAAAGGCGGCGATGCCCTGTTCGCCCAACCACCGCGCTGCCTCCGCACTGAGGCCGGGGCCATCGGGCCACCAGCTGGTTCCGAAGGACTTTCGATAATGATCGGTATAAAGCAGTACCGTATCTCCCGGGTGAATACTAAGATCGTGGTATTGCAGCGATTGTTCCAGATCCGGGATATGGATCAATTCCTTTTGCCCCTTATGCGAAAGATCCAGACAAATACCTTCGGTGAAAAAAGTGGAAAGCGGCATGGTATCGATCGACTGACCGGCCTGTTCGGGCCCCATATGATTCAGGGCATCGACGTGGGTGCCGGTATGCTCCGCAAAATCGAGGTGTAAGACCGAAGGAGTTTGGGTGGCAGGATTTTTCTCACCGGCCCATTCTTCGTGCGTGGCGTGCACGCGTATTCTCACGGGAGGCATCGATTTATGGACCGGCATACCAGACCGTATTGTCTGGCTCAGATCAATTAGTTCAGGCATGGAGTTGTCATTGCTTTCGCAAAAAGAAGTACCTCTATCCTTTGGGTGACCAGGGAATACGCAGGGTGTGATTCCACCACCAGGCGGTTACCAAACCCATTACCAGAAACCAGCCGCTATTGAGGGCGAAAATAAACTCGAAATGCTCGGCATTGGGATTGGCCTGCCAAAAGCCCCACAGACTCACCCAGGTCACAGCGGCGGCAGACAGCCCAAACAGGATGGCCCGACGCGCGTGGTTCTTTTGGAAAACAACATTGCGGCGAACCAGCCACCAGATACCAATGGCGAAAAAAGCAGTGAACCAGAGGCTGGTGAGGGCGCCATCGAGAAAGGCACCAAGGGTCCATTCAGCTTCCAGATGATCGACCAGTATCAGGAGTACGCTGGGCAGAGCAAAACCCAGGATGAGAAGAGCACGGATCTTATACATGTTTTTCTTTTTAATGGTGAGGTTGGCATAGACCAATCCGTAATGCAATGATAGCCTAAGCCCAACCTATCGTCCTCATGTTCTTTTAACCACTAAATGATCCGGTTCAGTGCCCGTTAACGCTATTCATTATAAAGCGTCTTCACCGAATCAGGTATTAATCTTTGCAAGATACGCCTTTAATACGTGGCGGTAAGACTGACTGACCGGAAGAACCTCGTCACCGATCTCTACTTCCTCAGTAGAGCAGCGATGCAGGTGTGCTGTATTTACGATGTAGGATTGGTGGACACGGAGAAACTGGTGCTCGGCAAGGCGGGTGGCCAGGTCTTTGAGGTTCATCAGGCTCATTACCCGGCGTTCGGTGGTGTGAAACATGACGTAGTCCTTTTGCCCCTGGATGTACCGGATATCCGAAAGGAGTAGTTTGACCATATGGCGCCCCTCTTTTACGAAGAGGTATTCATCAGCGGGAGGAGGCGGGGCTTCCTGTAAGCGGGCGGTCGCTTTATTGACAGCCTTCAGGAAACGGGGAAAATCGAATGGTTTAAGGAGGTAGTCAACAGCGTCGAGTTCGAATCCCTTTACGGCGTATTCCGAGAAGGCCGTGGTGAAAATAATTTTCGGTACCTGAGTCAATGACTGTACTAATTCTAGACCGCTCAGTCCGGGCATACGGATATCCAGAAAGATCAATTCCACGGGATGTTGCTGCAGACCGGCCAGGGCTTTCATCCCGCTGGAATAGGTACCTACCACTTCGAGGTTCGGCAGGCGACCGCAGTATTCTTGTAAAAGCTTCCGGGCAAAGGGCTCATCGTCGATGATCATACAGCGTATCATAAAGCAAGCGTTAAGGTGGTGCAAAACTGAGTGGGCCGGGCATCAATATCCAGCGTATGCCGACCTGGATACGCCAGCTCCAGGCGACGGCGGAGGTTCTCCAGTCCGAAGCCCGAGGGGCTGTCTTCCCGAAGTTCTTCGGGCTTCAGGCTATTGGCTACTTCTACGCGAAGTTGTTGATGGTCGCCCCGCATACAGATTCTGATCCAATTATCAGTTTGCTGATCGCTGATACCGTGCTTGAACGCATTCTCCACGAGGGGTATCAATAGCAGCGGAGCAATGGGTACCTCGGTATCCACTTCTTCCACCGAGAAAGTCAGATCAAAGGTATTATTCAATCGAATAGCTTCCAGATCGAGGTAATCCCGAATATAGCTGATCTCCTGCTCTAGTTGCACGAAAGGCTTATGGGCC
This sequence comes from uncultured Saprospiraceae bacterium, assembly GCA_964342305.1. Taxonomy (GTDB): domain Bacteria; phylum Bacteroidota; class Bacteroidia; order Chitinophagales; family Saprospiraceae; genus DT-110. The sequence continues at coordinate 1,579 of CAYFGK010000112.1, read as the reverse complement.
TCGTAGATCATATAGCGCATTATGTACGATAGCTTCATGATCACCTCGGTGGCCTGATCGCTCTTCTGCTCAGTGAGGTAATTGAGGTTGTGCAGCGTATTGAAGAGGAAGTGCGGATTGATCTGGGCTTTCAGGTAATTGAGCTCGGCCGTGAGTTTTTCGTTTTCCAGGGTTTTCTGGCGATTGGCCAATTCAAAGCGATCGACCGTAAATTTGATCAGGGCGATAAACAGCATGAAAGAGGCCATATTCCACAACATGCTCGTGACCCGGCTCAGAGTCCAGGTTGTATAATAGTCCGTATTGAATATTTGGGTAAGGAATTCAGCCTCTACCACCCCCCGGGCGGGAATAGCTATACCCAACAATAGTAACAGCAGGAGGGAATACCACAAATATTGCTTACGCAGTAAAAACGGCAATAGGGCAAAATAATGCACATAGGTTACTACCAAATTGAATATACCCGGAATAGCTATGAGCAGGAAGGCCCGCTCCGATCCTACGTTTGGCCGGTAATCGAAAAATTTAAACACAAAGAACAGTACCCAGAAGGCCAGGTGCAGCAGAAATACTAATCGTTTCACTGCGCAAAGATTTATAAATCTGCGCATTAATTAGTTTACAATCGACCGTTTACTGAAATTAATCGACTCTTTCGGTCCTTCGATAAATACAGGGAAGCCATCCGGGAGTTCTTTCCGACCGTAGATCGCACCAGCATCATACCCTGGCTTGCGCCAAATTGCGGTTATGAAAACAATATTTACATCGCTGGCGCTATTGGTCTCGGTCGTCACCATAGCCCAGGATATCGACACAATCCGTGTTGGACATCGCTTCCAACACTACGACCAACTGGAAAAAGGCACCTTTAACCAACTTATTTTTACGGAAGTACAGGGAAAAAAACGCTTCCCGGTCTTGAAAACCATTACCGTAGAGGAGGTAGAACGAGACGGCAAAACCTATCTGTCGGTTCGTCACGATTGGCTATCCGCCAATCCCGAAACCAATGGCTCCTTTTCGTACTTATGTGAGCCGGGCACCTTGCGACCGGTCAGTCACGTACGCCGTACCCAACAGAAGGGCGTCGAAGGCTACATCTTCGATGGTAAATCAGTGCAAACACTGGACACCCTCGTCGACAATGACCTTACCGACTTCAAAGTTGATCTGGAGGTACCCACCTACAATTGGGAGATCGACATTGAAACGTACTCTCTCCTACCCATGCGCGAAGGCTACCGGGCGGTTATGAATTTTTATCATCCCGGCGCCAGCACTCCGCCCGGCTATTACCTGCTCGAGGTGGAAGGCTCCGAACAGGTCACCCTGCCCGACGGCAGTTCCCTCGATTGCTGGGTGGTCTTCACCGATTACGGCGGTACTCAGCCCACCAGGTTCTGGTACACCAAAAAGGGCCAGAATTTCGTGAAGATGGAGGGCATGTACAATCAGGTTGCGATTTATAAATTAAGGGTGTATTGAAAATACTGAATCAGGACTGTACGAGACTTGATCGATGGTGCTTTTTTGGGCAAAACCCACCCTCTAACTCCCTCCCTTTGAAAAAGGG
>CAYFGK010000111.1:22278-24177 GCA_964342305.1 uncultured Saprospiraceae bacterium | reverse complement strand
TCCGTACCTAATATGCCAATCCGGGAAGTGGGTTTCCAATCAAATCCACGTAGGGCGGAAATGTCGTGATGACCGGGCCTTTGAGTGGTACTGATTTCGTATTTTCCCTACCAAACACCAAACCTATGAACGGCGGCACCATAGCGGGCATAGTCATCTTGATCTTCGGAGCTATCACCTGGCTGCGCGGGTACTACATTACCCGAAAGGGGCAAAAAACGACCGGCACCGTAACCGGCTTTAAAGAGGTGCGCCGCCGTAGTGGCAGCGGGTCCTACACCACCAATGAGTATCCCACCGTACAGTTTACGGATGTTCATGGTCAGGAACAGGAGACCTACGTTGTTCACCTGGTCACTAAACTCGACCGCCCCGAGATCGGCGAAACGATGGATATTCTGGTGTTCAACCAGCAGGTGTACTCCGGTCACAATATTACCTCACCGGTTTTTCTGTATCTGGGCCTGATCGTCTTGGTGGTTAGTCTCTTTTTTTAGGCTTTCGCCAAAAAAGCATCCCTTTTTTGCCATAGCTAAGGAGTTTGCTTCCCCATTCCCCCTTTCTCCCTTTCTCCAACTCTCCAATTCTCCATCTCCTCTAATCCCCTAATCCCCTAACCAGCTGCTGTACCCAGGGATTCGGCTGGCCATAACTAACTATTTGCACATCCAGCGGAGAACACGCAAATAACCGAAGGGCCTTCTCAAGGGATTCGATGATCCAATGCATCTCGTTGCCAAAGACGCCACCACCCACCAGGGTCAGATAGACCTTTTCCGAACCATTGCGCTCGTAGTTGAGCAAGGCCGCTTGGAGGGTTGCTTCGTAAGTAGCTTCGAGAATAAGGCGGGCGAAGGGCTCCCACTCTCTGGCTGGCACATCGGTGTAGGCTACCGGCAGTGCCGAGCAATACGCCTGAGAAACCAGGTGACCCGCCCCGGGCAGGGTGACTTCCGTTTGCCACTGGAGGCCGATGCGGAGCTCGCCTTTGAGGAGTTCCCGTTGCGGGTCATCCAGGGATCGCAGGTGCTGATTAATCCGGTCCAGCTGATCGCGGGTGATCAGGGCGTAGCCGTTTGTCATGGTCCAGGGTGGCTGCCCCATATGGCTCAAGTGCTTTTCGAGGCGATCAAGGCAGTTGATTTGCCGGTCCGTAGTCTGACCGATTTGATCGCCCACCGGCACGAAATAATTCCGGTAGATGGTGCCGGCCCCACAGGCGATGGCGCAGGCGGGCCCCTGCGTGTGATCGTGCTCGTAACGGTCGATGCCGGCTTCCGGGGTGACTTCCGGACTCAACATTTCCAACAGATTGAATTGCGAAGCGGCCTGAAAGAGAGCATGAGCGTTGGCCGGATCGGCGTGGAGGTCCTGGACATCGGCCACGATCTCCGAAAGCCGCGAGTTAGATTGGTAACTTGCCGGATCGGGGGCGGCCCGCCGCAGTTCGGATAAGGTGGGGATCTCCAAATGACCAGCCTGGAAGCGGCGTCCGTTTACCTTTGAGCTTAGGTAAGGGCCCTCTACACTCAGGTGTTGGCGGACTTGCCCCGGAGAATGTTCCTCAAAGCCGGTGAGTTGCTGGAACCACATGAATGCAGTTTTTTACATGGATCTTGATCAGGGGGACCATCGGGGTCACCGCTTAGCATAAAAGTAGGATTCTCCCCTGGCTTTGTCGTCATAGGTATACAGCTCTTTACCCCGGTGGGTTTGCAGGTAGTTTAGCATACCAAAATCACCGGAGCAGAACATAGCGTGGGTGAAGAAGACCCCCAAGGGGATGAAGGTCCAATACCCGGATACCAGCAGAGCGATTGACAAACTGATAATGGAAATAACCACGAACGGAGCCAGGAGTACAATGGTTAAATTTTTGGCGGAAGCCACAAAGCGGTC
>CAYFGK010000111.1:0-22178 GCA_964342305.1 uncultured Saprospiraceae bacterium | reverse complement strand
TTATCGATTAATTACCAACCATTTTGGACAGATTCACCCAAATCGATCTGAAAGCACTCACCAAACGGCACCTATAATCGCTACCGCCTCTTCCATTTCCCCCTCCGTCATGCTGGCGAAACCCATGCGCGTATGCTGCCCCTCGTATCCGAGCAGACGGGCGGGTTGCAGCAGGAACAACTGCTTGCGATGCGCCCGGTCGACCAAGGCTGCGATGCTTTCGGGTGGCCGGTTGATGCGGGCCCAGAAGGCCAGTCCGCCCCGACAGGGATAGAGCGTGATCTTACCGGCCAATTCGCTCCGGAAGAGGGCCTCGGCGGCGTCGCGTCGAGCCTTATATACCCTGATGGCTTTGCGAATAGCTTTGTCAATTATGCCATTGCGTAGTAATTTGGCGAAAGCCAATTCCGGGATAGAGTCTCCCTGTCGATCGATGATCCGGCGCCATTTGCCCATTTCCCTGATAATGGTGGCACCGGCAACCACGTACCCCAACCGGATGGCGGGCGAAAGGGCCTTGGAAAAACCACCAATGTAAATGACCCGATGGAGCTGATCGATGCTGGCCATGGGCAGAATCGGGCGCCGGTCGTACTGAAAATCAAAATCGTAATCATCCTCCAGGATGTAGGTATTGTGTTCTTCGGCCAGCTTCAACAGTTCCATGCGCCGCTCCGCACTCAGCGTCACCGTAGTCGGATATTGGTGGTGGGGCGTCACGTAGATGAGCTTGACCGACTCACGCCGCAGCACTTCCCGCAAATGATCGGTCACCATCCCCTGCTCATCGACCCGGATGGAAACCACCCGGAATCCCTCGGCCTCGAAGCTCTGACGGGCCGACCGGTAGCCGGGGTCAGCCATGGCAATGGTTTCTCCGCGTTGGCAGACGGTCTTGGCGACCAGGTAAATGCCCAGGGTGGAGCCCCGGGTGACCATAGTGTTTTCGGCTGAGCAACGGATACTTCGGGTCTGGTGTACGTAAGTGGCCAGGGCTTCGCGCAGTTCTTCCTGCCCATACACATCGTAATACAAGAGGGATGCTTTATCCGCATGGTCCTTGAAGGCCGTGGAGTAGGCACGGGCAACCTCCTGCACCGGAAACAGCCGATAGTCTGGGTAGCCATCGTTCAGGCTGAGCCGAAAAAAATTCTGACGGGATCCAATTATATCGGGCATAGTCAAAGGGGGCAACGGTTGGCGGTCGTCATCGAGTTGGCCAATGCCCAGGGGCATATCAACCGGCAGGTTGTCCGACACAAATATGCCGCTGCGGGGCTTTTTCACGACCCAGCCTTCGATATCGAGTTCGTCCATGGCCTTGAGCACCGTCAGGCGGTTGAGTTGCACCGTCTCGGCTATCTTATTCACGCTGGGCAGGCGGGTCCCTGGTGCCAGTCTGCCCTTGGTGATGGCGATGATCATACTCTGCGATAGGGCACTGGCCGAATCGATAGTTTGAGGATCAGCACCGATTATCTCCGAAAACGCTATTTTCATTTGGTCTACTTAAAATTGGTGTATTGGTTTATTTGAATAGACTAAATGTCGATTACCTTTCGGTAAAAATCAACCACATGGCCAACTTAACACCTTCCCGGCTATCCGGCCGGGGTACTACTGATCCGGCAGCTATCCTGGAAGTGCTGGAACAAACGCCTTTTTGTACTGTCAGCTACGTGCACGATGGAAAACCTTATGCTTTGCCGACGGGCTTTTGCCTTTTTGAAAATGAATTGGTCATCCACGGCTCGATCAAGAGTCATTTCCTGGATGCAGTGCTGAATGCCGGAGATGTCTGCGTAACCACTTTCCTTTTTGACGGACTGATCCTGGCTGCATCAGCTTTCAATCATTCGGTAAACTACCGTTCGGTAGCGATCTTTGGGAAGGCGCGTGAACTTACCGACTCCGGCCAGAAGGCCGACTCCCTGCAAGCGTTCACTGAACGCTACGTACCCGGCCGCTGGCCCTACCTACGCCCTATGACCGACGGTGAGGTACACGCTACCCGGGTGGTTGCCATTCCGTTGGATCAGGCTTCGATGAAACAACGCCAGGGAGGCCCCAGTGCTACTCAGGATCCATGGAAAGAAAACGTGTGGATGGGGGTGGTACCTTCCGTTCAGGTATTTGGCGACCCAATTCCGTTCGACGGGCAGGAAGCACGTGAAGTGCCGGAGCACGTAAAGCAGTTGGTCTTACACGGTGGGGGAAAGAGTTGAGTAACAATAAACGGTCTTGTATTTACCGGGAGCTTGGCCTTGATTATCTGCATGTTACAAAATCATCTAAGCCGAACCGCATTTTATTTAAAATAACTCTCCCTGCTCCGCAAAGCTCACCGGATTTTCCAGGGCCAGCAGGGCCCGCTTCATGTTCAGGCCGTAGAAGTAGCCCTGGAGGTCCCCGTTCTGGGCGATCACCCGGTGGCAGGGTACGATGATAGCAATGGGGTTGCGGCGATTTGCCTGCCCCACGGCGCGTACGGATTTTACGTCACCGAGTCGCTCGGCAATGGCTTTGTAGGAAGTGGTATGCCCATACGGAATGGCGAGTAGTTGTTCCCACACCGCTTTGTGGAATTCGGGTGCGTCGGTCCAGTCCAGTTTCAATCGAAATACCCGTCGGTCCCCATCGAAGTATTCGGTGAGTTGTTGTACGGCTTCCGCCAAAACGGGCGGCACATCGGCAGTGGGCGGGGTACGCATTTCTTCCCGCAATCGCACCGATTGGAGGCCGTACTCCGTGCCCGTCAGCTCAAACCAGCCAAAAGGCGACCATACGTAAGCCGTGGGTATCATGGGCTTGTGGTTTTGCACCTACAAGATAGTAAACTGGTTTGAGGTTTGAGGTGATAAGTAACCTATAACCTAACCTCACACCTCACACCTCACACCTCATACCTCATACCTCATACCTGTTACGAATGGCGTTTCTCCAACACCTTCACCACATCCTCCAGTGCGTAGCCCTTGGCGGCAAGGAGGACGAGGTAGTGGTACATAAGGTCGGCCGCCTCGTTGAGGAAGAGGTCTTCGTTGTCGTCTTTGGCTTCGATGACGAGTTCCACGGCTTCTTCGCCGACCTTTTGGGCTACCTTATTGATGCCCGCCTGAAACAGGCTGGTCGTGTAGGAGCCGGTTTTGGGATTATCCCGCCGGTTCTGGATGACACCCTGCAGGTGGTGCAGGAAGTGCTGACCGGCATTGGTCTCGTCGAAACAGGTATCCGCTCCCGTATGACAGGCTGGTCCCGCCGGATCCACCGATACCAAAAGCGTATCCTGATCGCAGTCCATCTTTATATCCTTCAGGTGCAGGAAATTGCCCGAGGTTTCGCCCTTGGTCCACAACCGGTCTTTGGAGCGGCTGTAGAAGGTTACTTTCCCCTCGGCTTGCGTTTTTTCTACGGCCTCCCGATTCATGTAACCCAGCATAAGCACCTTCTGGGTGCTGGCATCCTGAATGATGGCCGGAATGAGGCCGTTTCCTTTGTCGAAGTCGAGTTGATTGATGTTCATTGTTTGTTTTTTTAGGTGCCGAGACGCGATACATGGATGTCGATCCTTCCCCGGCCGCCGAAACATGGGGCGGCGGGGCTGGATCGACCACCATAAAAATTTGATCCTCCTATTGCCACTTAAGTATATGATTGGGAGGTATGAGATCGACCTTATAAAAAAATGGTAGAATTAGGTATACCCACGCGATCCAGAGGAACGCGCACCAATCACAATCTGACCGGCACACCCTCCCCGTGCAAATAACTTTTCAGATCAGCGATCTCGATTTCCCGAAAGTGGAAGATGCTGGCTGCCAGACCGGCATCGGCGGCTCCCTGATCGAAAACATCCCGGAAATGCTCCATATTTCCGGCCCCGCCCGAGGCGATCACCGGGATCGAAAGCTCCTTGCTGATGCGGGCGGTAGCCTCCAGGGCAAAACCGGCTTTGGTACCGTCGTGATCCATGGAGGTGAACAGGATCTCACCGGCACCCCGCTCCTGACATTCCCGAGCCCACTCAAAAAGGCGCACCTCCGTAGGTATGCGTCCTCCGTTGAGGTGTACGATCCATTCGTCACCGACCTGGCGGGCATCGATGGCCACCACCACAAACTGGCTTCCGAAAGCCTTTGCCAGATCTTCGATCAGCTGCGGGTTGCGCACGGCCGCCGAATTGATCGATACCTTATCCGCCCCGCTATCCAGCAGTACATCTACATCCTCCACCGATTTGATACCTCCACCAATGGTAAAGGGAATGCTCAGGTGATGGGAGATGTCCAGAGCCAGTTTCGACAGGGTCTTCCGTTTTTCGTGAGTAGCGGTGATATCCAGAAAGACGAGCTCGTCGGCTCCTTTCCGGGAATATAGCGCCCCCAACTCCACGGGATCACCGGCATCGCGCAGGTTCACAAAGTTAACCCCCTTCACGGTGCGACCATCCTTAATATCCAGGCACGGTATGATTCGTTTTGCTAACATGTACCTAATAATGCTGAATGCTAAATGATGAATGCTAAATGAAAATTCATCCAACATTCATCATTCAACATTGATCATTGAAATTGTTGTAGTTCCTCCAGCGTAATCCGGTTCTCGTAAATAGCCTTTCCCACGATCGCACCAAAACACCCCACTTCGCGCAGCCGTTCCAGTTCCTGCATGGTAGTGATGCCACCGCTGGCAATCAGGTGCACATCCGGCAGTTCTTCGCGGATCTGCTGGTAGGTCTCCACGGCACTTCCCTGCAACAGGCCATCTTTACTTACATCCGTGGAGATGACATAGCGTACACCCTTTTCCGCGTAGTCCTGCAGGAAGGGAAACAACTCCTGCTCGCTCTGCTCCTGCCAGCCGCTCACGGCAATCTGACCGTCTTTGAAATCGGCGCCCAGAATGATGCGGTCGGCACCGTGCTTTTCCAGCCAGCCCAAAAATACCATGGGTTCCTTCACCGCGATGGTGCCTCCGGTTACCTGCCTGGCGCCCGATTCGAAAGCGATACGCAAGTCATCATCGGACTTTAGGCCACCACCGAAATCGATGTGCAGGCCGGTCTTTCCGGCGATCTGCTCCAGCACCTTATAATTGATGATGCGCTTGGCCTTGGCACCGTCGAGATCGACCAGGTGCAGGCGCTGGAGTCCGGCACCTTCGAAGGCTTTAGCTACCTCCAGTGGATCCTCGTTATAGACCTTTTTTTGGTTGTAGTCGCCCTGGGTCAGACGCACGCATTTACCGTCGATGATGTCGATGGCCGGAATGATATACATATCAGATATCGTTCAGAAAGTTTCGAAGAATACGCTCCCCCACTGCTCCCGATTTTTCGGGATGAAACTGGGTCGCGTAGAAATTATCTTTTCGCACGGCCGCACTGAAGGGGCCGACGTAGTCGCAAGTTGCAATGGTATGCGGACCGGGTTCTACGTAGTAGCTATGGACAAAGTATACAAATTCACCGTCCAGGTTTTTTCCCTGCCTTTCGGCAAAAAGGGACGTCTTGGTGTCACGCAGGCTATTCCAGCCCATATGAGGCACCTTCTCGTCGCGCTCGGGCCGAAACCGCTTGACTTGCTGCGGAATGATCCCCAGGCAATGGGTATCGTTCTCCTCGCTGTGGGTACACAGCAACTGCATCCCCAGGCAAATACCCAAAACGGGTTGAGTCAGCGACGGGATCAGTGTATCCAACCCTTTTTCCCGCAAATAAGCCATGGTGGTACTTGCCTCCCCCACGCCCGGAAAGATGACCTTACCGGCCGAACGGATAACCTGGTGGTCGTCGGTCAACACGGCATCTATGCCCAGCCGTTCCATGGCGAAGAGCACGGAGCGCACATTGCCGGCGTTGTAGTTGATAATGGCTACTGACATAATTTAGAGCGTTCCTTTGGTACTCGGTAATTCATTGTGGTCAGGATCGCGGGTGACTGCCATACGCAGCGCCCGGGCAAACGATTTGAACAGGGCTTCGATCATGTGGTGCTCATTGGTACCCGTCACTTTGATGTTCAGATTGCACTGAGCATTATCGCTGAACGATTTAAAAAAGTGCTCCACCATCTCTACCGGCATTTCGCCGACTTTCTCCCTGCTCAGGGGCGCATCCCAGACAAACCAGGGGCGACCACCAAAATCCAGAGCTACCTGGGCCAGGGCCTCATCCATCGTCAGCAGGTAAAAGCCGTAGCGCTCGATCCCCCGTTTATCACCCAAAGCCTGGCGCACGGCCTGCCCCAGGGTTATGGCCGTATCCTCAATGGTGTGGTGGGCATCGATATCCAGATCGCCCTTAGCGGTGATATCGAGGTCGAGGCGGGCGTGCCGCCCCAATTGATCCAGCATATGATCGAAAAACCGAACACCCGTATCGTTGGTATAGGTACCCTTTCCGTCGAGATTCACAGAGACCCGGATATCCGTTTCGTTGGTGGTGCGTTGCACTACGGCCTGACGACTGTTCTGCTTCAGGAACCGGTAGATTTGTTCCCAGGAGGTCGTGGTCAGGTCGATTGTATCGTCGAGAGAGCTTCCGTCGGGTAGTTCATCCGCACCCAGGCTGGCATCATTATTCAGCCAGATCCCGCGGGCACCCATATTCGCTGCCAACTGCATATCGGTGATACGATCGCCCAGCACGTAAGAATGGTTCAGGTCATAGTCACCCTTCATGTAATGCAAAACCATTCCGGTATTGGGCTTCCGGGTAGGTGCATTGTCGTCCGGGAAGGTACGGTCGATCAGGATCTCATCAAATGCAATGCCCTCATTCTGCAAACTCCGCAGGATGTGGTTGTGGGCCGGCCAGAAGGTAGCTTCCGGATAGGAGTCGGTACCCAGGCCATCCTGATTGGTGACCATCACCAATTCGTAGTCCATCTCACGGGCGATCCGGCTCAACCAGGTAAACACCCCGGGATAGAACACCACCTTATCCAGACTATCGACCTGATAGTCTTCCGGTTCCAAAACCAGAGTTCCGTCGCGATCGATGAAGAGTGCTTTTTTCATTTCAGGTAACTTTTGAGGTTTAGAGGTGTGAGGTTTGAGGTGTGAGGTGACCTCTAGCCTTACCTCAAACCCCAAACCTCAAACCTCAAACCTGTTAATACGATGCGTACGCAATTAAGCTATCCAGTAACTGATCATTTTCTTCGGGGCGGCCTACGGTGATGCGCAGGGCTCCGTCGCACAAAAGAACGTTGGAACGATCGCGGACAATGATCTTATCCTCCACTAAATAATCGTACAATCGCTTCGGGTCATCCACTTTTACGAGCAGGAAATTGGCGTGGCTGGGATATACTTTTTGCACGAATGGCAAATCCGGTAACCGCTGTTCCAGCCGTTCGCGTTGTTCCAGGATCACCTCGACCATCTCCGTCAGGGAATGATCGGACAGCAGGGCATCCAGGGCTGCTTTTTGCGTAAGCTGATTCACATTGTAGGGCGGTTTCACCTTATTGAAAAGGGCAATGATCTCTTCGGAGGCAAAGGCCATCCCCAACCGAATGCCGGCCAAACCCCAGGCTTTGCTGAAGGTCTGCATCACTACGAGATTAGGGTGTTGCGGCAGCAGGCTGATGCACGAATCCTGATCGGAAAAATCAATATAGGCCTCATCCACCACCACGATGCCCGAAAAACCAGCGATCAACTGCTCCATTTCGCTAAGGTTGAGGTTATTTCCCGTTGGATTATTAGGGCTACACAGGAACAGTAACTTGGTTTGCTGATCGGCTTCCGCCAAAATGCCTTCGACATCGGGTTGGTAATCAGAGGTCAGTGGTACCTCCCGCACTGCTACATCCGCGATGCCGGCCGATACCTGATACATGCCGTAGGTCGGTGGTAACGTCAAGATCGCATCCTTCCCGGGTTCACAAAAAATGCGTATCAGCAGATCGATTACTTCATCACTACCGTTGCCCAGGAAGATGTGTTTGGGGGCGATCTCTTTCAGCTTACCGAGCTCTTCCTTGACCGCCCACTGCAGGGGGTCGGGATAGCGGTTCATACCCGTATCAAAAGGATTCTCGTTGGCATCCAGAAAGATATCGGCCTGCCCCTTAAACTCCGAACGCGCCGAAGAATAAGGCTTGAGCCGCAGGATGTTGGGACGTACCCATTGAGTTATATCGATGGTTGCTTTGTTCATTGTTTTAGTTATTGAGCCGGTCGAGGCGACGGGTAACCGCCAATTTGTGAGCCCGAAGTTCTTCGGCTTCGGCCATGACTTCCACTGCTGGTCCCAAACTGCGCAGACCATCCTCGGTCAACCTTTGGAAGGTAATCTTCTTGACGAAGGAATCCAGTGAAACCCCACTGTAGGCCCTCGCAAACCCGTTGGTGGGCAGGGTGTGGTTGGTACCCGATGCGTAGTCGCCGACCGATTCGGGAGTGTAGTTTCCCATGAATACCGATCCGGCATTGATGATCCCGGTTGCGAAGTCATCCGCATCAATTATGGAGAGGATGAGGTGTTCGGGCGCGTATTCGTTGATGAGATCCAGGGCTTCCTTGCGGTCGGTCACGACGATGGCCACGCTGTTTTCCAACGCTTTGCGGGCAATGTCGGCCCGGGGCAGGTCGCTGAGCTGGTGCTCCAGGGCCTCCTGTACCGCTTCGATCTGTTTTTTGGCGAAAGCCACTAAAACCACTTGACTATCTACGCCGTGCTCGGCCTGACTCAGCAGGTCGGCCGCCACGAATTCCGGGTCTGCGGTATCGTCGGCACATACCAGTACCTCGCTGGGACCGGCGGGCATATCAATGGCGGTTCCCTGTCGGCTAACCCATTGTTTGGCTGCGGTCACATACTGATTACCGGGACCAAAGATTTTATACACCTGAGGGATGGATTCGGTCCCCAGAGCCATGGCTCCGATGGCCTGTACACCTCCTACGCGAAATATTTTAGTGATCCCGATCAGGTGAGCCGTGTACAAAATGGCGGGATGCAACTTACCCTCCCGGTCAGGGGGCGAGCAAAGCACGATCTCCCGGCAACCAGCCAGGACTGCCGGAATACCAAGCATTAGCACGGTGGAAAAAAGCGGAGCCGTACCGCCGGGAATGTAGAGTCCCACCTTATCGATGGCTACACTCTTACGCCAGCAGGTAACACCCGGCATGGTTTCCACCACCTCTTCGGTCAGTGCCTGACGACGGTGAAAAGCCTCAATATTGGTTTTGGCCCGACGGATAGCAGCTTTCAGTTCCTCCGACAAGGATTCGCCTGCCGCCGCAATCTCCGCCTCACTTACGTGCAGGCGATCCAACTCTACGTGGTCAAACTGTGCCGTGTAGCGGCGAACGGCCGCATCTCCGTCCTGGCCGATCTCTTCGATGATGCGCCCGACCGTGGCATCAAGATTGGCGGTTTCGAGGGTGGGACGTTGCAGAATTGCATCCCATTCGGTGCGTTTCGGTTGTAGGTAAACCTTCATATTACAGGATCATTTTTTCGATGGGGATCACCAGGATGCCCTGGCCACCGAGGGCTTTGAGCTGATCGATGATCTCCCAGAAGCGATCTTCGCTAATCACGGTGTGGATAGAGCTCCATCCGCTTTCCGCCAGGGGCATCACGGTGGGGCTCTTCATGCCGGGCAGCACCTCGATGATACGCTCCACATTTTCGTTGGGTGCGTTCATGAGCAGGTATTTATTGTTGCCGGCGGCCTGGACCGATTTGAGACGAAACACCAATTGGTCGAGCAGGTTTTGCTTTTCCCGGGGTAAATCGCGGCGGGCAAAAAGGGCCGCTTCGGATTTCAGCATGACCTCCACCTCTTTGAGTCCGTTGCGGAACAGGGTATTACCCGAGCTAACCAGGTCACAGATAGCGTCGGCCAGCCCGATATTCGGAGCAATCTCCACCGAGCCGGAAATAACGTGAATGTCTGCCTTAATACCCTTGCGATCGAGGAACTGCCGGAGGGAGGTTGGGTAGGAGGTGGCGATCTTTTTGCCGTTGAGCCAGTCGTCGCCGGTGTATGCTACCTCCTTGGGTACCGCGATCGACAAGCGGCATTTGGAGAAACCGAGAGGCAGGATCTCTTCCAGGTCGAGATCCTTTTCGGTAATCGTATTCTGGCCGATGATGGCGATATCGGCGACACCGTCGTACACGTACTGCGGGATATCGGAATTGCGGAGGTAATACACCTCGAGGGGGTAATTGCGGGCATTGACCTTGAGTTGGTTCTTACCGTTATCGATCTTTATACCGCATTCTTTGAGCAGGGCCAGGGATCCATCGAGGAGGCGCCCCGATTTCTGTACGGCAATTTTCAGTGGTTGTGGCATGGCAGGTTTGGGTTCGTTTTTGTTTGGGCATAAAAAAAGAGAGGTTTACCGGCAAATGGTAAACCTCTCTTTTAAGTATTTGTAAACAAACAACACCAGAGTCACCACTTACCTCACGGTAGCGAAAAAGTGATGATGGTGATGTACGTTATTTACAAACATGTGGTTATGGTTGTGGTACGGGGCGGGGTCGAACCGCCGACACCAGGATTTTCAGTCCTGTGCTCTACCAACTGAGCTACCGTACCAAAATTGCCCGTTTTTGTAACGGAGCGACAAATATAGAAGGAAATAAGAATCGACGCAAGGGGCCTCCCTATTTTTTCTAAAAATCTTCGGTAAAGGCTATTGATCAGGAAATGGTATATTTCAGCAAAAATGATCACCCGCTGGCTCAGTATACCCTTAGCAATCATTGCCGCCTACGGCTTGTACGACACCTGGAAAACCGGCGACAATAACCTTGCCTATTTGCTTCCGGCAGTCCTTCTGCTGGCTATCATCTGGGTGATGGGGCCCCAGATCAATTTTTGGTGGAGCCAGCGCAATACCCCCAAACTGGAACCACCGGCGGTGAAATTCCTGGAGCAGTACTCCACTTTTTACCAATCGCTCACCGAAGAGCAGCAACAGACTTTTCGCGACCGGGTGGTACTGATCCGGATGGCCAAAGATTTCAAATCCCAGGCCAAAGATGATATGCCCGAGGAGGTGCGGATTGCTTTCTCCGCCAGCCTGGCCCAACTCACCTTCGGTCAGGAAGACTTCCTGTTGCCGCAGTACGAAACGGTGGTCATTTATCCGGCTCCGTTCCCGTCGCCCGCCTATCCCAAGGACTTTCACGCGTCGGAGACCTTCGATGAGGATGGTGTTTTTCTGTTTGCTGCCCAGCAGTTTCTGAATGGTTTTACCAATCCCAGGTCTTACTACCAGATCTGTCTGCACGAACTGGCCGTCGGGTATACCCGCGTCACCTCTGATCGCCCCTGGCCGGAGGTAAGCGAGGATCTGTGGCCACAATTAACTCAGATCAGCGGTTTCAGCCGCGAACAGATCGAACAATGGATCAATCGCCCCGACGTGGAGCTATTGGCAGTGGCGATCGTTCATTATTTGGTTTTTCCCAAGGCCTTCCTGGAGCAGTTGCCGGAGTTGTACGGGCAGTTGCGAGCGTGTTTTGATACGATCGGGACTGGAGGGAACGAAGAGAACGGAGGGACTTAGAGACTCGCTTGGCTTGCTTCGATTTCCTCTTCTGCCTGGCCCTGCAGCTTTTGCGTAGAGCGTCGGGCGTGGTGTTGCGGGGCAAGAATCGTTATTCTGAGCATGATTTTGGTCGATCCGGAGGATCGACATCCAATTCCCTTTTATGTGACCGACATCATAGACAGGCCACCCCGGACATCGTACCTTTGCGCGAAAAACGAATAACTATGTCAGGACCATACGAAGACATCAACAAAGACGATCTTACCTTGCGCGATGTACTGGCATTGGACCGCACCCGGCTGGCTAATCAGCGCACCTTACTCTCCTACGCCCGTACGGGCTTTTCGCTGATCATTACCGCACTCGCCATCTTTCAATTTGCCGAGAAGAGCTGGGCCCACATTAGCGCCTGGGCCCTCGTGGGATTAGGCATGCTGATCATCATCGTGGGATTCATCGTGTACTTCCGCGTCCGTAAGAATCTGCGGAAAAGCGGTGACCGGGGAACGTTTGGGGGGTAGTCATGCTCTGCACCGCGGAGGTTCATTCGGGCATTTGCCTTTTGCGTAGGCGGGCAATGGAGGTTGAGAACGAAGAGAAAGGAGGGACTTTAGGGACCTTTAGTGACTTCAGAGAGTAAAGAGACTTAGGGCCTGACTTGGTGCGTGATCCTCTGGATCGCGTAATTTTTTTAGAAGAACCAACTCAGGGGTTTTGCCTGGTTACTTCGGTTTTCTTGTGTACTTGGCCTTGCTGGATTTTGCTAAGACAGCTTATCTCAAGTTATATTTCTGTTCTGGTATACCGACAACGAAGTGGTTTTGCTCCGCAGTACTTCGTGCTGGGACACCAAACCACTTCGAAAGCGGTATATTCTTTAGATCTATCTATTAACTTTAGATAATGCCTTACGCTCTAACCACGACTCTGGATGATCATCAAAAATGGGTGGAACTATTGCAGCTTTTTCTTCCGGAAGCTGAGTTCGTGGAATTTCACGTATTGTACAAATCCTACGCTGTCAATAATGAAATTGCGGGTTTGCAGGCAGATCGAATAGAAGCAAAGGAGAGGAATAACCGATTTTTTCCTGATCAACGAATTCACCGGTATCGGATTTCCGATTCGATAAAAAATTTCATCTTATCTAAACCTTACCATTCGTGGCTCAACTATCAATATGAGGATCTCACCCTTATCAAAGATGAAGAGGAAATACTTTCTACCATTACCCACGAAAACTACCTTTTTATTAAAACCAATGATACGCTAAGAGCAGATTTAAACCGACGTGGCTTCAATTTTGGGGAGCTTTTTGAACCGTGAAAATGCCCAACTAAAAAATGGTCAACCTATTATGCTTTAGGCAATGATCAGGAAATAGGCTAATAATCAGATGAAGATTAAGCCGTAAAGCCACTCACCATTTAGCACTGCCAACTGAAGACTGCCGACCTTTTGGCGAAAGCCAATACATTCCAACCCCATTCATCATTCAACATTCATCATTCATTATTGAGCACCGAGCATTGCCCACTGCAAACTGCCGACTGCCGACCTTTTGGCGAAAGCCAATACATTCCAACCCCATTCATCATTCAACATTCATCATTTGAGTCACCAACTCCTCCAAATCGCCCTCTTGGTGAAGCGCATTCACCACAATTCGTTCCACTACCGGATCATTCGGGCCTGGGTAGGGAAAAGCGGAAATCAATATGTGGTGCTCTTCAAAATGCTGCGCGTAATTGCCTTTCGGCAAATGAAAGACCGGGTAGGCTGGTTGGTGCTGAACGGGGATAGGCGTCGGCCAGTGGTTCTCCAGCCACCGGATGTTGTGGAGAAGGGTTTGACGTTGCTGCTGAACGGTATCGCGTACCTGCAACCAGGCGTAGAGGTAGGCCGGCACCATGGGGGACGCCCCGATGAAGAAAGGGCTGATACGCAAATGTTCCAACAGATGGTCGGGACCGAAAATGGCGCCGCCGGGAAGGCCGAGGGCTTTACCCAGGCTACCGACGATTACGTATTCGATGTGATCGAATTGGGGCAGGGTGGACCGTATACCCGCTCCGGTTGGCCCCAATAAGCCAAGGCCGTGGGAATCGTCGATGACCAGTCGGTAGGAGCGATTTTCCGGTAATTCACGGAGCCAGTCGAAGGAAATATGAGTACCCAACAGCGGATCGACCGAGGAGCAGAACAATTGGATAGGACCTCCCTCGACCGGTGGCAACATTTGGCGGGTGCGCTCGATCCACTCGGTCATGGAAACACGGGCGGGATTGGCATCCGCATCGGGCCAGAGCGCCGGATGCACATTGGGCGCCAATTGACAGGGGCCCTGCTGCCGCAAAAAACGCATCAATAATTGTCCGGCCAGGGAACCGGAAGAGACGGTCAGACAGCTTTCCGTACCTACCCATTGAGCCAGGGCTTTTTCTGCTTCCGCAAAAATGAAAAGCTGCAGGTTGGAATGTCGTGACCCTCCGAAATTGGTGCCGTAGCGATCAAATCCCTCACTCAAAGCCTCCCGAAAAGCAGGCAAATGCGGAATACCCAAATAGGCAGTCCCGCTGAAATACAGCCATTCCTTTTCCTTTTGCCGAAAGGCCCGGCCCGGTAAATGATCGAGTCGGGGCATATTAGCGCAATTCGGGCTTGAGTTCCGCGCCCGTACCGGGACGGTCCGGGTAGTGCACCTTACCATCATCAATACATACGCCGGTGGCGATATCCTCCCGGAGTAAAAGGGCACCGTCCATATCCACGTAATCGAGCAAGGGGGCGATCTGGGCAATGGCCGATATGCCGATGCTCGATTCGGTCATACAACCCACCATGACCTGCAGGCCTTTTTTACGGGCCTCGCCGATCATGCGACGGGCGGGGGTTAGTCCGCCGCACTTCGTGAGTTTGATGTTGATGCCGTGGAAGGAACCGGCACAGCGGGCCACATCCTCCTCGCGCTGACAGCTTTCGTCGGCGATCACCGGCAGCACCGATTCGGCGTACACGTTGGCGTGCCCTTCCCAGTCGTTGGCTTTTAATGGTTGCTCGATAAATTCCACACCCAATTCTTTCAGTTTCGGTGCCAGGGCGATGGTTTCCTCTGCCGTCCAGGCCGTATTGGCGTCGATACGGAAGGGGGATCTCGTTTTTTGCCGTAAGGCACGAATAACGCCAAGGTCATCCTCGGTACCCAGCTTAATTTTGTAGAGTGGCCAGGGCTTGGCATCGATCTTGGCCATCATCTCCTCGATGGGTCCCATCCCGATGGTATAATTGGTCAGGGGCGCCTTGGACGTATCCAATCCCCACAATTCGTGGAGAGGTTTGCCCTGCAGTTTCCCCCACAGATCGTTAGCAGCCAGGTCAAGGGCGCACAACTCGAAGGGGCAAGCGGGCATGGCCTCGTGTAGCGTCGCCCAGTACCGTTCGGGCGATTCCAGGGGTGTATTTTCGATCAAGTTGCGGTGCTGCTCCAGGGTACGCACCAGCTTTTCCTGTGGCTGATCGTAGTAAGCGATGGCCGTCGTTTCGCCCCATCCAATATGCCCATCCGCTTCCAGACCAACGATCACCGTTGGCTGCACATCCCGTGCTTCGTGCGTAATGCGAAAAGTGCTGGCGAGGGGCAGGTCGAAGGTGTAGATGTGGAGGCGCATTGGTAATGATTAATTTTTAGTGAATAATTTTTAATTCTTAGTTAAAGGGATTCCTAATTAATTAAGTATTAAACACTACTAACTAAAAATTATCTCCTTAACCACGGTTCGTTCAGGGTGATCGAACGTTTTTCGGCATCCAGGGTGGCTTGCACGCCGACCGGCAGGGTGCATTGGTGCCCGATGTGACCGAACGACAGGCCGTAGATGGCCGGCTTTTCGAGGGGGCTGATCTGATCGACCAGGGTTTCGGCGAGGGTGAGGGAATTATCTTCGGGTTCAGGTTCGCAACCGGCGAAAATGCCTAGGGCAAACCCGGCGGCCTCGGTAAGGGGGGACGATTGGTGCAGTTGGGTGAGCATACGATCAATACGGTAGGGCTTTTCTTCGATATCCTCCATGAAGAGCAGTTTGCCGGAAGGCTGCAGGGCCCAGGGCGTGCCGGCCATGGCCGCCAGCAAGCTGAGGTTGCCGCCGATCAGGCGTCCGGAGGCTTTGCCGGGGTAGAGCAGTTGGGGTTTGTAGAGCTCGTCTTCCCGGATGAGGTTTTCGCGGGCCGGCTCGATGGTCAGGCGTTCACTGGCATTGAATAGTACCCGCTCCACCTGAGCGCGGGTGTAATCGGTAAGCGTAGAGGCCGCCACCGGACCGTGAAAACAGATCAGGCCCGTCTGCTGAAAGATGGCCGTGGTCAGGGCCGTGATATCGCTGTACCCGATCAGGATCTTGGGGTTCTGGCGGATGAGATCGAAATCAATATCGGGCAGCAGGCGGGTACAGCCGTAGCCGCCCCGCGCACACCAGATGGCATCCACGTCGGGATCGGCGAACATGGCGTGCAGATCCTCCAGCCGTTGCGCATCGGTACCCGCGTTGAAGCCGCGCAGTTCGCGTAGGTACTTGCCGCGCTTCACGGTCAGGCCAAGGGCTTCCATATTGCGTTCGGCTTTCGCCAAATCCCGGTCGGGAATGAAACTGCCGGGGGTAATGAGCCCTACGGTATCGCCCTTTTTCAGGGCTTTGCCGCGCAGCAAGGTGGTTTCGACCTGCGTGGTGGTCGACGTATTCGAGGGCTCGGCAGTCTTTTGCGCTTCGGCCCGGCAGGTGGGTAACAGGGTGGTAGCTCCGGCGGCGAGGGCGAGGCGTTGGGTGAAGTGGCGGCGGTTCATAAAAGTCATTCAAGGAATAAACAGTCTATTTCTGTATTGCTCATATTGGGAAAAACGTAATAAGAACTAACCCTTAAAGCGTATTTTTATGTTAAAAGTAAATATTTCAATGGGAATGAAAGTTTTTTTTTTTTGACATTAATGTCACTGGCCAGTTATTTTTTAATTTTCAAATCAATCCTAATGAAATTTTTAATTTTCTTAATTTTTCCAGTAGCATTAACTACGAGTAATTTAAACGTTGTTTCAGAGATAAAAAAAGAAGATCCTAAAAAGGTTTTTCTTGAATATACGGACAAGGGCAATGAAATAAAAACCGTTGAGTTTTATTCTTTAGAAGGATTTATGAATGCGGACCTGTCAAAGTATGATGACGAATTAGTTTTTGATTGTACCGTTATGTTTGAGGGTGGTGAGTGCGCCGTTCAGGCCTCAACTTGTGAGGCTGCCCGAGCAGGGTTTGAAGCCTGTGCATGTGCACTTGGTCACACCCATTTTTGTAATGATAGCCTAGATCCAAATGGATAATTATTAGTGACACCTAAATGCCGCCCTCAATAAAAAAGTGAGGGTGGCATTAAAAAGAAATCAATGAAAACCATTATTCTGAGCGTATGTATTTTGCTTTTTTCGACTTCGAATCTATGTGCTCAAACAGTATCAATAGTGACATATCAGTGTTCATTAAATACTGGGAATAGAGAAATGCAGGGTGCTAATACTTTATATTTTACGCAGTCCGAAGCATTGTTCGTTCATACTGATTACCCAAAACAAGACTCTTATACTGAAAATGGTGGATCCGTATCTTATAAGAAGTCTGATTCTGAGGGTTTACCTGTCTATATAAACTTATCAGAAGGATATCTTAAATGGAAGTTAATTTACAACCCACGAATAGGTCCCGTAATTTTTACTGATACCATTCCGAATTGTAAATGGGTCATTAAACAAGAGAGAAAACAAATTGGTCCGTACCTTTGTCAGAAGGCGGTGGGTAATTTCGCTGGAAGAATTTATGATGTTTGGTTTACTCCGGAAATCCCTGTTCCACTTGGTCCATACAAACTGGGAGGCCTACCTGGTCTCATTTTAAATGCAGAATCTCGAGATGGATATGTTTCCTATCAGTTTAAAAAGTATTCTAATTCTTCAGAATCAAACGTATCCATATCACCACCGACTGATGGAAGAGAACTGAGTTGGGAAGAATTCCAGGAAGAGATAATTGAAAACTTATTACTAGTTGAATCTATGTCAACTGATGAATATACTATTACTAATAAAAACCCTAAACCAAACTGGCACATTGAGAAAAACAGAATTACTATAATTGATGAATTCAATGCCAAAAGGAAGAATTAGAACAGAAATCGAGTTAAGCATTGAAAGGGTTTGGGTAGTTGTACTATTATCATTCCTTCCTATCATTTCACTACAATCCCAAGAAACTTGGAAAATAAAGGGAGTTATTAAGGGTGAAAATGGTAACACCTTACCCCAGGGCCTTGTTGTTGCCCAAAAAGACAGTAGTAATAATTACATAGATTTTAAATCCTCAAATGAAGATGGTAGTTTTGCATTAACTATTCCCAACGAATATTCTACAGTATTATTTACTGCAAGATACCTTGGGTATGAGGTTTACAAAACAAAAATAATCAAAGAATCAAACATCTTTTTAGATGTAAGGATGACTCCACAAAATAGTGAATTAATGGAGGTGGTTATTAAAGAAGATCGGCCTCCGATTACACAAAACTCGGATACTACAGTTTACAAGACTGCCGAATTTAGCGATTCTTCAGAATTCAACGTAGAAGACATATTAAAAAAACTACCTGGAGTTGAGGTCTCTTCCGAAGGGAGCATTAAAGTAAATGGGAAGGAGATTCAGACTGTGCTTGTCGAAGGGACGAACCTCTTTGGCGGAAAATACACAATAGGCACAAAAAATATTAGATCGGATTATATAGATAGAGTTGAAGTAATTGATAAATTTCAAGATAACCCTGTACTTAAAAAAGTAAATTATTCAGATCAAATAGTTTTAAATCTACTTCTAAAGGAGGATAAAAAAAACATAATCAGTGGTACAGCAGAGGTTGGACTTGGCTTTGGTGAGGTAATAAAATACACAGGCCATATAAATTTATTCAGTATCAGTGAGAAAAATAAAGTGATCCTCCTTACTGACAATGGAAATACAGGAGATCAATATGATTTAGATGAATTAGACGCGACCTATGGTCGGTACAATGAACAAGATATAGCTTCTTTTGACAACCAAAGGTTTCAGATACTAGAACCTCCAACAATATTTAACCCTGGAGTACCTCCTTCTTTTATTGACAATAGCCATAGTGCTTTTGCTACTCTGAGGAGTGATCTAACAATATCTTCTCGATGGAACCTTCAAATTAATACCTTATTTTCCAGAAAAACAGATCATCAAAAAAGAACGCTTACTGAACAGTTTTGGAGGGATGAAAATAATTATTTTTTAGAAACAGAAGAAGATTTGAATTTCGCTTCGAAACTGCTTAATATTGAAGCGAAAATCAAACATGTAAGCAAGAACAATAAAGTCAGTTTTATTTCTTTTGGAAAAATTCAAGGAAAATCTAGTTCTACCAATAATACTATTTTATCCTACCAGGGGCGTAATACAAGAACATTAAACCAGGGTTTTGACATTCAAAACACAGATTGGCAAGCCTCGAACCAATTTAGCTTTCAATTCTTGCAAAACAGTGTAGGACAGATTGAATTCAAAGGGTTTCAACACCAAACTCCTTCATTGTTGCTTGCGAACAACCCTGATTTTGTTTTCAGATATTCTGATTCTCTTATTCAACAGGATATTGACTTTTCACGCAGAGAGCTTCAAGTAAATGCGCGGTGGCTATGGTCAAAGGGTCCTTGGATAATTAAAGTTCAACCCTCCTTCTCTAATAGAAAGACTGATAGAATAGGCGATTTATTGTCTCAGAAAAACTTGGAAAAAATCCAAGATTTTTCGGAAAAATTCATCAGTAATAAAGTTCAGGTTACCAGTCAAATAAATTTCAATTTGAGTTCTCTAGATAATTTTTCAGCTCTAGCTATTTTAGGGGATGAAAAATTTTCTTCTTCTTCAAATGTACTAAATAAGTCAAAATATTCTTTTTTTGGTTTGAGTTTTAATTGGGATCATGATTGGTCCTCCAAGCTTAAGTCTAGGCTTGGGTATTCACAATTCAATAACCCACCGGACTATTTAAGGTTTTTCGAAAAGCCTATTATTGTCAATCAATTTCAGATAAGGAGGTATGGATTGAGAGATAGGCCGGAAAGTGGGAATATCCTAACATTAAATCTTTCAAAGAGAATCGATGCTACCATGCGCTCATGGTATATTAATAGTTCTTTAACCTTTAATCAATCTTATTGGGATAATGCTGTCCAATTTAATAGATCAATTATTGAAATAGGTCCATTTTTTAGTGGGGAGAACAATCGTTTATCCATTACAGCAAATTACACACAATTTTTTCCAAAAATTCGAACAAAAATCGACATAAGGCCCTCCTTTTCGAAAATAAAAAACAACCTGCAGATTGAGGGCGAAACACCGACATACTCTTTTTCTAACACTAGAATATATCTTAGAATAAGCAACGTCTCATTCCGAGATTTTCAAATTATTGCAGAACAAAGGTTAACTAAGTCTGCCATAAACGATAATACTAATAGACAATTTAGTTTAGTTTTTAGGGGTGATTATACACTTGCCTACCGCCCTGAAAACTGGCGTTTTAGTATTACGTACAATATGAACAGGATCCGGCAGCGACTTTTTGATGCAACAAATTTCCATACTGCTTATCTAAAAGTAAGTCGACAAATCCAAATAGGAAGAAAAGAAATGACTGTCAAACTACGGGTCAACAACCTGTTTTTTTCAGAAAATTTCAACAGGATTTTATCAGGAGATTTTTTAATCTCTAATCGTTCAGTCGAAGCAGTTCCTGCCTTTTTTATTTTCAAAGTTGATTATGGGTTTTAATTTTGGGTAGAATGCAGGGATTTAAGTGGAAAAAAACAAAACCCCATGCTCCCCGGTATAACGACCTTCTTGGCCGTAGGAATCCTTCTTGGGATAGCCTATCGGCGGTATTCCCTGAATGCCTCAGATCCGTGGATCCTGGTGTGCCTGCTGCTGGCGGGCCTGGCCTTACGGCTCTATGTGGGCGCTGACCTGTACTTGCACCCGTGGGATGAACGCTATCACGCCCTGGTGGCCAAACACCTGATGGACCACCCCTTCCGCCCGATGTTGTACGATAATCCGGTACTGCCCTACGACTACCGGGGCTGGGCTTCCAATCACATTTGGCTGCATAAGCAACCTTTGCCGCTCTGGCTGCTGGCCGGCAGTATGCAGGTGTTTGGGGTCCACGAATGGGCGGTACGGGTACCGGGTATTCTGCTAACTGCCGTGGGTATTTGGCTCATGTTCCGGATCGGACAATTGCTGTTTAACCGGAAGGCCGGCTATCTGTCGGCAGCGCTATACGCCATCCACGGACTGATCATCGAGCTGGCGGGAGGACGCGTAGCTACCGACCACGTTGATGTGTGCTTCCTGTTCTTTGTTCAGCTAGGCGTTTATTGGAGTTTGCTCGAGGTGAAGACCGGTAGGTGGGTGTACACCCTCGGAGCCGGTCTGGCCATCGGCTGTGCCATACTGGTCAAGTGGCTACCGGCGTTGATCGTGGGGCTGGTCTGGGGAGTGTTGGCGCTGGGGCGGAAGACCTACAGCTGGAAAACAGTATTGCTGCGCGGAGGCCTGATGGGGCTCGTTGCTTTTCTGATGGCAGCGCCCTGGCAGTGGTACACGCAGACTCAATTCCCGTTGGAGAGTGCCTGGGAGAAAGCCTATAATGTGCGTCATTTGTACGAAGATATCGAGGGGCACGGACGTCCTTTTTGGTATCACTTCCGTAAAATCGGACGCGTCTTCAGCGAGGTGATCTACCTGCCACTGATCTGGGGACTTTCACGGATTCGTTGGAGGCGACTGAATTACCGGGAGCTGGCCCTATTGGTCTGGATCCTGGTGCCTTTGATCTTCTTTTCGTTGGCCACTACCAAATTACAGGCTTATACATTGATGAGTGCCCCGGCCTTTTTCCTGATGCACGCTCTCTTTTTCCAGCACGTCAGGCAATGGACAGTAACGGCCAAGTGGCAAAAGGGGCTGCGCTGGTTGGTGCTGGCCGCCCTGATCGTACTTCCGGTGCGCTATTCCCTGGAGCGAACCAAGGTTTTCACCCCGGTCGACCGCTACCCGGCCTGGCAAAAGTCGATCGACGAATTCGACCGGCACGTACAAAGCCAGCATCCACAAGACAGCGTGCTGTTGGTGGGTACCGGTCACCCCATCGAGACGATGTTTCACATCGACCGGGTGGTGGCGTACGAGCAGGTGCCGGAGGAGGCGGTACTGGATTCGCTCAGGGCGGTGGGGTATGTGGTGTACCGGGAAAAGAGGGGGAAAATGGAACTGGTAAAAGACGATCTGGGGACCGTACCTGACGGCACGGTTTATGACTATTGATTATTCATGGCAACCAGGCTTGCGTACCTAGTGGCACGCGCTACAGAGTTCATATTCAAGCTGGTATAGCCTTTGTGACTCTAGTCTAATCCCCTTATCTCCTAATCCCCTGATCTCCCGATCTCCTAATCTCCTAATCTCCTAATTCCCTTATCCCTCATCCCCTCATCTCGTCGATCCGGAGGATCGACCTCCAATTCCCCGTCACCG
>CAYFGK010000110.1:0-24774 GCA_964342305.1 uncultured Saprospiraceae bacterium | reverse complement strand
AGCCGTTAGCCGTTAGCCGTCAGTGCCCGCATGGGCGTAGGAGGGATCTTTTTTCCGACTTCCGATCTCCGACTTCCGATTTAACAATAATAGGACTCCCCCACCCAAACCACTTTAGTGGTATTCGGATTACCCAGTACCAAAAGTTTGGCTAAAGAAAATCAGTCAAGTCGCCGACCAATGCCACTTTTCGACAAATACTCCTGCAGGATCTGCTCCAGCGGAAGTGGTATATCGGCATCCGGTGTACGCAGTGGAATGGGAATGGTGGGCAGAGCTTCGCCCCGGGTGGTCGCCCATATACTGGCAACGGTACTCGCCGCACGTTGCAACGAAACGATGTAATTTGCGGCATCAACGCGCTCATCACGCCAACGGCGCTTACCCCGCGTAAGCAGATCAATCTCCACCAGGTGCACTTGCTGAGCGGCCAGTTGTTCCTGCTTCCGACGGAAATCTTCGTATCCATCATCTGTTTTATTGACCGGAGAAAGAATCTCAATGGTCGTAACCAATTGGTCGTCATCATCACGGATAGCCAAATACCGTTGCGGCTGACTGGGAATATCTACCATGAAGGAGGGAGGCTGCGCAATTACGGTATCCGAATAAGGTACATCGGAAGATTCGACCCGGTCGATCCTGGCATCCGGTCGATAATGCTTAGAATCACCGGACTGGCCAGTCATAGACAATCCCCGTTCCACTGAAATAGTGTAGCGCTCAGGAAGACGGGGCGCTATCCAGTATCGAATATCTACACATAGCGATGCATGCAAATCAGGGAAAAACCTGGGTTCCTCCAGCATGGGATGCATGCCGATTTGTGGTTCTTTTGCGTTTGCCATAACCATCAAATTAGAGGAATAACAACAGCTTGTCAAGGGGAAGATGAGCTACTGGAACCAACAGAGGAATCATCGGCCTAACGAATCCACTCGCTGCCAACTTATCAACTTACCATAAGATGCGTCCCAGTCCTGATCGCCACCGTATATCACCGTTGGCGTCTCCACGGGAATGGTGCTAAGCTCCTTAAACCAGGTCAGGTTTTTGAAAAAATCATCCCGGTAGGTGCTCCCCGATTTTATTTCTATGGGCTGGATAGCCGTACCCAAATCCAACAATAAGTCGATTTCTCGTTGGTTGCTGTCCCGCCAATAATAAAAAGGTGGACGGTCGCCGTGATTGCAATAAGCCTTAGCTAATTCGGATACTATCCAGTTTTCAAACAATGCGCTTCTTTGATAATAATTCTGTAATGCCTCGGCTGACCGAATGCGGAGCAGGGAGCAAGCCAACCCCGTATCGTAAAAATAGAGCTTTGGGCTTTTGATTAGCCTTTTTTTGAAATTTCGATAATACGGATTGACGCGATAAATGATGTACGAAGCTTCCAGAATGGATAACCAATTGTTGACTGTTGAATGACTAACGCCGGCAGCGGAAGCTAATGCGTTTTTATTCAATTCCTGTCCGGCGAAGGTAGCACAAACAGCAAGGAATTGATTAAAAACATTCAAATTTCCAACATTTCGAATTAAACGAACATCGCGTTGAACGTATGTTTCTAGGTAACTCTGATAAAAGGCATTTACATCAACTTCACGATCATAGATCCGTGGGTAGCCTCCTTTCCATATCAAATCATTGATACTCATGCTGTGGTAGTCAGCCAAACGGAGTTCAGCGTGACTCAATGGCAGCAGATAGAATAGTGCCACCCGGCCCGCAAGGGTCTGGCTAACACCTTCCATCATCAAGTAATTCTGACTACCACTTAGAATGAATAGACTGTCTCGATCATCATCAACGATTCCCTGGATATAGGATAAGAGCACGGGTAAACGTTGTACTTCGTCTAAAATCAACCGATGACCATGCTTTTGAAAAAGAGCCTTAGGGTCTTTTTGTAACTGTTGGCGGGTGTCTGGATTCTCGAGTGACAAATAGGGGAGATCTGGAAAGTGCTTTCGAATCAATGTTGTCTTTCCACTCTGCCGCGGTCCCGTAATCATGATTACAGAATACTTACCAATTTGGTCGAGGATGGGAGCTAGTATTTGGCGGGATATCATATGCTTAATCTAAGTATAAAAAATGAATCTGCATAAAATTTTATGCAGATTCATTTTTTAAAAGTGATTTTACATAATCCAGGGCTGTTAAGATTATAAAGCATTAAAACGGCCTCAAATATGTAATCCTAATAACCAAGCCTGGACTTGGTATACCTAACCTTAGGTACTATACGCTGCCAACATTAGGGATTTTAGTTACCATGCGTTGTTTGTATTAGGTCTAAATAAGAATAGTCTGTACTTTTATCAATCGTTGACGGTTGCACTCCCGAACCCGGTCAATTATACCGGGCCCGACAACACTTGAATCATGATTTAATCACTTAGTACGGACTACATGCGCCTGATAATTTCCACCCTCCTGATCTCCTTTTTATGTGTCGCCGCCGCCGCGCAGCAACCCAACGACCTGCTCGATCGTGCCTTTTGGCGTACCAGCCCCGGCGTCGAAGAGCTAAAAGCCAAAATAGACGAAGGGCACGATCCGCTGGCGATGACCTCTGCCTCCTTCGATCCGACGGTTTACGCTCTCCTGGAAAAGGCTCCCTTCAAAACAGTGAAATACCTCCTCGATTTACAAGAAGGCGCCGCTACCAAGCTGACCCACGACGGACGTAGTTACCTGATGTGGGCCGCCTACGCCGGACAAAAAAAAGCCACGCAATACCTCATCGATCTGGGCTCGGATATGAAAATGGTCGATGATCACGGCTATGCCGTTATCCCCTTTTGTGCAAACGCAGGTATGAATAAGCAAGAGGTGTACGAACTCCTCCACGC
This sequence comes from uncultured Saprospiraceae bacterium, assembly GCA_964342305.1. Taxonomy (GTDB): domain Bacteria; phylum Bacteroidota; class Bacteroidia; order Chitinophagales; family Saprospiraceae; genus DT-110. The sequence continues at coordinate 21,913 of CAYFGK010000110.1, read as the reverse complement.
CAACGGTGCCGATATTAATGCCACCAACCGCAATGGAGCTAATGCACTCCTGCTGATCGCTAAACACCTGGACGAAGATCTCAGCCTGATCGATTATTTTAAGTCAGAAGGCCTGGCCCTCACCTCCACGGATAACGATGGTAACGGACTGTTCAACTACGCCGCAGCCATGGGGAATATCTCACTGATGACAAAAGCCATAGCCTGGGGACTGCCTTATAAAGAGAAAAATAAAGTTGGCGGCAACGCCATGATGTTCGCCAGCCAGGGTTCCCGCGGACACACAAATGGTCTGGAAGTCTATGAATTTCTGGCGGAAAAAGGCGTAGCAGCTGATGTGGTCACGGAATCAGGTCAGACACCCCTGCATAACCTCGCCTTTCGGGTCGATGATCCGGCGATCTACACCTTCTTTACCGAGCGGGGCGTCGACATCAACCAGACGGATGAGGAGGGTAATACTATGTTGCTCAATGCCATTCGAGGTGGCAACGAGAACATCGCATTGGCCTATCTGCCCAAGGTGGCTGACCTTAAACACCAAAATGGCCAGGGACACTCGGCCCTGACCTACGCGGTGCGCTCCAATTTGCCCAAGGTGGTCAACGCACTGTTGAAGCAGGAGGTACCGGTTGATATTGTTGACGAAGATGGAAATACCCTCGCCGGTCATTTGTTCCAATCCTATTCAGAACGCAACAAAGACCAATTCGAGGATGTGCTGGCCTTACTGACGGATCAAGACCTCAACCTGCAAGCCACACAAGACAGGGGTGATAACCTGCTGCACATCGCGGTCGATAAGCAAAGCCCGTACCTCGTCGAACTGGCCCTCACTCATAATGTGGATATCAACGCCAAAAACGACAATGGCCTTACGCCCCTGCACTACGCAGCCATGAAAGCAAAAGACGCCGGTCTCCTCAACCTGCTAATCCAAAAAGGCGCTGATACCACGGTCAAGACGGATTTTGAAGAGTCCGTATACGACCTGGCCGCAGAAAACGAATTATTGAAAAAATCCGGATTCAATCTGGATACCCTGAAAAAATAAACACATGTCAATCTACAAGTGGACCGCAATGGTCGGTCTGTTCATTCTGGCGGCATCTTTTGCTCTTTTGCCCAGTGGCAAGCAAATGAAATGCCTCGTACAATTGGTTAACTACGAAGGGGAAGGTGCCTATATCGTGGTGTCCGTAGTCGATAAAGAGGATAATTACCTCACCACCCTCCGCGTGCTGGGCGACGACCCTGAATGGTATCACGAGATCACCGCCTGGTGGGATTATTACGGTAAAAAACGTTACGACCTGGATGGCATCACCGGAGCCACCATTGCCGGTGGTGAGCGGTCCGTCTTCCAGATCTCGGTCGACGAGCAGTACCTCAAAGAGGGTAATAAGCTGCGTTTCGAAACCTCCGTGGAGGAGAAAGAATACCACGAGGCAGATGCAGAGATTCCGCTGAAGCCCGAGATGGCTAATGCCCAGGCCGACGGAACCGGCTACATTCGCTACGTTCGACTCATTGCCAACTAAGAGATCTATGCTCAACCGACTTTGGCGAAATACCCACCTGGCGCTGGCCCTTATTTCGGTAGGCTTTTTGCTTCTTGCTACCGTGACCGGGATCATCCTGGCGTTCGATCCCATTCAGAAGGAATGGGCACCTTTGTCGGTGTCGGGAGTGCGCTCCCTGACGGTGGCTGATTTGCTTCAAAACCTGGACGGCCAATACGAAACTATCCTCGACGTGGAGATGCTCGATAATGATGCCGTCAAGATCGCTACCATCGATACGGATGAGGCGAAAAATGGTGATTTCATTATCGATCCCTTCTCGGGGGAGCGCATCGGTGATGTACCGCAGAGCAATCCTTTCTTTCAAACGGTGACCAACCTGCACCGCTCGCTTTTTTTGAAAAGTACCGGTCGCTTGCTGGTCGGCATAACTGCCTTTTTATTCCTTCTGAGCATCCTTACCGGTCTGCTGCTGCTCTGGAAGCGGGAGGGAGGTATACGTGGTCTGTTCTCCAGAACCATCAAAACGCAGACCGACCAGTACCTGCACGTAGCGATTAGTAAGTGGACCTGGCTACCACTTCTGATCGTCGCCTTTTCGGGCGTGTACTTGTCCCTGTTGCGCTTCGAGGTGATCCCCGAACCGGAGATGCAGCCACTCCCACCCCAATCCATGGAAGTGGCACATGCGGAAGCACCTGCCTCTGAATTCGAGTTGTTTCGGGACATTCCCCTGGCAAAACTGGAAAAACTGGAGTTCCCTTTTTCCGGGGATGCTCAGGATCCTTTCCTCCTGCATACCCGTCACCGTCGCTGGGCCATCCACCAGTACAACGGAGCGGTGCTGGAGGCCTACGAAGATCCGGTAGTAAATCAGATCTCCGAGTGGAATTACCGCCTGCATACGGGTAGCGGCAGCGTAGTGTGGTCACTGGTCCTCGGAGGCAGCACGGCCGGCGTTCTGTTCCTCATTTATTCCGGACTCAGTATTGGCTATCAGCGCTTTCGGGGTAGGACCAGACAATTGTACAGCCCGGAGGAAGCAGAATTCATTGTGCTCTATGGCTCCGAAAATGGCAGTACCCGTCAATTCGCTACGGCACTTTTCCACTCTTTGCTTTCGCAAAAAAAGAAGGCCTACCTGGAGGAGCTAAATGGCTTTACTGATTTTCCTCGGGCCACACATATTCTCGTGCTTACCTCTACCTACGGTGACGGGGAACCACCCGCTAATGCTACTTCGTTTTTTGATTTGCTTTCGCAAAAAAACATACCGCACTCCGTGCAATTTGCGGTGCTCGGTTTTGGCTCTAAAGCCTACCCTAAATTTGGACAGTTTGCCCTGGAATCCCACCGTGCCCTGAATGAACTGCCACAGACAAGTCCGCTGTTGGACGTAGAGATTATACACAACCAATCGCAGGGCAGCTTCCTGGAATGGACCAAAAGACTGGGGCAACAATTATCGGTCAGCTTACCGGTCGCCCAGCACCTGAAAGTGAAGGTGCCTGCCCTAAGCGAATTCATGCTAATCGGTCGCGAGGTAGTCGAAGTAGACGGGCAGGAGACTTATTTGCTCACCCTGGAGCCCCGTAAAAAGGCTTCCTTCCAATCGGGAGATATCCTCGACATCTATCCCGACCACGATCCCGTAAAGCGGTCGTATTCTATAGCCCGCGACGAAGAGGGCCGCATCCTGCTGGCCATCAAAAGACACGAACACGGGGTAGTGTCCAACGAGCTATACCACCTGGAACCGGGATCGCTCGTACAGGGACGCATCGAACGAAACGAACATTTCCATTTCCCGGCGGAAGCACCTTCCGTAGCTTTGATCGGAAATGGAACCGGTATGGGGCCCTACCTGGGGATGATCCGCGAGCATCCGGAGGTACCTGCCAGGCTGTACTGGGGAGGACGCTCAGCCCATGCTTTTTCCCTGTACCGCAGACACATGAAAAAGGTACAGGCCCATCGTTCGGGATTCACTTTTTCCACAGCCTTCTCCCGCGAGGGTGACCGCCAGTACGTACAGGATCTGGTACGCCGTGACGGGGAGCTACTGGCCGGGCAATTGGCCGGTGGAGGCTGCATTATGATCTGCGGATCCCTGGCCATGCAACGCGATGTGCTTGCTGTTTTGGCGGAAGCCATACAACAAAAAACAGGCAAGAAACTGGATGACTATCTGTCGCAAGACCAGATCAAAATGGACTGTTATTAATCGACAATAAAAATGACAACAAATAATATGAAAAAGGTTATCACACTCAGTGTCTGTCTCTTCTTCGCATGGAGTGCAGCATACAGCCAGGGCAATAAGGAAAAAGACGTAGAAGCCATCAAAGCCATGTGCGGCTGCTACGAAGTGAAGTTCAACTTTGCCGAGACCTTCAATTACGTGGATGATCCCGAGTACAAACCATCACCGGTAAAACGCACCGGTGGTTTGGAATGGGTGCAACTCGTCGAAGAGGAGGATGATAAAGTCGTTTTGCAGCACCTCCTGGTTGTCGGCCCAAAAGAGAATCAACACGTCATCAAGCACTGGCGTCAGGATTGGGAATATGAGAACCGCGACTTCTACCTGTTCAGCGGGGATAATTCCTGGACGTACGAGCGCAAATCAAAAGACGAAGTGGCCGGTGAATGGACCCAGAAGGTATTCCAGGTCGACGATAGCCCGCGTTACGAAGGCTCTGCTCCGTGGGTACACCTCGACGGCAAAAGCTACTGGGAAAACACCACCAATGCGCCACTGCCACGCCGCGAATACACCATCCGCAGCGACTACAACATCACCGTCCGTCAGAACCGTCAGGAGATCACTGCCGACGGCTGGATCCACGACCAGGATAACAAAAAGGTCCTCCGCGAAGACGGCGAAGACACCGTAATCGCCGAAGAGAAAGGCTTCAACACCTACACTAAGGTCGACCCTTCCCGCTGCCAGGCTGCTCAGGATTGGTGGGCCGCTAACCACGATATGTGGAGTACCGTACGCGACAATTGGGCTTCGGTCTTCGCCAAAAAGAAAAGCTTCACCCTGAAACCTAAAGTCGATAACAAACGCCTCTACGAGCACCTGTTCGCCATGGACCCGGCCGCCGCTCAATCGAAGGAAATCGAGAAGGTGATTACGGGATTCGTTATTCGGTAATTCAGAAATCAGAAGTTTGGAGTCAGAAATCAGAAGTTTGGAGTCAGAAATTGAAATGCCAATTCATTGATATTCAGTTTTATGTATTGGTTTTTCATTCTGATGATGCTCATTTTTGACGTCCTGGAACCGTGTTGACTGTCCTTTTCGCTGATGCTTTTTTGTGGGATCTTAATTCCCATGAATGTAAAGAATCAGGATAGCGACAAAAAAGGGTTAACTCGTCGCATTAGGACATTCGTTTTAGATGTGTGGTCCTTTTGCGATGAGTTACCTAAAACGTCTTCTGGGCGAAATTGTATCAATCAAACCTGTAGAGCGGCTTCATCGGCCGGAGCCAATTTTAGGGCTGCATTTCGGGGGAGGTCACGAAAGGAGTTCATTGCCAAAATGGGGATTGCCATCGAGGAAATCGACGAATGTTGCTATTGGTTAGATTTAATTGCTGCCAATCCTAAATGGCCACGGAACCACGATAAAGCAAAAGTACTGTATCATGAAGCATACCAGCTGACAGCCATATTAGTCTCGATCTCCGTGAAGCATCAAAAGTAGCTCCACTTCTGACCTCTGCCTTCTGCCTTCTGACCTCTGACTTCTGATCTCTGCCTTCTGACTTCTGATCTCACAAAATCGTGTTTTGCTTAAAATCCTGCCGCTCCGGATAATCCGTGGTGTAGTGCAGGCCCCGGCTTTCTTTGCGCATGCTGGCCGACCGGCTCACCAGGTAACTGATGGTGATCAGGTTACGCAGCTCACAGAGTTGGGGGGATAGCACGGAGGTGTGGTACAGTTCTTCCGTTTCGCGGTAGAGGAGCCACAGGCGGTCGAGTGCCCGTTTGGAACGGCGATTGGATCGCACAATACCCACGTAACTGCTCATGATCTCTTTGAGTTCTTTCAGGCTCTGAGTGATGAGGACGAGCTCATCGGGTTCGCTGGTGCCGCTGGCATTCCAGTCGGGAATGTCGGTCTGATACGTGCGCTCGTCAATGTGGGCGTCGATATCTTCGGCGATGCGGTGGGCGAAGACCATGGCCTCCAGCAGGGAGTTGCTGGCGAGACGATTGGCCCCGTGCAGCCCCGTGCTCGTGCATTCGCCTACGGCGTATAACTGGCCGATGGAGCTGTGTCCCTGATCATCGACCCGGATCCCACCGCACATATAGTGACAGGCGGGCACTACGGGTATCAGGTTTTTCATGGGGTCAACGCCGATACTCAGGCACTTCTCGTAGATGGTAGGGAAATGGGCCACGAACTTTGCCTGGTCGAGGTGGCGGCAATCCAGGAACATACATTCCTCGCCCTGAACCTTCATTTCATTGTCGATGGCCCGGGCGACGATGTCACGCGGTGCCAGGGATTCGCGCTCATCGTACTTCCCCATGAATTCTTCACCGTGACGGTTTTTGAGGATGCCACCGAAACCGCGTACAGCCTCCGATACCAGGAAAACAGGGTTTTCTCCTTCGGGGGTAAAGAGAGCCGTCGGGTGGAATTGGACGAACTCCATATTCTCGATCCACCCTTTGGCACGGTAGACCATGGCGATCCCGTCGCCGGTGGCGATGACCGGATTAGTGGTGTTGCGGTAGATCTGTCCGGCACCACCGGTGGCAATGACCGTAGTACGTGCCAGAATGGTCTGGATCTCGTTGTTCTCGCGGTTCAGCACGTAGGCGCCATAGCAGGCGATGTCGGGCGTCAGACGGGTTATGGTATACCCGAGATGGTGCTGAGTGATGAGGTCGACGGCGTGGAAATGCTCGTGGAGGGTGATATTCGGGAAGTCATCGGCGCGTTCCATGAGCGTCCGCTGGATTTCCCAGCCGGTCAAATCCTTATAATGAAGTATGCGATTCTCGGAATGACCACCTTCCCGACCGAGGTCGTACTGATCTTCGTTGGGGGCGCGGTCGAAACGAGCTCCCCAGGCGATAATATCACGCACCCGTTCGGGACCTTCCTGCACTACGATATCTACAATTTTTTCGTTGCATAAGCCATCACCGGCGTCGAGCGTATCCGCCTTGTGCTTTTGGTAGGAATCGACCTCTTCGTTCCAAACGGCGGCCACTCCGCCCTGGGCGTAGCGTGTATTGCTTTCGCCTTCAATGGTCTTGGTAAGGACCGTAATGGATAAGCCGGGCCGGCGTTCAGCCAGTTTAATGGCCGTGGTAAGTCCTCCGATCCCGGACCCGATGATAAGAATATCCGTTTGGTGCATTTTACCGTTTTTGGGCTACCTGACATTTCTTTTGGAACAAATTATGTCGTGGCAGCGTAAAAAAATGACCGTCTTTCCGCTTGGGAACCCGCGAAAAGACTGATTCAGGGGTCAAATGTAGGGATTCCTGATTTGGGGTGGCGCCCCATTTTCAGAAATTTTATTTGGCATTAACGGACTTGGCATAGCAGGTGTTTGGCGAAAAATCAAATTTGCGGGCCTGGGGGTAAACGATCGCCAGCAAAAATCCCGTAACTAATTGGCAATCAGCTTTCCCTTTGGCTAAACAACCCTGGAAAAAAAGAAGAAGTTCTCTTTTTAAAAAAGGCAAGGTTGTATACCTTTGCACCGATTTAATCAACACTGTTTAAACGAAGGCATTGTGAAAGTGATCAGCAAGCGTTTGTACATACTAGCTCTGGCACTCGGTTTGGTTTTTGCCAATACTGCTGCGTGGGCTCAGGAGGACTCTCATTCCGGCGATTCCGATGAATCAACCGAGCATGTCGACGACCAGGGTCATGTGGTTGGTGAAGAACACGATGATCACAATGAGCACGGTGAAGAAGAAGGTGGTTACGATCCGGTAGCGACCGTTATGCATCACATCGCCGACGCCAACGAATTCCATATCTGGAAGGGCGTGCACATGCCCCTGCCTTGCTTTCTCTACGCACCCGGCCACGGCTGGACCATCACTATGTCTTCGGCCTTTGATCACGGCCACACGGCCATCGACGGTTACGTGCTAAACCACGGACGGGTAAACCGCGTGGAAGATGCTTCTTTCCCCAAAGGAGAAGTGGAAGTAGGCCACATCAGCCACCACGTAGAAGATGGCAAAGACATCTACTACGTTGAATACAACGGCAGCGAATACAAACTGGACCAACCCTCCACCCTCGATGGCGGTTTGCTGGGCGGAGGAATTACCTCTTTCTACGACTTTTCCATCACCAAGAACGTATTCACAATGATCCTCGCGGCTATCCTGTTGATCTTTATCTGGTCGGCAGTTGCCCGCGGCTATAAGAAAAATGAAGGAAAGGCTCCTTCCGGTATTCAGTCTTTCTTCGAGCCTTTCTTCACCTTTATCCGGGACGAGGTTACCATCCCCATGATCGGCGAGCACAAATACGAGCGCTTCCAGCCGTTCATTATGACGATCTTCTTTTTCGTTCTCTTCTGTAACCTGATGGGGCTGATCCCCATCTTCCCCGGTAGTGCCAACGTAACGGGTAACCTGGCGGTGACGCTGGTACTGGCCCTGTTCACCTTCGTGATCACCAACATCAACGGTAACAAACACTACTGGCAACATACCCTTTGGATGCCGGGTATTCCGACCTGGGTAAAGCCTATCCTCTCCGTAGTAGAGGTGCTGGGACTGTTCATTAAGCCTTTCTCACTGATGATTCGTTTGTTCGCCAACATCTCGGCCGGACACATTATCATCCTGAGTTTGATCGGTTTGATCTTCCTGTTCGGTAACAACGGAGCCAATATGGGTGGCGCGGCCGCCGGTGCGATCGTAGGTGGCCTGTTCACGGCCTTCATGAACCTGATCGAGTTGCTGGTGGCCTTCCTGCAGGCATTTATCTTTGCTATCCTGTCGGCTTCCTATATCGGAGCAGCCGTGGAGGATGCGCACCATGGCGAAGCGCACGCGCACTAGTCGGTTTCAAAGATCGAAGCTGGCGCTTCTTCTAGATATAAGATTCATTCACCAAGGTGAATTAAAAGATCTGACAATAAAGCCTCGAGAAAGATCGAGGTAAAGAATATACGGTGAAGATTTTATGCAGGCTAAGTTAATCTGGACTCTAGCCTCTTCAAGTCTAGCCTCTTTTAATAACTACACTAAATTCTCTTATCATGGGAGCAATTGGAGCTGGTATTGCAGCACTGGGCGTAGGCCTGGGAGTTGGTCTGATCGGTAGCAACGCTATGGAAGCTATCGCCCGCCAACCGGAAGCAGTAGGTGACATTCGTAACAACATGATCCTGACCGCCGCTTTGGTGGAGGGTGCAGGTCTGTTCGCAATCGTAGTTGCCCTGTTGGCTGTAAACGGTTAATGATTTTGGCCGCAAGGCCGAACAACACAAAGGAGGGACGGCAGCGGTTGGCTGTCTCCCGCCTTTTTCCAAAAGAAATAGTCACTCGGGTTTATCCCGATTTAAATAGTACCTAACTCATGGCGAATATGTTGATCCTGGCCGATTTTTCGGTAATGAAGCCCGATCCGGGTCTGGTTTTTTGGACCTTCCTCATCTTCCTCCTGGTATGGATTATCCTGGGACGTGTGGCTTTTAAGCCTATCCAAAAGGCCCTCAAGAAACGCGAAGATGATATTCAGGATTCCCTGGATGAAGCCAAGCGCGCCCGTGACGAAATGGCTCAATTGCAGTCGCAAAACGAGCAACTGCTGAAAGAAGCTCAGGAAGAGCGTGCCAAAATTTTGCGCGAAGCAAAAGATACCAAGGAAGCTATCATCAAAGAGGCGAAGGAAGAAGCCAAAGAGGAAGCCAAGAAGATCGTAGCTGACGCCAAAGCGCAGATCAACAACATGCGCATGGAGACCATGACTAATATCCGCAACGAAGTGGGTACCATGGCCGTCGACATTGCCGAAAAAGTGCTCCGCAGTAAGCTGCAAGGCGATAAAGAGCAGGAAGCACTGGTTAACCGACTGGTCGACGAAATCAAATTTAACTAGGATCCGCGGTAGTCGCCAGTACGGGCTACCCGAAACGATAGTATTATGTCAGTAAGCCGAATTGCCTCGCGGTACGCCAAATCGCTGATCGACCTGGCCATCGAGCAAGATAAGCTCGAGAAGGTCAAAGATGATGTTGCTTCTTTTGATGCAGCCATCGAGGGGAGCCGCGATTTCTACGTGTTCCTTAAAAGTCCGGTCATCCCGATCTCCAAAAAGAAGAGCATTCTCAAACAGCTCTTTGATAATAAGTACGATGTGCTGACCGTCAAGTTTTTGGAGTTGCTTACGCAAAAACAACGGGAGGCATTGTTGCCGGATGTGGCGGATCACTTTATGGACCAGTATCGTCGCCTGAAGCATATCTCCACGGCCCGGATTACCTCCGCCGTAGAACTGACCGATGACATGCTGGCGACCGTTAAGGAGCGCCTGGAAAAAAGTGGTGTGGCTTACGAAAACGTACAACTGGAAACCAGAGTAGACCCCAAACTGATCGGTGGTTTCATCCTGGAATTCGGCGATTACGTATACGACACGAGCATCGCTCATAAACTGGACGAGATCCGCAAAGAATTTAAAGGGAACCTGTACGAGTCGAAGATTCTGGCTCGATAAAATACTTTTTCTGACACCACGTATCTGTCGCCCCGGCAGGTAACAAACTTTTTCGATATGGTTGACGTAAGACCTGAAGAAATATCTCAGATACTCAAGCAACAAATCTCCGGCTTTGAAAATACAGCTGAGCTGGAGGAATACGGTACCGTACTCCAGGTGGGTGACGGTATTGCCCGCGTCTACGGCCTCACTAACGCCCAGGCGGGTGAGCTCGTGGAATTTGAAACCGGCGTCGAAGCCATCGTACTGAACCTCGAGGAAGACAACGTCGGGGTGGTACTGATGGGACCTGGCGAAGGCATCAAAGAGGGCTCTCGTGTACACCGTACCGGTCGTATTGCATCCATCAATGTTGGTGAAGGCTACGTAGGACGCGTAGTGAACCCACTGGGACAACCCATCGATGGTAAAGGTCCGATCGAAGGTACGACCTACGAAATGCCGCTGGAGCGCAAAGCCCCCGGTGTTATCTACCGTCAACCAGTAAACGAACCACTGCAAACGGGTATCAAAGCGATCGACTCCATGATCCCCATCGGTCGTGGACAGCGCGAGTTGATCATTGGTGACCGCCAGACTGGTAAAACAGCGATCGCGGTGGATACCATAATCAATCAGCGTGAATTTTACGAGCGCGGCGAACCTGTTTTCTGCATCTACGTAGCATCCGGTCAGAAAGCTTCTACCGTTGCTCAGATTGCACGGACTCTGGAAGAGAACGGTGCGATGGATTATACCATCATCGTTTCCGCTTCTGCTTCTGATCCCGCACCCCTGCAGTTCTACTCTCCTTTTGCCGGAGCTGCGATCGGCGAATACTTCCGCGATACGGGACGTCCCGCACTGATCATCTACGATGATTTGTCAAAGCAGGCTGTTGCTTACCGCGAGGTATCGTTGCTGCTTCGTCGTCCTCCAGGTCGTGAAGCCTACCCCGGTGACGTATTCTATCTGCACTCTCGCCTGTTGGAGCGCGCGGCTAAGGTCATCAGCAACGACGACATCGCCCGTCAAATGAACGACCTGCCTCCTACTCTGGCCGAAGCCAAGGACGAAAATGGCGAGCCCATTGTTCGTGGCGGCGGTTCGCTGACGGCTCTGCCGATCATCGAAACCCAGGCGGGTGACGTTTCAGCGTATATTCCGACCAACGTAATTTCTATTACCGACGGTCAGATCTTCCTGGAGTCCAACCTGTTCAACGCAGGTGTGCGTCCGGCCATTAACGTAGGTATCTCGGTATCACGTGTTGGTGGTTCGGCACAGATCAAATCCATGAAGAAAGTATCCGGTACCCTGAAGCTCGACCAGGCTCAGTACCGCGAGCTGGAGGCTTTCGCCAAATTCGGTTCTGACCTTGACCCGGCAACACAAGCTGTCCTGGAAAAAGGTAAGCGTAACGTGGAAATCCTCAAGCAGCCTCAGTACGCCCCGGTATCCGTTGAGAAGCAAGTAGCTATCATCTACCTGGGAACGAAAGGCCTGTTGAAGGATGTACCCGTTGATAAGGTGAAAGAGTTCGAGGAAGTCTTCCTGACCACCCTCGAAAATAACCACCCCGATGTACTGGAAACCTTCAAAGCCGGTAAGTTGGACGAATCGGCAACCAAGAAGGTAGAGCAAGTGGCTGCTGAACTGACCAGCCAATACAAGTAATTCGGATAAATCGAACGATAGCCGCGGGTGGAGGGAACCATCCGGCCAGCCGCGGTTGCTTTTTTCCCGAAAGGGAATATATACTTAAAGAGATCATATACCGATGGCAGCTAACTTAAAAGAGGTACGCGAACGGATCAGCTCGATCAATAATACCATGCAGATTACCAAGGCCATGAAAATGGTATCTGCTGCCAAGCTGAGACGTGCACAACAGGCGATCGTACAGATGCGGCCCTACGCCAATAAGCTGAACGAGATGCTGCGCAATATCCTGTCAAATATCGAAGGTGATGCTTCCACAACCTTTGGCACGGAGCGTCCGGTCGAACGCGCCTGCATTGTGGTGGTTACCTCTAATCGTGGATTGTGCGGTGCGTTCAATACCAACGTATCTAAAGCTGCTGCGGCCATGATCACCGGTGAATTCGCCGCGGTGGCCGAAGCGGGTAAGCTCGATGTCTTGTGCATCGGAAAGAAAGGGTATGATTACCTCAGCAAGCGCTACCCCGAAGCAAATTACCGTACGGAATACATCGCCCTCTTTGATGATTTGAGTTTTGATAATGTCGCGCAGGTGTCAGGCGGCTTGATGGACTCTTTTGAAGAAGGCGGGTACGATGTGGTTCGCGTAGCGTATGGACGTTTCAAAAATGCGGCCGTTCAGTTCGCAGAAGTAGAGCAGTTCCTGCCGGTAACCAAGATCGAGGAGGAAGAAGATTCCAGTGAGAGTAGTGACATGCGCGCTGATTACATTTTCGAGCCAACCAAAGAAGGACTGCTGGAATACCTGGTTCCAAGTATTCTGAAAACGCAGTTTCACAAATTCCTGCTCGATACCCACGCCTCGGAGCACGGGGCGCGGATGACGGCCATGGATAAAGCAACCGATAACGCCCAGGAACTGCTGCGCGACCTGAAAATATCGTACAACAAAGCACGCCAGGAGTCGATCACTAACGAGATCCTCGAGATCGTGAGCGGTGCTGCTGCCCTGGAGAGTGGTGACTAAATCATCACATCAGAACACAACGAAGCAAAAAAAAGCGATCCCCCGGGGTCGCTTTTTTTGTTTTGCGAGGATGGGGCTTGCACCTCACGGTAAATACCCGCAAATTGATGATCGGTCTTTTGTGTCCGGCGTTAAAACCCAAACACCCTATGCTCTTTCAGATCCTCATAACGATTGGTGCTTCCCAGGCCCTGGCACTGTCCATTTTGTTGTTGCTAAAACGGCAGCGACACATTAAAGATCACCTCCTGAGCATGACGCTCATGCTCATGTTTGGTATTATCATGCTGTTTAATTACCGGGAAGAGCTGGTGGCTACTCAAATGCCTCTTTGTTTGCATTCCTTTACGCTGGCTTACCTGGTATTGCCGGTCTTCTATCAATACATCCGTGCGGCTACCATCGACCAATGTCCGGGGATCACCCGGGGTACCTTACCGCACTTTATTCCTTTCCTGATCGTTGCGGTGCTGATGGCCATCAATTACCTGCCGATGCCGTGGGAGGAGCAGGTCGTATTACTGGATGCGATTCATCAGGGTGGTGGTCCGCGGTGGTTCCAGGTTATATATTTCGGACTTTTCTTTGCGGTGTTCCCGTTCTATTTATGGCGCAGCCTCCGCGAATTACAAAAACACGAAGAATATCTGCTCACCAGGTTTTCATATACCGAAAACGTTAGTCTGGGTTGGTTGAATCGCTTTGTATGGGCGGTCGCTATTGTCTGGGTAGGCTTTGTGGTGTTTGAGGTCATCGGAGGACAGATACTGGAATACGAGGCCAATGGTCTGGGGATGAACATGGCCTTTCTGGTGTTTGTGGGTTGCATCAGTGCATTGGGTATTTACGGACTGCGTTATCAGTCGATCTTTGTGGATCCGGCACAACCGGTGTCGGACAAACCGGTGGTTCCCCACGACGATTCGAATGCCGAAATTCCCAAGACTGATCCGCACGAGAACGCCCGCCAGTTAAGCCACCTGCGGGCTATTATGGACGAACAAAAACCGCATCTGCAGCCCCGACTGACCCTTCAGGACCTGGCTGAGATCTGTGAGATGCCGGCGCACCAGCTTTCCCGCCTGATCAACGATTCGCTGGAGCAACATTTCTTTGATTTTATAAATGGTTATCGCGTACGGACTTTTCAGGAACTGGTTGTAGATCCGGGTAAACAATCCTTTACACTCCTGGCACTGGCTCACGAAGCAGGCTTTAATTCCAAGTCTACCTTTAACGCTATCTTCAAAAAAGTAACAGGGACTACGCCAAGTGCCTACGCACGAAAAGTACGCTCTTCGGATGGCTTGGAACCGGCAACATCCTGATGTCTAACCGATCATTCAAGGAAGGAAAGCTTCAATTCACCTTCAGTGATAGCTGGTTGGTTCGCAAGTACGATGCTCATACCTTCTACCGGGGATTTAGTGGGGTCGGCCTGAAGGGAGTAGACTTTATTGCTGTACGCCCCCGCGAACTCCTGCTGATCGAAGTCAAGAACTACCGTCATATCCGGAATGGTCGTCGCCGCGCCACGGTAGCTCAGGTGCTGGAAGATCCGGCAGGGATTGGCCGGGCTATCGCCCAAAAAGGGCAGGATACCCTGCAAGCCATTCACGCCATACGCACTTATTACCTGCGAAAGTGGGATTACCGCTGGAGCGTCCCCTTCCTAAAGCGCTTCTGGTGGCAGTGGTCAGACCGCAGTTTCTGGACCCAGGTTGCCGCTCAGGCCGATTATCCCGAACGGATTACCTTTCTCATCTGGTTGGCCACCGACCCCGCCGATGCCGACCTGGCTCAAACCATCCGGAACGAGATCATCGCCGGTATGGATACCACTCCCGGCCAGGTGATGATCACGGATACCAAGGTGCCTTACGATGGGGTGGCCGTACGGTGGCTCGTATAAAAGATTGTAGACTTTGAGAAGCTAGATAGAAGATAAGACGTACATGGTCTTTTCTTCTGTCTGTAAGTCTATTATCTAGCCTCTTATAGACCGATTAATACGTCCGAGTACCCAAAGTCGGACGACCGGACTTCTTAATTCCTGCTTCTTTGCTGCGATTCATTGTTGAAAAGCGACCGCTCAGAACGGCTTTTATACAATTCAAAGCCTGTGTCCTGAATGTTGTTTGCTTATCACCGAGTTTAGCACCCACAAAAGCAATCGAATTATGAAGACCCGACTGGTGTACCTGACCGTCCTTCTTTTTTTGGCGAAAGCCGGACCCGCCCAATCGGTCCTGGAAGGATATATCGACACCGCCCTGCAGCAAAACCTGCAATTAGAACAGCGGCAACTGGATTACCGCCAGCAAGCTGCCATGCTACAGGAGGCGAAGGCCCGCCTGTTGCCCACCCTATCCATTCAGGCTCGCCTATCGATGGCCCGGGGTGGACGGGCATTCACCATTCCCGTGGGTGACCTGGTAAATCCCGTGTACAACAACCTGAACGCCATCAATCAACTGGGAGCAGGTTTATCGGAGGATTATCCGGCCTTTCCGACCTACCCCAATATTAATAACGTAGAAGAAAATTTTCTGCGCAGGCAGGAGCAGGAGACCGTAGTACGCCTGCAGGCTCCCGTATATAATCCCGTGGTTTTGGCCAACCGACGCATCCAGGAGAAGCAAACTCAGGCCCGGGCCATGGGGGTAGAAGCATTCAAGCGGGAATTGGTGCGCGATGTCAAGACCGCCTATTTTTCGTATTTGCAGGCACGTGAGGCTATGACGCTCTACAAAAATACCCGCGATCTGCTGACCGAAAACCTGCGCACCAGCGAAAGCTTGTACGAGAACCATCAGGTTACGCTCGACGAGGTGTACGCGGCCCAGGCCCGGTTGCGGGAGATAGAGCAGCAACTGGCACAAGCCGGACAGCAGGAACAATCGGGCCGGGCATACCTGAACTTTTTATTGAAGCGACCACTGGAGGCCAGGATTGACGTGGATACCGAGGCAGGTACAGACCCCAACGCCCTTTCCCTTAGTGCTGCCCGCCAGCAGGCTATGGCTCAGCGGGCCGAACTGCAACAACTCGATCTGGCGCGTCAGGCTACCGAAGAGAGCGTAAGCCTGCGCAAGGCGGCATTCCTCCCCAGCATCAACGTCCAGGCCGATTACGGAATTCAGGGCGTGGATTACCGCATCGATGATCAGTCCGACTTTTTCCTGGGCTCCCTGGTACTGAGCTGGAAGCTCTTCGACCGCTCCGCTAAACACCAGGTGGAGCAGGCAACCCTGGATGTGCAACGCGTCCAAAAGCAGGTCGAGGAAACCCGGTCCCGGCTACAGCTACAAGTAATCGACGCATGGTACGCTCTGGAGGCCGCCCGCAAGCAACAAACACAGGCCGAAGCCGAAGTGGAAGCCGCCCGCCGTGCTTTCCGGCTTGTATCGAAAAAATACGAACAGGGACAAGCCAATCAACTGACCCTGTCAGACGCCCGCACCCAAATGACCAATGCCGAAGCCCGGCAGATTATCGCACGCTATAACCTGCAGATCCGCCTGGCCGAATTAGAATACGCCACCTCAGGTTTTAGGTTTTAGGTGTGAGGTTATAGGTGGCCTCATACCCTCCCTGACCGCCGAAGCGAAGGCGGTAAATCTCAAAACTGAAAAAACACAAACAATGAAGAAGAATATCCAATTCATACTGTTCCTGTTTGGCCTCGCCCTGACGCTGCAAAGCTGCGACGATGCGCAGGCTGCCGATGCCAAAGCCGAACAACCCCGGGAGGTGCGAACGGCCGAGGTTACTCCCATTGCATTTCGGGAAACCATTACCGGGAGTGGTCGTCTGGCCGACCGCGAAGAAGTGCGCTTGAGTTTCAAAACCGGTGGTATCATCCGCTCCATTCAAGTAGATGAGGGTGATCGGGTTCGCAAAGGACAAGAACTGGCTACTCTGGAGCTCGACGAGATCCAGGCAGAAACCAGAAAAGCGCAGTTGGGCACCGAAAAAGCGCAAATTGATCTGGAGAATGCCCGATTAGCCCTTCGCTTAGCGGAGCGTGACTATCGGAATGCCAAGGGTCTCTATCAGGACAGCGTTGCGACGCTCGAGCAACTAGAGAACGCCGAGGTCCAACTCGATAACGCCAAGAACCAACTGGAAGCGGCGCAAAAAGGGCTCGCCCTGAGCGAGCAGAACCAGGACGTGGCTAATTTCAACCTGAAGTATTCGGTGATCAAGGCGCCGGCCAGCGGGACCATCCTGATGCAACTCGCCGAAGCGGGGGAGATCGTCGGACCCGGAAATCCCGTCTTTTTATTAGGTACACAGGCCAGCACTAAGGTACTGCGGGTAGACGTGACCGACCGGGAGATCGTGCAGCTGAAAGAGGGAACTTACGCCTCCGTAACGTTCGATGCCTTTCCGGGCAAAACCTTCCCCGGTATCCTGGATGAATTGGCCGCCCAGGCTGACCCGCGAACGGGAACGTATACCGTGGAGGTGGCCGTCAATCCGCAGGGAGAGTCTCTGCTGAGTGGCCTGATTGGCGAGGTGACCCTGGAGGCCGGCCGCAGCCAATCGCTCCTGCGGATCCCCATCGATGCGCTGGTGCGGGGCGATGGCGACCGTGCCGAGGTTTTTGTGGTGGAAGAAGGAAAAGCCCGCCTGAAGCAAGTACACATTTTCAAGATCGAAGGCGAGTCCCTGCTGGTGCAAGAGGGATTATCGGCCGGAGCGACTATCATCACCAGTGGTGTAGGTTACCTCTCCGATGGGCAAGCCGTACAGGTGATCCGCTAACCCTAACAATGACTCAAGATGAATATTCCTAAGCTATCTATATCCAACTACCAATTCACGCTGATGGCCTTTATCGCCCTTTTGGCGGTAGGCCTCAGCTCTTTCCTTTCGATGCCCCAACGGGAAGATCCCGCCCTGGATATCCCCAATATGATTGCCGTGGCGGTATATCCCGGTGCCAACCCCAAGGACATTGAAAGCCAGGTCGTTGATCCTCTGGAGGAAGTGATCAATGAGATCGAAGATCTTAAAGAACTCCAGACTACGATCCGGGATGGTGTAGCCATCATGGAGATCGAATTCGACTTCGGTGTCGATACCGATGAGAAGTTTGACGAGGTGCAACGACAGATCAATGGGGTGAGTGGTGATCTGCCACCCGATCTGTTTGACCTGTCCGTACGCCAGATCAATACCAATACTGTTTCCATTTTTCAATTGGCATTGACGGGAGAGGGTATTCCTTACAACCGCTTGTACGACGAAGCGGAGTTGGTCAAAAATGTGATCGAAGAGGTCGATGGCGTCCGCAAAGTGCAAATCGAAGCTTACCCGGAAGAAGAGGTTCGCGTGGCCCTGAACCCTGTGAAAATGACCGAAATGGGTGTGAGCCTGGAGGATATCAACCAGGCCATCCAGGCGAATAATGCCAACATCCCCGGCGGGGCCATTAAAATGTCGGATAAGCTATTCAACCTGAAAACATCGGGCTCCTATCAGGATCTGGAGGAGATCAGTAATACCGTAGTGGGCTCTTACCAGGGGAAGCTGATCTACCTCAAGGACATAGCTGCGGTATACTTCGACTATGAGGAGGAACGCTGGCTGGCCCGCTACCGCGGCCAGAAAAGTATTTACGTGACGGTCCAGCAAAAGGAAGGATACAATATCTTTTCAATTTCCGAGCCCATCAAAGAGCGCCTGGATCAGCTCTCCCTGCGCGAGGGCATATCACTTCATTACGTATTCGATCAGTCGTCGGGCGTTCGTACCCGGGTTAATGGTTTCCTGGTAAACCTGTTGCAGGGGATCGGCCTGGTGGGTATAATCATTTTCCTGCTATTGGGGTGGCGCTCAGCGACCATCGTAATGCTGGCGATCCCCCTATCCATACTAATCGGTTTGTCGGGCGTCGACCAGATGGGCTACGCGCTCCAGCAAATATCGATTGCCGGCCTGGTAGTTGCTTTGGGACTGCTGGTTGACAACTCCATCGCCATTATTGAAAACATCGAGCGGTACCTGAGCCTTGGCTATTCCCGAAAAGATGCTGCTATCCAGGGCGCTCAGCAATTGATAGCCCCGATCACCAGTGCCACGGTAACTACGGTATTAGCTTTTGTGCCCATCGTACTCATGCCCGATACCACGGGAGCCTTCATCCGGGCATTGCCCATTACCGTCATTGCCACTCTGACAGCGTCCCTGTTGGTGGCGATCACCCTGACGCCCTACCTGGCCAGCCGGTTACTGCGGGAGCGGGATACGGGACCCAATTCGGGCACCCGTGCTTTCCGTGGAATGCGCAACTTTGTGGAAGGACCCTATCGGCGAAGCCTGGCCCTGGCCTTTCGCTATAAATGGTGGCTCATCGGGATCGCCTTAGCAATGCTGATGGGGGCGCTTTCCCTATTCCCCCTCGTAGGAGTGAGCTTTTTCCCGAAGGCAGAGAAACCCCAATTCCGAATTACGGTCACCCTGCCCAACGGGAGCAACATCGAGGCGACCGACCGGGCCGTAGGTTACGTTGAGTCCGTACTCGATACCACCGAGCAGGTGGCCTACTACGCTTCGAATACCGGTCACGGCAACCCGCGCATCTACTACAATGTAGCCTCCACCAGTTACTCGAATACTTTTGGTGAGATCTTCGTGGTACTTAAAGAGTACGAAGTAGATGCTTTCTACGCTCTTCTGGACGAATTGCGTATAACCTTTGCGGATTATCCCTACGCCCGCATCGACGTGCGCGAATACGTGCAGGGGCCACCGTCCGAAGCACCCATCGCCATCAAGATCTTTGGGGAAGACTTGGCCAAGCTGCAAAAGTATGCCCGCCAGGTAGAAGAAGTGGTGCGGAATGCCCCCGGAGCGATCAACGTAGATAACCCCATCCGCAGCAATAGTACCGACCTCGTCGTTCAGATCAACCGCGACAAAGCCATGCTGTTCGGGGTGCCGGTAGTTGCCATCGATCAATCGGTCCGGACCTTCGTCAATGGGGCACCGGTGGGTACCTTCCGCGATCCGGAAGGGGAAGATTTTAACATTGTCATGCGCTACAATTACCAGGATAAGTTCCGGATGGAGCATTTCCAGCAAATTAGCGTACCATCGGCAACCGGAGCCTTTATTCCTCTGCTTCAATTGGCTGATATTTCCTTCGAAGAAGCCCCCAGTCGAATCACCCACCTCGATATGGATCGCACCGCGACTATTCTGGCTGATCTGGATCAGGGATATACCCTCGATGAGGTCATTGCCGAAGTCGATAAGGGCATGCAACGGATCGAGTGGGAGAACGGGTACGAATTCGTGTACAAAGGAGACCTGGAAAATCGCAACGAATCCTTCGGGGGGATGGGCATAGCATCCATCGCTGCCCTGTTTTTTATCCTCGGAGTTCTGGTGATCCAGTTCCGCTCTTTTTCCCAACCATTGATCATCTTTTCGGCTCTGCCCCTGGCGATAATCGGGTCGATCCTGGCGCTGTTCATTACGGGTATCGCCTTTTCCTTTACCGCCTTTGTGGGACTTACCAGCCTGATCGGTATTGCCATCAACAACTCCATTGTGCTGGTTGATTTTGCCAACGAACGGGTTCGCGAGGGGGCCAGCGTGAGGGAGGCCGCCCGGGAAGCGGGTGAGGTTCGCTTTGTACCGATTGTGATGACAACCCTGACCACCATCCTCGGATTGTTGCCCCTTACCCTGGCCGGAGGCTCCCTCTGGGCCCCGATGGGATGGACGATCATCGGTGGATTATTGACATCAACGACCTTTGTGCTACTGCTTGTTCCGGTGCTCTACCAGTTGTTTACCAGGGATAAGTAGTGTAGTGCCGGCAAGTGGCCCCCGGATTTGGGAAGGCCACTTGCCGGCACCACAGTTACGGGGGCTATGCTATCGTCCTGCTCGCTATTTTTGCTATCTTTCGGCAAAACGTGCAAACGACCCTATGAAAGCGATCATCCCCGTTGCGGGAGCCGGCACCCGTCTGCGTCCATTGACTTACACCCAGCCAAAGCCACTGATCCCGGTGGCCGGTAAGCCTATTATTTCCTTTATCATCGATCAGTTGCTTGATATCGGAGTCAAGGAGTTTGTATTTGTCATCGGTTACCTGGGTGAAAAGATCAAGAACTACGTCGACCAGGCGTATCCCAACATCCATAAGACGTTTGTCAATCAGGAATCACGCCTGGGTTCGGCCCACGCCATCTGGACCGCCCGGGCCGAATTACGCGACGCCGATGAGTTGATCATCTTTTTTGGGGACACCATTATCGATGTTGACTTTCAGTCGGTCATGGATGAGCCCAACTCCTGCCTGTGCGTACATAAAGTAGATGATCCCCGCGGATTTGGTGTAGTGGAGTTCGACGAGGAAGGTCGCATTTCCCGCCTGGTGGAAAAGCCCCGTATTCCCCGCTCTAACCTGGCTATGGTCGGCTTTTATAAGATCAAAGAGGTAGGTGATCTCTTCGATGCCCTGGAATTCAATATCACCCATAACATTCGTACGGATGGAGAATTCCCGCTTACAGATGCCCTGATGCGCATGGTCGAAAACCAAACCATCTTTCGGCCAATCCCCGTGGATAATTGGTTCAATTGCGGAAAAAAGGACGTCCTGCTGGAAACCAATGCCATCCTGCTCGATCGCGAGGGTTACGCATCCAGTGATCTGCCTCCCTACGACAATGCCATCATCATCCACCCGGTAAGTATTGGTAAGAATTGTAAAATATCCAATTCTATCATTGGACCCCACGTTACCATTGGTAACAACGCAGTCATCAAGCAGGCCATTGTCCGGGATTCCATCATCGGCAACTTCGCTTCACTGCGCGAGGTCAACCTCCAGCAATCCGTCATCGGGAATGATACCGCCATCACCGGTGTTCGCCAGAGCCTTAATATCGGTGACAATACCGAGATCGATTTCAGCATGCCGAATCCGGATTAGCGACGTTTCTGAGACTTCAGGGACTCAAGAGACTT
>CAYFGK010000109.1:24681-24782 GCA_964342305.1 uncultured Saprospiraceae bacterium | reverse complement strand
CGGTTTTCATGTTGCGAGGCGTAACTTTGGTGTAATTGCTCAAGAAAGCAGACAAGTTTTCAGCCCTTCCATTTGCCTAATCCCGAATGAAAAAACAACTT
>CAYFGK010000109.1:21948-24581 GCA_964342305.1 uncultured Saprospiraceae bacterium | reverse complement strand
AACCGTTAACCGTTAACCGTTAACCGTTAACCGTTAACCGTTAACCGTTAACCGTTAACCGTCAGCCGTCAACCCCAATTCTTCTTTATGCTCCTGCAAGACGTCGATAATAAATGCGATCAGCTCGTTGCGGTCCCAGCCTAATAGTTCAGCCCCCTTTTCGACCTCTTCGCGATCGACGGAGGCGGCAAAGCTTTTTGTTTTCAACTTCTTGGTGACTGATTTCACCTTCATGCCTTCGATCTTGGTGGGGCGGATGAGGGCAGCCGCATAAACAAAGCCGGTAAGCTCATCAGCCGCTACAATGGCCTTGTCGAGGGTGCTGTTGCGGGGTACATTCCATTTGGTATAATGCCCGGCAATGGCGTGTGCCATAGTGGTTTCATCCATATCTTCCAATTGCCGGACAATGACGCCTGGATGCTGGTCGGGGTAGGCTTCGTAATCAGCATCATGCAGAAGCCCCGTAAGGCCAAATAACTCTTCATCTTCACCGAGGTGGCGAGCCAACGCCCGCATGACCAACTCCACCGTTCGGGCATGAAGTAGCAGCGAGTCGGATTTGGTCATACTGGTGAGGATTTCCTGTGCCTGGTCACGGGTAAGAGAAGTAGTTTGTTCGGACATAGTTCTTGTGTGTGAATGTGTTCTGGAAAGATAGCAAATGCACATCTTTCGGGAGGAATCAGAATTTGCCTATCTTCTATCAGAAAAGCCAATCGTATGTCAAACCTGTCAGCACTTGAACGCCAGCGCTCGATCTACCTTGGAGGCGTAGGCGGTCAACGACCACCCATCCCCACCGATCTGGAAGCTCTGGAAGAATCCGCCCGGGGTCATGCCAGCCGGTCGGCCTTCGCCTATATTGCTGGTGGTGCCGGTCGGGGCGACACCATTCGCAATAATCGCGACGGCTTTTCGCGCTGGCGGATACAGCCGCGTATGTTGCGTGATGTGTCGCAGGCCGATATGACCACCGAGGTGATGGGGAACATCCTGCCGGCTCCCTTACTTCTGGCACCGGTGGGGGTGCTGGATATGGTACATCCCGAAGCTGACCTGGCGGTTGCCCGGGCTTGTGAGGCAACCGGCATACCCTTCATCTACTCCAATCAGGCCTCGGTGCCTATGGAGGAAACGGCAGCAGCCATGCCCAATTCGACCAAGTGGTTCCAATTGTACTGGAGCAAGTCCAACGATCTGGTTGCTAGTCTGGTGCAGCGTGCCGAAGCCTGCGGTTGCTCGGCCATTACAGTCACCCTGGATACCACCATGCTGGGTTGGCGCATCGAAGATCTGGACCTGGCATACCTTCCTTTCCTTCGGGCGAAAGGCATCGCCCAGTACACCAGTGATCCCGTCTTTCAACGGTTGGTGGATGACTATCAGGATGATCCAGATATACCCCAACCGAAGCGACGCTTGAGTCTGAGCCTTTTGAAGTCGGTATATACTATGATGCGGACTTACCCGGGTTCTTTTTGGGGGAACCTGCGTTCGGGGCGTCCGATGAAGGCGGTTCGCACCTTCGTGCAAACGTATACCAATCCGGCACTGAATTGGGACCAGTTGAATCTTCTGCGGGAATATACCAAGCTTCCCATTCTTTTAAAGGGCATACTGCATCCCGACGATGCACTGCGAGCGGTGGATTCGGGAATGGATGGTCTCATCGTAAGCAATCACGGTGGCCGGCAGGTAGACGGAGCCTTGTCGAGTATCGAAGCACTGCCACGGATTGTGGAAGCAATAGGTGATCAAGTACCAATTTTGCTAGATAGCGGGGTACGTTGCGGAGCTGATATGTATAAAGCCCTGGCCCTCGGTGCTTCGGCAGTCTGTATTGGTCGCCCCTATGCTTATGCCCTGGCCATTGCCGGACAAGCTGGTGTAGAAGCGGTTATACGGAATATTCTGGCTGATTTTGAGCTGACTATGCGATTGAGTGGGAAATGCTCTGTGGCGGAGGTAAAAGAGGACTTTTTAGTGCCGGCCAGCCCTTGATAGTGATCAACAGAAATATAGAACTATTTACTTTTTATAAACCAATCTATTGAATTATGGCTCGTCGACGCGCATCCGCACCCAGTCGCGGATTATGGATTGCCGCCTTGGTGATCGGTCTACTGGGGATCATTGCTCATTTTGTATACATCGAGACGCTGTCTGGATATTCAGACTGGCTTATCATCATAGGTTTTGCCTTACTGGCAATAGGTACATCATTCAAAAATATTTGATGACACGCCTGTTTTCGTACCTTCACCCGCATGGATGAAGACCAGACGCTGCACGAAACGCAGTCGCTGATACAGCGGCAATTTGAATTAGATACCCCGGAGGATAAATCTCATTCGGAGGTAGACTTTACAGAGTTGCTGGCCAACAGGATCGGCTGGATGATCGAGCATGATATCGAGCTGCTATTCAGTACACTGTACCGGATGGATGTTTCGGAAGAGGCTGTGGCTCAGGCCATGCACCCCAATGCACCGGAGCTGGCCAATTTAGGACTGGCACGCCTGGTCCTGCAACGCCAAAAGCAACGGGTGGAAACCAAGCGATCCTACCGCCAGCCTCCCATTGATGAGGATGGGGAATGGGAATGGTAGATCAGGTTTGAGGTTTGAGGT
>CAYFGK010000109.1:18019-21848 GCA_964342305.1 uncultured Saprospiraceae bacterium | reverse complement strand
AAAAATCATTGCTTGTTGAAGTAGAAGTCCTGTGTACTGGTCTGCTTGCCTGTTTTGGCGAAAGCCAGGGCCTGCTCCAGTACCATCTCATCCAGTTCCAGGTATTTCAGGCGGATGCAGCGGCTGTTGGTGACCTGGTTACCATCGAGGTCATTGAACAACAGAAACTGTCCGTCACGAGAAACCTTCCAGGTTCCCGTTTCCCGAATGTGGATATTGGCGGAAGCACACAGCAATTCTTTACTGAAGGTACCATTCTCGGATAAATACAAGCGAACGCGGGCACGTTGGTGATCTACATTCTGTACGTCCAGGATGTCGAGTTCCTGCAACTGAGCGGGTGTCAGGGTGTGTTCCCATTCACCGGAAACACTGCGGGTCACTGTTTGGCTGCGGTTATTGCGGTCGAGTGGCTCATAACCGAGAACGATCGATTCGCGGTAATCCGGGGTGAACAGGGAGATGCCCTCGCAGGTAGGCTCAACGCGGTACTGTTGTTTAACTTGGGCAGTACTTTTCAGGGTCAGGGTAGGTCCGCTAGTGGTGTTCTCTACGACCCATTGATGTTGGGTGTAGGACCACTGACCATTCGCTTCACGTACGAGCCAGTCGGAGGTACCGTCGGCATTAAAGTAGACTTGTACATCTTCGCCCTGAGACCACTGGCCGCTGACCAGGTCGGTTCTTACTTGTTCTTCAACGGGAATTTCGGGATTAACAGCACCAAAGGCATCCCGGCAATCAGCGGTTAGCATTCTGTCCGGCTGGCTGGCCATCGCCAGGACAGTCATCATGGACAGGATAATGGATACGAATGTTTTCATGGTTGCTTTTTTAGGAGCTACAGTCGGTAGAGCTCGGGTGTCGGGTAATGGATTATAAATGGGATTTCGAATTGTTGAACGCGTGGATGTCGTAAAACGATCCTCCTGGCATATCAACTATTTGTTAATTTTTTCCGGGGTGGGTGATAGTACCCCGTTTTCCGTTTATCTGTGTTTTTAAAGACTCTTTTATTACCTAAAGGATGCATCTAAGAACGCCTTAACCCCCCTTTTATCCGCGAAAAAACATTAAAAAAATGTTAATGATCCTTAAAAGTAATACGAAAGTCTTCGTAAGCGAATATTCGCAAAATGCTTAAATATTGACGGGATATAAAAAAGCCAATTTCTGTTTGGATGATGGCCGGAGCCGTGGTGTGAACATTTGTTGGGAGTCGTAAAAAACGACGTTCTATAAATACGTACTTTTGAATCTCGAAAAAGTTACAGATGCTGGTTAAAACGAGGGGTATTGTTTTTCGATCCATGAAGTACCGGGAGACGAGCTTGATCGTCGATCTCTATACCGAAGCTTTGGGCCTGCAGAAGGTTATTATTAACGGAGTGCGATCAAAAAGTGCCCGGTCAAAAGCCAATCTTTACCAGGTCATGTCACAACTGGATCTCGTGATGTATTATCGGGAGGATCGCGACTTGCACCGGCTGCGGGAGGTACGCACGGACTATATCTACCAGCGGGTGCCCTTTGATGTACACCGGGGAGCAGTAGGTATGTTCATCGTGGAAATGGCCCGCAAAACAATTCGCAATAGCGAGCAAAACGAATCCCTTTATGCTTTTCTGGTCAATACTCTGACTCATCTCGATCAGTGCACCACAGGTATTGCTAATATCCACCTTCATTTTCTGCTTGAATTAAGCGAACACCTGGGGTTCATGCCGGATACCGATTACAATGCTGATCACCCCATTTTCGATCTGCAGGAGGGTATTTTTACCAGTGAAGCACCAATGCACGGCCATTATCTGGGACCTGAGTTGGCTCTCTTACTGGCTCAACTGCAACGCACTGATTTGGCCCATTGCCACGAAATTTCCATGCCCCGACAGATACGTCACCAAATGCTCGAAAAATTTATCAGATACTATCAGCTGCACATAGAAAACCTACCTCCCATTCACGCGCATACTATCCTCCGCGAGGTGTTTTGATGTGCGGTGGGACCTGAACCATTTCGTAAAGTGAAGATATTGTACTTCCGAAAAGGATTGACACTTACCTAACTTTTTTACGCAAGTATAGTCGAGGCCCAACTTCACGGTTTTCTGGGAGAATACTTCCGTGAAGCTGGGGGCACATTCAATTGTGGTTGATATAGCTTTCAATCCCCGGCTGGTACCGGATCGAGCACGATGAAGTTTCCTGCAAAAAAATCGGCCTTTAAATCAGCTAACTCTTCCAGGATGGCGATGGCTTCCCGGAGGTCGTAGTTCGGAAAGCTTCCGCTAAAAGACCGGTCAGGATCCCCATTTAGGTCGATTGACACCCGGTAAAGTCGTTCTACTTCGCGGATCACTTCTTCCAGGGGCATATTCCTGATAACGGTATTCCCTTCCAGCCAGGGTGGGGTATTCCAGTCTTCGGGAAGAGGATAACGTGACCAATGGTATCCATCCCAACGGGCAAATGTACCCTGACGTACAACGAGTTGGGTATCTCTCGACAAGGCTACTGCCTGGCCTTCAAAGGCAGCGACCTCGAAGTACCTATCCCGGACCCGGATGTCGGTTCTGGTGCGATTAAGTACCACCGACCCGTTGGAGTGGAGTAGTTCGAGTGGCTTGCTGCTCGGGCGTTCAAGGTATGCCTGCCCGCTGAAGGCCGCAATTCGACCGCGGCCGCGCCAGCGATCGGGGTCCCAGGTCAGTGTACTCGAAATGTGAAGCGTCACCCGGGTGCCATCGGGCAGGGTGACCTGATCGGTCTGACCGGGACCGGTGGAGTATACGCGATCTCGACCCTGGTACCACCAGATACTAAGGGTAGCAATTAACAATATGCCCAGAGCAACCAAAAGAATGGTGACCCTGTGCTTTTTAAGTGCTTCGATCTGAGATTCGGGTCTGCGTCGCAATCGCTTGAAGCGTTCCCAGGCATCGTGTTCAGAATAGGCGGGGGCTTTTAGTGTGCGGCCCGCTTCGAGGATGGCATTTATTTCCTTGAATTCGGGTTCTTCCTCGATAGCACGGATTTCCTCGGGGGTTAATTCACCGTGAATATACCGGTCGCGCCAGTCTGGATATTCGTTTTTGTGGTCGGAGGCCATGACATCGCTTTCGCGAAAAATACGAAAGTCGGCGAATTGCCCGGACGGGAATTAAACCTTTACCGGATTGGCCCGTCGAAGGAGCAAGGCACAATTTGTATCTTTCCCAAAACCGGTACGGTATGTCCGCTGATCCTATCCTGGCCAATTGTTGTTCGGAGGTGCTCTTTAAAAAGCTCTTCTTTGAACACGCACGTCGTCTGCGCAACTATTTATACTTCCGTTGCGGTGATCCGGCCCTGGCGGATGATCTGGTCCAGGATGCTTTTCTGGAGCTTTGGCGAAACTGTGAGGACGTTCCTTATCCCCAGGCCAAACGCTTTCTGTTTAAAGTGGCCACCAACCGGTTACTCGATACCCTGAAAAAGCGTCGGGTCGAAAAGCGATATTTGTTGCATCAGGGGAAAGCCCTGCCTATACCGGATGGCCAATTTGCTCTGGAAGAAAATGAGTTTCGCCTCCGCCTGGAACGCGCTCTGTCCGACCTGCCCGAGTCCCAGCGAATGGTGTTCCTGCTGAATCGGGTTGAAAAGATGACCTACCGCTCCATGGCCGATTTCCTGGGGTTAAGTGTAAAAGCCATTGAGCGTCGGATGCACTTGGCGCTAGATCAATTGCGAAGGGTATTTCACGATCAGCCCGCGGGACCCTGGTGAATTTCAGGTGTGAGGTTTGGGGTATGAGGTCTAGCAATAGGTTACCTCACACCTCACACCT
>CAYFGK010000109.1:0-17919 GCA_964342305.1 uncultured Saprospiraceae bacterium | reverse complement strand
CTACATCTCCGGCGATGAAGGTTTTTATT
The DNA here is from genome assembly GCA_964342305.1 of uncultured Saprospiraceae bacterium. Taxonomy (GTDB): domain Bacteria; phylum Bacteroidota; class Bacteroidia; order Chitinophagales; family Saprospiraceae; genus DT-110. Next base: position 17,890 of record CAYFGK010000109.1, on the reverse strand, counting down.
TTTTTATCTTCCGGATCACCTTTGTAGGTTACCTGGCCACCGGTATTGGCGGCGGCTTCGAGGAGTTCGTGGGCAACTACCTCGGCAATGCCACCGGTTCCGGCCCGAACGTAGGTGCGTTGACATTCCAGGTCGAAAGCGAGGAATTCACCACCGGTTCCGGCACTGACGTCCTGAGTAATTGTTTCACCCCGGAGTACCAGCCGGCCGCCTTCGGAGGCACTGCCCTTCAGGCTTTCTACCTTGAGGGTAAGCCGGGCCGAAGCCCCACTGCCAATGTTGATCTCCATCTGTTCGGTCTGAAGCGTGTTTTCGCATTCCACGGTAGCGCCGGCATCGGCGCGGATAGTTCGAATGGTCTCATAAGGAACGTAAACCCGGATAATCTCGTTTTTGTACAACCAGCTATTCAGTACCCGCAGGCGAAGTGTTCCGCGTGTCACTCTGATGGAAATATCATCCTCGTCAATGCCTTCGGTGTACAACGTAATCTTGCCGGGAGTGCCCTCCTCGAGCGTCACATCGATATTACCTACTACAGAAATGCCGTCGAAAGGATCAACGGATATTTCGGATTGAGCCTGGGTGGTCGTACTGATGCTCATCAGTAACAGGGCAAGTACAAATGAGAAAAGGGAAGTCGTTTTCATAATTACAGTCGTTGGTTGTTATCATATGTCAGATGCATTGTCGACGGAATTACCCCTATTTTTTGGCTGTAAAATGCGGGTAACGGGTAAAAATTCCCATTTTTGCAGGGCTATACAACCGCGCATTCACCCAAATAAATAACGCAGAAACAAAAGGGGTGCGTATTTTCTTTTTTGCGAAAGCATGATCAACGACCCAAACCAGGAACATATGGCTCAACAAGATCAATTCAAGAATCTGATTGCCCACTGTAAAGAGTATGGTTTTATTTTCCAGTCGAGCGAAGTGTACGATGGACTGAGTGCTGTATACGATTACGGTCCCTACGGTGTGGAGCTGAAAAATAACCTCAAGGATTACTGGTGGTCTTCCATGGTACAGATGCACGAGCATATTGTCGGCCTGGATTCGGCGATTTTCATGCATCCAAAGACCTGGAAAGCCTCGGGGCACGTCGATGCATTTAATGACCCCCTTATTGATAATAAGGACAGTAATAAGCGATACCGGGCCGATGTACTGGTGGAGGAAGCGATGGAGAAGATCCAGAAAAAGATCGATAAGGAGATCGCGAAAGCCCAAAAGCGGTTCGGTGACGAATTTGATCAGGAGCAATTCGTGGGGACCCACCCACGGGTTAGCCGGTACACGGAGGAAATCGCCTCCATTCGCGAACGTCTGGCAAGTTCCATGTCCAATAATGATATGCCTGCGCTGAAGCAGTTGATCGAAGACCTGGACATTGCCGACCCGGAAAGCGGGACCCGTAACTGGACCGATGTGCGCCAGTTCAACCTCATGTTCTCTACCCAGCTCGGAAATATTGCGGGGGAAGAAGGGAAGCTGTACCTGCGCCCGGAAACGGCCCAGGGAATCTTTGTGAACTTCCTCAACGTCCAGAAGACCACCCGCCAGAAGGTGCCCTTTGGTATCGCCCAAATCGGTAAAGCCTTCCGCAATGAGATCGTAGCCCGTCAGTTTATCTTTCGCATGCGCGAGTTCGAGCAAATGGAGATGCAATTTTTCGTGCGTCCCGGCGAAGAGATGAAGTGGTACGAATACTGGAAGGAGTCCCGGATGAAATGGCACAAAGCACTGGGGCATACCGACGACGAACTGCGTTTCCACGACCACGATAATCTGGCCCACTACGCAAATGCGGCGGTGGATATCGAATTTCAGTTTCCGTTTGGTTTCAAGGAATTGGAAGGGATCCATTCCCGGACCGATTTCGACCTGAGCCGGCATCAGGAGCTTTCGGGCCGCAAATTGCAGTACTTTGATCCCGAATTGAATGAAAGTTATGTACCCTATGTGGTGGAAACGTCGATCGGTGCCGACCGTATGTTTCTAGCGGCCATGACGCACGCGCTCCAGGAAGAAACAGTTCCCGATGCCGACGGCAAGGAATCGACCCGCACGGTGCTTAAGTTGCATCCGGCCATTGCTCCGGTGCAAGTCGCTGTTTTACCTCTGCTGAAAAACAGGGAAGAGCTGACGAAAGCGGCTCGGGATGTATTCGATAAGCTGAAGTTCTCCTTCCAGTGTCAATACGACGAGAAGGATGCCATTGGTCGCCGCTACCGTCGTCAGGATGCTATCGGAACGCCCTATTGTATTACTATCGACTTCGAAACGCTTGATGACCATACGGTTACCATTCGGGAACGCGACAGCCTGGAACAGGAGCGCATTCATATTGATCAAATTGCCGACATTGTCCGCAAACGGGTCAGTCGGGAAACTCTGTTACTTTCATAATTGGGGTTTTTATCCAACATAGCAGCGCCAGGGTGGAGTGAGCACGGGAGAACAGCCTTGTTATTCCTGATCACTGCCCTGGCTCTGCGTTTTATTTCTTTCTTTCCGGCCGTTATCAACCACGATGAGTCGACTTACATTGTGATTGCGGATGCGCTGCTGAATGGTCAGACCTACTGGATCGATGTGGTAGATACCAAGCCGGTGGGCATTTTCTTGGTATATGCCGGCCTGGAGTGGCTGTTTGGCTCGTCAATCTTCGCCTTGCGGCTGTCTGCCACGTTAATGGTGGTGCTGACCGCCTTCGGTGTATATCGGGCCAAACTGAATCTGGGAAGTCATCCGGGGGCTGCCCGGGCTTCCGGGGTGATCTTTATTTTTTTGTGTTCCCTGTTTACTTTTTACGGAGTATCTCCCAATACCGAGACCTATTTCGTAGCCCTGACCGCGTTGGCCTTCTGGCTGGTTAGTGACCATCCGTCGAGTCTGAGATCCTGGGTAGCCGGCATCCTTCTGGGTATTGGGTTCGTGATCAAGTATGTGGTCGTTTTTGATGCTCTGGCTTTGGCTGTCCTGTTATTGCTACGGGAAACATCGTGGCGTACTGTTTGGCGACAATGGGTGCCCCTGGGGATAGGTATGCTCCTTCCCTTTTTATCAGTTCTGTGGTATTACGCACAGCTCGGTGCGCTGGATACGTTCTTTTTCTACACCTTTGAATTGAGTAGCCGGTATCCTGAGACCTCCTCGTTTCTTGACTATGTTAAGAGTCCTCTGGACTTCTTCCTCCGTTTTTTCCCCGTAACGCTGTTATTGGGAAGTGTCTTTGTGCGAAGGTTTTCCTTTCCGTATATGCATTGGGGTGTGTTATGGAGTGTACTGGTCCTGATCATTGTCTTATTACCCGGTACGTTCTTTGGTCACTATTATATCCAGTTGATGTTGCCGGTCAGTTTTCTGGCCGGGGAAGCTTTTAGTGCACAGCGATTTAAACATCCACGCTGGCTTCGTTGGTTCCTGCGGCCGGTACCGGGAGGTATTTTTTTGGGTTTGGTTGTGGTTTTGAATTGGGTTTTTCAAAAGAAAGATTATCTCGATCGCCGGGATTATCCAAGAGTTTTGACCGAATACATATCCCCGTACCTCGACGCTGATGACCAGGTTTATTTTGCAAATGATGCCCATGTTGCCTATTTCTTATTAGATCGGCCCAGCCCGATCAAATACGTCCACCCTTCCCTTTTCTGGAGTGAAAAACACGTGAAAGCCCTTGATATCAACGTGACGGCACAGATAGATACGCTGAAGACGGTGCCCCCGGAGTTCATTGTTTTCAAACAGGATGATCGCCTGGAAAACAGAGCCTCTTTCTGGAATTGGTTGTCGGCGATGTATCAACAGGTAGCCACCATCGATCGCTTCAGGATCTACCGGTATCGTGGAGACACAGAGTCTACCGAGCAGTAACGGGCAGGTTTTAGAAACTACAGAAATACCGCTTCTTCTCCTCGCTTTTGGTATACCCCAGGGCTATGCTTCGATCGAAATCGGAACAAGCATCAGGCCAGTTATAACTCAGAATGTGCAGTAGTGCACGGTTGTGGTATGCTTCCGCAAAATCTGGTCTTGACCTGATGGCCCGATCATAAGCTTCCCGGGCGGTGTGGTAATCGCCCAGCAGCAAATGCGTATTGCCGCGCAAATAATGAAGGAGCGGGATCCAGGACGAGGGAACGTCCATGCGGTCGAGCTTTTCCAATTGGGTCAGCACCTGGAGCTGTTGTCCGGTGACCTTCAGGAAAAAAGCACGGTTCATGGTTGCCAGGACGGAAAGCAGGCCCGTTTCTTTTTCTTCGATGCTCTGGTAGGTCGCTAACGCCTCTTGGTATGCACCCTCTTTGGCGTATAGTTCCGCCAAAAGAAATTTCAGAGGTGTGAAATTTGGTTCGATTCGTAACCCGCTCAATACGACTTCGAGGGCCTGATCGGTACTGCGATCCAGGGATAGAGCTTTAGCCTCCAGGTACGTCGTGATAGCGGAGGGAACAAAGGGATCCTGATCAAGAAACCTGTTTACATCTTTTAGTGAAAGTAGGGGCGTATTTGCCAGCAGTGCTAAAAGCTGATCGCCGCTCCCGGAAAGTTTTTGGGGATCGAGGAGGTTGCGCGTTGCACTATTCCATTGGTCCCAGGTCGATGCCGTGATGCCCCATTTGGTACGCACTCCCTCCTGGTCGATGCCGTAATAGTCGGTTAGGATATAGGTCCACAGTCCGGCATCCAGGCCCAGTAAGTGAGTAGTGGGTTCAACGGCCATGACCTTGAGCAAGCGCTGGTTGTTTCCCACACCGTATAAGTCGGCAACGTAGGGATTCAAAATGGTGGCGTGCTCAATATCGGCTCGGGCTTCCGCCGTCCTGCCCAGACGTTGTTTGGCAATAGCACGACGAATGTAAATATCTGCCAACGACGGATTTTGGGCCACAGCCTGATCGTATTGGATGATGGCCCGTTCGAAATCCCGTTTTCGCATCAGGTTATCGGCACTGATTAGCAGGCCGGCAATATCCTCTCCGTATCGCTCGATGGACACCACACCATTGGTTTGCACCAGGTCCAGGGTTTGGGCGGGCATCTTAGTGGGAACTATTGTCAATAAGAGGGGCAATACAGCAACGGGTGACCAATTGTAAAAAATCCGGACCATAAGCAGACAGGTTTTTGAATGGTGATCTATATAAGTAAAACCGGAAAGGAGGTGTGTTGGTTCTGCGATGCTACCGGGGATGCTATCCCCGATGCCATCAGGAGTTTATCCACAAAAAGCCACTCTGTGAATATGTGGATAAACCAACCAATAGACTGATTAACAGCTTATTAGAGTGTTGGTTACTTGTTGAGAAAGGAGGCCCGGTTGAAAAGTTGATCTGCAGATCCTATAAATTAGAGGTAATCAGCAGATCGAGATCTGTGAATTTGATCTCGAATCGCTCGCCCAGGTATTCATTACAAAGACAACCTTTGTAGGTGTATACTCCGTGGCGCAGGCCGTGATTATTGAACAACAAATGCTCAATACTGGCTGTTGAACCAGCCTTCAGCAGAATAGGTGTGAGGATATTGCTGACGGCAGTTGAGGCCGTTTTGGGGACCCTGGAAGCAATATTTGGTACACAGTAGTGAATAACTTCGTGTTTGATGAAGGTCGGATTATCCAGGGTTGTTACTTCCGAGGTGGCGAAGCAGCCCCCCTGGTCGATACTTACGTCGATGATGACCGAGCCAGATTTCATTTTGGTGATTTGCTCTTCGCTGACGATCACCGGGGTACGGCCCGTTTTGGCGTGTACCGCGCCGATGACGACGTCGGCCGTAATGAGTTCCCGCTCTAGGTAGACGGGGTTCATTGCGGAGGTGAACAGCTGTCGACCGACCTGATTTTGCAGGCGTTTCAGTTTGTAGATGTTGTTGTCAAAGATGCGAACTTCCGCACCCAGGCCAAGAGCAACCCGGGTAGCGTATTCGGCTACAATGCCGGCCCCCAGGATAACTACTTTCGCACTGGGTACGCCGGAAATGCCACCCAGTAATAAACCCGATCCACCGCGATTGTAGGTCAGTAATTCGGCTGCCGTGAGCATAGCGCTCAGTCCCGCCATTTCACTCATGATCCGCACGACGGGGAAGGTGTCGGCTTCGTCCTTGATGTACTCCATGGCCAGGGCGATGACACGCTTTTTGCGAAGGGCATTGATATAATCACCGGAGATGATGGGTAGCTGGAGCGGTGAGATCAGAATTTGGTTGGGATGCATTAATTCGACTTCCTCCAGGGTTGGTGGGGCGACCTTTATGATGATATCGGCCTTGTAAACCTGTTCGGCACTGTAGGCTATATCGGCACCAGCTTCGGAGTAATCGTGGTCGGAGAAGCTTGATTTGTCACCGGCACCGGCTTCGACCACCACGCGGTGACCGTGACCAATGAGCGTCTCTACCGAGGAGGGGACCAGGGCGATCCGGTTTTCCTGCTGCATAATTTCCTTGGGGACACCGATAAAAAGCCTATTAGGACGCTGTTTGCGTTGCAGCATCTCGGTTTGTGTTTCAAGTTGGCCCTGTGTAAACTCCCTGGGTACTTGTATCCGGCGTCCCTTTTCGTCACTCATAAACAACTAATAATACTCGTGCTGAAGAAGCAGCCCAAGGGGAATCCCGTCCTGCTCCCCGCTAAAATAGGATTTTTCGAGCTGAATCCGGGGCTAACTCCAGCTTAATTCGAACGACCTCTCCGGGAAGGATTGGTTCGACCAGTTCCGGCCATTCAATAAAGCAAAACTGCCTGCTATACAGTATATCTTCGATGCCAATATCAATGGCCTCATCCAGATTGTTCAGCCGGTATAGATCGAGGTGATAAACGGTTTCGTCACCTTCGTATTCATTGACCAATGCAAAGGTTGGGCTGTGGACCTCGGAAGGGTCGACCCCAAGCTTTGCACACAACTGCTTGATCAGAGTCGTTTTGCCGGCCCCCAGAGTGCCTTCCAGCAGGAAAATGCGCCGCTCACCTGCTTCTGTCAACAGTCGTTTCGCTAGGTCTGGCAAGTCCGATTCCCGAACAACTACGGATGTTGGCATGTACGTTGTTTTTCCTGGTATCCAGTATGCTTTTATTCCTGAACAACTCGATCCACGCAAATGATGATCCGCAGTAAAAGAAAAAATGAGCACTTCGCAGAAAAAACAGCATGCTTACATACGGTTAACGAATCCTTAAATTACACATTATCAATGCATAACAAGGCAACTACGGAGCCGTTTCGGGTGTTTCCTGTACAGTAGTAATAAAACCATATTTTTAGCGGCCCTGATGGGGTGTTTATGGTGGGGAAAAGGCTAAAAAAGGCCGTAATTTTAGTATCTTTGTAGAATGGATATGGCAAGCGATAAGAATCAAACGAAGCCTGGAAAGCAGGACTACAGCGCATCGAATATTACAGCGCTGGAAGGATTGGAAGCGGTGCGCAAGCGCCCGGGTATGTACATCGGTAGTACCGATAGCAAAGGTCTGCACCACCTGGTGTGGGAGGTCATCGATAACTCCATCGATGAACACCTGGCCGGCCACTGTACCCAGATTGATACCGTCATTCATCCGGATAACTCCTTATCGGTTCGAGATGATGGTCGTGGTATTCCAACGGATACCCACAAAAAGCTGAATAAGTCGGCACTGGAAGTGGTGATGACTGTCCTGCACGCAGGTGGTAAGTTCGATAAAGACACCTATAAGGTCTCCGGTGGTCTGCACGGGGTAGGGGTATCCTGTGTGAACGCTCTTTCCGAAGATCTCAAAGCGACGGTTTGGCGAGATGGTAAGATCGCCGAACAATCGTATAAGAAAGGTAAGCCTCAGGGAGATGTATCCTTCATCGGTGAAACCGATGAGAAAGGTACCGCCATTACGTTTAAGCCGGACTCGACCATTTTTGAAACCCTGGAGTTTAAATGGGATATCCTGGCCGGCCGGATGCGTGAGTTGTCCTATCTCAATAAGGGACTGGTACTCACCCTTACCGATGAACGGAATGTAGAAGACGGAAAACCTCGCAAGGAACGCTTCTTTTCCGAAGGAGGACTGCGGGAGTTTGTCGCCAAACTCGACGAATCCAAGCAACCGCTGATCGAAAAACCTATTCACGTAACCGGAAAGCAGGACAACGTGGAGGTCGAGGTGGCTATGCAGTATAATACCTCCTACCAGGAGACGATCTACTCCTACGTCAACAATATCAATACCCGCGAAGGTGGTACTCACGTGCGTGGTTTCCGAATGGCCGTCAACCGTTTATTCAAATCTTACGGGGAGGAAAACGGCTTTTTCAACAAACTGAAATTTAAGATTTCGGGAGAGGACTTCCGGGAAGGCCTCACCGCCGTAGTATCCGTGAAGGTTCCGGAACCCCAGTTTAAAGGGCAAACCAAAGGGGAACTCGGCAACTCCGAAGTGACGTCCATCGTTTCGCAATGCGTTGGTGAAGTACTTAAACACTACCTGGAAGAACATCCCAAAGATGCCAAACGCATCATCGATAAGGTGATCCTGGCGGCCACGGCACGCCATGCGGCGCGCAAGGCCCGGGAAATGGTCCAGCGCAAAAACGCTTTGAGTGGCGGCGGACTGCCCGGTAAATTGAGCGACTGCTCATCCCGCGACCCGGGCATCAGCGAATTGTACCTGGTGGAGGGTGACTCGGCCGGTGGTACTGCCAAACAGGGCCGTGATCGCAAGTTCCAGGCCATCCTGCCCTTACGCGGTAAGATCCTCAATGTAGAAAAAGCCCTCGAGCACAAGATCTACGAAAACGAGGAGATCAAGAACATCTTTACCGCCCTGGGCGTGAACATCGTCGAGAACGAAGATGGTGAACGGGTGTTGAACCTCGAAAAATTGCGCTACCACAAGATCATCATCATGTGTGACGCCGACGTCGATGGTAGCCACATTGTGACCCTGATCCTGACCTTCTTCTTCCGCTATATGAAACCACTGATCGAGCGTGGATACATCTACATTGCCACCCCTCCGCTTTACCTGGTGAAAAAAGGTAAAACGGAACGCTATTGCTGGTCCGACGAAGAACGTCGTGCCGCCGTGCGGGAGATCACCGGTGATGCGGGGAACGAAAGTGGCGTCAAAGTACAGCGCTATAAGGGTCTTGGTGAGATGAACGCCGAGCAATTGTGGGATACCACCATGAAGCCGGATAATCGTATCCTTCGCCAGGTATCTATCGACGATGCCATGGAAGTAGACAGGGTATTTACCATGCTGATGGGCGATGAAGTACCTCCCCGTCGTGCCTTCATCGAAGCCAATGCCAAATACGCGAACGTAGACGTATGATGGAACGGTCCAAGGTTCACGGCTCACGGTCCACTGTATATCACCATGGCCCTTGGTCCGTGGACCCTGAACCAATGATCGATTCCCATAAATCCAGGGCCTCTTCCATATCCAGGCCCGACCCTCTGGTAAGTTGCTTTATTTTTTGCCGAAAGGCAGACACCCCCGATGTTCGCTGAAAAGAGAGAGGCCGGTTCAGGATAATCTGCGCATCGCCCGGCAAGGACGATTGGAGGATAGCCCGAATTTGCCGTCTGATTTTATCCGATTCTGTTCGTTTCCACTGAATTATCAGGGCTGGCCACAAGGGTTCCGGCACATTCAATCCCCGGAGCACATGCAGGGCCAGTTGCTGGTTGGTAGCCGGTGAGGACCATAACAGACGGCAGATCTGTTCCGCACGATGTTGGTCAAGTGCGGGAATAGACTGATCCTTTTCCAGCCACTGCCAGAAGGTGGCTTCATCGATCACTCCGTTTTCAGGAAGATGTAGTGGTACTGTGAAGGGAGGGTTACCTAAAACCCATACCCCCCGGTCCGATTGCGGAATCTGCTCCAGAGTGCCTGCGCGAATGCGCCGATCGCGGTCAGGGAAAGTCCCCATGAATTGTACCCCAATCTCTGCGAGTAATTCCCGGTCGGGAAGCTTCTCGTATTGGTCCCGTAATTTAAGTAAAGCAGGAGGCCACAGTTCTACCAGGTTCCAGGTAAGCCAGGGTAGCATCTGCTCGAGCGTGTGGGAACTACCCGCCCTATCCGGGTCCCGTAGTGCTTGCCAGACAGAGCGTGCGGTGTTCTCCGCCAATCCGTACTTTCGTCGAAGGTCCAGCGCGGCTAGGAGGCACCGTCGCTCGTCGGGATGCCGGTAGCCGGTGAGGTCGGTTAATTGGGTTTGCCTGATCAGCTGATCGGGAAGAGGATGCCGGCGACTCAGCGGAGTGTGCTGAATACCCAGTACCTGTAGCTTGGGAAGTATTGGCCAGTCGGGGGTGTCCAGGGCCGTGTACCCAAGGTCCAGATGTTCCAATTGATCTCCGCCAATAATGGTATCGGCGGTAAGGCGTCGATTGCGACGAGCGCTCAGGATACGCAAAGAATTCGGTAGTGGTAGCAGTTTGCGGAAATCACAACCGTCAATCTGTAAAGTACGTAGTTTGGTTCCGGTAATTTGCAGACTTGCCAGATCGGTATTTTCACGTACATCTAAAACGGCCAGTGCTCCACCCTGCTTATTCCCTGCTCGTACTTTCAGCAGCTGGTTGTGACTCACGGTTAGTTCCGAGAGCCACCGCAGGTCGTCGGGGAGGCGGAGCTCACGGAGCTGGTTGTAATCCAAATGTAGCTTTCGCAAAAAACCGGCCTGGCTGAGTTTTGCCGGCAGGCGCAACAACTGATTATGACTCAGATCCAGCAATTCCAGTTTTGGTGGCCAGGTGCCGGGTAAATGGCTGTCTGTTAATTGATTGCGGTCCAGATACAACTGCCGGAGTTGTTGAAAAGCACCCAGATTCTGAGGCATGGATTTAAGGCGGGTCTGAGACAGATGGAGATATTGTAAGAAGGAAGTGGCAGTACCACAGTCGGGGAACGCACCGAGCGGGTTATAGCTCAGGTCCAGTTTTTCCAGTTCGACCTGATCCAGGATGCCGGAAGGCCAGGTTCCGATCCGATTGTGACGCAGATCAAGCGTGCGCAAAATAGCTGGCAACTTTAGTTTTTTGGAAAGACGGCTTATCTGGTTTTCGGACAGGGAAGCCATACGCAGGTTTGGTAGATCGGCCAAAACTGCCGGCATCCTGGTGAGCGCATTTCGGTCTAAGCGGAGGTTTTTCAAATAGGTTAATTCTCTCAGCCAATCAGGTAGTTCGGTCAGTGCATTACCTCTCAGATCCAGGGTCTGTACCGACCTGCAGGCCCGAATCTCTGGTGGAACGAGCTTCAGGCCCTGATCCATCAGTACGATCTGGCGAATCGCTTCCGGCTGTTCACGGACCGATTGTAGACTATAGGCGATCATGTCGCGTCTTCTGCCGTCACGTCGATACCCATATTTTGCATGAGCAAGGTCGCGTTGAAACTTTGGCTTACGCCGGGCTCCAGTTTGTAATCGAAATACAGCTGCTGATTTTCAATGCGGACCTCCATGCAGAGGTTTTCTATAGCTCCGTCATACTGATCCTCCAGGATCCCCAGTTCCAGGTCGTGGGTAGCGATCAGGCCGCCACCGCCCTGTTCGATAAGCTGGCGGATCAGGGCCTTAGACCCCGTATGGCGATCGCGTGAGTTGGTTCCCTTCAGGATCTCATCTAGGAGGAAAAAAATATTATCGCCCCGTTCCACGGCTTCGATGATAAACTTCAGCCGCTTCAGTTCCGCATAAAACGAGGAGGTACTTTCGTGCAGGGCATCTTGGGTGCGCATACTCGAATATACCTGCAGCAAGGGAGTGTGCAGGGATTGGGCACAGACCGGAGCTCCGCAGGTTGCCAGCACCAGGTTGATCCCCACCGTACGCAGGAAGGTACTTTTGCCCGCCATGTTCGAGCCGGTGATCAGCTTGATGTGGCCGCGGGTAGGCATCGACAAGTCGTTACATACCCGCTGATCGGCAGCTAACAGTGGATGACCGAGCTGTACTGCTACCAACTGGTCCTTTTCAGTGACTGAGGGATAGTGCCATTCGGGATTATTGTGAGCCGCATTAGCAAAGCTGCACAAGACTTCCAGTTCAGCAAGAGCGTCGAACCATTTCGGCAACTCATGCCGGTAGGTGTCTTTCCAACCCTCCAGCCGGTAGACCCATTGCAGGTCCCATAGACCCAGGATGTTCAGGATTACCGCAAACATGTTATAGCGCACATTCAGTTGGCTGATCTGATAGCTCAGGATTTTTATGGCTTTGCCTGCATCAGTTCGCAGCACGTCAAGACGCTCCTGCAGGTAAGGCGATTCCGCCGTGAGCCGGGAGGTATAGTTGACCAGGCTGGCGTAGCGCGACAGGGCCGCTTCGGCATGAGTAGTCTGTTGGTGGGTACTATTGATGCGCTCGACGTAGCGCCGTAAAATCCAGGCGTTGGGTAAGACACAAAGCAGGCAAACATACCACGGCTGGGTGGGGATACAGTAGGCCAGGGTACCGATGGTCAATACCGGAAGTAAGACCAGGGTCCAACGGATCCATTTTTTTGGTCGCAGGAAATTGGGGGTTTCCATCCAGGTCAGCAAAAGCCGGAGTTGTTCGGGCGCATCCTTAGTTTCCAGTCCGCGTGCTTGCCATTCCTGACGCCAGGTTAGTTCTGGAGTGAGGGCGCGAATAGCTTTCTGCCGTTCGCGGATGACGGAAGATGCCACCACTTGTGTGAGCCACTCTGCCAGGCGCCGGCGACCAAGAAAAGTGGAGGTGCGATTCAGGTATTGATAGAGGGAATAGGGACCAAAAAGGTCAAGATCAAGAGCATTGGGGTGCTCCGGCTCTAAAAAATCGGCACCATCTGCGAATACCTGGAAGTCGTGATCCAGCACCTGCTGTTCCCATTGGTTGAGCGTTGACAAGGAGCGCTGGTGGTTTTCCTGGGTTTTAATACCCTGGTGCCAGCGTACGAAGGCTATAAAGGCAATCACCAGCGCGAGGGTTCCTGCCATCCCCACCATCCAATGAACACTAAATAACAGGAATATGGCGGCAAAGCTCAACAGGAAAATAAGTAAACGTACCCATCCCATCTGGCGGTATTTTTTGGCCAGTTCATCCGCTCGGGTATTTGCTAATTGCTGCCGTTCCTGGTAGGCTTGTCGAAGTTCAGTTCGTGTCATAGGTGCAGGGGTGATTTGTGTGTAGATGTTGGTGTCACGTCAGAGGTGCAAAGTTTTTTCGCTAGAATTATTTTTAGCGGTTCGCTCAGTCTACACAGGCTTTTTGGGTTGTAAGTTGTTGGTTTTCAGAGTGGCTTTCGCCAAAAAAAAGACTCAAAGCAGAATTTCGCTGATATCAATTGCGAATTTTCGCTGCAATGTACTACTTTTAAACCATGAGCGTACAACAGCTGAATAATAAGATTTTATTTGGATTGAAAGTAAAGCAATTGCGGCGCGAGCAATCCTTCTCTTTTGCGGAGTTATCCAAAAAATCGGGTCTGTCAGTCTCCTATCTGAACGAGATCGAAAAGGGTAAAAAGTATCCGAAGCAGGATAAGATCGACGCTCTGGCCAAAGCCCTGGGTGTTTCCTCCAACGAACTGACCAGCCGCGATTTTGATGAACGCATGACGCCGGTGGTAGATCTGCTGAAATCAAACTTTTTGCACGAATTACCACTCGATCTGTTTGGGATTGAGCTTACTAAGGTGGTGGAAATTATCGCCAGTGCTCCCGCGCGGGTGGGGGCTTTCATTTCTACCCTTTTAGAGTTGTCGAGGAATTACGCCCTGCGCGAGGAGAATTTCTACTTTAGTGCTCTGCGTTCTTTTCTCGAACTGCACAACAATTATTTTCCGGAATTAGAAGAAGCGGTACAGGGTTTTGAAGAGACCTTTCACCTGCCCGCTCAACGCCCCCTTACGCCGGAGGTGCTTGGTCGACTTTTAGAAAAACACTACGGTTACACATTAGTTGAGGATGGTCTGCGCAACTATCCGGAGTTGACCGGGCTGCGGTCGGTGTTTTTACCCAAAAAGAAGGAATTACTGCTCAACGGCAATCTGAATGACCTGCAGAAGTCGTTCCAATACGGGAAAGAGCTGGGCTTCCAGTTTCTGAATATCAAGGAGCGGGCTTATACTTCCTCCCTGCTTCGCAGTCGGGTTTTCGAAGAGGTGCTAAATCATTCCAAGTCTATCTATTTTTCGGTCGCCCTGCACATGCCCCTCGACCGGATCAATGAAGATCTCCGCGATTTCTTTGCCCGCAAAACCTGGGATGGAGAAGCCTGGCTCGACATCACCAAGCGCTACGTAGTCACCCCGGAGATGTTCTACCACCGCCTCACCAATATCCTGCCCCAATTTTTTGGCATCAAAAAACTGTTCTTTTTCCGATTTTCCAATCACCTGAAAACGGGGCATTTTGAGATAGATAAAGAACTGCACCTCAATCATAACCACCGTCCTCACAGCAACAGCCTGGAAGAGCACTATTGCCGCCGCTGGGTGTCGATTTCCCTGCTGGAGGATTTGCGGAAGCTGCAAAAGGAAGGAAAATACGTGGATACCATCGTGCGGGCTCAGATTTCCAGCTACGTAGGGTCGCGTGATCAGTACCTTTGCCTGACCATTGCCCGCCCGGCCTACCCGAGCCCCGATAAGAACGTTAGCGTCACCATTGGTCTGTTGATCAACGACGAACTGCGGGAGCGTGTCAACTTCCTGGACGATCCCGCCCTGGTTCGTGCTGATGTACACACCACCTGCGAACGTTGCGCGATTATGGACTGCAAGGTACGGGCCTCGGAACCCGTCATTTTGCAAAAAAGGCAGCGCATCCACGAAATAGAAGACCGCCTCGAAACGCTTATACAGGACTAAAAGCGACGCCGGTCACGGCGTCGGAACCGATTTGCTCACCAAATACCAAAGTATATGACACGTTGGCTGCTCGCCTGCCTGATTCTTTGCAGTTGCCTGATCGCACCGCTGAACGCCCAGCGCGATATCACCCTCGAAGATATCTGGTTGCGGGGTACCTTCTCCGCCCGCTCCGTTCCCGGTTTCAATTTCCTGAACGATGGCCGTCATTATACCCGTCTGGAAAATAACCGGGTCCTTCAATACGACCTCACCACCGGTCGGCAAACGGAGGTGCTGTTCGACGCTTCGGCCGTCTCGGCGGAAGGTTTTTCCGGAGATATGGACGGCTATACCTTCAGTGCCGATGAGACTAAAATGCTCATTAAGACCGGGACTGAATCCATCTACCGCCGGTCGACCAGGGCTTTCTTTTTCATTTATGACCGGGCTACCGAGATACTGACGCCCGTTTTCCCGGAAGGGAAACACATGCACGCCACCCTGGACCCTACGGGCACCAAAGTGGCTTTTGTGTACGAGAACAATATGTACTACCGGGACCTGAATACCGGTTCCCTCCATCGCATTACCAACGACGGCGAAGACAATGCCATCATCAACGGCAGTGCCGACTGGGTCTACGAGGAGGAGTTTGGTTTTACCAGGGCTTTTGAGTGGTCACCCGACGGCCAAAGTCTGGCTTTCTACCGCTTTGATGAACGAGCGGTCAGGGAGTTCACCATGACCAATTACCGCAATGAGCTTTACCCCGAATACGTCACCTTTAAATACCCCAAGGTGGGCGAGGAGAACGCTACGGTGCAGATCCATATCCACAATCTGGTCGCCGGCAAAAATGTGCCGGTTGATGTGGGGGAAGAAACGGATCAGTACATTCCCCGCATTAAATGGACCCTCGATCCGGGAAAACTCGTCGTTTTTCGGATGAATCGCTGGCAGAATGAGTTGGAGCTCCTTTTGGCGGAAGCCAAAACCGGGGAAACCACCGTCTTGCTGGCAGAAACCAACCCCTACTACATCGATATCCACGATAACCTGACCTTTCTGGAAGATGGCGAACGCTTTATCTGGACCAGTGAACAGGACGGCTGGAATCACATCTACCTCTACGGGATGGACGGCAAATTAATCCGCCAGCTTACGGAGGGGGAGTGGGAAGTCACCGATTTCTACGGAGTGGATGAGGCCAATGATCAGGTATTTTTTCAGGCTGCCGCCAAAAGTCCGCTCAAACGGGAAATCTACCGGACTGGTCTGGACGGATCGGATCGGGTAGCGTTAGCCGAAAAGGACGGTACCAATAGTGCTCAGTTCAGCAGTACCTACGCTTACTACGTACTGACCCACGCTACCATCAATTCGCCGGCTACGTACACGGTGTACGACCGTACGGGTAAAGCCATTCGTACGATCGAGGACAATCAGGCTCTGGCTGACCGCCAAAAGACCTACGGGGTACAACCCATGGAGTTTTTTACTTTCAAGACCAAAGACAGGGTAGAACTCAATGGCTGGATGCTCAAGCCGGCTAATTTCAATCCCCAACAGCAGTATCCGGTATTTATGTTCCTGTACGGTGGCCCGGGTAGTCAGCAGGTGACCGATAGCTGGAAAGGCGATCGCTACTGGTGGTTCCAAATGCTGGCCAGGCAGGGATACGTGGTCGCCTGTGTCGACAACCGGGGTACCGGCGGCCGCGGCCAGGAGTTTCAGAAGATGACCTACCTGGAATTAGGGAAATATGAAACCATCGATCAGATCGAAGCCGCTAAATACCTTGGAAATCTGCCCTTTACCGATGCTTCGCGGATCGGGATCTTTGGCTGGAGTTACGGTGGGTATATGTCGTCGCTTTGTTTGCTCAAGGGCAACGATGTATTCAAAGCCGCCATCGCGGTAGCTCCGGTAACTAACTGGCGTTGGTACGATTCGATCTATACCGAACGCTACATGCGGGATGAGGAAGAAAATCCCGACGGATACGCCGACAACTCACCCGTGAATTTTGCCGATCGGCTTGAGGGTGACTATCTGCTGGTACACGGTATGGGCGATGATAATGTACACTTTCAGCATACGGCCGAGATGGTCAATGCCCTGGTCGACGCAAATAAGCAGTTTGAGACCTACTTCTATCCCAACCGGAATCACGGTATTTACGGGGGCTACACTCGCCTGCACCTATACACTAAGATGACGGATTTTATTCACCGTAGCCTTGGTAAAAAGCTTCCCAATGCCATGAAAAAGCGGCCTGCCGCTGAGAATAAAGCCATTCGGGGCGGATCATTCAAGAAGAACTAATGGTTGGTCATCATGCAGCCAAAAGTCCGGTGTATTTCGCACCGGGCTTTTGGGGCGAGTGAACCTTTTTCCCCGGAATTTACGTTACTTCGTAGGCTCACCTTGCTTTCGCAAAAAAGCAGGAAACTTTTGGCGAAAGCCATAACTAATGGAAAATCAAGGGCTCCAAGACGAAAAACAAGTACATGGCATCCAAGAAAAAATCAGATAAGGGACCGGTAAATATTGAGAACCGCCGGGCCAAATTCGAATATAAATTCATCGATACCTACGAGGCCGGCCTTTCACTTACCGGAACCGAGATCAAATCGATCCGCGCGAACAATGCCAACTTGTCGGATGCTTATTGTTTTTTCGAAGACGGAGAGTTGTTTGTGAAAAGTATGTTTGTCGGGGAATATCGGCACGGTAATCGCCAAAACCACGAAACGCGCCGCGACCGTAAGCTGCTACTCAAGCGCGCCGAATTGCGCCGCCTCGAAAAGCGGGTAAAGGAGAAGGGGTTTACCATCGTGCCGTACCGCCTGTACCTGAACGAGCGCGGTTACGCAAAACTGGAAATTGCCCTGGCCCAGGGTAAAAAGATCTACGATAAGCGTGAATCCATCAAGGAAAAAGACCTCAAGCGGGAAATGAGCCGGATGAAGAAGTATATCTAACGTGAGGTTGGACACAGACATATCTGTAAAGTGATGATAGTCAAAACCCAACCTCCCGGTATAGAGTAGTAGGTATAGGGTAT
>CAYFGK010000108.1:0-24809 GCA_964342305.1 uncultured Saprospiraceae bacterium | reverse complement strand
GAGAGGTTTCTTTGTTTGCACCTTCCCCCTCTCATGGGCTTAGCTTGGCGCTACCAACTTTTGCTTTCCGGGAAATAAGTCTCACCGGAATTGGGGTAGACTATCAATTTTTTATCGCCGATCACCGGTTTGATGGTACGGATCAGGCCGGACACATATTTGGGGGCGGTGCAGTTTATCCCGATAGCCAGCACGTTGGGGTGGTCGGCCAATGACCGGACGGCCTGATCAATCGGGGTACCGTCATTGAGGTGTTTCTCGTCGCGACAGGAAAAGGAGATCCAGGCGGGTTTGGAGGTGTGCAGCAGAATTTCGCACAGGACCTGCGCCTCCAGTTCACTTGGTATGGTCTCACAGGCAAAAAGGTCGGCGGCCGACGTATCGAGCAACTGTATTCGGTCGTGGTGAAAATCATACAATGCCTGACGGGACATACCGTAGTTTCCCCGGTACTCGGAGCCATCGGCCAGATAGGCACCGTAGGGTCCGATGCTGGCGGCGATCAGCAGCCGGCCGGGAACCTCATTTTCCTTCATGTATTCGTTAACTGCATTTTGTGCCAATATCACCGTGCGCAAGAGGAGCTTTTTGGCGAAAGCCAGGTCATAACCGAGGTCCAGTAAACCCGGAATGGAAGCCTGATAGCTGGAGGTAATGATGCACTTGGCTCCCGCCTGTAAATACGCAAGGTGGGCCCGCACGATAGCCTCCGGATGCTCGTCCAGAAGCCGGGCGGTCCAGAGGGGATGATCCAGGTTGCAGCCTTGTGCTTCCAGGGCGTTGGATAGCCCGCCATCAATTATTGATGGTAATGTGAGGTCCATATCATCGTATCCGTTTCGTTTTGATCTTCTTGACAAAACTGCCTGGCCTAAACGTCCAATTCATTTTCAGTACGTGGCTTTTGCGAAAGGATGCCGGCATTCTCTAATTGGGAGAATGTAGTCCCATTCTGTTCCCTTCCGAGTCGAGAAAGATGGCGAAGAACCCACTTTCATCCGCGTGCGGCGTTTTGGGTACTACGATCTCACCGCCGTTTTCCGCCACTTTATCAAGAACTACCTGAAGATCGTCTCCGCCATTCAGGTACAGCAATAATCCCTGAGCGGAAGGCTGATAGCCTTCTCCTTTTATGATCACTCCCGTGACCATTTGGTCTTCGTAGGGCAGCAATCCCATTTCCATGCCGGAAAAAGCCATTTCTTCAATCTCCACATCTAAAATGTTCTGATAAAAGTCGACTGCCCTGGACATATCAGTGGCCGGTATTTCAAAAATGGAAACCAGGCTGTTCATTGCCGGTACCGCGAACTCCTTTTTTGCTTCCGCAAGAGGCTCTTTTGCCTGATCACATCCGACAAGACCCAAAACGTAAATCAAAAAGAAAAGGGACAGGACATTTTTCATATGTATGGATTTTAGCAAATGTGAATGAACAGGTATTTATTTACTTTTTGCGACCTCCCGAACCCCCTTGAAGGTCATGTTGACCTGCTTGATGGTACCGTCTTCGTGAAATGTCAAGCTGTCGATACAGGTAACCCGGTGATCACGCCCTTCGTTGGGAATGGGACGCCGGTGATATACGATGTACCAATCATCGGTACCGGGTGTATTGATGACCGAGTGGTGGCCGGCACCGGTAGCAACGTCTTTATCGGACTGCAAGATGGTACCGATTCGCCGGAAAGGTCCAGCCACATTATCGGCCATGGCGTAGGCCACTTTGTAGGTCTCGTTGCCCCAGCTGCCTTCCGACCACATGAAGTAGTAGGTACCCTTACGGTAAAACATAAAGGGTCCTTCGACGTACCCTTCGGGCGTTATTTCCCGGAAGAGGCTGTCGCCCGGCCAGGGTTCAAAGCCGGTAAAATCGTCGTTGAGCTTAGCGATATTGCAGTGTCGCCAGCCCCCGTAGAACATATAGTACGTGCCATCGACATCTCTGAATACAAACTGATCGATGGGTTGAGCATCGTTGTGGAATTCGCTGATCAGGGGCTCGCCCAGATAGTCCTCAAAGGGTCCGGAAGGATTGTCAGCTACAGCAATGCCGATTCCACCGTAGTGATTGATGGTGTTGCTTTCGTCCCAGTAGGGTCCGCCCGGTTTTTGCACATCGTTGGCCGAGAAGAAGAGGTAATACTGATCGTCTTTATCAATGATCGAGGGAGCCCACATGGCCTGTTTAGCCCATTTGATGATGGAGGTATCCAATACGCGCTCGTGTTTTTCCCAGTTTGCCAGGTCTTTGGAGGAGAAAGCATCGAAGAACACCTGCTTTTCATATTCGGCGGAATAGGTAGGAAACACCCAGTATTCATCGTCGAACACGATGCCTTCGGGGTCGGCGTACCAGCCTTCGACAATGGGGTTGCCGGCATAGGACACCGGTTCATCCTGATCATGGGCAGGCTGGCAGGCGGAGAGGGAAAAGATGAGGATCACGAGCAAAATGGGCGATGTTTTCATAGAAATTTATTCCGGCTTTGGTGACTAAGTTGAGCAGTCAAGATAAAAGGTTCTCTGAAATTCAGCGTGTGCAAGCCAGAACCACTTTTGAAAAAGCATGGGCCATTGTCCGGAGCTCCTGTTTTTTTGCCGAAAGGCATAAAAAAAAGCAGTACCCCTTACTGGAATACTGCTTGAACTGCAATAAAAAGTCTTTTCTAGCCCTGGGAAACCGGCCGGACCTGGAGTTCATTCACATTTACGCTGTCACCTTGTGATACCGCGTAGTGAATGGCTTTTGCAATGTCATCACTATCCAGGAAATCCAGATCGCCCATCATGCTTTGAAAATCATCCATGAGTTCCTTGTCGGTGATGGTTTCCGTGAGCTCGGTTGCAACCGCTCCGGGCTCGATGCAAGTCACACGGATATTATGGCTGGGCGACAGTTCCTGCCGTAAGCCATCGCTCAAGGCACGAACACCAAACTTAGTAGCTGAGTATACTGCTCCTCCGGGCATGACCTCCCGACCGGCCACACTGCTGATATTCACTATGTGTCCGTTGTCACGGTCAACCATATCGGGGAGTGTCTCGGCCAGGCAATATAATACGCCGTTGATATTGACGTCCACCATCTTGAGCCACTCATCCACGTGCATATTCTTCATGTAGCTGAGGGGCATAATACCGGCGTTATTCACTAGAATATCACAAGGACCAAAGGTATCCTTGGTTTGCCTGACCAGCTTTTGGATATCCTCGCGCTTGGTTACATCCGCTTCCACCACGAGTGCTGAGCCCCCGTTTTTCTCGATATCGGATTTGAGGTTTTCCAATTTCTCCTTGCGCCGGGCGGTAACCACCACCTTTGCGCCATCGGCGGCTAGTTTGCGGGCGGTTGCTTCACCGATTCCGCTACTCGCGCCGGTTATAATGGCCACTTTATCTTTCAAATGCATAATATCTATTTTTTTAACGTAGGGTTGGGGGCTGACAATTTGGTAAACTGCTGAAATCCATAGCCTTACGTTGTATTTGGTATAGAGTATTGGGTAGTAGGACTTACTTAAATCCATTTAACCAATACCAATTACTTGGTACCGGGAGGTTGGGCGTCGAAAATGGTCACTCACCGAAATAGTCTGCGCCCAACCTCACGATTTTTAGAGCCTCATGATGGCTTTTTCATTAACAAATTCTTTTACGCCAAACCCTCCGTGCTCGCGTCCGTAGCCAGAGTCTTTCACTCCACCGAAGGGCATGTTTGGCTGGGCTAATCCAAAAGAGTTGATAAAGACCATTCCGGTATCGAAATGCTCCTTAGCCAATTGGAAGGCCCGTTCCTCATCGGTGGTAAAAATACCTCCGCCCAGCCCGAAGCGGCTGTCATTAGCGATGCGCATGGCATCCTCGTCATTTTTTGCGTGGATAAGGGAGGCTACCGGTCCGAATAATTCATCATCGTAGGCAGGCTGCCCCGGCTTGACATTACCCAACACCGTGGCGGGGTAGTAATAGCCCTGTTGGTCGGGAATGGTTCCGCCGCATAGTACTTCGGCACCATTTGCTACGCTTTTCTGTACTTGTTCGTGCAGCTCGTCGCGCAGATCTTCCCGTGCCATCGGGCCGAGATCACTATCATCACTGGTTGGGTCGCCGTACTTGAGGTTTCGCATTTGTTCCACGAAACCCTCTCTGAATTTATCATATAGTTTATTGACTACGATGAAGCGCTTGGCAGCAACGCAGGTCTCGCCATTATTAAAAACGCGTCCTCTGACGCAATGCTTGATCGCTACCTCCAGGTCAGCATCTTCCAATACGAGGTAGGCATCATTAGAGCCAAGCTCGAGTACTGTTTTCTTCAGTTCTTCACCGGCCAGTTTTCCGATGTGCTTGCCAGCGCCCGGGCTACCGGTAAGGGTGACACCCCGCACCAGCTGGTGCCGGATGACCTCGTCGGATTGGTCGTGATCGATTACCAGAACAGTGAAAAGATGCCTAGGTAAACCCGCCTGTTCAAAAATCTTGGCCAGCTTTATAGCGGAGCCCGTAACGGAAGTCGCATGCTTGAGTAGTACGCCGTTTCCGGCCATCAGATTGGCAATGGTATACCGAATTACTTGGTAGACGGGAAAATTCCAGGGTTGAATGCCGTAGATAACACCGATGGGCGAGTAGGTAATAAGGCCGCGGCCTCCGCCCGGTAGCTCTCGCTCTTCATCGGCCAGTTGCTGAGGGCCATTTTCGGCGGTATACTCGCAGATGGCTGAACAAAGGTCGATCTCTGCTCCACCTTGCTTTTTCAGTTTACCCATTTCCCGGGTCATCAGGCTTACCAGTTCTTCCTTATGGTCCTGCAGGGCTTTTCCGATGGCCCGGAGTTTGTCGGCCCGGTCTTCGGGGGAAACGAACTTCCACTTTTCGAAGGCTTGGTGGCAATGTTCAATCGCCTGATTTACTTCGTTTTTCGTCATCATTTCATAATCCTGCAATTTCTGTCCGGTAGCAGGATTTATCGTGCTGATGACTGCACTTTGTGTTGTTGTTTGGTTCATTGGGGAGTTTTCTCCCTAACGGACCTTGGTAGTAGATGTTTGGTATCTGACCGATATTCTCTCCCTGCCCTGCATGGCCTGATTTATTAAATAAAGGGAATGCCGTTGGCAGGCTATACTTATCTGTTTTGCTTTCGCAAAAAAAGTATTTAGGGAGTAAGCATTATATTAATTTCACACTAAGAACAGTAAAACAGATTACTGTTCTTTGAACCTGATCTCTGCCCGGACCGTTTCCAATAGCTGCTTTTGCTTTCCCGAATGCCGGGCGATGGCCCCGATCAATACAATGGGAATGACCGTATAGATGATGCCAAAGCCCTTGCTGGCAACCCCGAAGATCATCACCCCTACCAGGAAGCCAATAATCACGGCACCGGTGATCTCATTGCGTTTGAGCTTTTTTTCTTCTGCCAGTAGCTCTTCGAGGGGTAAGGTTGAGTAGTCTTTATGTTCCGTCATATTGGAAATGATTATTGCCATAATTAAAAAACGGGTACGGAATCTTCCGGATATCGATGCAGAAAATAGGCGTACCGGTAAAACATAATCCCGGCCACCGCAAAGTTACAGAGAATTAATACGAATCCACCGAGAGCCAGGTTCCTCGATTGCGATGTGTAGACCGAAAACTCCCCTAATTCAGCTATTAAAGCCATGGCAGCCCCCAGATTCATGAGCACAAACAGGCCCGCGATGATCAATCCGGTTTTTCTGTTTTTATAGATGATCTGCAACACTAAGGCAATCGCACATCCCACGGAAACCGGACTTATGGAAAAGGGAGGCGTAAAACCGGCCAACAGCACCAGAGCGATCAGATAATACTCGGGGATCTTTGGCAGTATGGCTCTAATCTTTTTCATGTAAGGAGTCGTTTTCTGGCGGTAGTTTAAATGTACTCAATTTTGTATTCATCCGGGACGCTCACACCTTAAATCGTGCAGCCTAAGCCAGCCAGCATCCACCGTCTAATTGCAATCCACCCGCAACTGCTGGCCCTCCGATAAGGATACGGTGGGAATCTCCTGTCCCTCCCCTACTTGTATACAGCTTAAATACGGATTGTTGTGCACCCGCAGGTCCACCAGGTTCAGATTATTGGTTACATCAAGTTGAGCAAATACATTACTTGACATATACAAGTAAGCGAGCTGGCTATTTAGGGACAGGTCAATCTCCGACAGTTGATTATCTGACAGGATCACGGTTTCCAGTTTTGTATTGGTGCGGAGGTCGATCTCGGTTAGTTGATTACTCCGGAGCAAGATGTTTTTCAGGTTGGTGGCTTTGGTCAGATCCACGGCCCCCAACTGATTGTGGGTGGCGAACAGCACCTCGAGGGATGGATTATCCAGGATCAGTTCTTCCAGGTAGTTCCACGACAGGTTCAGCCATTGCAGGGATCGGGCATTGTTCAGTCCGGTTACGGATAGGAGTTCGTTGGCGATCAGGTCCACGTACTCCAGGCGGGGATTACTACTCAGATCGATATCCGACAGCAAATTATTGGCCAGGATCAGCGTATCCAGATCGGCATTAGCGCTAAGGTCAACCTCCGTAAATTCGTGTCCGGCTGCCGCCAAAAACGTGAGGTTCACGAAACCCTCAATGCCTGAAAGATTGCTGATCACTTCCTGATTACCCGCAACGCTCAGGTCGAGTCGGGTTACCGCTGCGGCATCGGCCCTGGCGATTTGCTGATTGATGGTTTGATCGGTGTCTATCCCCTGAGCGATCAATAGTTCTTCGAAGCGGTTATCAGGGATTTCCAGGTAAGCCTGATCGGGTGCGGTCAGGTCCTGCTCTTTCGTACAAGCCATGTTGATCGATAGTAATGCTAGGCTTAGTAGCCAGGTGTGGATTGTTTTCTGGTGCATCGTGGGTGTTGGTTTTGTTCGAGATTAAAGATAGGAGTAAAGCAGGGCGGGTGCTTGACCCTACGGGCCAATAAATTGGTTGGTGGGGCCAGGGGGGATTTAAGAATTAATCCTTCCTTACCTTATCATGCAATATCCAAAACATATTCGTTAGTAATGCTCTAATTTCAAAAGGGTTTTCTGTCCCAAGGCCACAAGTTTCGATTCCTCTCCAATAGCCATCAGCAGTGTAAAAATCTATTGAAACCACCGTGCAATCGGATAGACCATTATTGTAGATTCGATCAAGATGTTTTTCAGGAATTCGTTCCAAAAGATTTACTACGTAAGAAACTTCTCGTTTACTCAAATTAAGTTGAATTCCTTCATAATTACTCTCATAGAAAACCTCACAATAAATAGAATCTTGTGAATACTTATAATCCATCCAAAACTGATACGAAGGACTAAACTCCTGTTTCACTTCGAATTTAAACTTCGTTGAATCAATTGGTACTGTTTCCTCTTCCACTTTTACCAAACAAAACTTTTGATCGTCGAAGCAGACTATATTTCCGGTTCTATTCCAGTTATACTGATACGAAAGGCTATCTTTAAAAAAGGTAATTTTCTTACCATCAACTTCGTATCCGATAAGTTTATCCTTAATACTAAATCCTTCCTTTCCCGACATTAAGGGGTGTTCAATGGTCTGACCTTGGATATATACCAATTCATAACAGTCATGGATCGGAGGATACTCTTTGGGACAAAAAGACTCAAATGGTTCCGGAATAAACCCAGAGCTATTGTTGAGGTATCTCCACTGACCTTCCATCTTCAATTCAGCCTGCTCGGTGCAAGACTGGATGAACAGAGCCAATAAAAATATAAACCTCCACATGCATTGAATATAAAAAAGCCTACTGGCATAAAGTACATTTACTCCGTCAGATTATAGGTAAGAACAGTGTGAATGCACCTTATACTCTTTCATAAATACTCAAATTTTATTTATAATACCTCCTCTTCACCTCAAAACAATATTCCCGCAAAATGTCGCCCAAGCGCTCGGGGGAATTTGATGGGGCTGGTTCGAGCTCACTTAGGGT
Organism: uncultured Saprospiraceae bacterium; assembly: GCA_964342305.1. Taxonomy (GTDB): domain Bacteria; phylum Bacteroidota; class Bacteroidia; order Chitinophagales; family Saprospiraceae; genus DT-110. Next base: position 16,826 of record CAYFGK010000108.1, on the reverse strand, counting down.
CTGCTCGTAGGACTTGATCGCTTCCAATATGATCGGTTTCTTCGCCGCTGCTACCTCTTCTTTCTCGGTCTTGGTTTTCTTCTTTTCGAGGCTGTCTTTGGCGATTTTGATCACTTCATTTTCCGTATCGAATTGATCGAATAAATCATCGATCAGCAGTTCAGGGACTATATGCCGGGTTGCCAGGTCAGCGGAAAGAAGTCCCCGAATGCAATAAAAGGTCACTTTGTAGGTGAATTTATTGTCCTTTTCCATCATGTTGATATTGCCTCTTGCCAGAGACAAGTAATGATGATAGAGCGCTTTGAAGTCAAAATTCGAAATGATATGTTGCTGAATGTTCGTCCAATCGGGGAGGTGATTGACATATACTATGTGGGCTCTGATCCACTCAAATACCGTAGGGTTGCTTTTTGCCAAAAGGCCAAACATCTTATCTATATCGTAGGACACAAAATCAAAATCCCCATCCATGATCTCGATCAGATCGCGGTGTCTTCTGAAATCATAGTACTGCTCTATGGGCTGAAGGTGAAATCCCCGGACATCGAAATCACTATCCGGACTCGCTATTCCCCAGAGTCGGCTCCCGCTTTCCACGTAGAAAAGAGGGTGCTCCGGTCGCGTTTGGAATAGGGCTTTGATTTGTTCGGTCATGCTATTTGATCTGATGTCAATTGATGTTGCTTCCTACTTTCCTCATCACCGGCAACTACCACCCCATTGGCAAACTCTCCACCCGGTTGAAGGTGACAAATCCCTGGCTTAGGTAATACCTACACATGGGTTATTTCATAATGACTTTCGTCTCTAGCAGTTTATCATAAACAGACCGTCCATCCGGGCTGATCAAAATACTTACCATATAGATTCCGAAGAGCAGTATGCCTAAAATCGTTACGACCCGGACATCGGCGTTTTCAGCAAAATATAAAGGTGTTGGAAATATCACTCCGATGTGCGCTATTTCCCAGGGAGATAGCTTCAATAATGTTCTTATAAAGGATTTTTTCAGCCCAATTCGTTCTGATTGCGTGTCCGTAACGGACAGCTTCATTATTCGTTTCCCAAAAGTCCCAACCGTTTTTTTGCTGTCGAAGTACGTGAAGTACAGCCAGACGGGTAAGGAGATAGTCAGTAGTACATACAATTGCAGGTTCCAACTATGCTCGAACCATTCATCGGTCAGCCCGATTGCCCCCCTCAGGTTACTGAGTAAAGCCCATTGAATAAGGAGCATAACCAGGGAGTAACAAATAAAGCAGTCTAAAAAATAGGCAATGGATCTTTTTGCTAACTGTTTCATATGTGTTTTTGGTATAGGGTAGTAGGTATTGGGTTCTTTGGATAGGTTTGAGGTTCACGTTAACCAATAAAGTGGTAGAATGGTGAGTGTGGATTCATGTAATTCCCACCATTATACCGACAACGAAGTGGTTTGGTGTCCCAGCACAAAGTACTGCGGAGCAAAACCACTTCGAGTCGAGTATATACTCGCGTGAAAAGGTTGAGCGAAGCCCAAACCTTTTCGGAAGCGGTATAAAGTGGGTTGGCTCATAGCTAATCTAGTCACCGTGGACCTTGGACCTTGGACCTTGGACCGTGGACCCAAACGCCCTATTCCACCCGGAACCGCAATACCGTTTTCCACTTCTCCGCAGGAACCTTATTGATATCCGACAAATAGATCTCCCGGTGGGTCTTCGACAGGCGGGTCAAACCTTCAGCTTCCGCAAAAGCCTCCATCTGCCGGAAGCTCTCCGGTTCATTTTCAAAGGGACCAACGTGCAGCATTTGTACACAAGGCCCCTCCGAAATGGTTTCGAATAATACCTGGTCCAGCTTCGGATTTGGATTCTTTTTCTTCCGGGCGAGATCCAGCATGTCTCCGAAAAGATCCGGTGTCACGAAATCGGGTTGCCGGATCATGAGGTGATAGGCCAGATCATCCTTATTCAGCGTGCCATCGTAATGCTCCCTGGCTGCTTCCTGTAAATCCCAAACGCCTTCAAGCGGATACACCGTGTAATCGGAATACCCCATTGGCTGTACATCTCGTTTCTTTAGGGTCATCTTGAGGGTGTAGGAAAGGGAATACAGGGCTCCCACGTACTCCTTGAATTCCGAACTATTCGGATTCCCCTCTCCGCGTATGGTCGCAAACTGAAAAGTCGGCACTTCGATAAAGGCGGGCTTACTTTTTGGCAGGTAGGTGTCCTTTTCCTTCTTTCGCCACTCGTGTTTGGACATCGAATTGGTTTTGGATCGATTTTAGTACAACGTCGGACCGGAAGGTACACAGCTGATCCCTATACCGGCTAATTCGATCTACTAACTACCCGTAACCCTAGACTTGTATGGTATTGGGTATTGGGTAGTAGGTATTTGGTAGAAGGACAGGTTTGGGGTAACCGCTGAAGTGTGCGGTATTAAGCCTACTTATCTCCTAAAATAAGCTTTTCTACCATTCTGTTTCCGGCCTCGTTTTGCACGTGTTTGGAATCATCCAGTAGGTCGAAGCTTTTCAGGGAAGTAAATATTTTTTTCGCTCGCTTACGCATCTTCCTTCCGGGAAATAAAATGTCCTGCCCGGCACCGAGTATGGAGATCGGTGTGTTGATCTTTTTGGCCTCCTTTTTGGTAATTACGGGTACGGGTGTAAAATCCATATCGAAATGAAGAAAGACCTTAGATAGAAACCGGACGGCAAAGGGATCCCTGTCAGTGAAGACTGCCGATAAGAACCGTTCGATGTATTCCATCTTTTGGGTTTTCATATACCGCCGCATGGGAATGAATATCTTAAGCAGAGCTTGTAACGGATTACCGTTGACGATATAGGCCGGGGAGGCCAGAAAAGCTTCTTTCACCCGGTCTTCCCGGTACGCAAGGGCCTTTAATATGATCAGCCCACCGAATGAGAAGCCGGCAAGGACCACATCCGTCAGCCCCAGCTTTTCCAGCACTTCCTCCATCCATTTACCGTACGAATCATCCTTCATACCCAATCGGGTCTCCGCACTCTTATTCGGTTGTGCCAGCACATCAATGGCAAAGACCTGATACTGCGAGCGTAAATGTGGGTAACACTCCAGAGCGATGGGCGCACAACCATTGGAACCGTGTACCAGGACTAAGGGCGGATGCTCCGGGTCTCCGGTACGGAGCAGGTGGGTTTTCCCGAAGGAAGTCTCCACGTATAGTGATTCGCAGGGGAACGGTAACCCGGCTAGCTTTTGATCATACAATCCCAATATTTCTTCTTTTCCCGCAGCAGACGTAAAGAGTGAGGCCATATTTGTAGTTTAGGACAAATTTACTAATAATCAACAATTAGGACAAGTTTACTAATGAAAAGTACGAAACAAAAGATACTCGATACCTCCCGACAACTTTTCAATGACCAGGGCTACGGCCAGGTGACCATTCGAATGATTGCCCAGGCTTTAAAGATGAGTTCCGGCAACCTGAATTATCACTTTCGTAGGCGGGAGGATATACTGGAGGGCTTATACTTTGAGATGGTAGCGGTTTTTGATGCCAGGGTACAAGCTGTGGGAGACCAGCCTATTACCCTGGCTTATATCGAAGCAAACATAACCTCAAGCATGGATCGCATGATCGAATACCGCTTTTTTTGGATGGATCTGCATTACCTGCTCAAATCAAATAAGAAGATTCGCGCTCATTTTGAACGGGTAAAAATGGAGCGAATAAAGGGGTACGAATTCGTCTTTCAAGTTCTGTTACGCGATGACATCCTACATCCGCCATCCTTTCCCCGGGAACACGAACTCCTCATCAACCGAATGATCGATTACAGCAACACCTGGTTATATGCTTCTTCGCTGTATGAGATAGAGGAGAAACGGAATATTATCGAAGAGGCTTCCTTCAGCCTGATGTCCATGTTATACCCTTACCTGACCGTAGCCGGGCAGGATACTTTTCGAGCCATTTATCCCGGTAATTTCCCGGATGAGTAAGGAGTATGGGTATTGGGTATTAAGTAGTAGGTAGTAGGACAGGTAAGAGGTTATCAATGAAGCCGTAAAGCATCTAGTATAACTGCTCCGTCCGATTAATCTATCTTCTTCAAATAAATAGGCGCTGCGAAATCTTGTGTCCAATAATTTTCCCGCTTAAATTCGACGTGAATAACCATCGAATCCTTTTCCGGGTAATACCTGCCCTCGCCCCGCATGCTGTCGTAATAATATCGGGAGGAGCCGCCGGGAGAAGGCAAACCCGGCTTTTTCACCTTTTCGCAGGCTGATTGACATTACCGCCTCAGCTGTTTCAGCCGATCAATTGCATTTTGATTCCCTGCGAATAGACTCAGCGATTTTTCAAAATGCTCAATGGCCTTTTCCTCCTCTCCAATAAACAGGTATCCTTCCGCCAGGCTATCGTATAGATTTGCCGAATTGGGATAAAGCTTTACCGCCAACTGAAACACATTTATGCCCTGTTCCGAGGTACTGGGGTTAAACACCAGCTGCAAACCAAGGGTATTCAATGGCCCCTCCGGCAGCTTTGGCAACCCTCTCTGCTCTACCGTAGATTCATATAATTGGTCCAGGTCCTGATAACCCTGCCGGGAAGCAAGGTCATTAAAATCCCGAAAATCGAATTCCTCCACCTGACCGTGTTTAACCATACGGGTTATTAAATCGGAGGGAACCCCATTATCCGCAGGACTGTTTTCGAGAAATGCCGACCCGGATACATCATCTTTCAGGTAAGCATTCAAAAAATACAGCGTATACCTGGAAACCCATTTGTAGGACTCCATTATTTCCCGGTCACTCCTGTCCTGGCGTTTGTCTCTGGGTTCAAATAATACACCCAACGTACTAAAATAGGCATGGGTGAGATGATGATATTTCAACCGATAGACTGTACTCCTGGTCAGACTATCGTAAAACTCAAAGGAGGTATTTAACTTCGGATCTATGCCATCTTCTTTCAAAACTGCCTCAGGAATATCTTTCTGTGCCATATGCAGATAGGGTACATCCATTTTCTCAAGATCGAAGAAAGGTGACTCACTGAGCAAATCGTATTGATACCTCTCCGTACCATCCAGACTGACGACAGCACCGATCCGGCTGTTTCGCATTTGCGCGATCATATTCGAAAGTCCGCCAAAACTGAACCCCATAACAGCCATTTTATCGATCTTGACCATCGGATATTTTCCAACTTCCTTGATCAATAACTCTACGTCCCGGGCCTGGGTCTCGATTTCCTTTGCGAAATTATTGCTAAACCAACGTGTCTCGGTTCCCCGGCTGGGACTGGAAATCACCAAATAGCCATGGCTTGCCAAATAGCTACACAGCGCGAAATTTTCGATGGAGGAAGCTTGAAAACTGGGAGCATAAACCACAACGGGGAATTTCCCATCTGCAAATGAAATACCGGAATACGCGCTGGCCTGTTCCCGGAGGTGTTTTTGGTTTTCCGATGTGTTTGGGTAGTAAAACCACTTTAATAGCTGCTCTTCAGGCAGGTATTCCCACTCTTCCTCTTCCTTTAGGATCTCGAAATAATTCAAAATCTTTAGTGGTTTGCGATCTACGATTTCCTGCTCCGAAGGATACCAGATACTTATTGGGATGGGCCTGGCGATTTCCTGGTTGGTAAAATCATTGATCCTACTGTAAGTCCTGGTGCTGTCAAAAATAGTGTAGTGCTTAAATCCTACCTGGTATTTTCCGTGATCAAGGCTTAGTTCATTTAATGAAGTCTGCCCGGACAATAGTAATACATGAAATAGAATTCCTATTGTCAATACTTGTATTTTCATAATTAGACAGGTGTTCTTTTCGTCCGCAAGCCAAAGGGAAATCACCAACCGAAGGACCTGTCATGTCCATCACTTGGTTCTCTGAATGAGCATTCGGTAAATGAAATATCACCAGGAAGATGCGGCAAGGTCGGCACTACCCCTATTGAGTGGTGGTACTGAGTATAGGGTAGTAGGACAGGTTCTGGGTTACCACTAAAATGGTAGGACGGTGAGTGTTGTTTCACACAATCCCCACCACTAAAGTGGGTGGGCTGAAATCATTTACTCACCAAAACCCTGGACCCTGGACCCAATACCCTGGACCTTGGCCCCTGGACCCTGGACCTATTCCATCCCTTTTAATTGTTGCTCAAACCAGGAAATCATAGGTGACTGATTTGATTGAGCAATTTGCAACCCCTTCTCAAAACAATGCCTGGCCTTTGCCGAAAAGCCACTAGCTACGTAAGACTGGCCCGCAAATCCCAATATCTGCAACCCTTCCGGATAATGTTCTAATCCTAATGCATAAACCTCGATCGCCTTGGTAAATTCCTGCTGGTTATGAAAGTGCCGCCCCATATTTACCAGGCTCGCATAGTCGGGTGCAACCTGGAGGTGATAGATATCCGAAAGCTTTGCTAAATGCTGTTTCAATCCTTCAAGGTCCCTGTTTTTGAAATAGACATCCAGATTCCAATTTTGAAATAAAAACGTTAATCCATGATGGATCGCCGGAATAACTGACGACAGATGATCTTCTTCAAAAAGATCCCTAAAACCAACCCTGAATGTATTTGAACCTAATATCCGTTTTTGATAATTCAGGTATTGATTATGCATCGCCTGTCCATCCCTCCCCATTTTCCGTTCGTCCGCCATGGTCACAAAGACACTTTTAAGGGAATCCGTCAAGTAGACCGCCAGCTGCTGAAGCCAGTCATCCGCAAGAGATCCGTTGTCCCACCACAAACTCGGACTAATGGCTAAATAACCATCAAATGTGGAATGTTCCACTAAGGCATACAGACTAAAAAGGGCTCCCACAGAGTGCCCCATCAGTGTGTTATGGTCGGAGGATGGATATCGGTTATTGATGTAGGGCATCAGTTCTTCGGTCAGAAAGGACAGAAAAGCTGGTCCGCCGCCGGTTTTCATGTAATCAACTCCTAAATCAGTAGGGGAATAATCTAATTCCCGGTGTTCCCCGCTCACCCCTACCACGATGACCTGTGGCATTACACTCGCTCTGGCAAGAGCCTTGGCTACCCCTACTGTACAAAGGAAATTATGTTCTCCGTCCAGAACGTATACCACCGGGTAGGTCTTTTGGGGATTATCCAGTGGATTACCTCCTGTTTCAGGCACATAAACCCAAATCTTTCGTCCTCCTGATAAATAATCCGATTCAACGATATAGGGATTTACATAACAATTATCTGTCAGCTGTGCCATTAGCATTGGCATGCCTCCCAAACAAATTATGAAGGACAGGAATATTCTCTTCAGCATTTTTTTACTGCAATGATAGCGGGCAATCACCAAAAAATCTTGTATGAAATCGAAGCTATAAAGAACTCAAAACCAAGTTTTTATCCCATGGGAATTCGGAAGGCTTCTGCAGGGTCATCCGACTAAATGCACGGTTGAAGTGTGGCTGATCGTAGAAACCTGCCTCTAAGGCCGCCTGCACTATTGTATCGCCACGTTTAATGCCTTCACTTACTCTCCGAAGTCGCAATATCTTTTGGAATGCCTTGGGACGTAATCCCGTATAGGTAAAAAAATGATGCTCCAGAGTCCTTAATGATTGATTATATGCAGGTACTAAACTCGCTATTCGTATACCGGAATCCACTACCAGCGTATTTATCGCCATTTTCAGCTTTTCGGTAATTTCGGCTTTCGCCAATACGCTGTTCATGTGATCTGCCACCAAATCATCTCCCACGCCGGGCCAGACATCTCCGATTTGCTCTAGCTGAAGAAGATCGTTTACATACTCAAGAATAGCTGCAGGAATAATATCTCTTGCCGGAATAATGCGGTCTACCGGCACCGGCAGGTGGTCCTCACAGATCAATCGCAAGGCCCAGGGTTGAAATTTCACACCAAATATCCGATAGGGTCCCGGACAACTGATGATACCGGAGAATCGGATCTGCCCCCACAGTAACTCTTTACCGGAAATAATTCGCTTTTTCTGTAAGGTGTGGACCGAAATGGGCACATCGGCAACCATCAATTCTGGAGTACCGTCGGGTAAAAAATACAGGGGCCTCAGAGCACTTTCAGACTCTAACCAGTAAACACTTTTTACAATTTGGTTTCTGGTATCCGAAATTTTATGTTCGTTGTACTCCATAAAGTCGTTCCTCATTATTTTGTGCCCTGCTACTATATTTAATGGTGATCGGTATTCTACAACTTTCGATCCACCCGGAACCGCAGTACCGTCTTCCACTTCTCCGCGGGGACCTTATTGATATCCGACAAGTATATCTCCCGGTGGGTCTTCGACATACGTGCCAAACCTTCTTCTTTCGCCATTCGTGTTTGGACATCGTATTGGTTATAAATTGATCCTCGTACAATTCTGAACAGAAAGTACACCGGTAATCCCTATACCGGCTAATTCGATCTACTAACGACCTGTTGGCCTATACTTGTCTGGTATTTGGTATTTAGTAGTTGGTAGTAAGACAGGTCTGAGGTTCGGGGTAACCACTAAAGTAGTAGGACGGTGAGTGTGATTTCACTTGATTCCCACCACTATACCGACAACGAAGTGGTTTGGGCCACCAGCACGAAGTACTGCGGAGCAAAACCACTTCGAGTCGAGTATATACTCGCGTGAAAAGGTTGGGCGAAGCCCAAACCTTTTCGGAAGCGGTATAAAGTAGGTGGGCTAATAGCTAATCTAGACACCCTGGACCCTCGACCTTGGCCCCTGGACCTTGGCCCCTGGACCTATACTAATTACCCATAACCCAAAAAGCCCTCTCCCAAACCGGAAGAAGACTCTCTTAATTTACGCTGGGATACGTATCGAAAAGTGATACCAAGTACCTACAACCCAATACCGGCTGCCAGGAAACAACGTAACCCTGCCCGTTCACACGAGGAGGGTTACTTTATTTTATCAGTAGCTTTTCTGATGGACTATCGCTGGCGATAGCCAGAGTCGGCCATCCGTTTCGAGACAGGTACATACTACCCAATACTCACTGCCAACTACGAATCATACGTTTGCTTCACCTCAATGATCTCGTAAGACTCGACTACGTCGCCGACCTTAATATCATTGAAGTTCTTGATCGAAATACCGCACTCCATACCGTTGCGCACTTCCTTCACATCATCCTTGAAGCGTTTCAGCGAATCGATCTCACCGTGCTGGCCTTCCTTGGTCGGGTAGACTACGATGCCGTCGCGCACCAATCGGATGTGGTGATTGCGACTGATTTTGCCGTCGCGGACAAAACAACCGGCGATCGTACCTACTTTGGAGATCTTGAAGGTTTCGCGGACTTCCACCTCGGCACGGATCTTCTCTTCCTTGGTGGGTTCGAGCATGCCCTCGATAGCCATCTTGATCTCCTCGATAGCTTCGTAGATAATGGAGTACATCTTGATCTGCACGCCTTCGCGTTCGGCCAGTTTGCGTGCTCCGAGTGACGGGCGCACCTGGAAACCAATAATGATGGCATCCGAAGCTGAGGCCAGCAGAACATCCGATTCGGCGATCGCACCCACTGCTTTGTGGATCACGTTCACCTGCACCGTTTCTATGGATAGTTTGATCAGCGAATCCGCCAGGGCCTCTACCGAACCGTCCACATCACCTTTGACGATCAGGTTCAGTTCTTTAAAGGTACCCAGTGCCAGTCGACGACCGATCTCATCCAGCGAGATACGCTTGGTAGCCCGGTTCGACTGCTCGCGCATGATCTGTGCACGCTTCGATGCGATCTGACGAGCTTCCTGCTCGCTTTCGACCACTTTAAAGACCTCACCGGCCTGCGGAGCCCCGTCCAGACCGAGAACCAGAACTGGTGTCGCGGGTCCTGCTTCCTTAAGACGGGTTCCGGTTTCGTTGAGCATGGCTTTAACCTTACCGGAAAATTCACCGGCAACCATCGGATCACCGATCTTCAGCGTTCCGTTGTTGACCAATACTTTGGCAACGTAGCCACGACCCTTTTCAATGGATGCCTCCAGGATAGCTCCTGAAGCCAACCGGTCCGGATTAGCCTGTAATTCCAGGATCTCGGCTTCCAGAACTACTTTTTCGAGGAGTTCCTCAATACCGGTTCCCTCTTTGGCAGATATATCTTGTGACTGATACTTACCGCCCCATTCCTCAATGAGCAGGTTCATATTAGCCAGTTCTTGCTTGATGCGATCGGGCTGAGCACCCGGCTTATCGATCTTGTTGATCGCAAATACCATGGGTACCCCGGCTGCCTGTGCGTGAGAGATAGCCTCCTTGGTCTGCGGCATGATATTGTCATCGGCTGCGATAATGATGATGGCAATATCGGTCACTTTGGCACCACGTGCACGCATAGCCGTAAAGGCCTCGTGACCCGGAGTATCCAGGAAGGTGATCCGCTCACCCTCTTCGTTCACAACCTCGTAGGCACCAACGTGCTGGGTGATACCCCCGGCCTCACCGGAGGCTACGTTCGCTTTCCGGATGTAGTCAAGCAAAGAGGTTTTACCGTGGTCAACGTGACCCATCACGGTAACGATCGGTGCCCGTGGTTTAAGGTCGGCCGGGTCATCCTCTTCCTCTTCAACCTCTTCACCCATGATCTGCTCTTCGGCAGAAATGAATTCCACCTCGTGACCAAATTCTTCGGTGACCAACTCGATGATCTCAGCGTCCAGCCGCTGGTTGATCGATACCATAATACCAAGGTTCATACAGGTGGTGATTACCTCAGTAGCATCGACATCCATCAGGTTGGCTAATTCCTGTACGGAGATAAACTCCGTCAGCTCAAGCTTGCCAGTTTCCTGTTCGAGCTGTTCCTGCTCTTCTTTTTCCCGGATACGGGCACGTTTATCGCGCTGCAGTCGCTGGCGCTTCTTTTTGTTACCACCCGACAGGCGGGCCATGGTAGCCTTGATCTTATCATCGATCTCTTTCTGTGAGACCTCCTTGACCTCATCTCGCTTCTTGCCGCGACCACCTTTGTTATCGCGTCCGCGACCACGTCCGCCACCGCCTCCGCCACCGCGGCGGTTATCGACGGTCACGCGCTTACGGCGACGGCGACGACGTGTGTTGTCATCGCCGGAATCGCTTTTACTGTCTGATTTTTTATTATCGGATTTGGTATCCTCTTTTTTCTTCTTCTTGGGCTTTTTGAACTTATCTGTGTCAATCTTACCCAATACCTTCAATCCGCGGAGTTCGGGAGCATTGGCCCGGATCACGCCCTCTTTTTTCTGCTGGGCATCATTGCCTTGCTCAGCCGGAGTATCCGTTTTTCCGGCGGGAGCTTCTTCTTTCTTGGCAGGCTCCTCTTTCTTAGGTTCGGACTTAGCGGCGGGTTGCTCTTTTGCGGTAGTTTCCTCTTTTTGGGGAGCTGGCGCCTCTTCTTCTTTCTTCTGAGGAGTTTCCTCTTTTTTAGCAGGCTCTTCCTTCTTGGCAGCTGGTTTCTCTTCCTGCTTTTTGGGCTCCTCTTTCTTTTCCTCCTTTTTGGCTTCAGGAGCGGGCGTTTTTTCCTCTTCTTTCTTGGGCTCGCTATCCTTAGCTTTTTTCTTGCCGCGCTTGGAAGCACTCTCACTCAGATCGATCTTACCCAGAACTTTCAACTTGGGTCCGGTCTTAGTTTCTTCCTCTTTCTTAGCTTCCGGTGCGGGTTCCTCCTTCGCTTCCTCCTTTTTGGGAGGAGCCGTTTCTTCTTTCTTGGATTCAACGGAGGCTTTATCGGCGGGGGGCTTTTGTTCCGATATGGTGGGCTTCGGTTCGGCCTCTTTTTTGGCCACCGTCTCCTCTTCTTCTTTCTTGGCGCGTACGCCAATGTTTATCTGGGCTGCCTTTTCTTTAATATCGATAGACTTCTGGAACTCCTTCAACAGCGCGTCGTACATTGGTTCACTAACCTTCGCTGTTGGCTTGTTTTCAATATCGAAGCCATTATCATTGAGGAATTCCACAATGGTACTGGTACCGACATTGAGCTCCTTAGCTATCTTAACTAAACGTTTCGTCATTCTGAATTTTTACTACTTAAAAGAACGCATCAAGCTGCCCAAAAGCTTCGTCATTCAGCTTTACGGGGCATAATTACAACCGATCTATTACATTTAACAGGAGTTGTAAAGCCGGATCCGAGTGCTTTTGGATATGGAGTCCTGATACTTCGCTTATACAAATCGAAAAACCGACATAAGTAAAGCGCAAGGTTTTCAAGCATTTATGCAAAAATACAGCTAAAAAACCCTTTTGCAACAGGCGCCCTTAAAAACTTTTGCGAAAAGGCGTTCTCTTGAGTAAACCTGCTGCTGTCAAAACGAACACAAACATAACGAAAAGAGTTCGCTTTTTTTGGGGTTTCCCCAAAAACTTTCAGGCTCAGCGAGTTGCCAGAACCTGCGTAAAATAAGGTGGTAGCGACCTTCTCCGCCCCGGGAAACCGAACTGGAAAGGGCCACTACCAACGATCATTTGGCAAAAGCCGGAATACGACCAATTACCGTTCGTCTTCAAACTCAGCGGCGAGGATATTCATGACATCATCAACCGTTTCTTCCTCCAGATCCGTACGGCGCAGTAACTCTGCTTTATCCAAATCCAGTACCGAGCGGGCCGTATCGCATCCGATCTCCTTCAGCGCATCGATCACCCAATCCTCAATCTCATCTGCGAATTCCTCGAGGTCGACATCGTCGATTTCGTACTCTTCCACATTGCGGTAAACATCGATCTCAAACTCGGTCAGCGAACTGGCCAGCTTGATATTCGTACCTCCCTTACCGATGGCCAGGGAGACCTGATCGGGCTCGAGGAAAACCTCGGCACGGCGGGTTTCCATATCGAATTCGATGCGCGTTACCTTGGCGGGAGTTAGCGAACGCTGAATGAACAGGCTCGTGTTGTTCGTGTAGTTAACGATGTCAATGTTCTCGTTATTGAGCTCGCGCACGATTCCGTGGATCCGCGATCCCTTCATACCCACGCAGGCCCCTACGGGGTCGATCCGGTCGTCGTACGACTCTACCGCCACCTTGGCCCGGTCGCCCGGTAGCCGGACGATCTTCACGATGCTGATCAAACCGTCTTCGATCTCGGGTACTTCCTGTTCCAACAACTTCTCCAGGAAGGTATTATCCGTGCGTGACATGATCACCACCGGATTGTTGTTCTTCATCTCTACCTGCTTGATCACGCCGCGCACCATTTCTCCTTTACGGAAAAAATCGCCGCGGATCATCTCGTTGCGGGGCAGCAACAGCTCATTGCCGGTGGCGTCGTCCAGGATGAGTAGCTCGCGCTTCAGCACCTGATTCACCTCGCCCACCACAATGTCGCCCACGCGGTCGATGTAGCGTTTGTAGATCTCGTCTTTTTCGAGTTCCATGATCCGGGAGATCAGTGTCTGGCGGGCAGCCATAATGGCCCGTCGTCCGAAGTCGATCAGGTGCAGCTGCTCGTAACACTCCTCGCCGATCTCGTAATCCTCGTCGATCGAGAGGGCCTCCGAAATGGAGATCTGACTGCGGTCGTCGGTCACCTCCCCGTCGGGAACGATCTCGCGCACACGCCACAACTCCAGGTCACCCTTTTGCGTATTGACGATCACATCAAAGTTGTCGTCCGATCCGTACTTCTTGCGGATCAGGGTGCGGAATACATCCTCGAGGACGCGCACCATCGTCGGACGATCTATATTTTTCCCGGCCTTAAACTCCGAGAACGTATCTACCAAATTCATAGCATACGGTTTAAAATGAAATTTTGACTTTAGCTTCTTCGATGGCCGTAAAGGGTATCTCTACCGCCACCTTTTCTTTTTTCTTCTTTTTTCCCTGCTTTACGGTGTGCTCTTCTTCCAGCACCACCTTGTCACCGGACACTTCCTTCAAAATGCCTTTGCGTACTTTTTCCTCGTCCCGGACCTTGATCTCCATCTTGCGGCCCACGTTTTTTGGGTACTGGCGCTGCAACAGTAAGGGGCGATCCACTCCGGGCGACGACACTTCCAGCGTGTACTTTTCGCCCAGCCAGCCCTCGGTATCAATATAATCCTCCAGGTAACGGCTGATCTGGCGACAGGTATCAAAGCTGATGCCGGTATCACTGTCGATGAATACCTGCAGCTTCTTATTCGCTCCCATCTTCGTCTCGATCAAAAAACAATCGGCAAATTCAGGCTCCTGAAACTTGGTGTCCAACAGGTCAACGATCTTTTCTTCCACGGACGTTAGCTCTTTTGCGTAAGCGATAAAAAACGAAAGAGGGAACCACTCTGGTTCCCTCTTTCGAGAAGTTGCTCCTGCAACTGCCACAAATATACAACCTTTATGTGTGAAAGTCCAGAGGCACTACTTATTTTAATCCTCAGCTTAAACTTTCAGAAATAATTGAAAATCCATTGCTTTCGCAAAACTAGTGGATTACTATCTTTGTTGGATAGAAAATTGAACATCAAAGCCTTTTTGCCGGAAGGCTAAAAACCAGACCATATATGCACGTCGACGACATACTGCACCGCGCTCTGCAACTCGAACACCTCTCGACCGACGAGGGGGTATATCTGTTTGAGCAGGCTGCCACTGCAGAACTGATGTTCGTAGGGAATAAGTTGCGCCAGCACCACGTGCCGGGCAACCACGTAACCTGGATCATCGACCGCAACTCCAATACCACCAACGTCTGCATCGCCAATTGTAAGTTTTGCAACTTTTACCGGCGCCCCGGACACGAAGAGGCTTACATCACTTCCATCGAGGAGTATAAAAAGAAGATCGAGGAGACCTTTGCCTTCGGTGGTGAACAATTGCTGCTGCAGGGCGGCCACCACCCCGACCTGGGCCTGAGCTACTATGTCGACCTGTTCAAACAGCTGAAAGCGCTGTACCCAAATCTGAAATTACACGCCCTCGGACCGCCCGAGATCGCCCACATCACCAAGCTGGAGCAATCCACCCACGTCGAGGTACTGCAGGCCCTGAAGGATGCAGGACTGGACTCCTTACCCGGCGCCGGTGCCGAGATCCTCGCCGATCGGGTACGACGCCTCATCTCCAAAGGCAAATGCGGCGGACAGGAGTGGCTCGATATCATGCACGCTGCCCACAAAGTAGGTCTTACCACCTCGGCCACCATGATGTTTGGCCACATCGAGACCAATGAGGAGCGCATTGATCACCTGGTGCGCATCCGCGAGACCCAGGCCATGAAGCCCGAAGATGCCGTAGGCTTTATCGCCTTCATTCCCTGGCCCTTCATGGACGAGGATACCATCCTTAAAAAACTCAAGCGTGCCCGCAACGAATCCACCGGTGACGAGTACGTGCGCATGATCGCCATGAGCCGGATTATGCTTCCCAACATCAATAACATTCAGGCCTCCTGGCTCACCGTCGGTAAAGAAGTTGCCCAGTTGTGCCTGCACGCCGGTGCCAACGACTTCGGCAGTATCATGATCGAGGAAAATGTAGTTTCTGCCGCGGGTGCCCGCTTCCGCTTTACCGCCGACGGTATCCAGGATGCGATTCGCGAAGCCGGCTACGAGCCGCGATTGCGTAACCAACAGTACGAATTCCGCGAGCTGCCCGACAACATCCGCCAGCAGCAACTCGATCGCGAGGCCCTGATCGTGGATTAGGATTCGGCTTTCGCCAAAAAAGATCTGATTCTTGACGTGCGTTTTTGGGGAGCTTGCTTTCCAGAAAGCGGAATGGTAAAATTGCACGTGGTAATTGGTATTGGGTAGAAAGTAGTAAGACTTGCTTTTATCGCTATACGCAATACCTGCTACTCTGTTCCGGGAGGTTGGGCCTAACTACCTTACCATTACCCATCAGGCTAGGCCCAACCGCACGAAAATGGTTATGTAAACAGCCCGAAGTCTCAGCGATGAGCTTCGGGCTGTGTTTGTGGTGCCAACAAACCCCAAATTTGTATCTTCCGGCTGAACCCAAACAACCAGGTATGGCACTGTACGAACAGCTTCAGGAGACCCTCGATTTTTTGCGTAAGCGTACTGATTTCCAACCCGAAATTGGTCTCATCCTGGGAACAGGTCTCGGTGATCTGGCGGTACATATCGATACCGAGCTGGCCATTCCCTACGCCGAGATCCCTCACTTTCCGGTGTCTACTGTGCAGAGTCATTCCGGAAAACTGATCTTCGGCACCTTTGCCGGCCGACGGGTCGTGGCTATGGCGGGTCGCTTCCATTACTACGAGGGATACGATATGAAGCAGGTTACCTTCCCGGTACGGGTTATGAAGGGATTAGATATTCGTCGCCTGCTTATCTCCAACGCCGCCGGTAGTGTGAGTCCGCATATTTTTGCCGGCGACCTCGTTTTTGTGAAGGACCACATCAATCTCCACGCCGAGAACCCCCTGCGCGGACCCAACGACGAGCGACTGGGGCCACGCTTCCCCGACATGCTGGGCACCTACGACCGCGAACTCAACGCCCAGGCACTGGAGATTGCCAATGAGCTGGGCATTCGCGCCCACGAGGGCGTCTACCTCGGCCTGCAGGGTCCCAACCTCGAAACTCCGGCCGAATATCGCATGGCCAACATCATGGGTGCCGATTTGGTAGGCATGTCCACCATTCCCGAAGTACTGGTCGCCCGCCACATGGAATTACCGATCTGGGTAGCCTCCGTAGCCACCAATAAGTGCTTTCCCCTGGAAGACCTTCGTCCCACCACCGTCGATGACGTGATCGCCGTCGCCAAGGCGGCCGAGCCGAGACTTACCGCCATTGTGGAGCGCCTGCTGACGGCTGACGGCTGACGGCTGACGGCTGACGGCTGACGGCTGACGGCTGAC
>CAYFGK010000107.1:0-25122 GCA_964342305.1 uncultured Saprospiraceae bacterium | reverse complement strand
TATTATTCAAACCGAACTGTTCGAAAGTCCGATTAATAGGGGGGCAAACCACCAGCAGCTCAAATTCCTTAGTCAACGGAAATCTATTACGTCTATAATTATCGAGCACCTCCCCAAGCGTTTTGATATTCGTCATTGTGAATTTATGCTTGTGATGGAAATGAACAGGCTTAATGCTTGTCTTAACATCAAAGTAATATCCTCCCTTCTCTCTCAAGAGAAAAACGCTAAACTCCAGGTCATTGTCCTCTTTAAACAATTTAATGGTAGAAGAGGTACTTGTTAGGACAAAACCGGAATCACTTAAACCCTCAGCAATGATGCTCCCCAGAGCTCTGAAAGTACTTGGAATATCCTTTGTGTCTAATTGATGATATACTTTAAGTTTTTCCCACATAATCGACAAATTCACCCTCCGGTTCAATTTTTGTTTGTCCCCCAATAGATGTCATTTTCATGAAAAAAAAGCACCGCCCATTCTAAACTGTCATCAAATACGGTTAGGTCATCCGTAGCACTATAGAAAAGAGCATCCCAATACTTCACCACGTATTTCCACTTAGTTTTCATGGACGTTTCTCGGTCCCAGGAAAGAAAAACGGTCTGGTCAAATGGTAAGGCCCGGTGATAAAGCCATTCTTTAATGTCGATTTCGGTGCCTTCTACAATTTTGGTTTTGTGCATGGTGCTGAAGAAACCTTTCCTGAAAGGTATTTGATCATGTAGAGTTGTTTTACTCAGGAAATCAGCTAAGAAGTTAGAAGCTTCTTTGTCTAATGGCTTCATTTTATTCAAATGATTTTCGGGAAGCAAGTCATACATTTCATCGGTGAACCTCCATTTGAAAACGAAGTCCTCCATCGGGATTATATGATTATCGATTTCCTGAAAGGTCATGGTTCTTTTGCATTCTTGTCAGCAGGAGGCTTTGGCAACCCTCTGTACGATTATACCGCTTCCGAAAAGGATTGGGCTTCGCCCGGCATTTTCCACGATATTATCCTACTTACGCTCCTCAGTCGGCTTGAAAAACTGGCCGGATCTGTGAAATCCAAGTGGCCTTAGGGCTTAAAAAGCTCGCTCTGCACTCCAAAATCGCTATTCTTCGCCCATAGGGCAGCCGTTCAATCCCTCGCTCCGGCTTCGTACAACACCAGAACGGAAAGTCTTTGCTTTCAGCCGACTTTCGCTCTTAGTTATTATTGGCAAACGTTTTTATTTTCCAATTACTACAGTTATTTCTTTTACACCGTCTTCTGGTGGTCCAAACCTTAATTTGGCTTTAGCTCCTTTCATGAAGTCGGTTTGTTCTAAAGTGTCCTTGATTCCATTAAATAATGTTTCGGCATTCGATCCATACATGTACAGAAATCCATCGCTATAATCAGTCGCCATTTCATGTCCGTCATATTCCCCTAATTGATTCTCTTCAATAATGCTTTCGAGTCTATCACTTAGTTTGTATAGTTCTTCCATTCCCTCAATTCCATAGTCAAACTGAACTATCACGGCATGTTCAACCTCAGTCTGATTGTTTACTGATTCATTTTTATTTAAGCCAAATAATTTATCTAGAAATCCCATTTGTTCTATTTAATGTTTGCCAACGAACGAGCGCGATGCGCAGTCCGAGGTGAAGAAAAAGTGTTCCGCGTAGCGTCAACATTTTTTCGAGCCGAAGGATTGCGTTTGCGTGGTGTTGTGCGATGGCCGACCGTAGGGAAGGTCCATCGCATGACACCCGCGCATCGCGCTCGTCCGTTGACGACCGAAGGGAGGATTACGTCAGGATAATGGTCTGACTAACACCAAACGTCTGTTGGTTATAGGCTTTGACATATAGCTTATATCATTTTCCATCTCAATCCCCTACACCTTCTTTGGTGACTGGCAAATATTCCAAACCTACATTCAAACCCAACAGTAAATCTATTCCTTCATCATCACAATTTACGATTAGTAGCATTTTTGCCTCAGTTTCTGAGGCCATTTCTACCTCTTCGATCTGGCTCACTTGTACCGTCATGGAAAGGCTTCTGTTGAAGGGAATATTAACATACCACCCCTCCTCGATCTTTCCACTTTTGAGTGTTCCAATCAGGTAGAATTGTTTTCTTCTACGAATAGCGAAGCTCTCGATTACTTCAAACACACCTTCTCCCTCCATCGCTCCATTCATATTTTCTAACACGATCCGAATAACAAACAAACGTATCCGGTAGGACATGTTCTATCAATAATTGTTGTGGGGTCGGCTTTTTTTTATTTTTCCAATTTTTTCCAATCTGGTTTTCCTTGTTTTCGGTATTTTTCAAGGCTTCATTCCAAAAATCAATCATTCCATTATCCGCAGGTCGTTTTATTCCGCTTCCGTCCCAATCCTTAGGTTCAGAAGCACTTAAAATATCACTTACCTCAAATGTGTTATTCGATAGTTCGTATTGCTCCTGAAGGAAATACCACATCACCCAGAATGCGTCTTCAGCTGTTAGGTTATCTTCCTTAAATTTTGTCATTTCAAGAAGGTTTCGGAATCATTAAAATACAAAATGAAAATCAAGAATTCGTTTAGGTTGAAATTAGTCTTACTTTTCTCATACAAAAAACCAAAGCTTTCAATTCCTTCTTTTACTATTTCGCTGTCAGTCGGAAGGCTTTCAAATTGGCTCAAGCATTCTTCTTTAGTTCGCTGGCGGTAGTCGATCCAATCTTCTCCTGATTTTCCTTCCGTCCTGTCGTATTTGGGCCAATAAAGTTCACAAGTGCCGTCTGGAAGTTTGAATTGAACTTGTCCACCATTAATTCCAAGTCCAACTTCAACAGCTTTGTCAATGACTTCTCTAAAGTCTGTTCGTTTCCAACCAAATTCTTTTCCACTTACAATTGCTTTCTGTAAGGTTTCAGTTAGCAGATATTTTCTTTCGGCTTCTTTCATTTTTTTATGCACCACAACGTTTCATTAACCGTTCGACCGGAGCATTAGCGGAGGCGGGGCGGCTAGTGGATTTGTTTGGTGCTAGCTTTTCGCCCTTAACAAGGTTCAAATCTATCAAATTGCTGAAGTCTACCATTCTCGAATTTCAGGATATAGTACTCATCTAATGGCTCCTCAGGATAGATTAAAATTTGAGCTTTGCTGTAATTGTCTTCATTTAACTCAATCCCTAATTTCTCCAAGGCAGTATCAAAATCTGTTTCCCTGGTGAATTCTACTCCAGAAATTTTTAGTGACTCAGAACGACTAAAATTTACATCTTGAATTTCTGCTAAATCTTGATAGACGATGAAATTCATATCACCATAAAAATATTGATAAAATTTTATCCCCTGCCATTCTTCAGAGAATGGGCCACAATCATATTTAGGTTCCACTATCGAATCAGGTTTCCCCATCACTTTTATCAAGGCGCTTTTTGTGTCTTTAAATTTCAAGCCACCATAAGAAATTTCGTCAATACTAAGAGTAATGGAAATATTCACTAATTCCTCTTTCGCTACTGAAGACTCTCTGTTATCTTTCATTTGCAGAAGATTGTCTTCATTGCTTCCATTAGAACTACTGATTTCCAACTCAGGATTTGGAAATTTTTCCTTTTCCATTTGATTCGTATTGCTTTCTTGGCAACCTAGGACTATTAAAATGAGAATTAAAATATAGTTTCCTTTATTCATTATTCTGCTTGCGTCCAGCGGACGAGCGCGATGCGCAGTCCGAGGTGAAGAAAAATTGTTCCGCGAAGCGCCAGAAGCTGTTTGAAATTAATCCTTCGATTTTGTTAGGCGTCTTTTGCGGCTATGCTTCATTACCAAAATTCTCCCCGTACGGACCGGTTTTGGCGCCTCACCTAACCGCAAAACATACCGCTTCCGAAAAGGATTGGGCTTTGCCCAACCTTTTCACGCGAGTATATACTCGACTCGAAGTGGTTTTGCTCCACAGTACTTCTTGCTGGTGCACCAAACCACTTCGTTGTCGGTATAATATCTTCATTCTTTCGCTCTGGGGTCTAATCCTTTTTAAACTCAGGGGTTGATAAGCTAGTTTGCATTTTCATCGTAGTCTTTCACGCAATTTCCATTTGCCATTTTGTCTGGTGAAAAAGTCTAAGACTCCGATATGCTCTTCGGGCATTACTCTACATTTTATCATAGCTGACTCCAAACCAATAGTCACATCCTCGATTGTTAAGTACCTTGAAATTTCATTCTCTTCAATTTCCTTTAGGGAAACGATTTGTGCTTCTTCACCAGTGTAACTTAACCGAACATTACTATTTGCATTAATTTGATGATATTCTTGAATAATCATAGGGGTCTCAGCTGGGTCGAAGTATTTTTCAAGTTCTGGATTGGTCAAAGCGATATTTAGCAGATCTATCACTTCTCGTTTTTCCTTTTGATTTCGTTCTTCTAATTGAGGATAGTTAATGGCTATTTTTTCACCCCCCAATTGCCCATTCTTTCTTTGGCAATAGCTGAACCTTGTTTCCAGTTCGACCAAACAACCCGAATTATGTTTCAAAAATCTTAGCTCCTCTAATGTATTTGTGGATTCGTTCAATATGATAGTATCGTTACGAATTGTGTAGGTGCCTCGGTATTTCGAATCTCCCCGGTGACCTTCGTACATGTATTTGAAGGTGTTGTTTTTGTGTAAAGTCAGTTTGAAGTATGTCTCATACCAATATGATTCATATTCGACGGAACGGCTCAAACAGGAACAAACAGATAGGGTTAGCAATATGGGTACTATGTATTTTATCGTTGTAGATTTTGAATAGTTAAGAATAGCTGAATTCTCACATCAATAAGTCGCTAAAGGCATTTTGATTTCTGCCTGTCTTTCAACAAATCTATCGCCCATTCTATTGCCCTCAGGATGCCTTTTTCAAAATCAACCTACTCCAGAGAAACCTCTATTCCTGTTTGGTGAATTAATTTTATTTGAAAGTGAGTGCTTGATAATCCTGAAACGTCGGGCCTCCATTTTTGCATAAAATCTGAATCAATTCCTAAGGATTTTCTTATTGATTCTTGAATTGTTCTCAGGTTGTTATTTATTTTTTTCATGCCAGCAACAACGGTTTGGCGGTATGTGGCGGATTTGGCGAAATAGACCTGTCATCAATATCGAATGTTAGACACAGATTGGTTTTCAATTTGTAAATACATATTTATACTTTCCTGGACTTTTATTTACTCCCCTCTATCTTGCAAATTTATTAAAGGGTTTACTTTGCCATATTTTCTCATACATTGACTTGAGAGTTCAAGGACGAGGCTGTCCATCATTGCAGTATAATCCTTTTTTGAAAGTCGTGGATCTTCTTCAAATTTATCAAGTCCAAATTTTAAAATGGATGAAGTTCTGTTTTGACATTTCTCATATTCTTTCATGAATTGGTCTTTTGAGTAATTATAAGTATGTAAACCAACACAATTGCAAATGGACTCTTTCAATTCAGATTCAAATTTACTATATGGCTTTGTAGCATTTGAACATCCAAATAAATTCAAAAAGACATAAGTTATCAACAATTTAGTTAAAGTTTTCATTTTTTTTAATTGTGTCTAACGAGCGCTATGCGCAGTCCGAGGTGAAGAAAAGTGTTCCGTGAAGCCCCAACCCTTTTCCGTTCCGAAGAATTATGGCTATGTGGTGTTGTGCGATGGGCGACCGCAGGGAAGGTTCATCGCATGACACCCGCGCATCGCGCTCGTTCGTTGAAGACCGAAGGGAGGAGGGCGTTAGAGAATGGACCTGCATATGTGGTTTTGCGAGCTTTTGCTCGCAATGAATTCATCAACAATCTTACATTCAGTTTTCTATTTTTTACCGAATGTAAAATTCAATCATTGGAATTCCGTATTCAGCTTCAAAAAAGTCTTTGTATAAATCAATAATGTCGAAAAGTTCTTTCCCTTCCGAATTAGTGAACCATGGTTCCCAAACTCTCCCTTCCCTATCTAATGTCATATTCCAGTCTCCTTTTCCTTCAGATTTATAATACTCACCAATGTAAGACAAAATCGGATGAATAATTTTGTTCAAAAATTCGTCTTCTCCATAGTTCCATTTGATTGATTCAGTAAGAATTAGAACACATTCTTTATTAAACTTCAACTCGGTTGAATCAAAATTTAGAATCGATGGAAGCTTTTTCAATTCTTCCATTGTATGTTTTGGAAAGTCCTTGCCATACTTATCTGATAAATCTTTATAGACATGGACTCCCCGTTTCCATTCAGGATTTTCTTCATACTCTGTTCGCCATTCGAGGATTCTTCTATATTCTTTTTCAAAATCTGCTATTGTCTCGAAGTTATATGCTGTACCTATTCCAATTTTAGCAGTTCCCCCGATATTCAATTGGTCAAAGTCATCTATCAAAATAAAATAACCATTTGGCGATTCATACAAAACACTTTTGAAGGAAGAATCAAAGTAAATGCCTTCTCTTATCTTGACTAGATTATGGTTTCTAACGATTTTTTTGGCTTCTTTTGGATAGACAAAGTAGTAATTGATATTAAATTTTTTTGGTAATTCTCCTTTTATAAATTCTTCTTTCCCCGAATCTTCACCTTCTGGGTAATGAACATGTAAAACTTGGTCATTATCAAATGCTAACGCTTCCAAATTTTCGTATAACGAACTTTCATCTTTATATCTTATGACTACCTGGCCATTTGACAATTGAAAGACTTTAAAGGCAAAATAATCTTCAAACTCTGCTTTGTATTTTTTAAGATGTTTTCCATTCAAATTTTCTATTAATTCATCAGCTTCTTTTTCCGTTAACCTTATGAAGTACGAAATTTTCGGTTTCAGGAAATCAACTTGATTTTTGATGAACTTAACTCTTTTTAGGTGTTCAAAATCTTTCCGATTCTCTACTAAAACTCCTGACTTATCATAAAATTCAATCACAATTTGGTTTGTGCTTATTGAATAAGTCCTCGCTGTCAATTCTTTGCTTAAGGATTCGTGTATTCTACCGTTTTTAGCTTTTATAATCTCTTTTAACTCTTCATCAGTCAACACTCGAACTTCAAATTCAAATTGATTTGGAAAGAAAATTTTCATTCCATACGAGTTGTAACATATTGACAATAATAGGATGATATTTAGGAGGTTGATTTTCATTTTCTTTTATTGAACGAACGAGCGGGATGCGTAGTCCAAGATAACGAAAAAGTGTTCACTTCGCTGAATACTCTTATTCGAGCCGAAGAATTGCGTTTGCGTGGTGTTGTGCAATGGCCGACCGTAGGGAAGGTTAATTGCATGACACTCACGCATCGCGCTCGTTCGTTGAAGACCAAAGGAAGGATGGCGTCAGCAGCGGATTTGGGCATTTGCCGTGCCTTTCAATCACCTTTCCTTCGAGTACGGACAAATCAAAAGAATATTTCTTGAAGGCAACCTTGGCCCGAAAAGCATGAAACAAGCATACTGTTATAGATCATAGTATATATTACAGCTCCACACAACCCCATAGCATAAACAGGTCGAACATTGGTTCTTTTTTGAACATAAAATATTTCTTTCCAAATATATTTACAGGAAGCGAGATAACATTCATAGCAGCCCAAGTAAGTCTTGCCCTTGAACTATTCAGACTTGCCTGAGTTTTGATATTCATGATAGTTGCAGATGCCCCGTAGCCAAATAGGACAGGACCTGAGTCAATATCGCTGATATTTGAACCGTCTTCATACTCTTTTACTAGTTGAATTCCCAGATATTCATCAACAAAGATCTCCTTGAACGTATTATCGTATTCTTTAATACCATCAACAGTTAGTTCACTCAAACAAAAAGTGATCATTGCACTTGACGAACCCCTTATCTCTGATTTATTACTTCCCGAATGGTGAACTAATTTAGATGGATGATTTGTAGAATTTAGGATAGTATCAATCCAGCGCCATTTAATCGAATCCTCATTCAATGACATAATGCCTATTAAATTGTCCGCTGGCCAATTTGACCCTAAATATGTATCTAACACCCTCAAACTGTCAATCTGAGTTCTCAGTAACCTATCTTCTATTACTTTAGACACTCCTATAACACTTTCCTGGATAGAAGAGTATTCAAATAGCGGACTTCCTTGATAAGCCTTATTAACGTAGTTGACCCATCCATTATAAAACATACCGTATTTAGGGTCAATCTCCGGATTGAATATTCTCAGCGCTTTTTCCGATTGTATCCTATGGATGCACTTATCAACAATTAGGGAGAATCGCTCATGGAATTCATTATTTCGATCGCAATATTCAATCGTAGATAGTGCAAGTAATGCATTGCTGAATAATTTGCCTTCTGGATAACTTAATTGTAAGTCGTCGTCATACCCTCTATCCAATATCCTTGATAAATAGTTTATCTGGTTTTCGATTGATCTGTTTCTCAAAAACAAATTAAACGGTGTTGCAAAGCAAATAAAGACATATATCAGTATTGAAACCCCTATAATTTTTAATATTCTCCTTTTCATCGTTAAGGTGATGATCTATAACGAACGAGCGCGATGCGCAGTCCGAGGTAAAGAAAATCATTCCGCGAAACCTCAACACTTTTCCATTCCGAAGAATTGCGTTTCCGCGGTAATGTGCGGTGGCCAACCGCAGAGATGATTCATCGCATGATACCCATGCCTCGCGCTCGTCCGTTGAAGACCGAAGGGAGGATGGCGTCAGCAACGTTCTGGCTAAACTGCGTTTTAATGCAGTTTAGGTTTTGTTGGCAAACTTTTTATTTTCCAATTACTACAGTTATTTCTTTTACACCGTCTTCTGGTGGTCCAAACCTTAATTTGGCTTTAGCTCCTTTCATGAAGTCGGTTTGTTCTAAAGTGTCCTTGATTCCATTAAATAATGTTTCGGCATTCGATCCATACATGTACAGAAATCCATCGCTATAATCAGTCGCCATTTCATGTCCGTCATATTCCCCTAATTGATTCTCTTCAATAATGCTTTCGAGTCTATCACTTAGTTTGTATAATTCTTCCATTCCCTCAATTTCATAGTCAAACTGAACTATCACGGCATGTTCAACCTCAGTCTGATTATTTACTGATTCATTTTTCTTTAAGCCAATTAATTTATCTAGAAATCCCATTTGTTCTATTTAATGTATTCCAAAGAACGAGCGCGATGCGCAGTCCGAGGTGAAGAAAAAGTGTTCCGCGAAGCGCCAGAAGCTGTTTAAATTTAATCCTTCGATTTTGTTAGGAGTCTTTTGCGGCTAGGTTTCGTTACCAAAATCCTCCCCGTACGGGCCGGTTTTGGTGCCTCACCTAACCACAAAATACACACTAACAAATTTCAAAAACCAAATTCAAACAGCTTCTCCATTTTTTCGAGCCGAAGGATTGCGTTTGCGTGGTGTTGTGCAATGGCCAGCCGCAGGGAAGGACCATCACATGACACCCGTGCATCGCGCTCGTCCGTTGAAGACGCCTCCGACCGAAGGGAGGATGGCGTCAGCAACGATCTTAATAAACGCAGGGCGGCTTCGTGCGTGATTTTGTAAAGAAACGAAGTATCTCTCTGTCAACCGTTAAGCCAATAGTGAAGCGGGATTAAAGCCGACTTGTGTTTATTTGTTATTGGCATTAGTTTTTTATTTTTATAATGTCAAGAAATCCTGAATCACCCTTTTTATTAGTGATTTTTTTTGTTTCAAACTTTCTTATTAGGTCTTTACTGGCTTTTTCTAAGTCATCATAGAAATCTTCCAATACAAGTATTAGTTTCCCTTCTTCGAATTCCTTCAAATGTTCAGTTCTTTCCTCTTTCGATTCCATTCTGGTTGTAAAAAAAATTCCTCGTCCAGGTTTGAGCTGATGTATAAGAGGACATCTTAATTTCCCATACAAGTAAAATTTGTGATTTGCATTTGCCAGTGGATAATATGGCTTTGGGAATAATTTTTTAAGAGCTTTGTTGAAACGCTTTTCTACGATATCCTTGACATCACTTCTAGTCGAGTCAAATGGATGTTCGTCATAACAGGCACCTAAAAATTCGATACAACCGACAATTGGCATGAACTTAATATACGGTGAACTTTGCTTAAAGACATCTCCTGTTTCTTTGTCTTCAGGATAGATCAAACCTTTAATTTCCTGTAGAATAACTGCATCAATGGTTTGAATTACAGTCACCGTGGTTTTATCTGGGTTTCCGGTTTCCATAAATTAATGTCAACGAACGAGCGCGATGCGCAGTCCGAGGTGAAGAAAAAGTGTTCCGCGATTTTCGAGCCGAAGGATTGCGTTTGCGTGGTGTTGTGCGATGGCCGACCGAAGGGAAGGTTCATCGCATGACACCCGTGCATCGCGCTCGTCCGTTGAAGACGCCTCCGACCGAAGGGAGGATGGCGTCAGCAACGGTCTGGCTATATGCCCATGGCTCCCATTCGGTCGCCACGTGCACATAGCTTATGTTTTCGGTCGTTTTTTCTTGTTGTATATCAGAAATAACAAAAGCCTAATTGACAAAATTCCCGATACTATCCAAATCCAAAGTTTATTTCGTTGCTTTAAATCAATTGCATCAGGGAAATAATAATCTAACTTGTCAATTTTACTATTGAATTCTTCATAGCCTCGCTCTCCAATTACTATTGAACAGACACTTGTTTGCAGGTGTAAACCAGGAAATTTTCTCCGCAAATCTTTTTGTACAAACTTCTTTTTGTAACCCGATACAATCCATCTCTGACTAGAAATATGAAATGGGACAGCGCAACTATTGTCTTCCTGATAAACTTTAATAACCCGTTGATAGTTTCCTCTCCATTTTTTGAGTACTTCAAAGGACGTTATTGTACCGACAAAAGTATATGTTTCATCTCCATGCTTTGACGTAGCCTCGATTCTTTCAATTTTAATCACTTTACCCAAGAATAATTCATCGTACTTATCAAAGTTTACCGTTTCTATTTCATCCTCTTCACAGAAGCAAGCAAGTACAATATTCAAGGTGGCAGCTTGGATAAATATGATTAAAAATATTCTACTTGCATATTTCATCATTCTAACGACCAATAACGGCAGAGTGTGCAAAAACACCTCCACCTGCATTCGTAAATATTTTTTATGAGTAACCCGTTTGAGAGATTACCCATGGTGCCTGATGACACCCTTTGCTTACCACCTGCCCCATGGTTCGCCACAGCCATGAAAAAGCTAGAAAAGCCTTTTTTCCCCCATAATAGACATACTTCTCCTCGTGTTGTACCTTCCATAAATATACATCTTAAGCAAATCCCCTGGATGGAAAGGCGGGCTTCCTGTCGATTTGGCTTGCGCTTTTTGGAAGCCTAAACCGTTAAGGTCCAGGCTTTCGACACAGGCATCGATAGCTCTCACCGGATGATCTGATCCTATCTGATCGTCCAGCGAAAAAAAGAACAATTGGTGCCGATCAGTACCGTTTTGGTGGGCCATGGGGTATTAGGTGTTGATCTACTTCAAAATACGAAATTCAAAACCGTGAAGTAAATAATGGATATGTTGTTTTGGTGAGTTTTTGCACAACTTGTCCCGCTTCGCGGGAGTCTGACGGTTGGTACATGCGACGTGGCAGCTTTTCAGCCGACATGATCGTCATGTACATTGTTATGTGTGGTTACTCTATTCTTCATTTGGATTAATTCATCTATTCTACCATATCTCCCATCGAATAAAAATCTTTCGGTTATCTATTTGAAAATAAAGTTTTGCTATGATGCCTAGTTAAATTCAGCTTTTAGGGCTATATTCTTCTGATTCAATATGACAATTTCAAAGTCGGATTTATCCAGAACTAATGTAACCTTCTTATCATCCGTCTCTTGTATATCATAAGGAACGGCTTTGCCGACTTTCTCACCTTTTTTGTAGGCAAGTACCAAACATGGGCACTGGATATTTTCTTCAGCAAATGATAGTTCCGTTTCTTCACGATCACCATACACCATCCATTGCGGACGATCGTATTTTTTACTTCTTGGATGGAAAACTGCTATGTCATATCTGAATGTGCCCATAGGAGGTAAATCAAGAGAGGTTTTCTTTCGTTGCTGACCAAATAGCTCACCAGATTCATTGACAAAAACACTAGGTCTTTCTAGATCTGTAATCTGATAATACGAGTTTTCGTAATCCCTATTACCTTTTTCAGAATAAATTGTCTGACTTATGGTTAATGGGTCGATTCCTGTAAATTCCGTCAATCTCCCTGCCATCGCCTTTCCCCAACCCATGGAATTGTTAGGCATATCTCCTTCGTACACATGATCAAAACCACAATGAATTAATATCTTTTCGTTGGGGTATCGATTTAGATAGAATTCAATATTCCGGGCTTGATTAATTTCTCTTTCCTTCCCATTAGCATGTCCACTGCTTTCGTACCCAAATATATTGAACCCCATATCAAAGGCAGTTCTTATTAAATTACCAAATTGAGGTTCTTGTGTAAAATATCCAGAATCAAGAATAGGATAACCATTGGCTCGCATAATAGAATCTGCTTGAGGCGTATTAAAATATCCTTCCATTCCTAAGTGCTTAAAGCCTCTTCTTTTGAGTCCTTCAAGTAGTCGAGTGGTAAAAATTCGATGTTGGGGCATTTGATGAGCTTCATTTATGATGACTACTTGGTGTTCTTCAGCTTCATTCAATATGTAATCTATTGCATCCATTGCTTTGTAGAGGCCAAAACTATCTCGTTGTTCCTGCGTAAGTCCAACTTCAATTGATTCTTTCGTATCCCAAATCTCATGCATCCTTTCTATGTTTCCGATTTTTGCAAATTCCCATGCTGCTCTATCGACAATTGTAGGAAAGGTATCCCAATATGAAGAAAAATTGTACGGCATCTCATTTGACTCTGTATCAAAATGAAAGTCAAACTCCACAAAATCTAACTTTTTCTGATCTTCATTTTTGGTATTACAGGAAATGCTCAGCAAAGAAATAGCAATAATAAATAAGTGCTTCATTAATTAGTTTTTTTTACATTTTCGGTGTTTTTGGTTATTTCATCACACATAACGAACATCTTGCTATACGCTCATTCATTGCGTATAGCCAGTTGTGTCTTTTCTTTTGATTCCCCTGAAATATCCAAAAAATCCAAAGGTGAAACAAGCTTGCTACGAACCTTGGAAGTAGTGCATAGAGCGTAGTGCATAGTGCGTAGAGACCGGGAGAGACTTTAGTGAACGAAGAGAACAAAGCGACAGAAGGGATTCGCCCGAACTGGACTGCTGTGGTTTTACTTGATCGCTGCATCTTTGCTCTATATTGCATGGAGCGTAGAGCGTAGAGCGTGCAGCGTCAAGCGACTCATTTCTCAGCCTGAGCCTCAACCTCAACCTCAAAAACCAAAATGATGGATCCCGAATGAAATAAACATCCAAAATCCATCATTCATCATTCAACATTCATCATTCAAAACATCACTGCTTCAGCAGCATCCGTACTTCTGTACCGCCATCCTCCTGCAGGAAGCGGATCCAGTACATGCCCGAAGACAGTTCCGCGATCGAAAGCTGCTGGCTGCCGGCCGCGCGTACTGCCACTTCTTTCATCAGTTGGCCGGTGGCGCTCCAGACCTGTACGCGGCCCGGGGCCTCCGCCTGTACCCAGCAGTGCGTCTGCGCCGGGTTGGGGAACAGGTTAAAGGCCGCCTCGTCGATGACCTCTTCACTGGAGGTGGCCGGATCGAAGTACAGACCGACCAGGTCGATCCAGACGGTATTCGCACTTGGCTGAGTTACCCCCTGCACAAACTCCATATCGATCTTCTGGATCTCGGCCATATTCGGCGGATTGGTGGCCCAAGTGGCCAGATCGAATTCCTCGACCGGGATGTCGATGAGCGTCCAGCCCGTATCGATATTGACAAAAGTCTCGCTGCCGCCGTCCTGCGCATTGACACCCTCGGTATCCTGCAAGTTGATCTTCACGTCGGTAGCTACGTTTTCCGCACGGGCCACGATGACGATACGGTTAAAGGCACTCAGGTCGACCTCCGGGAACGCCCACATGTAATAAACGGTGCGGGCTTCGCTCAATTCGGTATCAAAATCCAGCTCGACCGCCACATTACCGTACTCGCCCATACCCGACTGATCGATCGCCGTCATATTGCCAGCCGAGAAACCAGCCACTTCGCGGAAGCCACCCACATTGGTGTATTCGCGGCCGCCATCCACAATGCTGAAATCGGAATAGACAAAGTACGGGGAAGGCTCCACCGCCAGACCCGACAGCGGGATCTCCACGTCCTGTATGTGCAGGGTGGCCTGCTTGGCACCGGTCGTTTCCGGAGCGAAGGCCACGGAAATACTGGCTTCTTCCAGGGCCGCCAGCGTGACCGCCCCGGTGATATTTTCCAGGACAAAATCACCGGCATCCGCCCCGTCGATAAAGATGTCGTCCGGCAGGACAGTCAACTCTCCGCCACCCGAATTGCTGAACGTCAGCTCGGTCGGCGCCGAAGTCGCTCCGGTCTCCTGATTGCTAAATTCGATGGCCGCTGCGCTCACCGCCAGCTCCGGATCTTCCGGTGCGAGACCCAACCGGATATCGTCGATATCCCATTGGGTAATATTGTCGGTGGGCCCCTCAAAGATCCAGGCGAAACGCAGGTCTTCCGCGCCAAGCCCGTGTTCCTCCTGAGTGAGGATGGCCGAAAACTCGGAGGCACCGATAAAGCCAGGATCGACCCATTCGGCGATCAGCCGCTCCTCACCCCCGGTGATGGTCACCACCTTCAGGGTGTAGTTGCCCGGATCACCGAAGTTGCGAACGCGGTACTTGAAGGAGAACAGCAGGCTGTCAGACTCACCCGTCTGCACTTTCGGTGATCGCAGCGGGAAGGTTCCCTGGCTTTCCGGTTGCCACCAAAAGACCATCTCCGGAGCTTCACCCCCGGCATTATTGGCATTGAAGGCACCCCAATTCTCCGCATCGGCGTTCCAGCCGAAGGGCAGTCCGCCGCCTTCCAGTCCGTCGAATGACTCCACCCAGGGCAGCTCTCGAATAGTCGGATCAGCACCGGTACCACTGACGTTGATGCTCCGATCCTGCACCTGTACAATCGCTTCTTGCAGTCCCTCCGCGGTCGGCGCGAAAGAGACAGCAATCGTGACCTCTTCGTCCGCGGCCAACGCTACCGCTTCCGTTAGGTTGTCCAGGATAAAGGCCGTATCCGCCGGACCGGCCAGGGCGATGTCCTCCGGGCTTACCCGCAGTGTATCGCCGCCGCCATTACGGATCGTGAACACCACGGGCTCGGAAGTCTCTTCCAACGCGACCGTACCGAAATCAGCTGTATCGGGGTTCACACTCAGGGCCGGCAACGCCCGCAAGGCTACGTCGTCGATATCCCACTGGGAGATGTCGCCGGTATTACCCTCGAACACCCAGG
Organism: uncultured Saprospiraceae bacterium; assembly: GCA_964342305.1. Taxonomy (GTDB): domain Bacteria; phylum Bacteroidota; class Bacteroidia; order Chitinophagales; family Saprospiraceae; genus DT-110. Next base: position 9,681 of record CAYFGK010000107.1, on the reverse strand, counting down.
CCAGTTGCAGGGATTCCGTTCCGATACCGTGCTGACCACTGTATAAAATAGTCTCGAATTCATTGGCGTCCACATCTCCCGGGTCCACCCATTCCTGAATAAGATACTCCTCCCCGTCGGCGATGGCGAGCACTTTCAGACTGAAGGGGCCGGGATCGTTGAAATCCAGCACGCGGTGCTTGAACGAGAAGGCTACGCTGTCCAAACCTTCCGTAAGGATGCCGGGTGTGGTCAGCCGCAGCTCACCCGTCGTAATGGGTTCAAACCAAAAGTTCATTTCCGGCGCGGTGCCGCCAGCCGAGCTACCATTGAACGCGCCCCAGTTGGGATGCGTGCGCGTCCAGCCCTGCGGCAGCGTACCTTCCGCCAGTCCGTCGAAGCCTTCGAACCAGGGGAACGACAGCACCCGTGCATCGAAAGCTGTACCGCTCACGGGAATGTGCAGGGTATCCACCACCAGGTTGATCTCTTTCAGGCCCACCGTAGTGGGTACGAAGCGTACTTGTACCGTCGTGCTTTCCTCGGGCTGAAGAACCAACTCCGTTTCCAGGTTTTCCAGCACAAACTCGTTGGCATCGGACAGCAGATCAAACGACGCTCCGACGGCAAAGTGATCCGATCCGTAAATGCCGGTGCCCGAAGGCTCGTTCAGAAACACCTCGGCCCGCAAAGGCTGCAGTTGCTCCAAGCCCTCCTTACCGAAGAAAACATAATCGATACGACGCCCCTGATGCCCCTGCCCAACGTTCAGGGTGCTGTGCTCCGAAGACAGGTGGTTTTCGTGGAAGAGCGGATAGACGTCGATAAAATCTTCGTACACCAGCTCCATCTCTTCCCAGTCGGGATTAGCATTAAAGTCACCGCACAGGAAGATCAGTTCCCCCGATTTTGTCTGGTCGATAAAGCTCTTCAGGCCCTCGATCTGTTCGATGCGGATGTCCTTATTCACCGCCGTGTTGTGCAGGTGCGTATTGTAAATATCCACTACATTCCCTTCGACCTCGATCTGTGCGTGCACGGCCGTACGAAAATCGTTCAGCGGCGACAGGTCTATTGAATTAGTTGCCTCAATGGGATAGCGCGAGAGAATGGCGTTACCGAAACGCGTCGACGCCCCTTCCCCATCACGTGAGGTAAACACGTAATAGTATCCCAGAGAGTCGGCCATCGAAGCGGCCTGATTGGGTAGGTTGGGTCGCTGGATAACCTCCTGCAAACAGATCACATCGGGATCTTCCGCCCGGATCTCCTCCAGCATATAATTAAAGCGGGCCGGCCAGTTCTGCGAATCAAACCAGATATTGTAGGTCATTATGGAAAAAGGAGCAGACTGGGCACCCTGCGCCTCCAGATAGATCTGGTCGGGACTGAGCAGCAGCGGGGCCGATCCGGCATTCCGGATCTCGAAAGACTGCGGGGCCGAACTCTGCAGGATCTGCTGATCCGGAAAAGTATGACTGCCGGGACTTACCGCCAGCTCAGGCGTGGTGCTTGGCAGGGTAAGGGCCACATCGTCCAGGTCCCACTGCGAGATATTATCGGTAGTCCCGTCGAAGCTCCAGGCGATGCGGAAGTCTTCCGCGCCCACGCCATGCTCCGCAGCCGTGAGGGTGAAGCGCAATTCCTCGGCCGGCACCACATCGGGATCCACCCATTCCGTGATCAGGTAGCGCTCACCGTCGGCAATGGCTTCCACCTTCAGGGTGTAAATACCCGGATCACCAAAATTTCTGATACGGTGCTTGAAGCTAAACGATAGCTCGGAAAAATCCGATGTATTAAGCGATGGTCCCGTCAGTTCGTAGCTTCCCGAGCCCACGGGTTGCCACCAAAAGACCATCTCCGGGGCTTCGCCGCCGGCATTATTAGCGTTGAACGCACCCCAGTTATTGGTCGTATCACCGGTCCAGCCGTCGGGCAATTCGCCTTCGGCCACGTCGCTGAAATCTTCCTGCCAGGGGATGGATTGTGCTGTGGTAATTCCACAAGAGAAGAGCACCAGGAGAAGCGTACCTAGTGTTGCCCTCCAAAACGATTGGTTTTTCAGGTTTGGGTAAAATGTCAAATGTTTGGTCATAGTTATTCAGTTTTTTGTCCTCATGGTGCACAGGTGTCGGTGCAATACGCCCTTACACCTCTGCACACCGTAACTGATTAATATACTTTTTTCTCGCAGAAATCAGGTGCGCGATCCGACAGATCGTGTGGATTTTGTTTTTAATACGTGGAGCGTGGAGACCGGGAGCGACCAAAGAGAACTAAGGGACAGAAGAGACTCGCCATAGCAGGGCTGCTGCGGCTTTATTTTACTGCTGTATTGCTGCTCTTGAGTGCGTCGAGCATAGTGCATTGAGCATGGAGACCGGGAGCGACCAAAGAGACTCGCCTGAGCTGATCTGCTGCGGTTTACTTGTGGCTAGTGAATCTTTGCTTTTGGTCGCGTCGAGCGTCGAGCATAGCGACCTGGTGCGCGATCCTCCGGATCGTGCGGATTTTGCCTTTTATACCATTTTTCGTGAGACCATGACCGGAGTGTGAGGAAGGGACTGGAGGGAACGAAGCGACCGAAGAGACTCGCCTGAGCTGATCTGCTGCGGTTTACTTGACAGCTGTATTGCTGCTCTTGAGTGCGTCGAGCGTCGGGCAGGGAGATCTGGTGCGCGATCCTCCGGATCGTGCGGATTTTGCCTTTTATACCATCTCGCGGGAGTGACCATGACCGGAGGGAGAGGAAGGGACTGGAGGGAACGAAGAGACCAAAGGGATTCGCCTGAGCTGATCTGCTGCGGTTATACCTGGCTGCTGGATTTCTGCTCTTGTGTGCGTCGAGCATAGTGCATCGAGCATGGAGACCGGGAGCGACCAAAGAGACTCGCCTGAGCTGATCTGCTGCGATTTACCTGTGTTTATTGGATCCTTGCTCTTGGCCGCGTCGAGCGTCGGGCGTCGAGCGTCGGGCATAGCGACCTGGTGCGCGATCCTCCGGATCGTGCGGATTTTGCCTTTTATACCATTTTTCGTGAGACCATGACCGGAGTGAGAGGAAGGGACTGGAGGGAATGAAGCGACCGAAGAGACTCGCCTGAGCTGGGCTACTGCGGTTATACCTGGCTTCTGGATTTCTGCTCTTGTGTGCGTCGAGCGTCGGGCATAGCGACCTGGTGCGCGATCCTCCGGATCGTGCGGATTTTGCCTTTTATACCATTTTTCGTGAGACCATGACCGGAGGGAGAGGAAGAGACTGGAGGGAACGAAGGGACCAAAGGGATTCGCCTGAGCTGGCCCGCTGCGGCTTTACTTGACAGCTGTATTGCTGCTCTTAAGTGCGTCGGGCATAGTGCATCGAGCATGGAGGGAATGAAAAACAAAAAACTGACTACGGCAAACTGAGAGCTAAAAAATCATCTTTTTGGCGAAAGCCAATATATTCCAATTCCATTCAGCATTGAGCACTGAGCACTGCCAACTGCCTACTGCCAACTGAGAACTGAAATTCCCACCGCAGAAGCGGATGGGCTTAAAAGGCCAACCGCCTACTGTCGACTGCTTACTAACCAACCTCCTTTTGGCGAAAGCCAATAAAAAATCCAAATTGAGCACTGAACACTGAGCACTGCCAACTGAAAACTGAAGACTGGAGACTGCCAACTGAAAACTGAAGACTGGAGACTGCCAGCTGAGAACTGGAGACTGGAGACTGCCAGCTGAGAACTGGAGACTGGAGACTGCCAGCTGAGAACTGGAGACTGCCGACTGCCGACTGAGAACTGAATCCTGAATGCCCGATACAACCGAATAATTCAAAACCAAAAATTCACCATTAAAAATTCGACTTCGTTACCGTTGCCAACGGCCGGAATATCCGCACGTACATCCAAAACGCGATCCCGCACCCGATCACGCCAAAAGCCACATCAAAAGGGTCAAACACCCCGGTCGGACTGAAGATGGGCACAAATTCCTCCAGCGTCAGCCAGCCGATGACGCCCGCGCAGATAAAGACAAACACCTGATGGTAGGCCTTCGGATGCTGCAGGATCAACTCCGGTTTGAGGGCGGAAAGAGGTAACAGAAAACCAGCCAATAGATGTGGCAAGGAACCGAGAATAGTCAGAATAATCGGACTGGACCCCGTATAGGACGGACGCAGCCCCCACAACACCACCGGATACAGCAGCACGCCAAAGATCGATAGGATCCGGCGCAGCCGAATGAATACCCGGAAATTGTGAACCGTCCCTTGCATACCATCCCAACACCTGGTCGGGAACCTAGTTGCCGGGAGACTCCGGATTTTGCAATAAAGCCTTCATATAGCTGGTCCAGGCCGTCGGATCGGTAGGCAGCGGACCGGCATTAGTGATCAGTTGGCCGTCCCGGCCCAGAATGAGGGCGCGGGGAAGCTCCTTAGCCGATCCCAGTCTGTTCAATACATCCTGGCGCAGAGCACCGCGTACCAACAGGTGATCGGCCCGGGCCCATTCCCGGAAGTAGAATTCCCGGTGCCAGCGGGCGCCATCTTCGGGTTCATCCAGAGAGAGCATCAACACCACCAAATCATCCGGGAATTGCCGCTGCAGGGTCCAGACCGCCTGCATCTGTTCCCGGCAGGATAAGCACTGCGTTTCGTTGCTTCGCCAGGCGTAGAGATAGGCTACTTTTCCCGCCAGGGAATCAGCCAACTCCTGCCAATCCACGGGTTGTGGCTGGTAAATGGACGAAGAATCCGCAGGATCGTAATAGCGTTCAAAGGCGATCAATGGTTCCATGCGCTGACGCAGGTACGGCAAGGCAGGCGAACGCGGATGACGGGCCACCAGACGCAAAAACAAGGGACGAACCTCCGCAAAGGGCTTCACCTCGATGGCCTCGTCCAGGTATTTTTCCAGCGCCGCCTGTTGCCAGTGCTCGTAATCGAGGGTCGACACCACGGGCTCCGTCGCCACCGTCGTATCCATGGGCAAGCCGTTCGCCATTTTGTACCAATCGCGCCGGTAACCCCGGATCAAAGAATACATGGCTTCCGAAAACCACATGGTGGCCCGTGAATAAGGCACCTCGGGCTCCCGTCCGGCCACCGTCAGGAAAACCGATTCCCACTCCGGCAGGCGGCTATCGTGTTTGGCCATATGATTAGTCGCCAGATCGTGCAGGATGCGCATATGCCACCAGAAGGATTCGGCCTCCAGATACGGAAAGGCCGGATGGTCCTTCAACGGCCCCGAAAAGAGGTTGACCCACTCCTTCTTCATGGATATCTCCAATTGACGCCCCAGGATGGCAGCCATTGGTTCATCCAACCAGAAGTTCTCCATATACGTCTGCGTCACGACCGGACGCTTGGTTTTCGCCAGATGCTGATTCACGATCCGCTGACTTCCCGTGATCCGAAGCGTCCCCACCGGATCAGATTTAGAAAAGGATATCTGCACGGCATCCCCCGGCTCGGTATAGACCACGATATCACCACCCGTGCCCGGAAACGCCCAGTTCTCAAAAGAGATGTAGCTCAAACCGGGCCGCTCGCTGTCGAAGGAAAAGCTCAGTTTTCGCCCGGGATTCACGGTCACTTTCTGCGCTGCTCCCGCAAAATAAAACCCATCCAGCGTAGGCGTAAAGGTAGCCGCCAGCGGCTCCTCCGCCAAGACGGTCAGTTCAATGGTCGTTTTCTCGGCATTTACTCCTAATACAGCGAGGAAGAAAAAAAGAGACAGCACTATGGTTCGCATGGTGGTTTGTTTCTGCATCGACGGTAAAGGTACGTTTTGGAATTTTTAATATTTAACGCTTAATTTTTAATTCAATTAAAAATTAATCATTGAAGATAAAAAACCCCAGCCCGCCCGGGTCCAGCAGAATAATGTTATCCACCTCGCCTTTATTGTTGAAGACGGTGATCTCTTCGTGGATAGGCACGCCCGCCTCGCGTATGCGGGTGATATGGGCGGGATTCTTTCCGCTGTTGAAATAAGTCAGCCCCGGCTGAAAGAACTGGTGCGGACAACTATCCATGCCCATGATGCTGATGCCCTGACGGTCTTCGTTGAGCAGGCTTACCCACCCTTTGTCCGGACTCCCTTGGTCGTGGGTGAAGCCCAGTGATTCGTAAAAGGCGTTGGCCCGCTGCATATCCACCGATTCCAGACTGATGCCGGCGTACGCTCCGGCCAGGGAGGGCATGATGACATCCTGGTGGGTGATGACCGGCTCCTCCCCTGTTTCCAGGAAAATGCGCACCCCGTCGGGCCCCGAGACCACTGTGGTATCGGAGTCTTTCAGTTTGGTATGCGGATACGAAAGTCCTTCCAGAAAGTCTGCCCAGGAATCCCGGAAGAAAACCAATCCGGTGCGGGCTTTGTGATTGGTATTGATGCGGATCACCGCCTGGCCGTCGGTCAGCAGGTTATCGCCAATGCGGGTGAAGCTGAGCCGATCGTAGAAGTCGAGCGTACGGGCAATGTTGGGGGTGGTAGTTTGGATGAGCATGGTTAATATGTCTTTGCAGGTCAAAATACGTATTCCCAAAAGAAGATGGTCTTTTAAGCCAAATGATGAATGATGAATGTTTAATCAGGATTGTACGAAACTTGATCGATGATGCTTTTTTGGCAAAACCCACCCTCTAACTCCCTCCCTTTGAAAAAGGGAGGGAGGATAATTTTCGTTTTTCGATGGCGGTAATAGGAAAAAAAGCTAATAAACTTCGGAGGAACTCCCCTTTCCCTTCTTCAAAGGGAAGGGGGCCGGGGGGATGGTTTTAAAATTTGAAGTTTCGTACAGTCGTGATGATTAATGTTGAATTTTTAATTAGGGGCCTATACTGGTATCCTCTCAAGTTTCCCTGCAACCGGTATGTACTATATTAACGTCGAAGCGGTGTACGAATCCAACTTCTGAATCGATAGATACTAGCCTAATCCAATTAAAAATTAAAAATTATTCATTAAACATTGAATGCCCAAGCCCTCTCTATAAATGAATGAAAACAGCATCATCCTCGACCTCCCCGTCGCCCTTTCCTTCGCCGGTATGGGTTTGAGCCTGTTCTTTGGCTTGTATTTGCTGAGTCGGCCCGATCGGTGGCAGCCGCTGTCTTTGGCGTTGCTGGGCCTGCTTGTGGTGGCGGCTTTGCAGCTCTGGGTCAATGTGCTCATGCATGCCCGTCTGATCTACCGGTTTCCGTGGTGGATGAAGCTGGAGGGCCAGGTCATCCTGACGCTGTGGACGATGGTCTTTTTGCTCTTGCTGGTGGTTACCGGAAAGGATCGCTCCCGCTGGTGGTGGTTACTGGTGATTCCGATCCTGATCGATGCGGCTTTTTGGGCACCCTCGTTTTTTGGGTTTTCCCTTGCGGAAAAAAGGGTACTGATCGATCAGTATTATGCGGATACGCGTCCGGGACCGACCCACCTCTGGCGTAACCCGCGCCTGCTGCTGGTGCGACTGATCCTGCCTCTGGTTTACCTGGGCATCGGACAATACCGGCTGTACCACTTGCCTTCCCGGCCGTCTCTTCGCCTGCTGCGCCTGATCGGGTGGTGCATGATCGGGTACGTTGGCCTGGAATACCTGCTCAGTCTGGGCATCTACGCCTGGACCGGGAATTCCTTCATCGAATTCGCGGTTCGTATCATCTGGATGGCGGTTTTGATCGCCCTCATGTCCTTCTTCTTTTTGCGAAAGCAGGAAGAAAAACCACTACCGACCACCACTCTGGCCGGGGATGTAATGGCTGAGGTAATGACTGCCTTACGGCAAAAACTGCAGGACGAGCAAAGCTACCGGGATCCCGATCTGCGGCAGGTGACCCTGGCGCAGGAACTGGGCACCAACAGCAGCTACCTTTCGCAGGCCATCAATCGCTCCACCGGGATGGGCTTTGCGGAATTCCTGAACCAATACCGCGTGGAAGAAGCCCGGCGCTTGCTACGTGATCCCGCCAATGATCCCTACACGATCGAAGCGATCGGACAGCGGGCGGGCTTTCGGTCCAAGACCGCCTTTTATCGGGCCTTCAAAAAAGTGACCGGCACATCGCCTGCTGCCTACAAACAAAGGTGAGGTTCCTGCCTTCCAGGCTCCTTGCGAGCGGAGAAGGTCGATCTGTTTCTTAAATGAGGGAGCGTCAAAACCTCCCCTTGTACCATGTATTGGGTAGTACGATTTGCTTGAATCCAAATACCCTATACCGGGAAGTTGGGCATTTTATACATCATGTTGGCCCAACTTCACGCCAAACAAGCATGTGCCATTTTATAAAAAGACACCTGCACCCCGCGGATTTCCTCGTTTTTTTGGGCGAAAGCCTCCACCTTGGCTGCCGTATCAAACCAATCACCCGCATGAACACCCGACTTATTACTCTTCTGCTTTTTATGTCCTGCTTTACCCTGGAGGCACAAGAAACAACCGAGTGCCAGACCCGCTATTTCGCATCCGTAGCGCTGCGCGAATCACCCTATCCGGCATTTCAGGGCATTGTGCCCCTCGCCCCGGAGGACGCCCTTTTGCGCAAGCACTATCGCTTCACCTACGATGAGCAACAACGCCTGACCAGTGTGTCCTTCTGGCACCGCAACCACCGCGACGATCCCAACCATACCGCCAATTATTTTATGCGGTCGTCCATCCTCCAGATTGACTACGAACCGGAAAAAGAGATCTACACCTACTACGATCGCTTCGAGCATCGGATTGCCTTGGCAGATAGCACCTTTCGGGAAGTCTATTCCCTCGACGATCGCGGACGGCGCGTCGAACTGCACATCGAAAACAAGGATGGCGACCTGATCGAGAATCGATGGGGCATTGCCCGCTACGAATGGACGGTAGAAGTAGATGGAGCTATCGTAGAGGATCGCTTCGGCCTCGACGGTACGCCCCGCACCATCCGCACCGGCTTTCCCTTCCAGCGCATTCGTCTGCGCTACGAGCCCAACGGCCTGCTGGCGCTCATGCAAAACATCGATGCCGAAGGCCGGCTCCTCAACAATGAAACGGGCGTCGCCCAGGACCACCTGCAATTCGATGCCGACGGACGCTGGCACGGATGGCGGGTGCTGGACGCCGACTTCAACCTCAAAGAAGGGAACGGGCCCGGCGTAGCCGAGGGCGTAAACATCCCCGACGAATACGGGTACGAAACATCCCTGCACTACCTCGACCGGCACGGGGAGCACATCCGGGGCAACTACGGCTTCTGGATCGGCCGCCGTACCTACGACCAATACGGAAACTACGATGCCACCTGGTTCGAAAACCCAGATGGTGAACGCACCGTCAACGAACGATTAGGCTACGCCCTGGCCGACTACACCTGGGATCGCAGCGGACGCTTCCTGCGATCCATCGCCTTCTACGGTGCCAATCGGGAACCAGTGCTGCGCAAAGGAGGCTACCACCGCATGGACCGCACCTACAACGACCAGGGTCTGCTCTCGACCATCACCTTTGTGGATACGAATGGCCAAAAGATCAACCGGTCGGATAACGGGGCGGCGGTGTACGTGTATGTGTACGATGAGCGGAACCGGCTATTGAAAGTCGATCGGTTTTCGAAGGACGGGACTTCGGTTGAATGACGACAGCTTGAAATGGGACTTTCCGTTGTATGAAGAACCCTAAAAGGGGATTTGGGGATTTGGGGATTTGGGGATTTGGGGATTTGGGGATTTGGGGATT
>CAYFGK010000106.1:17213-25171 GCA_964342305.1 uncultured Saprospiraceae bacterium | reverse complement strand
GCGTGAAAAAGGCATTTTTGAAAGCGGAAATAAACTACCTGTAGCGCACTGAGAATTGGAACTAGCGAACCCTTTGGCGAAAGCCAAAAAAACAAAACCACATTGAGCATTGAGCATTGAGCATTGAGCATTGAGCATTGAGCATTCATCATTCAACATTCATCATTTCTCCAACCTGACCCCAAATACAACATGGATTGTACCACTCAGTCATATAATTAGCTCGAACCCAAGCCCACGTTAATTAAACAGCACCTCCGCATCCACTTCCTCGAGCTGGAAAATAATGCCCATTTGTCGAAAAGCGGCTAACTTACCAGCCGGACCATAGCGCAGGAGCAGTTGGATGCGAGCGCGCTCCTGCGTATTGGCCGGATGCAACAGGTTTTCTTCTACCGTATCGCGCTCCCAGCGGGTACAACCCGTCACCAATACCCTGGCACCAGCTCGCAGGGCCTCCAGGCTCTGGGCCAGCGGCCAATCGGATAAGTGCAGAACTACCTGTTCCCCACCCACCGCTATGTCGGCCAATAATTCGTCGGGAGGAAACACCTGTTGCTCATCCGTTTTGGAGTAAATGATAGATATGCCACGGCGTAAAATATCCCGGCGATTACCTTTGGAAAAGCCATTTGCCAGCACCCGGATGTGCCCCTTATGGGGCATGCCACATAATTGCTGGATAGCCGCCGGGGTCAAATTCTTATCAACCCCATCGATCAGCAGGGAAGCCCCCTGTTGCAAAAACCGCCAACAATGGCCGTCGCTATATCCCTTCAGAAAGACTTTTTCCCGACCGTGATCGATCAGGGCATCGCGATCGGCTGAAGAGAGGGTGTGGGTGCGAATATCCGAGTGTTCAAGCACCAGGCTGGCACCCATATCAAGATATGACTTTAGCTGATCGGTAGTCGTAGCGTTGGTGGGCAGTAGACATACACCACCGTGATGCTTGCTACACAGGGACTGGACTTGCTGATCCGTCACATCGGTGGTAAGCTCCAGGAATACGTACGGACTTAGTTCGAGAATGGAGGCTGCATCCATAATTCGTTAGGGCTTGGTGAAGAGAGAAAAGACAGGCACATCGATCCCCAGGAACAGCGTAAAACGACCGGCACGATAATTTCTGGTTTCGACACCATCCATCGAGATCGTCCTGACGGCAGCGGTCTGCTGATACCCAAATCCTCCGCTAAAGGGAGAACGGGGGACATTATAAAAAAGGAATAACCCCGGAGCAACGAAATCACCCACCGACAGGTCCGGAGTATCGGCCAGTGCTCCCTGACCAAAGTTGTAACTCAGTACGGGCGCAATGTCCAGTACCGAGATCAGCGCGGTCCACGACCGGAAGGTCAGATCATCGTCCCGTTCTTTGGCGTTACGCCAGCTGAAGGCCAACCCAATGGGAGTCGACAGGGAGGTAACGAAGCCCGACTGATCGACTTCGTCACCCAGTGCTACCTCATAGGCCACCGATGGCCCCAGATAGGCATTCAGTGACACATTGAAATCATTGGTCCGCTTCAGGCGGGAGGTCCCTACCGGGCTGGCGTAGGACTGAAGTATCGATTGTACCTGGTCGGATGACCGGGCATCCACAATATCTGCTACAAAGTGACCGTACCTAAGTATATTTTGCTGTAATTTAAAGGCTGATACCCGGTCCCTTTTTTCCTCCTCATCGTTCTGGGCAAAGGATTGGTACAACCCCATGGTAGAGGTCAGTGCGTAACCGAACTGATCCTGAGCCAGGTACTCGTAGGTACCCAAACTATTTTCGAGGATACCTCCCACCGCTTGTAATCCCATGGCTTGAGCCAGAGTGCCCTGTTTAAGAGGTGCATTCAGGGTGGTGGAGAATAACCGCAGCACCCCACGTGCTACCGGCAGGTAATCCATCAGGCTGGACTTACCGGTGGAATCGCGACGCAACTGTGCCAGTTCACGGGCGTTGCGGGTGGCTTCCAGCAATTCCACCGTTTGCACTGCCAGTAAACCTAGCGATTCCGGAGCAATCGGCAAACCTTCTATCGCCGATATTCGCTGGTATAATAAGCCCAGAAAAGCTCGCCGATCGTGCTGATCGGAAAGGATGGTATCCAATAACTCCGGCGGCATCCAATTTCGGATTCGCTGAACGGGCACCCGCCGCACCAGCACAGTGTCGCGCTGCTCGGAGGCCGTCACCATCCCGTCAGCCGTAGGGCGGGTTGTCAGGACCTGTTGCCCACGCGTTTCGGTGATCATTTCTTCCTGGTAAATGGTATCGTTATAGCGAAACGACTCCACCAGAGTCATGGTAAGATCTGAAATAGCCCCCAGCTTTTCCGCGTTTTCGGCAGCTCGCAGGAATGGTTGATCGGCATCCTGATCGAGTTGCTGGTCCAACCGTTCCTGCAGGCGAAGGAGGTTGGTCTGGTTAGTACGGGTTGCCGACACCAGAGTGTCCAGAAGATCGGCTACCTGCAACAATTCAGCGGGCAGGGTTACCGGTGGTATGTTTTGGATGGCATAGGCTTTCGCCAAAAAAGGATTGCCAGCAGCAGCGGAATTCGTCCGGGTAGCATCAGCTGCCTGCCCGGCCCGAAGTGTTTGGTATAGTTGTTCAGCCTGTGATGCCAGCTCATCAATAGGATCCAGCTCTTCATTATTTTGAATAGCCGAAACCTTTTCGGTTTGGGTTTCAATTAGGTCATCCCAGACGGCCAGGTCGGCAGTGTACAATTGATACATTCGGGCCGGGCGATTGTTCCCGGCCAATTCATTCAGCTGATTTAAATGAGGCTCCAGCAGGAGCAGCAGACTATCCTGGAATGATTCAATATCCGCGAGTTGGGCCGATAAATCGGGTTTGAAAGAAAAAGGCGCGGTACTCTTCAGGAAGTCGGTCACCAGATTATCGATGCGGTCCGTTTGTTGTTCGTTTTGCAGTACCTCCCCGAAAAAACGCAGGGCCAGGGTGTCCTGCATGGGCGGATTCAGTGCGGACGATTGCCAGTAGGTCCGCTCGGCAGCCAGGCCTGATCGCAGGTAGTGATCGATCTGCAGGACCCGCAGGCCACGAGCCAGGAGCCCCCGTTGTTCCAGTTCGAGAGCACGCCGGTGTAAGCCGGAGAGTTCCTGGTACCATTTTTTGGCGGAAGCCAGACCTTCCAACTGATAATGTTGTGTCCGCGGCTCCAATACCTGCTCCGCCATACGAACTAATTCGGCCGCAAACAGCGAATCGCTATTCAGCCGGGAAATATAGGTCTCGTAATCGGCCAGGGTCGCACCTTCGAACAAGGCGCCCCGATCCGGATTGGCAAACAGTCGGGCCAGATACGCATACCGGTCGAGAGATGGCGGACGATCACGCAATAAAAAGTATGCCTCGTTTTGCAGGGCTGCCTCCACCGATTTCATGCGCTGACCAAGGACTCTCCGGCCGGGAATGCTGTTGTTGCCGGCCAGACTATCCGGATCAGCGTATCTTTCCATCATCCCGTATATCTGCCTTAGCTGGCTCTCCTGTTGATTTAGTTTGTCTACCACTGATTGCAGCGGTTCCAGTACGGTACGTTGAAAAGAAGGATCCCGTACTTGCCCGACAAACGTGGTCCGCCATACGTTTTTCATGGCCTCCGATTCGTCGCGGTATACCTGGCTGGCCCGACGAATAATGGAGTCGGCCTCGTTGCCGAGCAACGCCAAATTGGTAAACTCCAGAAAATGAGCCGCATTGAGGACCCGCGGATTGTAGCGCAAGTGCTGCAGGGTAGAATCTTCCCGCAGGAGTCGAGGGAAATTCAGTCCTATCTCCTGCAGATCCTGACGAAAATAGGGATATGCATTATCGAGCATCGAACGGTACTGGTCGATCTCGAACTGTGTAAACAGATCCAATGTCTTCGGAAATAAAATACCAAAGCGGGAGGTTTCCAATTGCTGGCGCATGCGCTCCAGGAACAGCAGGTTGAGTTCTTCCTGTGCCCGACGCTCAATAAAGGCCGCCAGGCCCTCAATGACGGCCGTCTGGTTCAACCCTCCCGACAAATTGGGTTGATTGGCATACAGTGTTTCGCTGGCCGACTGTAATCGCTCCGGTGCCGTCGGAACGCTTGATTTGTAGAGCGACGCATTCGTTTCGGAGCCAGAAAGAGCAGACATCCTGACCTCGGGGTCAGTCGTGCGGGTGTCCAACGTATAGGTGCGCAATCGCTGCCGCAGGCGATCCTCCCGTTGCAGCCAGGGCCCCAACTCGTCGCGCAGGAAAGGGTTATTTAATAATCGCTTGAGAGCTTGTGGATCTCCCCCCGGCTCCAGATAGTCGGCCAGAATATACAGGGCATCCGGGAAATGCTCCAGCGTTTGCACGGTCGGAGGTTCAGCGGCGGGATCATCACTGTACATATCCGTTCGGTCCGCACTGTACAGCAGCTGAATATCACCAGGTGAACGCAGTGAAATACTGTCATTACCATACGTCACCCGCAGGGTGGCAGGTTCCGCACCGGCAGGCCGGAAGGTGTACCGCCCCGGACGGGACAATATCAATGGCGACGACCCGAAAGACAAATTTTTTCCTTCCCACACGTAATTGGTGTCGACTCCTTCGAGGAAAACAGTAGTCCGCAGGGAATCCAGGGAACGCAAAACCGCAGACAACCGTTGGGCATCCTGATATAGTCCCCTAGTTTGAGACTGGGCCCATCCGCTCCATCCAAAGAGGATGATCAGCAAACAGCAAAGGCGCTGGCAAGTTGGTTTTGACATGTCCGGGCTTTACGGTTATTACCTGTCAATATAGTGTTTTTACCTGGATGGATTATTCTTCACGCAATCCATATTCATTGAGCAGCACCTGCCAGTCGACGGTTTCGGTGATCCGCAGTAAATCCACGGATATTTCCTCGCGGATATCATAGGATAAACTATCGCTGAGACCAAAGGCGTACAACTGCCGGTTGAATGTAAGCGTAAGCACTTCCACCAGTCCTTGCGTATCGCGCTGCGCCCGGTACTGCAGCAGGGGCTCGTCGTAGGCGACAGCTTTCACCTCACCGCTCGCCAGTGCTTCCTGGCAGGCATCCAGATTGGGATAGGTACGGATCTCGGTGAAAAAATGCTTGCGTAACCACTCTTCCGTAGCCGAAGCAGAGACCGTCGCTAAGGGTAGATCCTTGAAGGCCGTAATTTGTGACCGGTCAGCACCAAGCTGATTCACCGTCAGGGAAGAAGCAATACTTGCCGTAAAACCCGAAATGATGATGATCGCCGTAAACATCCAGACCAGCGCCACGATGCGCCCGCCGGTGGATCGGGGTGATTTATCCCCGTAACCAACGGTCGTCATGGTAACGGCCGACCACCACACACCGCTCCAGACCCCCTTGAAGCCCTCCGGAAATTCTTCCGGATTGGCCCGTCGTTCAAAGATCCATGCCAAAAAACCAAAAATAAAAATCACCACAAATAAGGCTCCGATGGCCTGAAAGAAACTCATCGAAAAAAAGGAGGCCAGAAACTGCCGGGCACGGGCCCAGCTCGACTGGCGGTTGGTCAGCAAGGATGCATTAGAAATATAAAAGGGCTGGGAAAAATCGAATTGCTCCATCCGGTCACTGGTGATGGTGAGTGGATTGAGGCTCATATCGATACGGCCGGTGGCCAGTGATTGCAACATTGTATCCAGGGGCATGCGAACTAATCTGAAGGGAACCCCCAACTCCCGGTCGATCCGATCCCACAACCAGAAACTAACTCCCTCGGTTTGTGTTCCCGTAGGATTTATCACAAAGGGTGGCGATTGATAATAGCCAATAGTCAGGGTATCCTCTGTCGCCAATACCTCCTGGGCGGACAGGGAGGAAAACACCGGTAAGTAAACCAGGCAGAACAGGCAAAAACGAAATAAAAAACGCTTCATTAATAGAAATTTAGAGCATAGAAAATAAAAAAATAGGAGGCTTGTCCCAATTTGCGGGTTAAATCCTATCTTTCAGCAAATCCAGTCTGTTCAATGTCCTTTCGTTATTATGTCCTCCTGATGACCTGTTGTGTGTGGCAATTTGCCATCGGTCAGCAAGAACTCAAAAACATATTTGAGCAACGCCCGCTGACCCCAAACCTTACCTGGGGTTACCCGGCCAAAGATTCCCTGTACGGTGCTCCACAGTATGCGCAATACCTGAAATTTGGTCAGGACGAATACCGATTCAATATCGCCTGGAAAAATGACACCCTGGTGCGGACCAGTGACCTGGCAAGAGAACAGGAAAGCACGGCCGCCATTAACGGCGGCTTCTTCGATATGAAAGCGGGCGGTTCGGTCACTTATTTACGAGCTGACGGCCTAACCATTAACGAAACGGGAGCCAGCCTGGTCGAACAGAAAAATGAGATTCTGGAGGGAGCCGTCGTCATCGATAAACAGGGACGCTTGAAAATCCGCAAAGGGAACCGCATCCAACGAAAAAAGCGCTACGAAGATGTACTGGTAACGGGCCCCCTCCTACTCTACCGGGATAAGATCGAGCCCCTGATTGATCGCGCTTTCAATAAGGATCGTCATCCGAGATCTTGCCTGTGTACCGACGACCAGCAAAATGTCTATTTCATTACTGTCGACGGCCGGCACGACCGGGCGGCCGGCATGAGTTTGTACGAGCTCACCCGTTTAGTTCGGGATCTGGGCTGTACCAACGCCATCAATTTGGACGGGGGCGGATCGACCACCCTGTACATCCGGAACCAGGGTGTCATTAACCACCCTTCCGATAACCGGCAGTTTGATGCGGAGGGCGAGCGTCCCTGTGCGAATGCGATCCTGGCCATCAGGCGCGGGTGACGCTATCGCGTTGCCCGCAAATTGTCGATCATGGTGCGACAATTCTTGGCATTGGTATATCCTTTCATAACTGCCTTTTGCAGGTAGTTTTCGGCAGCATCGAACTGTCCGACCGAAGCCTGGGCGAGGGCCATATTAGCGTGGGCGATAGCCGAACCGGCATCGAGCTCGATTGCGCGTTGCAAATGTTTAATGGCCGCCGGAAAATCCATGGTATGGGTAAGGTGTAAAGCCCCCAGACTGGTGTGCACATTACTGTAATCCGGATTGATGGCCAGTGCCTTTTCGTAGCAAGCTTTGGCCTTGTCGTATTGGCCGGTATTCCGGTAGGAAATGCCGAGGTTGGTCCAGTAGTTGCCTGACCCGGGGGCTTCTTCCAGGGCCTGCTGTTGTTCGGCTATGGCCTCGTTCCAGCGGTTTTGTTCTTGGTATACGTGTCCGAGCAGAGCGTGCAGTACGTGTTGCGGACGTTGGTGCAAGCCAATTTGCCGGGCGCGCAGCAACAGCGTTTCGGCTTCTCTGTATTCCCGGTCCTGAATCAGGACCTCCGCCTTATCCACTAACTCATCGCCTTCGCTGCTCGCCGATGGCACCGGAGATTTACCAGCCTGCATGGCAACCTCGATCAGAAAGTGCCGCAATTTATTGCGCTGCAGAGTATACTCCTGGGGAGGGATGATCCCCAGTTTTTTCTCGCGTTCCAGATGATGAAGCTGGGCCTGCCACTGCAGGAAATCTGTTTCAGCGTACAAACCATTCCAGGGAGAAACATTCTCCTGCATTAGCTCCAGCATTTCGCCTAGTTGATCCCTGACAGCTAATTTTTTTAAGTCCGCTTTCACCTTTTCCACATCCATGTGCAACCTATTTTAGTCTGTAAAGTACAAACGCCTGGGGGGTATGCCAACAGTAAAAACCGGAAGACCCCGTTTAATGGCAGTTCGCAGTGCGCAGTCGGCAGTTGGCAGTTGGCAGTGGGCAGTTGGCAGTTCGCAGTCGGCAGTTGGCAGTTGGCAGTGGGCAGACCTTGAACCATGGACCTTGAACCATTAACCTTTGACCTTGAACGCCTCGCGTAGGCAAGACTCTTTAAACCATCCCGATAAATAGGTGAATCCATAAT
>CAYFGK010000106.1:0-17113 GCA_964342305.1 uncultured Saprospiraceae bacterium | reverse complement strand
GCCTCGCGTAGGCAAGACTCTTTAAACCATCCCGATAAATAGGTGAATCCATAATCTGTTATTATTTTGTTGCAAAATCCCAAATCATAATCCGATGAATAGATTTCTTTTCCTTCCCATCTTGCTTTGCCTTGCTTTTTTGGCGAAAGCCCAGGAACAACCCGAGGTAAGCCTGACCATCGACGGTGTGAGAAGTGAAGCCGGATCGACCATTTGTCTGCCGGTCCGCGTGAGCGATTTTCGCGACATTCAGGGCATGCAATGGGGATTGCAATGGAACCCGGAGGTGCTCAGTTTTCAGGAATTGCAAAACTTCAATCTGCGCGACCTCGACGCAGCCGATTTCAACGTAGGCCGCAGTAGTGAGGGGGCCATTCTGTTTTCCTGGATCCCCTTCAGCGAGCCCTTTACCCTAAGCCTGCCCGATAGTACCGTCATCTTCGAAATATGCTTTACCGTTGCCGCTGATGCACCTACCGGATTCCAGGCCGTGGCCTTTAGTAATGACGTGCTGGCTACGGAGGTTTATATTGATCCCGACCTGTACGATAACGCCCTGATCGAAACGCCGCGGATGCGCAGCGGTGGGGTGTACATCAATGAAACCGGACAGCTTTCCCTGGATCAGGTCGTAGTCGATACCGACCCCGATTGCGGTAATTCAGCGGGCACCATTCGCATTGAACCCGGAACCGGTGTAGCACCATATTCCTACGAATGGACGGGGCCGGCGGGATCCTTCAATGCCGGGCAGCAAGCGGAAGGGTTGGTGCCTGGCATATACGAGGTAACCGTTACCGATAATACGGGCCTTTCGGCAAAAGTCTACGCGATCATCAGTATTCACGGTGACCCCGAACCCCTGGACCCTTTTGTGCAAACGGTCAATATCACACCAACGGTCTGTGGGGAAGCAAATGGCTCTATTCAAGTTAATCCCGACCCTATTCGTACTTTTCAGATACAATGGAATACGGGGGATACCACCCAACGCATCGATAACCTGGAGGCCGGTAATTACCGGGTAACTCTAACCGATATTTTGGGATGCACCCAGGACTATTTATATACCGTTCCAACGGAAGAGGGCATTGAAGGTCTCACCCGGGTCGACGATACACTGACTTGTGGAGGTGGGAATGCCCTGATCGGAGTACTGGCGCAGGGAAATCCCAACTATGACTTCTCCTGGAACACCGGGGATACGACAGCCCTGCTTTCCGTATCCGAAGCAGGAACCTACGAACTAACCGTGGCAGCCAGTCCTGTCTGCACCGAAACCTATGTTTTTGACATGGGGGCTCCCGAAATTGACCTGGCCTTTACCCGGGTCGACGGCAGTTTTGGCTGCACCGACACCGTTGTAAGCATTGGCCTGGATACTGATCAAATTCCAGATGGATTGCAGGTACAGTGGGCCGACGGTCCCTCCACCCCGATGCGGAATGTAACAACTCCGGGGACGTATGACCTGACCCTTACCCTGGGTTCCTGCCAGCGGCTATTCACCTTTGTGGTGGAAGATGCCGGTACCGGGGACCTTTTCTACCAGCGCATTGAAGAACCCTTTTCCTGTAGCCGGGAAGTTGCCCGAATTGGAGTGGCTGTTTCGGATGATCTCGATTATACTTTTGCCTGGAGCGAAACCGGTAACGATGGCCCCATCCTGGAAATAGCTGCCCCCGGAACCTATAGCCTGACCATTACCAGTGGTCGTTGTGAAGAGGTGGAAACCTTCGAGGTGCTTCCTTTCGTCGAACCGGCTTTTTCTTTTGCCCAACGCCTGGATGGAACCTTGTCCTGCGATCCCAATGAGAATACTACCATCGGCTTTGCCGAACGACCTAATACCAATTACAGCTACGCCTGGTCTTCCGGCGCCGGAACGCCCACAGTAGATATTGACAGTGCCGGCCGCTACGAGGTAATAGTCACGGAAGGTATTTGTACCGATACATTTGCCTTTGTGGTTGGTGTCGATCCCGTAAAAAACTACGTCCGGCAGGAAGGCTCGCTGAGCTGCTCCAATGCTACCTCACAGATCGGCCTGAGCAGTAATGCTCCCGATTACTACGAATACAACTGGGCGCCCGGTGGTAGTCCGCTGCCTTCCATCACCGTTGATCAGCCGGGCACCTACGAATTGACTATTGAAAGTCCCGGGCGATGCCTCTTCCGGGAAGCATTTACGGTTGATCGCGTTACCAATCCCGATGGATTCATCCGACTGGACGGGCAACTGGATTGTACAGGGTCCGACACCGTAACCGTGGGCTTGGTTCCTAATCCGCAGGTAGAATCCCCAATCAGATACAGCTGGACGACCGGTGATACTACGCAGGCGATCGACGTCACTCAACCGGGCACTTACGCAGTGACCGTTACCGGCAGTCCCGCCTGCCGGGAGACCTATTCCTTTGCCGTAACCACGCTGGCATCAACTATTTCCTACGAGCGTATAGATGCGCAGTTGAATTGCCTGGACCCCACCGTAATCATTGGCGTAGAAGATCCGGGTACCGATCAATTGTCGCACGCGTGGAGTAATGGACAGACCAGTCCCAATATTGCGATCAGTGCGGCGGGGACCTACCAACTCACCATTACCGATCCAGGCAGCGGCTGTTCGAGGGTAGAGACTTTCCGGCAAAATGAACCGGCCATACAGCAGGCAGAGCTTACCTCCACTTGTTTGTTCGAAGATCTCTGCGGCGGAGAGGCCGAATTTACGGCCACTGTCCTCGATGGGGAAGCGCCATTCACGTACCAGTGGAATACCGGCCAGACGGACACTGCCGCGGGTCCGGCCACCCTGCGCATCGGCCAATCGTTACCGATTTCCGTAATGGTTACCGATGCCTCCGGATGTCAGGTAAACCTTACGGCACCCGCTCCCGATTGCATCCCGTTGAACGAACTGCGGGTAAGCGTTTACTTCGAGTGTTCGCCAAACAGTGATGACGGAGTATTGCAAGCGGAAGTGATAACGGGCGGTGTACCACCCTATATATTTGAGTGGAATACCGGTCAGCGTGACACCAGTTACTTCCTGAGTCAGGTGCCTTTTGCCCCGTCCCAGGGCATGTACCAGGTTTCCGTTACCGATGCAGCCGGACAAAGCGGTAGTTGGAGCTTTAGCCAAACCCAGGAGTACGGCTGCGGTAGCCCCGAGACTCCGGTTCTCGAATTTATCGCACCGCACACTAACGTAGAACCCGGAACTCAATTCACCTACCCGATCTACGTTACGAACTACGAAGATGTTGACCGTGCTTTGTATACGATTGATTGGGACCCTTGCCTGATACAGGCCGACACCCTCAAACTGTATACCGTGGAAGATACCTTTATCGTCACTGATTTTTCGAGTCTGGAAGGCTCCTATGAGACCTTTGCCGGTGGTTATTCCGGACTCGATTTACCAGATACCTTATTGGTTACTGAAATAGTATTTACGGCCACCGGATCGGGAGTTAGCCCATTTTTATTTAGCATTAACGAGCCGGCCAGAAACACGGGGATGGAAACCATTCCGGTACGACCGGTACACGGATCGATCACCGTAGCGGATACTAATGACCTTGTAACGGCGGGCGATGCCAACGGCGATGGGGTCATTGATCTTTACGACTTTCTGCCGATCGGTATCGGCTTTGCCACTGACGGTCCGGATCGACGCAGACAACTAGATGTCGGCCGGGAATTCGGTTACTTCTGGGAAGGAGCCACTGCTGGCCAGGGAAGAAATCTTCGCCATTTCGATATGGATGGGAATGGGCGTATAAGTGGATCGGACCTTACGGTGATCGACCGGAACTGGTCGCCCGGGACGGTCCGTTATGATTCCTCCGGATTGGCAGCCATTTCCGTCCAGGCTGATAGTTTAACGCCGGGCGGTACCGACACCATCAACCTGCTCACCCCGGCCCTTACCAATGCGTACGGACTAGCATTTGTGTTGGATTATTCAGGTACCGGATTAACGGAAGCTGATATTGCGGTCGAACTCACCGGGAGCTGGCTGTTGGTAAACGACAACGGCATTACCTTCGTTCGGCACGATCCTGAGCAGGAACGGATCTTCATTGGCATTTCAAGAACGGACGGTATCAGTATGTCCGGGGAAGGTTTGGCAGCGCAGTTGATCATCCAGACCCCCGAAAATCTGTCCGATGAACTTTCTTTACAAATACTGGGGGCTCGCCTGACCGATGCCGAGGAACGTTATTCGACCATCCAATCCACTACGGTAAATCTCCCGCTTCGGATAACTACCAGTATCGCTGCGAATCCTTTGGATGCATTGGTTTCGGTTTTCCCCAATCCGGCTACCCATTGGATTGCGGTCCGGGCTAACGACCTCAATATTGAACGATTAGAGTTATTTGATAGTCAGGGACGCCTGGTAGTGGCGACCAGTAATAATACCAGGCTTATGACAAGCCAGTTTGCCGGCGGTGCGTATGCCCTCCGGATAATTACCGATAAGGGTACTGTCACAAAAACAATCATTATTCAAGAGTAATAAGCCATCTCTATCCCCCCGGTCAGTGTGGCCGGGGGGTTTTTAGCTTTCGCAAAAATAGATACAGCGGGATCACCCTCAAAAAAGACGTATTCGTCCGTTTCCAGCTGGTATTAGTCCACAAAAACCTGCGACCACCGGCTAAAAGCCACGAAATAAAAAGGTTGCCTAACGGCCTCTTTTAGAAAAGGTTCCCTGAATTATCCACATCTTTCCACATTTAACATTTATATTTGGGGCCAAATGGTCCCGAATGATATATTTGTCGGAACCCTTCAAAACTTGAGAGGCTTAGCCTGACTGCCCCCCCAAGGACGGCAGGTTATTTCAAAACACAAACGAACAACTGTGGAAAACACGGATCGACCTAACAGGCGTCACTTTACCCGTCGCCAGAAAATGATTATTGGTTTTACAGCCCTTTTTGTTCTAAGCACCTTCCTCGCCCTTCGCTTCCTGCAGACCAACCGCCTGAACCTCGGTGCCTCGGTCAGTGATACGGAACCCAAAGAACTCGATGCTTTTCCCATAACCATTCCCACCATTCAGTACGGCTTTGTGCTCGATACGTTCCAGGTAGACCGCGACACCTTCCGCCAGGGTGAGTACCTGGGTGATATTCTGCTTCGCCACGGCATTGACTATCCAACCATTCAACAATTGGCAACCAATGCAGATACCGTCTTTAAGATCAATCGCTTCCGCGTGGACCGTCCGTATACAGTACTGAGCAGAGATACGGCTCAGGGGGCCGACCATTTCATCTACGAACCCAGCGTTTATGAATACGTGGTATTTGATCTGAAAGGAGACCTGGGTGTGCGAAAAATAAAGCGGCCGATCTCCACCAAATCATTTGCCAAAGGTGGTACCATTGAAAGTTCGCTATGGGCGGCCATGGATCAGATTGGTGCCGGCCCTGAATTATTCGTACGCATTGAAGATGCCCTGCAGTGGTCCGTCGATTTCACGCGGGTACAAAAAGGAGATCAATTCAAAGCGGTCTATGACCAAAATTATATCGAAGGGCAGCACGTTGGTGCCGGACTGGTCCATGCGGCCCATTATAAAACCGGCGATACAGAATTCTATGCTATCTACTACGATGGTTCCGAGGAACACGAAGGATACTACGACCTGGAAGGTCGCCCCATGAATAAAGGCTTCCTGAAGGCCCCCGTTAAGGCTTCACGCATATCATCGTACTTCAACCTGAACCGCTTCCACCCCATTCTGAAGCGTCGCCGTCCGCACCTGGGCACTGATTACGCAGCTCCCCACGGAACGCCTATCCAGGCAGTTGGTGACGGTGTGGTAACGATTGCCTCCTATACCAATGGGAATGGTAATTACGTTAAGATCAAGCACGACGATACCTACCAAACCCAGTACCTGCACATGAGTGGTTTTGCCGACGGCATCCGGGCGGGTACCCACGTCAAGCAGGGACAGACTATCGGATACGTAGGATCAACGGGACTGGCCACCGGTCCTCACGTATGTTTCCGCTTCTGGAAAAACGGTCGCCAGGTAAACCACCTGCGGCTCAACTTTCCGCCACCAGAACCACTCCCCGAAAGCGAATTGGCTAAATTCAAGGAACAACGCGACGTTTACCTCAAGCAACTGCAAGAGATTGTCATCAATACGCCCGAGCCTGAGGGGAAGGAAGAGCAAAGCTAGTTTGTCAGGTTTGAGGTTTGAGGTGTGAGGGTACCTATTACCTAGCCTCACACCTCAAACCTCAAACCTCAAACCTGATTTTAATTCCAGTTTGCTTCATCCGGCACCTGGGAGATGACGGAGTATCTATCTCCTTTATTCTGCATGACTTGCTGCCAGAGATCGTCGGGCTCGGAACGGAAGAGGTAATTCGTATCCATGTCGGCGGTAACCCAGGAACCCATTTCGATCTCGTTTTCCAATTGGCCGTTTGACCAGCCAGAATAGCCAACGAAGAAACGGATATTCGACGGTTGGATGAGTTCGGACGTGATCAGGAATTTGAGTTTTTCGAAATCACCGCCCCAGAAAACGCCGGGGGTCACCGGTTGGCTGTCGTCGAGCAGGTCCCCCACGTTATGGATGTAGTGAATCGTATCGGTAGCTACCGGACCTCCGAAAAAGACCTCCGCTTCAAATTCAGGAAAGTCCTCAATCAGACTGTCCACCCGCATATTGAGTGGCTTATTCATTACGAATCCGACGCCACCTTCCTCCAGGCTGTACTCGCATAGCAGGACCGCCGTTCGCTTGAAGTTGGGGTCCAACATGAACGGTTCAGCTAATAATACCCTGCCTTTTTTCAGTTCCGCTTTCGTCATGAATCTCTCTAATCACATAATTGTTGGTAGACCAACAGAATGAGTGCTTACCAGGTTCATCCGGTAAGCACTCAATATCGTAAAACCATCCTATTATTTAGAGGGCAGCGGTAGGAAATCGGCGATCAACCTTTTTCACAAAACCCTGAAGGGTTTTACCATTCCCACCTACTTCGATAAATTCAGATGCGCCATCGGCGATCATATGCTGCATAGTCTGAGTCCAGCGTACGGGGGCAGTGAGTTGCTCGATGAGTTTTCGCTGAATTGCCTCCGCATTGCGCTCGGCTACTGCATCTACGTTCTGGTAAATGGGGCACCCCGGTGCCTGGAAGTTAGTTTGCTCAATCGCCTGCTTTAGCTCGTCCTGAGCAGGCTGCATCAGGGGCGAATGGAAAGCCCCACCGACGGCGAGTACGATGGCCCTTTTGGCGCCAGCCTCTTGTAATTTGGTGACCGCCGCTTCGACACCCGCCACCGACCCCGAGATCACCAATTGTCCCGGACAATTGTAATTGGCAGGAATAACTATCTCATCAATGTCGGCACAAATTTGCTCAATGACGTCGTCTTCCAGTCCCAAAATGGCTGCCATAGTTCCTGGTTGTGCTTCACAGGCCTTTTGCATGGCTTGGGCGCGTTGCTGCACCAGCTTGAGTCCGTCCTCGAAGGAAAGTGCTCCGGCAGCAACCAGAGCGGAAAACTCCCCCAGGGAGTGCCCTGCTACTGCGTCCGGTTTGAAATGGTCGCCAGCCATACGGGCCTTGACGATAGAATGCAGGAAAACAGCCGGTTGAGTCACCTTAGTCTCTTTCAGGTCATCGGCCGATCCTTCGAACATCACATCGGTGATGCGGAAGCCCAACAGTTCATTGGCTTGTTCAAATAAGTCACGGGCCAGATCCGATGATTCGTACATATCCTTACCCATTCCTTCGAATTGGGACGCCTGTCCCGGAAAAACATACGCTTTCATACCCTTTGGTTTTTATTCGCCGTAATATTCGGCATAGATGTTTTCGGTCTCGTACAGTTTTATACCATGTAGTTCGCAACCCTCCAGTCGCGGCTGCAGCTGTTGCCAAAAGAGGATAACCAGATTTTCGGTGGTCGGTTGCATACCACGGGGGATAAAATCCACGTCCAGGTTAAGATTGGCGTGATCCACCTTGTCCACAATCGTCTCTTTGATCCACGTACTCAACTTTTTGACATCCACAATGAAGCCCGTCTGTGGGTCAGGCATTCCTTTCACGGTTACGTACAGCCAGTAGTTGTGTCCGTGCCAATTTTTATTGGCGCATTTCCCGAAGGTTTGCAAATTCTCATCTTCGCTCCATGCGTCCACCCATAATTTGTGGGCTGCATTAAATCGCTCGCGGCGGGTCAGATATACCATATAGTTTCCGACGTCTTTTGGTACCCTTTAGAAATCGGGGGCAAAACTACGAAGAAAAGATCACTCGCCCTTACGGGCTCGTTTTTAGACCGTTCAGGCCGGGGCGGCCTTCACTATTAGATCGCTCGCAAGCTCGCTTTTAGTAGAAAGACCGGAAGTCGATCCTCCGGATCATCCAAAATCTTCATTGAGTTTCTGATGGTAGAAGACTACTATTCCTGAACTGCTCAAAAGTAGGACCTGCCTGGCACGATCATATATGAAGCCACCATTTAGCAGTTCGCGGTTAGTCTTATTTCTAAAAAGGAGGCCTTGGCCGACTGGTCCAATAGCAAGGGACCACCGGGCCCTTGCGATCTATCAGCGAGGGAGCTACGCGACCGAGCGGTCTCATTTAGTAGAAGGAAGAACGACCTTAATCCAAAAAGGTGGATAAATGTAGCAGTCGCCAGTACCTTCAGATTCCTGGAAGAAATTGTTTTGGTGTATCTTTCGGTAAAAGATCGCCGATTGCATGGACAAGGCATATAAAGATAACCTGCGAACGCGCATATTTGACTTCCTCACCACCCGGGCAGTATACCATATCCTGTTCTGGTTGGCGGTGTTGCTGATACTTACCATTCTGGAGGGTACCCAGCGGGGCTTCGTTTTTACGTTGTCCAACGAATTGATCAACATCTGTTTTTATGGATTGATCGTGTATTTTAACCTGTTCTACCTGATTCCCAATTACCTTACCAAAAAACGGTTTCTGACGTATGGGATTCTGCTGGTGTTGGCGGCGGTGATCATCACCCCACTAAAGATGCTGGTGTTCTACGTTAAATTTTCAGGGATGCCCCAGGCACAACAGGATATTATCGACAATCAGTACGCCTATTTCCTGACGACTTTTTTCATTGCCGGCACTTCGACCATCTTTAAAATTGTCACCGATTGGGCCCGGCAATTAAAGGACAAACAAGAGTTGGAGACCAAGACCATGCAGACCGAATTGCGGTTTTTGAAATCACAGATCAATCCGCATTTTTTGTTCAATACACTGAATAACCTTTATGCGCTTACGCTAAAAAAATCCGAGCAGGCTCCGGAGATCGTGATCAAGCTCTCGGAAATGATGCGCTACATGCTTTACGAATGCAATGAAAAACGCGTACTGTTAAGTAAGGAGATCCACTACATTCGCAATTACCTGGATCTGGAAGGGTTGCGACAAGGTAAAAATGTGGATATTTCCTTCGAAGTGGAAGGACAGGTGGGGCAGCAGGAAATTGCTCCGCTACTATTCATTCCATTCCTGGAAAATGCGTTTAAACACGGTTTGAATAACCATATTGACCACGGTTTTGTCCGGATAAAAATGTATATCGACGGCAAAACAGTCTACTTTAAGATCGAAAACACCAAAGCTCCCGTAAAACCGCAAGCCGACCCCAACCGGCGATCCGGAGGTATCGGCCTGGTGAATGTACACCGGAGATTGAATTTGATTTATCCCGACCGCTACGATCTCCGGATCGATAACAATCCGAATACATACGCCGTAGACCTAACAATTGAACTCGATTAAAATCAACTATATGAATACCATTATTGTGGATGACGAGCCTTTGGCTCAGGATGTACTGGAAACGTATATTGACAAAATCCCCGAATTGAAGCTGATCGGGAAGTGCAGCAATGCCCTGGAAGCCAATGAGATGCTCAAAAGTGAGTCTATTGATTTGATGTTCCTCGACATACAGATGCCCCAATTAACCGGGATCGACTTTTTGAAAACGCTGTCGAAGCCTCCCATGGTTATTTTTACAACCGCATATCCCAATTATGCACTCGACGGATTTGAGCTCAACGCCCTCGACTACCTCCTGAAGCCGATCTCCCTGGAGCGCTTCATGAAAGCCGTTAATAAGGCTCTGGAGCAATACGAATTGCAAAGCCGGGAAGGTGGTGAAGCAGCGGGAGGTGAAGATGATCCTGACTTTATCTTTGTCAAGGCCGATAAAAAATTGGTTAAGGTCAAGTACGATGACATTCTCTACATCGAAGGTCTGAAGGATTACGTGATCATACGTATGGATACCGACCGGGTGATCACCCTGCAAACTATGAAAAGCCTGGAATCCAAAATGCCGCAGGACCGATTTAAGCGTATCCACCGCTCGTACATCGTCAACCTGGATCGCATCAATGCCATCGTCGGGAATATGGTGGAAGTGATTGAGAAAAAAGAGACCAAACACCTGCCCATCGGTAAGAACTACCGCGACGAACTACTGGAGATTGTGAATAAAAACCGCCTGTAAAAGTATGGCCAATTCGTTGGCACGTAAAATAGCGAACGAGTTAAACCTGGATCTTTCCGGTAGCAGCCGGGTAACGGGCGGTGACATAAACGAAGCCCTCCGCCTCGACACTCCGGAAGGATCCTGGTTTGTCAAGTATCAGGATAATCCACTTGGAGCCGACATGCTCCGCACCGAAGCCACCGGGCTAAAAGCACTAGCCCAAACGGACCTGATCGGTGTACCCGAAGTTATCTGGCAGGGAATGGTCGACGGTACTGCCTGCCTGGTCCTGCCCTTCCTCGAAACCGGTCCCAAGCGAACAGATAATCTGGAGCGTTTGGGTCGTGAACTGGCAATCCTCCATCGCGAAGCTACGAATGACAAGTACGGCTTCCAGGAAGATAATTTTATCGGATCCCTTCCTCAATCCAACCAACAGCGAGCTACGGCGGTCGAGTTCTTTATTCAGGAGCGGCTGCAACCCCAATGGGAACGGGCCCGAAACTCCGGCTACCTGTCGGAATACCAAACAGCCTGGAACAACCTCTTAGGCGCTCTTCCCAGCCTCATACCCGAAGAACAACCTTCGCTCATCCATGGTGACCTCTGGGGCGGTAATTATCTCATAGACCCTGCCGGCAAACCCTGGTTAATTGACCCCGCCGTAGCCTTCGCACCACGCGAAATGGATCTGGCTATGAGCGCACTTTTTGGCGGATTCGGACCGGCCTTCTATCGAGCATACGAAAATGTATGGCCAACCCAGCCCGGGTATGCAGATCGCGAACCGCTGTATCAGTTGTATTATTTGCTGGTGCACGTCAATTTATTCGGGGCAGGGTACGAGGGAAGTGTCCGGCGTATTCTCCAACGGTTTTCCTGACGTAAGACCACTCGCCCCTGCGGGCTCGTTATTAGACCAATCGGGCCCGGTGGTCCCTCCTTATTAGATCGGGAGCAAGCTCCCTTTTAGTAGTTAGACTTGTGCCTCGTCCTCCGGGGATCAATAGTCGATACTAAATGACAGACTTCAGGACCTTTGTAGTGAGGCGATGACAAGTCGATCCGGTAGTGCCTGGGATCAAGATTCGTTATTCCGGGCATGATCCTGGTCGATCCGGAGGATCGACCGCCATTGGATGTCGATCCTCCGGATCGACTTTTCATGAACCTAGAATTATTGCTTTTTGACCCGCCGCGCTAGAGGATCGACATCCAATGACGGTCTATCTACCAACAGCGAGCCTGCGAGCGATCTAATAGTGAAGGCCGACCCGGCCTGAACGATCCAAAAACGAGGGAGCGAAGCGACCGAGTGGTCTTACCAATGAAAAAGATCGCTGCTCCTGTAGAGCAGCGATCCGGCACAATAATTATAATCCCATGAACATATCCAAATCTGATGGGCAGTGAGCTGTGCTCGAACCGCCGGGGGACGAATCAGTTCGTCCGGGGGAAAAGTGATGAGTTGCCAACCATATGGTGGCAACTCACTACTAACAAATTATAATCCCATGAACATATCCTGATTCAGTTGCGATCGGCTCCTCGGTTGTTTAAGCCTGTCTCTCTGCCTCAATCCTTCCGATCACATTACAAATATGCAACCCCTGACAGCCTCATACAAGGACATTCTGGCGCCTTTGTGAAGAAGTATTTACAATATTTTCACAGTAAACCACTGATTACCAATAATTAAATGGCTTTTTTTGTGAAAACAAAATAAAAAAAAGCCGTCATGAAAAACATGACGACTCTAAGCAATGATTATAATTCCACGAATATATAAAGCAATGAATGTCTAGATCATTAAACGTGTTTTCACAGTAATTAGTACAGTAGTACAGTTTTAATTTAATGCATTACTTCAATCATCCGGCTGGTTGTTCCGGAAGGTGTAATAACTCTGAGAGCGTACATACCATCCTTTAAATCTACCAGATTGATACTCGTTCTGCGGGCATCTACGCCCTCCGCAAACCTGACCCGTTGTCCGGTAAGGCTGAAAAGCTCATAGCTCAGAATTTGCTCACCTCCATTCAAATGCAATTGCAAGCGGTTATTCGCCGGATTCGGGAACGATTTAAGGCGCTGCTCCAGGCTAATGCGAGGTGAAGGTGTATCCGTATCCGGGGATTCGGTGGCAGTGCCCAGATCAATAGTGACCGTGTGTGGCGCAACAACTACACCTACATTTTGCCCGTTACCCAGAGTGGCCGTGGCTGTGGAAATTCCACCGAGTTCTACCTCGATCTTACCATCCTCATCCTTGATACCGGAAATATCATCAGAAATAACCAGGCGCAGTACACCTACCTTTCCAAAGCCGCTGATCGGCGTGCCATTGGTACGGGTAAATCCACTTTCCAGCAACCCACGCGTGATATTACGGGTCATTGTCAGAACCGGGGAATTGTATTTTATCCAGCTATTCTTTTCAAAACCAATGGTCGCAGATCCCGGATCAAAAAACTGGGTGCTGTAAGGTATACTAAAGGTAAAACCATACAGGTCGATAGCCGGTGCATACTCAGCTCCGACCATCATGTCGAGTTCGACCATGTCGCCCGGACGGGCCAGGATATCTCCCTCGAGGCGGATCTGAAAGTCATAAGCCGGGATTTTGGCAGCCGTCATGGAGTGGGTATTGCCGTACCATTTGTTGATCGCCACCGTATCGAGGCTCGTGATCACACTGTCGCCATTGGTGTCGACGTGCTTAATATTCGCTTCGGCGTTGGTTTCAAACTCGAGATCCCAATCATCTCCGTATTGTCCATACCAGAGGTTTAGATTGCGTTCCGTGCGTCCTTCACCAACACGCCCCATGTGCAATCCGATGGGCAGCAGGTCTTCCATGTTAACGATACCGTCAAAGTTGGTGTCACCGGCCCAGATACAGTCATCGAAGCACATAGGTTCAATGCCGCCGCCAATGTCGAGAATATCGATCTCGACTTTTATGTCTTTACGCAATTTACAGGTACCATCGTTGGTAGAGGTATTACAGAAGGAAAGCTCAAATTGGTCGACACCCCTGTTGACTGATTCGTCGGGGATATACAAAATAAGGTTGTAACCCGATACCTGCTGCCCGTAAATAACGGTATCCCGCTGGCCTTCCAGGAAGATCACCTTTCCGAGATCCCCCTGGGCTTTAATGTCGAAGGAAAAGTCGCTGATCGGTACATTGTAACCAATGACCAGTGGTGTCTTCTTAGGTGTCGACATGAAAAATTTGCTGTAGGCCGGTTCGTAATTACTTACA
The DNA here is from genome assembly GCA_964342305.1 of uncultured Saprospiraceae bacterium. Classification (GTDB taxonomy): domain Bacteria; phylum Bacteroidota; class Bacteroidia; order Chitinophagales; family Saprospiraceae; genus DT-110. The sequence continues at coordinate 3,306 of CAYFGK010000106.1, read as the reverse complement.
TAGACCGATACAGTGGCTGTTTCGGGCTCTTCACCACAATTCGGGTCGCGGATGGTGTAGGTAAATTCATCGATACCAACGAAACCATCGGGAGCCTGGTAAGAAATAAAGCCCGGAGCCTCCGGATCGGTGGTAATAGCTCCGTAGCGAGGTTGGCCAATCCCCTGAAAACAGGATTCGTAGCCGAATACATCATTAGCCAGCACATCGATCTCTACAAAATCACCGGGACTGACGTTCGCCTTATCATCCATGGCGAATTGGTTGCGTTGGATGTCTAACACCGTTACCGCCACGACTTTAATGTTGGTCTGGTGCTGAAACTCCAGGTAATCGGTACCCAGGAATCCCTCCTCCGGAGAGTAATAAGGTACCTGTGTCTGACGTGAAAATGAACCGTTGGCCGGATCGTTCAGCAGTTCGTAGAGGGGAGAAACGAAAATCGGTACTGACTCATTTTTACTGGTAAATACCTGGATAGTGTCGCGTTGGTTAGCGGAAGGATCGTTTACAGCAACATTGACAGTAGCCCGGTCGCAGACGCCAGTCCCATCACAAACGGTATAGTTAAAGTTGGCAATACCTTCGAAGTCGGTATCAGGGGTAAACAGGATTACGTTGCGGCTGTGGTCTATTTCAGCCTGACCGTTATTGGTCATGGGAATGCTCACCAGATCGAGCACCCCGTTGGAGCTTTGGTCATTGGCGATAGCGTCGATTTCAATGGGACCGGAGTTTATGGTGGTATACGTCAGGTCATTTTCGGCGCGAACGGAATTCTTGAGGACTTTAACGGTGACGTTATACGTTTCCAGACAGGAGCGCGGAACCGTGCAATTCATGAAAGAAAAAGAAAAGTGGTCAGTTCCGTGGAAGCCGGCGCGTGGCTTGTAGGTAATGCGGTAGATATCATCGAATAGAACAGTGGGTTGTGTCAGAAATCCATTCTCCGGGAACAGGGTGATCCCCAGCCCGTATCGGATCTTTTTGTAGTGGCGGAAGTCCAGCTCAGCTGTTTCTCCCATAGCTATGGTAAGCGTCGTATCCCGTTGCGCCAGGATCGGGACACTTAGCAGCATAGCCAAAGCCACCAATGTGTTTTTGGGTAAAGATATATTCATGTGTCGTGGATTAAAACATTGCTTGGAAGCTAAGATACCAATTTATCGGGTAATAAAGGTGTGGCTTACGCCAAAAAAAACAAGCATTTTTGACCTTTAGCCCATTTGTGGTAACAGTTGCATTACATATTATAATATATAAATATGGAGCTTATCGTTAGCCCCGGATTATGAGCGACTTTTGAAATAAAAACACACGTATACGAAGGGGGGTCCGGCTTATAAAAAATGTGTAGTGAAGTCGAAAAAGAAGGGTTAGACGCCTGTAAGAATGCGTACCAATTAAGAACGTGAGATTGTTCATATAGTTTTACTGTAAATCCCCTGTTTTTGTTTCAGTATCTCTGTACTTTTTTGAGATTCGGCGGCCGTCCATTTTTTGCGAAAGCAAAACCTAAAACCAGCCCGGAATTTTACTAATTTAACGTGAGGTTGGACACAGACATATTTGTAAAGTGATGATAGTCAAAGCCCAACCTCCCGTTAATTTAGATACCTCAAACAGTGGATCCCATACATGCGCCAAACCAGAGTCTACTCCATTTTACAACAATTTTCCCGCATCGAACAGAACCGTTGCCGGAAATACCTGCAATCGCCCTATTTCAATCAAAATGAGACGATTGTGGACCTGTTTGAGCTAATCCTCGAAGATATCCGAAAACCAGCTAGAGGAGATTGGAGCAAAGCTGCCGTATGGGACGCCCTGGCCCTCCCCAAGCCCGTGGATGATGTTCGCCTGCGTAAATACTTCAGTGATCTGCAGAAGCTTATCGAAGGCTACCTTGGCCAACAGGTATACGACCAGCGGGTAGTCCAGCAGTACGAGAATATTATGGAATCCATCTCGCTGAAAAAATTGGAAGGGATGGATAGTACTGCCAACCGGAAAGCCCGAAAAGCACTGGAAAAAACGGATCACCGGTCCTCTCGTTTTTACCTCGACCACTACCTCATCGATAAACAGTTCTACAACCTGACCCAGTTCGATACAAAACGCTCCGTACGGTCGAATATCGACCAGATGGCAGAAAATCTGGACCACTTTTTTCTGATCGAAAAGCTGCGTTTTCACACCACCGTCCTTATGCAGAAACGGTTGGTGAACTACGACTACAGCCTGTCCATGATGGATGAACTCGTCGACTATGCCCGCAAACACCAAGATGACCTACCCAAGTCTATTGGCCTGTACCTCAAGGTTTTAAATCTCTACGAGAAGGAGGAGGACATCGAACTTTACTACGAATACAAAGAAGAACTCTCTAAGGTAGGACACCTTTTTCCGTACGATGAACTGATCGAGATCTACCGCATTGGTACCAACTACTGTGTCCAAAAACTCAACCGGGGGCAGTCCAACTTCCTGCAGGAACTATTCGAGCTTTACGAAAAGCTGATCGAGATGGAGGTAAAATTCAATCAGGACCTGAATCCCTGGGATTTCCGCAACGCCATCGTAGTTGCCCTGCGCCTCGGCCATTACGACTGGACCGAGCATTTCATCAAGGAAAATGCACAGTGGATACCCGAATCGTACCGGGAAAATGCCGTTACCTTTAACCTCGCAACCCTCTACTTTTACCGACAAGACTACGATCAGGTGATAAAACTATTGCGCTACGTCGAATACGACGATATCACCTATAACCTCAACTCAAAGACTATCCTCCTCCATACCTATTATGAAACCGACGAGATCGAATCCCTTTATTCCCTCTTCGAGAGTTTCCGGGTATACCTGAACCGCAATAAGTCAATCTCCGAGGCGAAAAAAGCCGACTACAAAAACCTCATCAAATTCACCAAAAAGCTCACCCGCATCCAGCCGGGCGACGATAAGTCACTCAAAAAACTCACCGAAGAGATCCAGAAAACCAAACGCCTCGCCTCCCGCAAATGGCTGGTGGATAAGGTGGAAGAGCTGGTTTGAGACGGCTGACGGCTGACGGCTGACGGCTGAAGGCTGAAGGCTGAAGGCTGAAGGCTGAAGGCTGAAGGCTAAGTTGTTTTTTCAGTTGGGATGTGGGAAATGGAAGGACCAAAAACTTGTCTGCATTCTGGAGCAAATACACCAAAGTTACGCCTCGCAAGATGCAAACCGTTAAACCGTGGACCGTGAGCCGTGAGCCGTGGACCGTGGACCTTATCGCTTCAGCGAAATTTCCAAATACACCGGCTGGTG
>CAYFGK010000105.1:0-25463 GCA_964342305.1 uncultured Saprospiraceae bacterium | reverse complement strand
CTGAAAATCCTCGCGGATTTTCAGTTTGGTGTGTACTTGCAAAGTTAAGTGCTAACCCGCGCATCGCGCTCGTTCGTTAGCGTCCAGCCTGAAAAAAGCATAACTTTGGATAAAAAGAGAAAGTATGAGCACTGCAGAAGCAAAGACCGAAATCCTTGCACTACTAGATCAACTGCCGGAGAGACACTTTCCAGTCATTCTTGAGTATCTGAAGCAGATCAAGCAACTCATCGAACTCGATGAGGAAGCAGCCACTCATCTGGAAGACATCATGAAAGAAGATGACAACCTGTTGAAAAGACTTGCCGAATGATCACTATCGAAGTAGTGGTAGGTATTCATGGAATCCTGATAAAAAGATACGGTGGATCACCAGGCATCAGGGATAAAGGGGCGCTGGAATCAGCGGTGAACAGACCCTATCAAACCTTTGAGGGGGAGGCATTGTATAAAACATCGGTTGAAAAAGCTGCCGCCTTGATAGAAAGCATAGTAAGTAATCATCCATTCATGGATGGTAATAAGAGAACAGGATATGCCGCCATGAGAATACTGCTTCGTAAAGACCGAAAAGAAATCCAAGCGACGGAAGAAGAAAAATATGAATTCGTGATAAAGATAGCTGAAGGGAAGAGCGAATTTGACGATATCAAAGGCTGGATTGAGGAAAAGTTGATCGAATGGGCCGGCCGCTAACAAAGTGCATGGCGGCCATAGCCCCTATGCGGGGCTACGGCGCATCGCGCTCGTTCGTTGCTGACGCCATCCTCCCTTCGGTCGGAGGCGCCAGCAACGAACGAGCGCGATGCGCGGGTGTCATGCGATGGACCTTCCCTGCGGTCGGCCATTGCACAACACCGTGCAAACGCAATCCTTCGGCTCGAAAATCGCGGAATACTTTTTCTTCATCCCGGACTGCGCATCGCGCTCGTTTGTTATAGAGCATTAAAATGAAACTAGGAGCAGATAGAACTAAACTAATATTGGACAACTTTTTTGAGTTTTCCTTCGATAAGGAGGATGGCTACCTTCCAGATAAAGAGCTGTTTGATAGTTTAAGTAGTGAAGAGCAGTACTTCTTAGTTTCAATTTATAACTGGGATGATGGTATTGAGGTGCTTGATTGGGTTGTTGAAAGTGATAAGTGTGACCTAGGAACTGCAATACAAATTTTCTGGCTTGCAGAGCCAGATTACTATTTCGAATTCTCAGAAACCACAATCGATGAGTATGAAAAAGGAGTGTGGGAACTTCTTCAAAAAATTCTCAGGAAGGTAAGAGGAGGTGAGTTTGAAAATAAAAAATTTGAATTTATTCCAGTTGAAGAAGGATATCACGTCGAGTATGAGAATCAATTAGAAATTTGGAGACTGCCATCAATACTTAAAGAGGGGACACGTGGTGTGAAACCTGGTATATTAGATTGAAAAATACGCTCTATAACAAAATGCATGTGTCCAGCTCTCCGCTACGCTACGTGCCGGCACATGCATAACACGTTGCTGACGCCATCCTCCCTTCGGTCGGAGGCGTCAGCAACGGAGGAGCGCGATGCGCGGGTGTCATGCGATGCACCTTCCCTACGTCGGCCATCGCGCCACACCACGCAAACGCAATCCTTCGGCTCGAAAATCGTGGAACACTTTTTCTTCACCCCGGACTGCGCATCGCGCTCGTTCGCTGTAAAACATTTTGAACAAACCTATGAAATACCTCATTCTAATTACACTCTCAGGACTATTTAGCTTTGCTTCTTTTGCCCAATGCAATTCCGAATTGAAAAACTATGCTGTAGGATTTAATGAAATAAAGGCAAGTTCGTTTTCCTTTCTTGACAGTTCTCTTGATAATGTCAGAATTGTAGGTTACGGAGAAGACACTCACGGAACTGCTGAATTTACATTGCTGACAAAAGAATTAATGGATTATTTATCAGAAAAACAAGGGTTCAAAGTTCTTATTATTGAAATTGGTTTCGGCGAAGGACAATACCTAAACGACTATATTCAGGGAAAAAGAAATGATCTAAAAACCATTTTGGATAAGCATAATTCAACTTGGCGGTATAAAACGAAAGAGTTTTATCAATTGATGAATTGGTTAAAAGAATACAACAAAGACAATTCGGACAAGATTAATATTTATGGTTGCGAAATGCAATATGTAATTTCAGATGTCAATAGAATAAACGAATATCTGAAAAAAGTAAATTTTAATTATCAAATAGATGGATTTGAAAAGCATTTATGGCAAACAATTGAAGAAAGCGAGAAGGTAGATTATTATATTTCCTATGCAAAACTAAAAAAGCATTTTATTGACAATTATGAAGCTTTCAAAAAGAAGTCGTCAGAAAAAGAATTCGAATTAGCCTATCAACACGTAGCTGTTTTAGGACAATTTGTAACAGCGATCAATCAAAACGTAGAACAACGAAAACACGATTTTCGAGATATCTATATGGCAGAAAATATTGAATGGGTTTTAAATTTTCACGGAAATGAAACTAAAGCACTTTATTGGGCACATAATGCTCACGTTGGTGATTGGGTCGATAACGGGATCGTAGATGTTACTGGACATCAGTTGAGAAAAAGATACGGAAATTCCTATTTTAATATAGCCACGGATTTTGGAACTGGAGAGTTTTTAGCTTTTTCTAAAGATTGGAAAATGGAAACATTTAGTTATGGTAAGGTTTTAGAAAACACATTTACAAAGTGCTTAAAAAGTTTAGGTAGTCCAAATACTTTCTTGAACTTCCGGGAAGCTCGAAAAAACAAAAGAATTACTGAATATCTAAATTCAGAATTGACTACAATGAGTGGAGCTGGAGCACAAGTCAGAAATAGTCAAACTGAAACTAAAGAAATAGGAAAAGCCTTTGATGCAATTATATATTTAAACAAAACCCGTAAAATCAATTGGGCTGAATAAAAAACGTTTTACGATAACTAAGAGCGAAAGTCGGCTGAAAGCCAAGACTTTCCGCTATGGTGTTGCCACCAATGCAAAAAATGAGACCACTAGCAGTAATATTGACACTTGCGACACTCACGATTTTGACCTCATGTGACTGCTTACAAAATGTAGCAGGGACTGTAATTGACGCACAGACTGACCAACCAATTCAAGACGCACATGTCCAAAAAGAAAACAAGGAGAATGACCAAGCAGACACAGACGAGAATGGGAATTTTGAAATAAGGAGCATTTCGGGTGGACTTCTTGGTTGTCCTCCAATGACTGTAATAGTTAGCAAGAAAGGCTATGAAACCTTAACTGTTGAAATTAAAAATGGAGGTGACGAGACGATAAAACTGAAACGAACAATCAAGTAATGCTTCTGAACCGACTGATATGATTAGAAAACACTCGCTACAACAAAACCTATACGCAATGCTCTTCGGGACACTACGCATCGCTCTCGTTCGTTGGCAACAGGCTGAAAAAAACGATATCAAAAAATACTGAAGTAATTAAAAGGGCTGAATTGGAATACTTGAAGCTAACGAAATTACAAGCGAATAGAAATATCATATTTTATGTCTTATAATGAAAATTTGGTAAATAGAGTAAGAGAATCTCTTGTTAACTTGCAAAAAAAAGTTGAGGAGAAGAGAATGTTTCAAGGGTTGACTTTTATGGTTGACGATAAAATGTGTATTGGAATCAGAGAAAATGAAATTATGTGCAGAATTGACCCAAAAGTTTACGAGTCTGCTCTTGAAAAAATAGGTTGCCGACCTATGATACACGGAAAACGAACTATAAAAGGTTACGTTTTTGTAAATGAAGAAGGTTACAGGAGAAAAGAGGATTTCGATTATTGGATTGGACTTTGCCTTGAATTTAACGACAAAGCAAAAGCGTCAAGGAAAAGAAAAAAAGAAACCCCAAAAGAATGACAAAAAAGCCAGTTGCCAACATGATATAATCGCAATTACGGCGGAATCGAGTACGTTCGAATCCACTCGGGATTCCTAACGACAGTGCTTAACCGAAAAACATTAACTTAAAACCCGTAACTGACGGTTATGCCATACCGTTTTGTGTAATAGACAAATGAATCGAGCAGTTGTAATATTATTATTGATTATGTTTCCGAACCTCTCGCAGGGTCAAACATATTCAGATGAGATGTTTCCTTCCAAACATATCAAAGGCAATGCAAAACAGGCAGTCAAGGAATTGTTGCTATCTGTTAAGGACAGTTTAGGGTTAAAAAGAAATCAAGCAAAAATTTCGGGCTTTTCATTAAATCTGTGTGGAGGAATTTATTCTGAGGCTGGTGAAGAAGGCATGTTCTCCGAAATCAAAGATTTAGCAGATTCGAAATCATGCGATTATATTTATTCTTACACTCACCAGACCAACAAGGGAAGCCATTGGAAGGTTTCTTTTTACTTCAATGAAGAGGGAACACTCATTGATTATGATATTAACTTCATTCTTGTAGTTTATTAGATATGTTAACTACATACAAGACATGCTTTACGGCGTGGTTAGACAAATGCCCACTCGCAAGTACAGGCTACACCGCATCGCGCTCGTTAAAGGGCATTTAAAAAGACGACTATCCAGTAGTGAAACAAACCTTAGCATTCATATTGGCATTAACTTTTTCAGTAGCTGTTTACGGACAACGGCTTCAATACAAGAAAATAGACAACAATTATTCTTGGAGAACTGCGACTAAATCTCAAATTGACAGTTTTTATTACGAATTGAATCCTATACAGACTTCAGAAAAACAAATCCATTTACGCATTTCATTGACAGGTCAATTGGTTGACATATTTTCAATAGATGGAAAAAATTATGAAGGTGTACTTACAAACATAATTACTGGATACAGCTTTCGAAAAGTTAAAGGTCAAGAATATGAAGAAAGCTTTGCAAGTCAAGAAGTTTTTCAAAAAATAAGTTTGGATAGGGCTAAGGTTAAGTATGTTTTCGATTCTTTGATTGCTTCAAGACAACTAGATATTCCAACGGACAGTTTAATACTGAATTGGAACACAAATTTTCTGCATTGTGGTTCTATCCATTTCCAATACAAAATAGACGGACAATTTAAAACTCAGGAATATTTTTGCCCTTGGAGTCAGAGCGACACAGTTACATACAAATCAATTATTGTAAGTAATTACAATTTAATCAAAACAACATTCAATCTAGACTCTCTTTATAAGCAATTTGAGAATGAATTGCCCAAAGGAAAATCATACTCTCGTGATGGCTACAGAATGATGTACAAGATGACGAACAAAGAATCAGAGAATTGGGCAAAAGGTAAGCCAAGACGAGATTATCTGAAGAGCATTAAAGATACAGTAGATAATTATTTAGAATTAAGATTAAACAATCAGAAAATTGAACTTGATAATATTGAATGCTTTGAAAATTATCAACTTGTTTTTGGGACGAATGGAAAACTCAAAAAAGTAGAGGTGGTTGAGTATGACAAACCAAAATTAAGAAACTCGCTTGGCCTTCGAGACTTTCTTGAAGACAAAAGAGAGATACGTAGGTGCAAGAAAAAAATAAAGGAAATATTTAGTGAAATAGACCTGAGTTTCTTAAAATTAGAATACGAAATTTATCGAACGTTCAGTTTTGACCATAACAAAAAATTCGAACTGATTGACAATACAGTCTATTGAAAATGATTAAAAAAGCCCTATAAGAAGGCATATAGTTTATGATGCTTCGCGCAACACTTTTCTTCACCTCGGACTACGCATCGCTCTCGTCCGTTACAGCCAATTGAAGATGAAGAACAGAATCTTATATCTAGTATTATTATGTGCTATTGGGAAGGGAAATGCACAGCAAAACATTGGGGATGAAGTTGATTCCTTGGTTAATCGTATTGCCAAATCAAACGATATTAAAGGCCTGGCAATTGGGATTGTTTTTGATAATCAAACAGTATTTTCAAAAGGATACGGATACCTTAAGAAGGATAGTAATCAGAGAGAAATTGATTCCACAACCCCAATGTTATCAGCTTCAATATCAAAGACATTTGTTGCCACTGCAATTCTTCAACTTCAAGAAAAAGGATTGCTGAATATTTCGGATTCAATCGTTAAGTATCTTCCTCAGTTCAGGATGAGGGGAGATGATTACAAAGTAATAACCATCAGACAATTATTAAACCATACATCTGGTCTTTCAGAAGGAAGTAACTATTCATGGGATAAAAAAAAGAACAAAGGAAAAGACATTGAAAATTTTGTCCTTAGTCTTAAGAAAAAATCCTTATTATTTATTCCGGGTGAACGCTTTGGGTACAGCAATACGGGGTATGTGATTCTTGGCTACTTTATTGCGGAGATTACCGGGCAGCCTTTTTCAGAATACATTGAAAACGAAATACTAAAAAAATGCCAAATGCATGATAGCAGTTTTGACTATTTCAACTTCTCTGTAGATTCAATGCCCGTTTACTATAATAACAAAGGAAAAATTAATGATTGCTGCATTGGCAATACGAGTCCAAGCGGAAATTTGATTTCAACCAGTACGGATTTGTCCAATTGGATTATATATAACCTGGAAATATATAATGATTCAAGCTCGAGCGGAAAGTTGCTATTGACTAGAGAATCATTGGATTCTCTTTGGACGACCACAGTCACTTTTGATGGATCTAAAACTACTCTTGGTCTTGGGTGGTGGCAATACCATTCGGAGATCTATGGAACTTCCATTTTTCATTCGGGACATTACGATAACTATTCAGTGTCCAATCTGGTTATGTTTCCGGAAAAAAATTGTGGATTTGTCATCTTGTGTAACGATGAATCTGCTCTTGACATAGTTTATAATGATCTGAGTGATGGAATTACAGGAATATTAAATAGAAACTGGCTACAACAACAAAGCGTGAAAATGCATTAAAACCAATTTTACACTTAACGTTAGCTACAATTGTACATTAATCCGTAATTCACGGAGAACAAGAATAACTAAATGACGGTTGATGACAACAAGGTGTCTCCCTTTCAAAGAGTCTTTGATATTGGCTCGAGCGAGGATTTCTCGGTAACGGAGAAAAGGTATCTAAGGGTAACTAACATAGCCGCAATCCTGGGGGTCCTGTTCAACGCGTTATGGATGTCAATCGCCATATCCATTTCGGAAATACCAAGTGCAGTATGGAATGTACTACTGGGGTTGATGTTTCTAATGGTATTGGTTCTAAACCAGAAAGGAAGGCGGACAGCTGCTTCGGTCTTGCTTGCTATCTCCGCATACGTTTCAGTTCTTGTATTTCTTTACTTGTCCGGATACCCGTCAGGGATTACTACCGTTTGTTTTTTGATAATCATCTTGCCTTATATGACTTTTCCGAGGAAGGCAAGATATCTTGCCCATGGCTTCAGTTTATTGGCTTGCTTAACTTTGATCCTTATTGTTGTCTTTCAATCAGCATTCTATGCTCACAATGATGGCATGGATCCCTATTTATCACAGATTGTCAATGTGGGGATGACGGCATTGATTTTTCTCGCATTGATTTGGAGCTTGTCTGTGCTGATCGATAGATCCGAAGATTCATTGAAAGCCGAACAGAAAAAATCAGATGATCTTCTACACAACATTCTACCTGCAAACATCATAAAGGACCTGAAAGAAAGCGGTAAGACCATTCCCAAGAGGCACAAGAATGTGACAATTCTCTTCACGGACTTTGAAGGATTTACCGAGCTGGTGGCATCTATCTCCGCAATCAAATTGGTCAATGAGCTCAATGACATCTTCGGGCGATTCGATGAAATTATGGAGGAAACAAGCGTTGAAAAGATTGAAACGATCGGTGATGCATATATGGCTGCATGTGGCCTGGAAGATGACATTACCAATCACGCTGCTAATTGTATCACAGCCGCAAAAAAGATGCTATCCTACCTGGAGGAGAGAAATAAGAGCCATGAAATAAAATGGAAGATGAGGGTTGGGGTACATTCAGGGACTATAGTAGCGGGTGTGGTTGGCAAAAAGAAGTTTGCATACGATCTCTTTGGAGATACGATAAATACAGCCAGCAGGATAGAATCCGCTGGCGAAGCAGGCAGGATTAATATATCTTCATCCACTTATGAACTAGTTAAGAACAAATTCACCTGCCTTTCTCGTGGAAAAATCTTTGCAAAGGGAAAAGGGGAGTTAGATATGTATTTTGTACATTAATCTGGAGTAAACCCGTCCACCTGCCAAGCACCTCCCTTTGATCGGAGGGGCCAGCAACGGACGAGCGCGATGCGTGGGTGCTGTGCGCATTATTAAATGACGACTATACCGCTTCCGAAAAGGTTTGGGCTTTGCCAAACCGTTAGCAACACATTAAGAACGAATAATCTGTAAATCGTGACAGTAAAAAAACTAGAGGATATAGATTTTGATTTAATTGTTACTTGCTTCTTAAGATCTTTTGAGGATTACTCTATTAAAGTGCCCACCGACAAGAGCTACTATAAAAAAAGATGGGAAATTGCGAAGGTTGATTATGCTCATTCCTATGGGATGTTTGATGGAGAAAATTTGGTTGGATTTATAATAAATGCAATCGATTACCGGAATGGAGAAAAAATAGCATTCAATACTGGTACAGGTGTTGTTCCAGAGTATAGAGGTAAAAGAATCGTTAAATCAATCTACGATTTTGCTATACCGGATTTAAAAGATGGTGGGATTACGAAATGTTCATTAGAGGTGATCATTGAAAATATTAAGGCCATTAAATCGTACCAGGGCATTGGTTTTGATGTTTGTAAGGAATATAATTGTTTCAGCGGAGAAATTAAATTGAACTCGGATGAACATATTGAGTTGAATAAAGTGGACTATTGTACAATTGATTGGAAAGAGATGCCAAACCAGGACCTGTATTCCTGGGATTTTAATTCAGAAGTGCTTAAAGATGGAGATTATGAATACTATCAATTGATGAAAGACAATATGGTTGAATCTTATTTTGTTGTAAATCCCAAGAATGAATATTTAGCACAATTTGAGGTTTTGAAAAAGAGTGATGGGGCCTGGGGCAGATTGTTTAAAGGAATAAAGGAGGCTTCAGGTTCAGTAAAAATAATAAATGTTGATACCAGGTTGAAGCAGAAAATAGATTTCATTAATTCCATTGGATTGACGAACATTGTTAATCAATATGAAATGGAAATGAGTATATAGGCTGGATCATTGGCATCTTTACGTTTAATATCTTATTCCTTTATTCGGTGGCCAGTGTATCCATAGCCGAATTACTGAGCAAAATGAATGTCGACTTTTCCCCCGATTTCCCTTTTCAAACAAGCATGCCCTTTCTTTTGATCGTGTATGTGGCGTATATCTATTTGATCAACCGGTATGCCGGATCAGAGGCAAAAGTTGCGTAGCTTCATCAGGCTGGATCTCTAAAACCTATTCATTCCAATTATGAAAAAAATACTCGCTTACATTGCTATCATCGGTATCAGCGCTTTTGCCGGCAACATGATCAATATTGGCCTCAGCTATGGAATCCATTGGAAAGGTCTGGCGCCACTCGAATTCATGGAATCGTTCGGGATAGATTTTCCCTTGCTACTGTATCCAACCGCGGCGACCCTGCTGCCCGCTTTTATTGCTACCGTATGGGTGTACTTTTCATCGGAAAAAGGCACTCAGGCAAAACGGTATTGGCTCATTGCGCTGATCGCATTGCTGGTGATCAATGTCCAAACGGTTGCTTATCACCTGCCTCTTAATTTGGCCTTCATGGATCAATCGGTAGAAATATCCAAAGTTAGTGGCAAACTCAGCAGCTGGCTGTTTTTTCATTGGGTGCGGGTCGGAGTAGCCTTGATAGCTGCGGTTTTTGCTATGCGGGGATGGGAATCTGGAAAATAAAAAAGTTAAACGGACTGCCAATAGCTGATAAGGGACCAGTCTTTACAAAGTACTTGACACTTGGGTGTATTCCCAGAGTTGGATGATTTCAGTGTCACGTGCGATTTCTGGGTATTGAGGACGCCCTGTTTTAGAGATTGACAGAATTGGGGGACAATGGCTCGTATTGGGGGAAACACAGGATTGATAATGCGGTGAAATCATTTGATGAAGAAACTACTATCCCAACGATCTCATTTTTTAAACCAGACCGGTAGATTTATGAAGTATTCAAGGATATTAGTAATGGTTGGCGTCGTTGTGTTATGGATTCTGCTGGATCTGTTTTTGCCCACAGAAGAAGAGCGAGAGCAAGCCAAAATGAAAGAAATAGGAAACCGGAATGTATTGGAAAAGCAATTAGTAGGAAAGTGGAATCATTCTGACTTTCCGGCTGGTCTGGAGAATGATAGATACTACCATCTGTTGAGTGGCGATGCAAGTTATACCTATCAGGGCGCCGATAAAAGTAAACTAAATGGCGGAGGGCACTGGTCAATCCGCCTTCGTGATTCGGTGCTATTCATTAACAGAAGCCCACCCAATAGCAGTATCTATAAAATTAAAAAAATAGAATCAGACAAGGTTCATCTACAGAAAATTGAAAAGGATAGCCTCACTACATTGATAAAATGGTTCCGGCACCCGTGATAAAGGAATGGCGAATAGGCGGCAAACTAGCAGACCGGATTGAATTCCAGCCATTATCAATCATTTCTGTACCTTCTTGATTAGACTTTGTAGCGTTGGGGGCTGACCAGGAATCAATCATACCGTTGTTTCCTTGTCTTCGCTTCCGCAAAAAGCAACACATGAATCGATCTACTACCAATAACGGAAGGTTCCGGAAGAAGGCGGATAAAATGGCCAGGGTCCGCTCGGGTGGCCCTTTAATAAAAACCTCGGTAAGCATTCCTTTTTTAGTGCTTCTCATAACTTCGGTGTTTGGTTGTTCCGGCAATAAAAGCCTCCGCAAACAGGAACTGGACAGGTCGCCGGCAGAGATTAGTCGATTGGTTATCGAGGATCTTCTTGCCAGGAAAGAATTTTCCATGTACCAGGTGAATGATGTGCATGCCCTTCATTATGCCGAAGCTTGCACGGCCTATGGGGCTATCAAGTTGGCAGCCTCCTTAAAGGACAAAGCTACTATCCAAAGAATACAAGAAAGGTACGACCGGATCGAGCGTGAAGGGATACCCAATACGGCAAATCACGTCGATGCTAATGTGTACGGTATTTTACCACTGGAGCTCTATCTCTACAATAAAGACGAAAAATACCTGGACAAGGGGATTGCCTTAGCTAATGGACAATGGAGTAACCCATTACCCAGTGGACTGACTTCCCAAACCAGGTTTTGGATAGATGATATCTACATGATCGGATGTCTGCAAGTGCAGGCCTACAGAGCTACCGGAAAGATGGAATACCTCGACCGTGCCGCCCTGGAAATCAATGCCTACATTAAAAAATTACAGCAACCAAATGGTCTGTTCTATCACGGAGAGGATGCTCCTTTCTACTGGGGCCGCGGCAATGGATGGGTAGCAGCAGGGCTTGCGGAGTTGCTATCAGAATTACCTCCCGATAACCCGCATTACGATGCTATCCTGGAAGGCTACCAAAAGATGATGAAGACCTTGGCGGACAGTCAGGGGGACGATGGCATGTGGCATCAGCTGATTGACCAACCGGCAACGTCCTTTGCGGAAACCTCCTCTACCGCCATGTTCGGATTTGCCATGGCTACCGGTGTCAGAAAGAAACTCCTGCCCAGCGAACCGTATCAGGAGTCTTACATCAACGCATGGAATGCATTAACCACCTACATCAATGAAGATGGAAAGGTCCGGGAGGTTTGTGTTGGGACCGGACAAAGTACGGATGTACAGTACTACCTGGACCGCCCCCGGGTGGTCGGTGATCTGCACGGGCAAGCCCCGATCCTTTGGTTTGCCGGTGTGTTACTGTAAATAGGGAATTGAGTTTGTCCAATTATGTATGTCACGTATATGGACTAGGAATAAGCTAATGCGGAGTGCGCAAGAAATATTTGACCTAATTGATAAAGTTGCCAGGGAGGATCCGGGAATCAGGGCCGTATTACTGAACGGCTCCAGAGCAAATACGAAGATCAGGAATGACAAATACCAGGATTATGACCTGGTGTTTTTAGTGGCAGATATCGAAGGCTATGTCAATAACCCAGAGTGGGTTAATGTTTTTGGCGAACGAATCATCATGCAAATACCCGGTCAGGTCGATATAGGAGAAGATGATGTAAATTCGGATGACCGGATTACCTATCTAATGCTGTTTAAAGATTTGAATAGGATCGACCTGACCCTGTTAGAGGTCAGCAAGAAAGATTCCCACTCCGATTCCCTGACCCAGGTGTTACTGGATAAAGACGGCCTGTTTCCCGAAAGAATAATGCCGAGCGACCGGGATTATTGGGTTAAAAAGCCAACTCAAAAACAATTTCATGACCACTGCAACGAATTTTGGTGGGTAAGTACCTACGTTATTAAAGGGCTTCTGCGAAAAGAGTTGATTTACGCGAAAGAAATGCTGGAGATTCCGGTGCGAAACATGTTCATGCAACTGTTGGAATGGTACGTTGGGGTGGAGAACCAATTCTCGGTCAACCTCGGGGCCAACCGGAAATTTTTGAAAGAGTATATCAGCGAGGATTTATGGGCGAGCGTTCAGCGTACCTACCCAAACTTAGAGGCTAAAAACATGTGGAACAGCCTGAAAGAAATGATGGCTGTTTTTGAAGAATTAGAAAAAGAAGTGGCCAGGCGACTAGATTACGATTACCGACAAGAGGAAATAACAAACGTAACCGAATATCTTAAGCTTCGAGAGCCTGAGTTTTTTGGCCAGTTCAAACAGAATAATAGAAACAATACCACCTAGTAAGGCACCGTGCAGGCTTAATTGAAGTTCCTTTTGAAGGTCACCCAAACACCCAAAACCAACATCTAATGGAAACAGCATCCACCGCGTCCTTGCCCTGGAAAACCTACCAGAAAATCGGATTTCGTTTTGCGCTGATATTTTTTCTCCTGTTCATTATACTACTCGATTGGTCGGCGAATCCCGTTTTTTCCTTCCTCTACTACTACGGCAACCTCGCTAATGTGTTGGATGGGCTCATCGCCTGGGTCGGTAATGATCTTTTTCAGATCCCGTACGTGATTATATCTCCGTACGATGGGGAGCATAACGACAGAACCTACGTCTATCTGCTTTATTTTACCATAGGTGTGATGGCTGTTATCGGAACCATCATCTGGAGTTTGCTGGATAGAAAGCGACCAGGCTACAACCTCCTTTTTTACTGGTTCACGGTCATAATCCGGTACTACCTGGCCTTCACCATGTTCCTTTTTGGGTTGTATAAGTTTTTCAGGGTTCAGTTTCCCGATCTTGGTTATTACACCTTGACCGGACAGGTAGGTGATATGTCCCCCATGCATTTGGCGTGGGCCTTTTTTGGCTATGCTCACGGATACAATGTGTTTATGGGGATCGCTGAATGTGGGGGATTGCTCTTGCTCTTCCGCCGGACCACAACCTTCGGAGCTCTACTGGTCATGGGCGCCCTGGCGAACGTAATCGCCGTCAATTTCAGTTTCGATGTACACGCAAAAATGTATCCGGTCGCACTGTTTGCCATGGCCCTTTTCCTGGTGCTAAAGGATGCCAGACGAATATCCCGGTTTTTCTTTACGGGCCAAGCTGTTTCCCTGCCGAAAATCCAGGCCCCCGTTTTTCCCCGGCAATGGATGTATTTCGTGAAGACGGGCGTTAAGATCTTGGTTATCGGCTACTTTCTGATTGGCCATGTGATAAACAATATCGGCTACAGGGAGTACGCCCGGGAAAGTATAAAAGCGAATCTCGAATATGCCGGAATGTATGATGTGGACTTATTCGTGGTGAACGGAGATACCATACCAGCAGACCATCCTTCCCGGTGGCAGCAGCTGATCATCGGGGACCAAATGCTTGATGCAGTACGCCTGCCGGGAGACAGTATCGCGTTTCTGTCGATGAAAAGCGAGGACAAGGAAATCCTTGTTTCGGGAAATCCAACCCAGCTGCTCACAAACCGGCAAATCATTTACAACGAACTGGGCAATACCGACGACACCTACCGCAAAATGGATTCCGTGCTGGTGGCCCGGCAAATGGTCAGTCGCTTCCAATTCGAATTAGCGGATTCGACCACGCTATCTCTGCGTGGAACCATGAAAAATGATTCGGTAAACGTCATTGCCCGGCGAAAACCGCTCGACATCAATGACTTCCGGTTGATGAAGCGGCGGTTTCACTGGGTCACCGAAGCCAACTATTTTTATTGATCAAACAGCTGCTAAAAAATGTGATTCCGCTTCCGCAAAGGTTTGGCGGAGTCCAAACCACTTCGTTATCGGTAGAACTGTTACATTAGATGGTAAGGAGTACAAATTCAGGATGGTCTGATCATCATTGTATTTTGAACGAAGTAAAACTCTATCGTAATGGAAGATGAAAAAATGTACCAGGAGGCAACTAGTAAGGTGAAAGGGAAGAAAGGGTTTTTCTATCACCTTTTCGCATACCTGTGTATTATTGGTATGCTTTACGCTATCATGTATTTCGAAGGCAACGGCAATTTGCTTCCCATCATAATAGTGGCTTTGAGTTGGGGTATCGGAATAATTACCCACTATTTCAAAACGTTTGGAACGGAGCATTTAGACTTTTTGGGCATCAGCCCCGACTGGGAAGAGAAAGAACTGGAAAAGGAAGTGGAAAAATTGAAGCGAAAAAGAGCCCTGCTTGAGCGCTTAAAAGAAGAAAAAGATCTGCTGAACGACCTGGAACGTCTGGAATTAAAAGAGATGGAAAAGAGGCCTTCCGATGATGAATTTCTTCCTGAACATTAAAAATCCAATTCAACCCTTTTTGAAATAGCTTACTGATATACCGCTTCCGAAAAGGTTTGGAACACCAAACCACACTTCGTTGCCGGTATAAATTGCAAAAAAATAAAAGATGCGACTAAGAACTTTGCTCCTTTTCCTTTCCACCCTGCCATTGTGGGGATTCGCCCAGGATCAGGTCACTACCGAAACCTACCAACAGGCGGCCGACCAGTTGTCCTTCAACACATCCCCTTACATCGACCGAATGAATGTGCGGCCCAACTGGATCTCGGATGAGAGATTTTGGTACAGCATCATGGTGGAAGACGGGCAAGAGTTCGTGTACTACGACATCGACAAAAAGCAAAAATCCACCTTTGATTCCAGAGCGGAATTAGATGAATTGCTCGAGGAAGAGCCTGCGGGACCGGAATACAATTGGCGGACCGAAATCCTGTCGCCCGACCAAAACAAGGTGGTCTTTATCCGGGATTGGAATCTGTGGGTACGTTATCTCGACAGTGGCGAAGAAAAGCAACTCACCACCGACGGCATCGAGAATTATGGCTACGCGACCGATAATGCCGGCTGGCGCCAAAGCGAACGTCCGGTCGTATTATGGTCGCCCGATTCCAAAAAGATTGCCACCTTCCAACAAGATCAGCGGCACGTGTCGGATATGCACCTGGTGACCACCAATGTCGGTGCACCAACCCTCAAAAGCTGGAAATACCCTTTACCTGAGGATGAAAAAATCATCCAGATCGAACGGGTCATCATTGAGGTGGATAATGGCGTGGTAGTGCGTTTGGATATGCCGTCGGATGACCGGCGCGGCACCCTTTGCGATGACATTTCCTGTACCGGGGCTTTTGATGACAATCAATGGATCAACAACGGCGAGGAGCTGGTCTTTGTCTCCTCTTCCCGCGACCATAAAATAGCCCAACTCCGTATCGCGGATGCCAATACCGGAAAAGTCAGGGATGTTTTCAAGGAGGAAGTCGCCACCCAGTACGAATCCGGCCAGGGAGCCATCAACTGGCATTATCTGGAGGGTCGCGACGAGATCATCTGGTATTCGGAGCGCGACAACTGGGGGCACTTATACCTGTACGATGCGCAGGATGGTCAGCTAAAGCACCAAATCACCAAGGGCGATTTCGTAGTCACTCGCCTCGAGCATATCGACGAGGAAAACGGCGTCTTGTTCTTCGAAGCCAATGGACGGGAAGAGGGACGGAATCCCTATTTCAGTCATCTGTACCGGGTGGATATCACGGGAGCCAACCTGAAACTGCTGACGCCCGAAGATGGCAATCACCGAATCCAGTTCTCTCCGAACCACCAATACTTTGTGGATAATTACTCCCAACCGGATGTGCCACCCGTCTCCGTACTCCGCGACAGGGAAGGAAGATTGATCGAGACCCTGGAGAAGGCGGATATTTCGCGCCTTGCGGCAAAAGGCTGGCAAGCACCCCGTCCGATTACCGTTAGATCAGCCGATGACAAATACGATCTGTACGGACTGATGTTCACCCCCGGCGATCTGGACCCGACCAAAAAATATCCGGTAGTTAATTACATCTACCCGGGGCCGCAGGGCGGCAGCGTGGGCTCCTGGTCCTTTAGTGCCGGCCGGAGCGATCACCAGGCGCTGGCGGAGTTGGGCTTTGTTGTGGTGTTGATCGAAGGAAGCTGTAACCCGGGGCGTTCCAAGGCTTTTCACGATGAATGCTACGGCAATATGTCGACCAACACCCTGCCCGATCAGATAGCAGGTATCCGGCAATTGGCCGAAAAATACGACTATATGGATCTGGATAAGGTCGGTGTCTGGGGTCACTCCGGAGGCGGGTTTGCCACCGCTTCGGCCTTATTCAAGTATCCGGATTTTTATAAGGTCGGTATTTCCGAATCCGGTAATCACGACAATCGGAACTACGAAGATGACTGGGGCGAGCGCTACATAGGCCTGATGGAAGAAGTGGATGGCGTCAACAACTACGAACAGCAGGCCAACCAACTGTACGCTGAAAATTTGCAGGGTAAATTACTGCTGGTCCACGGCGGCATGGATGATAATGTACCTCCCTACAATACCAACCTGGTCGTAGATGCTCTGATCAAGGCCAACAAAGATTTTGACCTGCTCATCTTTCCCAATGCCCGACACGGCTACGGTGCCGACGGCTTGTACATGACCCGTAAACGGTGGGATTATTTTGTAAAAAACCTGAAAGGTCTGGAACCACCCAAAGAGTTTAAGATCGAATACCAACGGGATCCGCGGCTGATTCGGCCGTAGTTAATGTTTTTTACGTAGGGTTAGATGGTCCCAGTACTCTCAACCGAAGCATGTCTCCGGGAAAAGAACCCGGAGCTATTCCGCTTCCGAAAAGGTTTGGCAAAGCCCAAACCACTTCAAGTCGTTATATTCATTGGCCGTTTTTTTGGCATTGTCCCTGATTAGCCGCCGGATTTTCGGAAAGCAAAGACCTTCGGGGAGTTGGCATTTAAACAAGCTTTCCGATGGAATCTGCCCAGCCTTTATTGAAACAATTGAATGAATTTGGAGTACATGTAAAGGTAATACGTAAGGCTGGAAACCATGGGAAAAACAATCAAGGGAGGTCAACGTGAAGCCCCGCAGAGACAGCTTGAGGCGGCTGAGAGACGCATAGCTGAACTTGAGTACCGGTTACAACTCCAGCAGGAGTGGGATCAACAACTGTTTGCTAACCTCGGTGACGAGGTGCATAAATGGAAATTGATCAGAGATGCCAGTGGAGGCATCACAACCTGGGTGTTGGTCCAGGTAAATGCTTCCACGCTCAAATCATGGAATAAAACAGAAGCTGAGGTCATTGGTAAGACCACCAACGACATTTTTGGCTTTGATGCCACGACCCTCTTCATGCCCATCGTGAAAAAAGCTATCGAAACCCAAAAGGCTGTCATTTGGGAGGAATACTTTGAGCCCACCAGGCAATACTTGCGTATGCAAACCTATCCGATGGGCGAATACTTCATTTCCACAGGACGGGACATCACCGAAGAAAAACGTGCGGAAAAGGAATTACGAGAAAGTCAAACCATGCTGCAACAGGCAGAACGGGTGTCGAATCAAGGATCCTGGAAGTGGGTGATTGCCGAGGATCAATGGTCTTTTTCGGAAAACTGGCTAAAGATACATGGTCTTAGTCGTTCGAACCTCAGTCGCAAAGAACTGTTGAACCTGTTCGTTCCGGAGGATAGAGCGAAGATGCAAAGTTTTTTCGATGGGGCTATTACTCACCGGAAAAGTATCACTGCGGAAGGGCGTATTCAAAAGCATAGCAACGGAGATATTCGCTGGGTTCGAATTACATCTGATATCCAAGTCGATGATCAGGGAATACCTATTTGTATGGTTGGGGTAACGCAGGACATCACTTCTGGGCGGAGAGCAAAAAGTAGGATGAAAACGTTTACGCAGGCCATGGACCATTCTTTGAATGGGTTCGACATTGTTAATCAGGAGGGGGTATTCATTTATGTTAATGATGCCTACTGCAACATGTTTGGCTACGATAGTGTGGAAGAAATCCTTGGTACTTCGCCCGAAAGCCATTGTGCTGATCCGGGCATGCCGCAAAAGATCATATCGGAGTTACGAAAAAATGGCGTGTATATTTTCGAGCTTAAAGCAAAACGAAAAGATGGCAGTGAGTTTGATGTCCTGATGCATGCCCGCCTGGAGTACGATGAAAATGGGTATGAAATATATCCAACCACTTCAATTGATATCACTAAGCGAAAGGAAACCGAAAAAGAGTTAGAGAAAATTAATCAGAACCTGGAGAAGCTTGTACAGCAACGGGCTCAAAAGGCTATTGATCTTTCTAAAAAACTCGAATTATACAGACTGGCTGCAGAACAAGCCAATTCGGGTGTTTGGTATTGGAATATTCAGGAAAATAAGTTGGAATGGGATGACGTCATGTACAAATTGTTCGGGATCAGTAAGGACGACTTTTCCGGTGCATACGAGGCTTGGGAAAAAAGTCTGCATCCGGATGATAAGGAACAAACGGTACAGGCATTAAATGAATCCATCGAGCAGAGGAAGCCCTTTGATTCACTTTTTCGGGTGGTTCACCCCAAAACAGGTGTGGTATCCCACATACGTGCAAAAGGTAAAATTGAGCTTGATGATCTTGGTGAAGTGAAGGCTGTATACGGTACTAATTGGGATGTTTCCCGGGAGATGCAGCTCGCTTTCGACAAAGAAAAAGCGCTTGAAGAGCTAAAAGAAGCCCAATCCCAGGTGATTTTATCTGAAAAAATGGCCTCCCTGGGTATCCTGACCGCAGGTATTGCTCACGAAATAAACAACCCTTTAAATTATATCGTAGGTGGGCATGCCGCTATAATCCAACACATCGAGGAAAATCATAGCATTAATAAAGAAGAGCTTCGTGAGTACCTGGAATGGATTAAATCCGGCTCAGACCGCGCCACGAGTATCGTGAAAAGTCTGAATATTTTCAGCAGGAGTACTGAACATATTGATGAGTATTGCGACCTGCACCTGATTATCAATGACTGCATATTAATGCTTCGTAACAAGCACAGAGACAGAATTAAAATCGTAAAAGATTTTATGCATGATGAGGCAACAGTTTTGGGAAATAACGGAAGACTCCATCAAGCCATGTTAAACCTCATATCCAATGCGATTGATGCCATTCCCGGAAAGGGACAAATTATTATTAAAACTAAGCACGAAGCTGATCTGCTGAAGGTGTTAATCAGCGACAATGGTACTGGAATCAATTCCGAGCATCTCCAAAAAATAATGGATCCGTTTTTTACCACTAAATCACCTGGTAAAGGAACAGGTTTAGGTTTGTCTATCTCAAATTCGATCATTCGGGATCACCGGGGCAGTATTAGTTTTGAATCAATAGTTGGAAAAGGCACAACGGTCATGATCGACCTGCCAAAAGAATAGATTATGGGAAATGCCGGCAAGGTCCTTTGTGTAGACGATGAACGTATCAACCTGCTAATACTTCAGAAATTACTGAGTAGAAAGTATGAAGTGATTACCGCTGAAAATGGGGCAAAGGCACTCGACATCATGGAACAGGACGCAAATATAAAGTTTGTGATTAGTGATTTAAAGATGCCCGTTATGTCTGGTTTAGAGTTTATAAGGGAGGCCAATAGTCGCTTTCAAAACAAGAAGTACTTCATGTTGTCCGGATACGCCATTAACGAAGAAATTCAGGCGGCCTTAGATTCAAAATTAATCCGCAGATATTTTGAAAAACCAGCCAATTTTGATCAAATAAACGAGGCATTGCAGGAAAACGACTCATAGGTGCTGAGGTTTTTCCGTATGTACCCAATAGGTCCTATTCGTCCTGCAAGTCTTTGGGGAGCGAGTATGCCACCGGATATACCGACAACGAAGTGGTTTTGCTCCGCAGTACTTCGTGCTGGGACACCAAACCACTTCGAGTATAATTCCTTAACTTCCAGGAATCAATGGACTAAAATCCGGAAAACATGAAAATCTCCACCTTTTTCCCAATCCTGTTAAGTTTCCTTGTCCTGGGCTGCTCCTCCGAAGAACAAACAGCTGCTACAGATACACCCGATGCATCCGTACTTGGTGAACTACAACACGGGTTTACTCTGAATAAAGCCACACAGGAAAAATTTGAGGAAGGCCTGTTACTTCTCCATAATTTCGAATACGACGATGCACTGACGGCCTTTGAGGCCGCAACGGCCCTGGATGACACCGAGGTGTTAACACATTGGGGAGAGGCTATGTGTCAGTATAAAGCCCTGTGGCGATTACAGAATACGGAGAAGGGGAGAGAGGTATTGGCCAGATTGGGCGATACCAAAGAAGAACGACTGGCCTCTATCTCCGACCCCATTGAAAAGGCTATGTGGGAAATGGTCGAGATCATGTACGGGGAAGGTCAGTTCGACGAGCGGAATCAGGCTATAGCCAAACACCTGGCAGCGCAGCACGCCAAATTTCCGGAGCATCAGGAAATCGCAGCTTTTTATGCCCTGTCATTGATCTGGGCTACCGAGACGTACGGGGATGGCAGCGAAGACTTGCGCTTAGCTGCCTCCATTGCCGACGATATTCTGGAGGTAAATCCACTCCATCCCGGTGCCCTGCATTATAAAATTCATGCCTTAGACGGGCCTACCTCCGCCCAGGATGCTCATACAGCAGCTGATGCTTACGCAAAAGTCGCAGCGGATGCGGCCCATGCCTTACATATGCCCTCCCACATCTACCTCGCGCTCGGAGAATGGGAAGGCGTGGTAGCCTCGAATGAGGTTTCCTACGATGCCAGCGTGAACCGCATGAATCGAATGGACCTGACCGATGGTGCCCGCGGATACCACTCTTACGCTTGGCTGCATTATGGTCTGTTACAGCAGGGAAGGTATCGGGAAGCCGAAGCCCTACTCCGCGATATGCTGGATTACGTTCCCAAAGACCCCACGAAGGGAGCGCGTGGCTACTTGCTCGGTATGCAAAGTCGGCAACTGGTCGAAAGCGGAGCCATCTCTCCGGAAACCAAGCTTGATACGGATGTCAAGGTGTATGATATTGGCCTGGTCGCCCAGTCTGTTCGCAGTTTTCTGAAAGCACAAATGGCTTTTCAGTCTGAGGAAGTAGGCGCCCTGCAAGAAGAAATTGCCTGGTTGTCTACCCAAATTTCCCTGGCCTCCGAATTAGTGGCAGGTGATGGCCTGGCGATGTGTGCCGAAGGCACGACCCGCTATGCACCCACCGAGAATGCCATCACCAGTGCTAAAGTCGTGATTGCCCAGATGCAGGGGATGATCGCCCTCATCGAAGGCAACGGTGCCCGCTTCGAAACGCATATGAAAGAAGCAGTAGCGCTCGAAGATCAGACGGACTTTCCGGCCGGCCCGCCCACCATCACCAAGCCCTCCTTCGAACAGTACGGAGAATGGCTGCTGGAGCAGGGCCAATACGACGAAGCCGTTGCCCAATTTGATAAAGCCCTGCACCGCATGCCCCGCCGTTCCAAGTCGCTCATGGGGAAAATGCTTGCCCTGCAGGAACTGAAGCAAGACGAGGAAGCCGCTCAGATCCAGGAGGAGTTGGAGGCCATTTTTGCGAAAGCGGATAAGCAGTTATTGAGTATGCGGTGATGGTACATACCATATAGAATCCAATGGGTAGAGTCGGGACTAATCTTACCGGAGGTGGTCATTAAGAAAATTATGAATCTTAATTTTTTGTCTTAAAGACTCTCTAAATCTATTGGCTCGTTTACCAATAAAAAAGTGAAGCTGATTATTCCTTTCCTTATTTTACTTTGTAGCCAAACACTGCTTGCGCAAAATGATTCAAAAATACGGTTTGGAGGTAGAGTAGCCTACCAGTATTATGGTCTCCCAATTTCTGGGGAACTTGCTATGCCTTCTGACCTTACGGACTCAAGTTATGGCAGAGGAGTCACGGTTGGTTTTTTGGGGCAGATACCAATAAATAATCTTTTTCATTTCCATCTTGGATTTGGGTATTCCCAAATGAGATTTCTTGAACTTGGAAAAGGAACGCGACTAACCGGACCACTTTTCTATAATTATTTTTCCTTTGTCAGGACACCTTTTCTGGCTAAGGCTGAAATTTTCTCAACGGTCTACGTAGGGGTTGGAGGAGATTTGGTTTTTCCTTTTCCCAAAGAAGAGTATGAAACTTTTCGCGATGATATTGAATTAGAGTTTCTTTTTACCATTACAAAAAGGTTCTGGGACCTCATTGAGTTAAATTTTCGGTATTCCAGAGGACTATCTAAAGTTGGCCGGGGAACTCATCGAAATTTTCGAACCGGAGAGGAGGAACGATATACGTATTCAAGCCATTCTTATCAATTTGGGATAGGATATCTCTTTTAGGTGAAAAATAAATGACCTCAAAAAGTCCGTACACCAGGACAATGCAAAAAATTAGAATCCATTATGTTACCATTGGCAGAACAAAGCAGTAGGAATCAGCGTAACCGAAGCAACAAAAACCATAAAAACGTATAAAAGCAACAAAAATAGGCAGTGCATTCCCCAAAATTATGGGGTTTAATGTTGAAAAAATGATCATGCGTTTTATATTGGTAGCACTCGTTTCCCCACTATTCACTGAGCTACCTCTAGAAAAGTAAAACCATGAAAAAAATTGGTGCAAGCCTCTTCGCCTTATTACTTACCACTTTTGTGCAAGCCCAGTCTTTCGAGACCGTGGTCAAAGCCTGGCTGGATGATGCCCCCAACGGATTCCATATTGTGCTGGCTGAATACGGCCGGAATTGCGGTGGTCATTGCCTGGATATCGATGCCTTGTACGGCGATTTCTCTGGTTCCTCCTATAAAGCGTATCTGGAACTAAAACCGCAGGGCTCCCTGGTCGATACCTATACTTCGCTAAAGGCCCAGATGGAAAATTGGAACCTGCTGCGGGGGTGGGAAAGGTCTTCTTCGGTGTATACGGATCATAATATCATGTTCAAAACGAAGAATCCGAACGGAGAGCAATGGGTGGTTTCTCTGACGGTAGGTCAAAATTATGATGCCTCCAAACCCCGGATTCTTTCCCTGTTCATTTCGAGAAGCGGATTGTCCTCACCAAAGGTAGCAGTACCTGATATAGAAACATTCCCACTTACGGGGACCAATTCCAATGCGCCGATCGTAAACCTGAAAAGCAGGCTCGCCAACGAACAAGGAAAGGCCGCTTTGCGGCAACTTATCGCTGCCGCTGAATCGGATTTTGAGGGCATCATTCTAAAGAATACTGTCCGGAATAATGTGTATCAGGTCAGGGAGGGGCACCTCAACCCCAAAGCGGAAAAGCCTTTCATTACGGTTACCGACGAGCCACAGAAACGAACCCTTACCCTCCGTTTTCAAATCGACGATCCGAAAAACTATTTTGTTTTTGGCGATCTATTGTACCCTCCCTACAACTATAACAGCTTGTTCCCAAAGACGGATTGGGATCTGGATGAATCGGATATGTGGAAAGCCGATCACAAGACCAAGCCCTACCTGATCGTACAAAAAGGGTACGAGCAGGGAGTGGATGTGCTGGAAATCGTTGCCGTGAAAAAAGCCTACCGGGCCAACCTGGCTGCTAATCCGGACCTGGTCAATAATGATTGTCTGGAAGGTGATTGCGTGAATGGCTTCGGCATCATGAAATACAGCGACAACAATCAATTATTTCGCTACGAAGGTGGATTCCGGAATGGGAAATTTCATGGGATAGGCTTTGTGTACCGGGAATCCGGCGATGGGTTGACACTGATCGATCTGGAAAGGAACCGCCAGGGTACGGAACTGCTCTTGTATGTGGGCCACCATCAGGACGGGAAGCGGATCGGAAAGGGACTATCCTATGCCTACGCCCACTTCAAGGACCCCGTTCGCAGCTTTCGGGATAAAAGTGAATACTTCCAGGACGGAGATCAAACCGGCGTATTCAATTATATTTTTCAGGAGTACCGGGCGGACACATTATTTAAAGAACGTTTGTGCTCGTTTACCTACCACAAGAAATCTGCGACCACCTACCATAGTATAGAACAACCTTTTACTACCGAATTCGGGCAATGTGTTTCGGGAGACTGCCAGAATGGTTCCGGGGTGCTGGATATCAAAGGCTTAGGACGGTACGAAGGCCAGTTTATCCGGGGAGCCGCTACCGGCAAGGGCATCCTGAAAATGGCCTCCGGAGAATGGAAGGAGTTTGAGTTGCACCAGGGAATCCCCGAATATATCCGGACCATCAAACTGCCGGGCGGTGTTTCCCGCCTGGCTGCTGCTGCACGCAACGTTTGGTTATTAGCTGATAACGATTGTATTGCCGGGAACTGTTTCAACGGGCAGGGCCTGCAATTACGGGTAAATACAGATCGTTTCCGCCGCTACAATGTCCGGTACCGAGGCCTCGTCCGTTCCAGCTTTCAGAATGGTGTCGCAGAAGGACCGTTCAAGATCTTGTCGTTCGACGGGCAAAAGGTCATCGCCGACGGGACCTTTAAAAGGGGGGTATTTGATGGGACTCTGCAGGTTTTTTCCTCGGGCGGGAGCACCCCGGAACTGGAATATTACCAGACGGGCAGGAGAGTGACCAAGGATGGGCGTGATTATGCCGAATACCTCGCCGAACAGCGCGAATTGTGGCAGGAAGAGTACGAACGGAAGCTTCAGGAAGCAAGAGCTGAGGGAATTGCCGAGGGCAAACGGCGTATGGCCGAAGCAGAAGCGCGCCGGATCAAAGCATCCAAGGCATCAACGTCTCGTCCACGAAGCTACCACTGTAGTTCCTGCAAAGGGACCGGCCTGTACTGGAATGAGGTCGTCACCCAGGACTGTACGACCACTTACGATTACACCTACACTTCGGGCAAATACTATAAAACCTATACTAATTGCCGGGACGTAACGAATGGCGGATATATCACCTGTCCCGTTTGTGGAGGCGACGGGCGGTATTAGAGCGTGTTTGGGATTTGTTTTTGATGGCGAAAATGTCTAGAATTTGGTTCT
>CAYFGK010000104.1:0-25641 GCA_964342305.1 uncultured Saprospiraceae bacterium | reverse complement strand
GGAAGGGGGCCGGGGGGATGGGTTTTAAAACTTGAAGTTTCGTACAGTCCTGATGCTAAATGATGAATTAGGACTGTACGAAACTTGATCGATGGTGCTTCTATTGGCAAAACCCACCCTCTAACTCTATCCGCTTCGCGGTTCTCTCTCTTCAAGATCCACCTGCGGCCGCTGAAGCTTTCGCGCAGGCGTGCCGGATCTTGATCGCAAGCGAATCGTTCGTTCATCTTTGAAAAAAGGGAGGGAGGATAATTTTCGTCCTTCGAAGACGATAATAGTAATAAGTGTCTAATAACCTTCGAAAGACCCCCCTTTCCCTTTTTCAAAGGGAAGGGGGCCGGGGGGATGGGTTTTAAATTTTGAAGTTTCGACAGTTCTGATGATGAATGCTGAATGTGATTTTGTTTTTTTGGCTTTCGCCAAATGGCCGGCAGTCTGCAGTCGGCCGCTTTAAGCCCATCCGCTTCAGCGGTGGGAGATAATCGTTCCCTCCCGGTCCCCACGCCCGACGCACTACGCAATAAAGAGCAGACACCCAGCAGTTAAACACAAACCAAAACCCCTTGCTCTCGCGTGTCTCTTCGTTCTCTTCGTTCCCTCCCGGTCTCCACACTCGACGCTCCACGCAATAAAGAGCAGCAACGCAGCAGTTAAACACAAACCACAACACCTTGCTCTGGCTAGTCCCTTCAGTCTTCATCGCCCTGCCATTCAGATCACAAAAAAAGCCGCTGCCCGGACGGACAGCGGCTACTGGCAAGTAGATAGCTATAGGGTTATTCGGTTTTCCAGACCTTCATGACTTCCGTTACATCACGGCTCATTTTGATGCGGACAAAGTAAAGCCCTGCCGGCAGGTCACTCATATTCAAGGATTCCGTAACGGTATCCCCGCTCACGAGGAAAGACCGCAGTTTTTTACCGTTGGCGTTGATCAGTTCGATCTCCATCCGGGTCGGCATTTCTTCCATAAACTCAATGTTCAGGGACTGTTGAACCGGATTAGGGTAAACCAGCACTTTTCGGTCGGCCCGTCCCAAACGCAACTCTACCACTTCGGAATATTCCTCCGCTCCTTCGCGGTTGGCAATCATTACCCGGTAGTAATTACGTCCGATCTTGGGCGATTCATCCATGTACTCGTAGTAGCGAATACCAGATTCGATGGCCTTCGGATCTTCTACCCGTGCGATGGTCTGGAAGTTTTCTCCGTCGGCAGAGTGCTGCACATCGAAGCTGTATTCCTGACCGTCCTCGATCAGATCCCATTTAACCATTACCTCCCGGTCTTCAGACTGAGCATCGGCTTCGATCGACAGATCAAATCCTTTACAGTAGGTTGGGTTGGTAGTGGATACGATCCGCTTCAGGCCGGTCGCAGTACAACCATTCTCCGTTACGTGAACCTTGATCGTATACTGACCGTAGGTCGCAAAGGAAAGGGTGATTTCCTCGCCGGTCGTAGAATTAGCGCTTACACCCAGTGGCAACTCCCATCGGATCTCATCGGGTTCAGCGGTACTGCCTTCGACCCGGTAAGTTACTTCGTCCACGTAGCAAACCACGCTGGGTCCTACAATATTAGCGGATGCTTCGTCTTTGACGATCACTTTCACCACTTCGGGTTCCAGGAAGTTGGGGCACCCTACCCGACGGGCACAACGAGCGAAGTAAGTCGTTTTATACAGGGGCCCCGGATCGTACGTTTCCGAATTAGAGTTCGGGATTGGCTGATAAAGTCCCATGTTGAACTCAGGGGTTACCTCTGAGTACATCCAGACGTATTCCAACTCGCCTTCACCACCAGTGGCGGGACGAATACTTACGATGGGTTCCGGATCATTACCCGGGGCACAAAGCATTTGATCATAACCGATCTCTCCGGGATCAGTAACGTTGATACACGGCGTGAATAAGCCAGCATCGATGGTGAGATTGATCTCCCCTTCTTCCAGAGATATAACCGGGGTCATGCCCGTAGCCGGATTGACATCACTATCGCGGGTATCATCACCTGCATCCATATCGGTGAGGTCGTAATTGCTTCCGGTTCGGAAGGTCAGCTTGTAATCGCCGGCCTCGACCATGAACATATACATGCCGGTTCCGTCGGTAACGGCTGTATCCAATGGAGTTCCGTCCGGTGCTTGCAAAATGACGGGAATACCGCCTACGCCGGGTTCGCCCGGATCCTGCAGGCCATTTTCGTTCCCATCAAACCACACGAAGTCACCCAACTTGGCCGGACAACCTTCAGTGATTACGCGAATAGTGCGCACAGTCATTGCTAAACACTCCGATTCGTCGGTTGGGAACAGATTAATCTCCAATTGATAGACACCTTCGCCCAAGTCACGAGGGTCGATTGTCGCACTTACGGGCACACCATCCAGCAGAATCTCAATATCACCGGGAATTGAAGGAATAATATCCAGCGTAAAGTCTCCACCCGTCAGACAAAGGTCCAGGGTGTCGCCCGGAATATTGGCAATACCTATTTCCGGATAGGTACAAACGCCCCCGGCAGTGATCGTATCAATACCATTGGATACGGTTATGGAATACGCTTGCCCATCCACGGAACGTACATCCAGCTTATACTGACCAAAGTCGTATTCTTCCAGAGTATCGCCAACCATAACGGGAACGGGAGCCGCAGGTGGTTCCGGGCTATCGGCAGTGAACAGGTTCTGAACCTCCAGTACTACCCAATCATCCCCTGTCAGTGCATCATTGACAAAGAAGGTATTCTCAAACTGACCATTGACATCGTTGGTGGCATTATCCAGACAAAGACATTCGCCAAAGTCACCGAGTGGCTCGGGGAACACTCCGGCATCCCAGGTAAGATCAGTTTCCCCTTGTTCAATGGTGATCGTATCCGTCATAGCCATCACCCGGTCGATATCACTATCAAGTGCCCGGTTCTGGGTACTGTTCGGCAGGGTGATCGACAAATCCCCAGGGACGATAAAGGTCAACTTATATATACAGGGCTCTACAACGAATTGGTAGAGGCCGTTTTCATCTGTGTAGGTAGTATCCATGGGGATAGAATCGCACTCACCAAGGGGGGTAAGAATGACCTCGATGCCGGGAATACCTTCCTCTTCGGGATCCTGGAACCCATCGCGATCTACATCCAACCACACGTAGTCACCCAGCAGAGCCGAGGTTGGTGTGATGGCGATCGAGCAATTGGTCGTACAACCGTTGGCATCCGTAACCGTTACGGAATAGTCTCCGGCGCCCAGGCTATCGGCAACCGGGCCCATCTGACCATTACTCCATTCGATCATGTAAGGTGCTTCGCCACCAGTGATGGACACCATGGCTTCGCCATCAGTGGCCAGGGGTGAACTAACCACCTGAGTGACCATAACGGCACAGAACGGATTACCCGGATTGGCAACTACAAAACTATCCACGGCCGTACACCCGGTAGCGTCGGTGACGGTTACACTATAGGTACCTTCGTTGAGGCTATCCAGGGATTCACCGGTTGCCCCCGTATTCCAGTCGTAGGTATAGGGAGGAAATCCACCCGATACACTTACGTTGATCGAACCAGTACCATCCTCTCCGCAGAGGACATCTTCGATTTCAGCTTCGATCAGAATTGCCGGTGGTTCAGCTATTACAATACTGTCGCTGGCAGTACACATTACGGAATCGGTAACGGTCACGTAGTAGGTACCGGCTGACAACCCACTTAATTCCGCGGTAGTATCTCCGGTACTCCAGAGGTAAGACAGTGGTTCCACCCCTCCGTTCACATTGACAATGGCACCACCGGTACTATCATCATGGCAGAATAGGTTTCGGCCAACCACTTCCAGCTCGAGTGCCTCCGTCACCTCAATGCGGGCCGTGGCCGAAGCTGTACAGCCATTAGCGTCAGTAACCGTAACGGAATAGGTTCCCGACTCCAGGTTTTCCAGGTTCTCGGTAGTTTCACCGGTATTCCACTCGTAGGTATAACCAGGTGTACCGCCTTCGACTGATACATTAATAGTTCCCAGCGCCTCGCCTCCGCAGACAATCTCGGGAGCGTCCAGGGTAACCTGAGGCTGGGGGAAACCTTCGATGGTGACCGAGGAAGAATCCTGATACTCATTGGCATCGGTAACGGTCACACTGTAGTCGCCAAGGGGCAGATTTCCGATAATGGTCGTAGTATCTCCGGTACTCCACTCGATTTGGTAAGGAGCGGTACCTCCGGTGATCGTCACCTGGGCAGTCCCCGAACTATCACCAATACAAATATTTTCGGGTGCACTGATTATGCTGATCAGCGGCTCCGTTTCCAGGATAGTGATGGCTCCGGTGGCTTCACAACCGTCGGCGCGAGTTACAGTTACGGAGTAATCACCGGCCGACAATCCGGTAATAGTGGCTGTCGTATCTCCCGTGCTCCAAAGGTAGGTAAATGGGCCGGTGCCGGTAACGATGGTTACGGTGGCCGAACCATCTTCAGCACCAGGGGCCGTGGTGGGCTCTACGGCAATATCGATCTCAAAATCGGGCGACTCGGCAATAGTTGCCACCTCCGAGACTATCTCGCAGCCAGCGGCATCGGTAACCGTGACGGAATAGCTGCCCGGTGCCAGGTCACTGATCATGGGCGTAGTAGCTTCGTTGCTCCAGCTGTAGGTATAGGGTTCTACACCGCCGCTAACATTTGCGATGATCAACCCATCCTCTTCATCGGGGCACGTTTCGTCGCGTACGTCCAACTCCAGAACCAGATTGGATTCATTTTCTAATGTCATGGAATCTACCAGCGTGCAGCCGTTGGCGTCGGTCACCGTTAGTATATACGTACCGGCTGCGACATTGGAAAGGCTCAGACTGGAATCACCAGTATTCCAGGCGTAATCGTAGGGGAAGGTACCGCCGGATACTAATCCCGAGATCGTACCGCTGGTATCACCGGGACACGTAGGATGTTCCGGTTCAAAAGTCACCTCCAGTGGGTTGGGCTCATCCACCGTAGCGGAAGCTACGTCAGAGCAGCCCGATTCGTCGGTGACGGTTACGGAATAGTTTCCGCCCGAAAGGTCGCTGATAGAGGACGTGGTAGCGCCTGTACTCCATTCGTAAGTCAGGTTGCCCACTCCGCCTTCGACAAAGGCCTGGATAGCCCCGTTCTCGAAACCGGGACAGCTAATATCCGTGACCAACAAATTAACGGTAGGTGGGTCCGATTCGATGGTTATACAGGCCACGCGTCCACACAAATTAGCATCGGTGACGGTCACGCAGTACTGACCGGATTCCTCCACCTCGATCGTCTGAGTGGTTTCGCCGGTCGTCCATTTATACTTATAAGGCCCGGTCCCGCCGGAAGGACTGGCGGATATCGGTGTGGGCGATTCGCATTGATCGGTGAATAATTCGACATTAAGCTTCGAGGGTTCCGTTAAAGTAACGGATGCCGAAGCTGTGTCACCATCGGCATCAGTAACCGTTACGGTGTACGTTCCGGCTAATAAGCGGTCGATGAAACGGGTGTCGTCCCCTGTACTCCAATCATAGGTGTAGGGGCTGGTCCCTCCGGTAGGATTGGCTTGCGCCTCACCGGTAGGTAATCCATTACAAAGCAAATCCACTTTGCTAATAGATACGGATAACTGGGCGTACCCGCTGGTCGTCAGAAATAACACCAGGCTTAAAATCCCGGCATAAGTCAGTCTTGCAGGCATGTGTAGTCTTCTACTCATTGGTTATTAATTTGTTAGCGTTTAGGAACCTAGGTGCAAACGACATGCCAAGTAGCTGACAGGACATACACCTACGGCTAGAACCCACCAAACAAGTTTGATGGCACGTAGTACGAGTACGGGTAGTTAGCTTTGGAAAACGAATTCCGCCAACACCACTGAAAAGGTGCTATAAATGGCTAGAACCTCGTTTAACCGAACGAGTTAGATGTGAAGGGAAAAAAGGGATGAGCATTATCGTCGAGTACCGAGCTATAGTGAGCTTCGCTACCCACAAAAGAACAAAAAAATAGCAATAAAAACAAGACCGCCCTCTTTTTTAAGATCTTCCCGGAATTCACTTTTGGGACCGAATCCTGGCTGATTCTGCCTGTCTGACATGCTTTCAGGTGCTCTTCGAACCAGAAGGTTCCTCAAAAAAATGATTCGTATACGACTAATCCCTAGGTATAGACATGCCAACAAGACACACCAACGTTGTACCACAGTAGCCGGAAACAGGGCGGGAAAGGGACATAAAAAAGTCGTACCGCGAAAATGCGGCACGACCAACTACTAACAAATTATAATCCCATGAATATACTTCTTAAGGTCTTGTACTATAAAGTACACCTCTTTAGTCAAAATCGTTCATCAGAAAAACACTTTTTTCGGGCACTTTAGTATGTAATCTTTCTAAAAATTACGATGGATCACCCTAAAAAAGAAAGTCGCTCCGGCTTGCGGTAGCGACTTTCTGGCTAATGATAATCCCATAAACTATATCTATCAAAAGTCCTGGTCTGCTAATCCGACCAGTTCTTTAACCTAATTCTCAAGTCTTTTGTCGAGGAAAGTTTGGAATAGTAAGTCAGGCTCCCATTCCTGACTTACTATTTTACAAACTAAAAATCCCATGAACATATCCTTAATGGAATCCGGTTCTTTAACCGGCGAGTTGTTCGTTTGACATTACAAACATCATCATTACTACTAGCTCTTTCAAAAACAAAATCCAGCCTTTGTGAAAGAAAAAACTAAACCATCACCCCTTAAACCCAATAAAAACGGCGTACAAATCGAAGAATCGTGAAAAAAAGATAAAAGACTAGCCCCGAAAAATACTTTTCCACGGATCATTTTATTCCATAAAAAACGCTCGCATCATCTTTCAAAAGGGTTAGAAAAGGCCTCTTTTGAGGTAAACGTAGTATCGGTGAGCATATTCAGGAAGGCAATCAGGTCAGCTTTATCGCGGTCGGTAAGATCAAAAGGCCGAATATTTGGATCCTCATTGGACACCCCGTGGCCTCCCTCGCTGTAGTGATCGATGACTTCTTCCAGGGTAGCAAATCGACCGTCGTGCATATAAGGAGCCGTCAGGGCAATGTTACGCAGGGAAGGGACCCTGAATTTACCGTTGTCGTAAATATTGTTATTGACACCTCCCCGACCTAAATCGTCGAAATCAGTTAGCGATGCCACTGAATCCAGGCCGTTATTCTTGAATCCGTGATCCGTGAAGTGCGGATTAAAATGGCAGTGTGAACAACCGGGGTGATCCAGATCCTGATTATCTTCAATAAAGAACAATTCGATACCTCGTTGTTCCGAATCGGTCGGAAAACCTTTGCGCTCCCAAATCACTTCGTCGTAACGGGATTGGTAGCTGATCAAAGTCCGTTCAAACTGGGCCAAAGCTTTAACGACCAGGTCTCTGGTCAGCTCATCGGTATGGTCGATACCAAAAGCAGCCCGGAATCGTTGGGGGTAATCGGGATGCTGCCTCAAGTCTTGCTCTACCTTTTCCCAGGTATTGTCCATCTCCAGATGGTCCTCGATCGGCACCAGCGCCTGCTCTTCTAGGGTTTTGGAGCGCCCATCCCAGAAGAACCCTCGTGCATTATACCCCATATTCACCAGGGACATGGCATTGCGGGTACCTTCCTGCCCGCGGATTCCCTCGCTAAAAACCCGCCCGTCGGTAAAGGCCAGCGATTGACGGTGGCAGCTGGCACAGCTTTGGCTGCTATCGGCCGAAAGTATGGGGTCGTAGAAGAGTTGGCGCCCCAGGGCAATACCTGCTTCCGTTGGCTTATTATCATCCGGGATGATGGGATCCGGCATCCAAGCAGGTAATTCAAACACATAGTCCACCGGGGTGTACGGCCCCTCAATAACGCCCGATTCGTCGGGGCAATTATCGCAGCCAGGAGCCGGAGGCTCGGGTTTATCACACGACCAACCCCCACCTAAAAGGAGCAGGAAAAAAACCGGGATATATGGATACATGCGCATCTGCTGTCAATTACTTTTAAAGGGATCCTGTAAATCGGGGCGATGGGTAAAGGTGCTATCGGTCAGGGTATGCAAAAAAGCAAGCAGGTCGGCCTTGTCGTACTCATCCAATGCTAAAGGTCGAACGTTAGGACTTACCGTTAAGCCCGGATGCCCTCCCGAAATATAGTGATCAAGTACTTCCTCCAGAGTTTCGAACCGGCCATCGTGCATATAGGGCGCGGTCAGAGCTACGTTCCGCAGGGAAGGTACTTTGAATTTTCCCCGATCGTAGGGATTACCAGTAACACCCGAACGGCCGTTATCGTTTAACCCATCGGTAGCCAGCCCGTTATTCTCAAATTGTGGATTAGCAAACAAAGGGTCTACGTGACAATGATTGCACTCGGCATGAGGTACATCCATGGAGGCATCAAAAAAAATGGCCCATCCCCGCAATTCGGATATCGTAAAATTTATCTTTCCGGCAACCATCTGGTCGTACCGGCTATCGGAACTGACCAGTTCCCGTTCAAAATGGGCTAGTGCCCGTTGTATACGAAGCGAATCAATGCCTTCTGAACCGAACGAGCGTGTAAACCGTTCCCGGTAATCTCCGTGCTGACTCAAGCGATTGACCGCCTCGCCTACGGGCAAATCCATTTCCAGAGAGTCCCGGAAAGGGTGCAGCGACTGCTCCTCCAGGGTGGCGACCCTGCCATCCCAGAAAAAACCGTGGTACTGGAAACCTACATTTGCCAGGGAGGGAGCTGATCGCCTCCCGCGCCGCCCATCCACCCCTACGGATTGGGCTAGCCCATCGGAAAAAGCTAATTGTGGCTGGTGGCAGGTGGCACAGGCTACAGTACTGTCTTTCGACAAAATGGGATCGTAAAATAAAGCACGACCGAGGGCAAAAGCTTCAACTGAGTCGGCAATCCCCGGTGTTTCTGTCCGGCCAGGCCAATAATCAGGAATGCTTGTGACGGAAACGGAGGTAGTTATCAGCGACATCGACGCAATGCCCCGGCATAGCAAAGACCAAAACCACCATCCTCCTGCCATCATACCCTTAATTTACGGTCATGGAAACTGCTTTAACCAGGTTATCCATCATAAACCTAACCAAGTCCCGGTCATTTGTATGATCCTGGGTGACCTGCCGGAAATCGACATAGTTCCCCTGGCCATCGGATAGCATACGCTCCACGTCCACCCGGAAATCCATTTCCCGGTTCGACGGGCCGATCACCAGGGTTTCGTTCAGTACCACCGGGCGATAATACTCGTTCTCCCCCAAATGGAAGGTCAGTTTTTCTTCGAAAGTACCGTCGCCGTCTAAATCGGCATTCCCCTCCACTTTGGCAAAAACGTAGCCACGAGCCCACGACCAATAGTGATCATCCAGCGGGTGTGGTGGTGTGTAATCACCGGGCTGTGTGGCATTGTACTCCGGTGCAACCCCAATGCCCATCACCAGCCCATCGTAGGTACCGGAGGGCACGTCGGACAATGAAATGGAAACCCCTTTCGAAGCATCATCTTCGGAAATGATGTCTTTGAAGCTCACCAGGTCGATATTACTGATAAAGGTGGTATCAACCTGTCCGTTTTTGGTGGAAAGCAATCCGATATCCGACAAATAAAATTGAAACAACTGGAAACGCAGATCTACGTCTCCGGGATAGTCATACGTTCCCTCATACATGCGCAGGGGCTGATCGCCAAACACACCCTGGAAATTCAGGGTGAGATTGACCACTTCGGTGGTGTCCGTATCTTCTCCGGGATCATTCTTTGAACAGCCCATGGCTATCCAAACGACCATTAGCAGCAAGGTAGTCCAAGTCGTTTTCATATGGTTCTGTTTTTGCGTAAGCAATAAGATAGCACACTTAATTCTGAGAACTTGTGATACTTATCACCGAAAAGGATCCAGGCTGATTCCCGACAATCAGGTCCGCAATGTCCGTA
The DNA here is from genome assembly GCA_964342305.1 of uncultured Saprospiraceae bacterium. Lineage (GTDB taxonomy): Bacteria > Bacteroidota > Bacteroidia > Chitinophagales > Saprospiraceae > DT-110. The sequence continues at coordinate 15,688 of CAYFGK010000104.1, read as the reverse complement.
TCTGATTGTTGGTCCCAATCTACTCCTGAAAACCAATCCCGATAATCAACTGCCAGCGAAACGCTGGTATTAAACCCTCTGTCTAATGTAAACGTAATGGGCAGGGAAACCGTTTGCGCCATCTGGGCTTCTGTCGTGTTAATGACTCTTGCGGTCGTATCGGCAGGGTTGGTGATAACCTCCACCCGGGTGTAGATATACCCATCCTCACTGGTGTGCATTGCTGGTGACTGCTCCGCCAGGGGATAATTGTCAGGGTATGCTTCCGGCGTTGCCTGATTGGCGGGAGCAGTGACTCCCAATTCAAACCGAAGTTCGGTGAAGTTGCCCTCGTATCGGTACGTACCGGGAACAAAGGTGCGAAAAGAACCGGCCTCGACCAGCATCACATTATCCGGAATGGTCGTAGTCAGGGTGTCGGCACCTGATCCAATGGTCACGTCTAACGCCTCATCCAGTAGTACTTCTGATCCATTGGGGCGGACCAGACGGATATTTGTGAGGTAGTATTGTACGACCGGAAATTGAAGCGTATAGCCATCGAGAGAGAACCGGGTCGTATCGCTACCGAATGCCAGGGTCGTATCTTCGCGGACCCAACGGTGGCGAAAACTTACCCGTAACTCTGGATATTGGCAACAGTCACCGCACGGATCCTCTGCATCTACCTGGTAATTGGTTGCCTGAACATCCAGGCACCCCGGATCTTCTTCGCACCCCAGGAAAAGCACTACCACGCAGACCATCACCAAATCCCAAATTCTCATAATACCTAAGATTGCTGTTCGTACTCCTTAACCAACCGTTTTACGATCTGCTTGACCTGACTGGAAAACTCCTTATTCAGGATCCAGTTATAATACTGTTTGTCGTTGGCCAGGGTGGCTGCCACCGGCTTGCCGATGTGCTTGCCAAAATTGAATACCACTACCCCGTCCGGGTTGCGCTTCATGCGCTGAGTAGCATCCACAAATCGATTATCATTGGTGAAACGATGAATCGCCTCCATATCGTTTTGGATCGGCGCTTTGGTAACTTCTCCGTCGCCATCTTCGTAATCGATGCCATCGTATTTCTCCAGTTGTCCTTTGAATACATCGACCGTCGCACGAACGTCGGCCAGGGCATCGTGGGCACCTTCCAGTTCTTTCCCGCAATAAAAACGCAACGCAGCTTTGAGGGTCCTGGGCTCCATCTTGTAAAAGATGCGCTGCATGTCGAGGGTACGACGTGCATCAATATCAAATTCCAGGCCGGCCCGGTCAAACTCTTCCATGAGCAGGGGGATATCGAACCGATTGCTGTTGTAGCCAGCCAGATCGGCTTTCCCAATAAAGTCGTACAACTCCTGGGCTACCTGGGTGAAAGTAGGCTTATTAGCTACATCCTTGGGGGTAATCCCGTGAACACTCATGGCCTCGGCTGATATGGGTACGCCCGGGTTGATCAGCATGTCCAGTTCCTGAGAATCACCGCCTTTTGCGGGGTATTTGATCATGGCAATCTGTACAATTCGGTCGCGCACTACATTAAGGCCAGTGGCTTCTAAATCAAGAAATACCAGATCTCGATCAAGGTTAAAATCCATAAGAGGGAATCACTTGTGTATTACTTATCAAAATAGGTCTTAAATCCTTCGGAATAACGAACATCCAAACTTCCGTCCGGCAGTCCGACGATCAGGTAAACCTCGATCTCATCGTCGCTTTTGGCATATTGCAGTGCCTCCTCTGCGCCCGCCACCATGCAGGCAGTAGCCAGGGCATCGGCCCGCATACAATCGGGGGCCAGCACCGTGGCACTCAATAAAGAACTGCGCTCCGGATAACCCGATTTAGGATTAATGGTGTGGCTATATTTGAGGCCGTTTACTTCATAAACATTCCGGTAATTACCGGAGGTGGCCATGGCGCGATCCGTTATGGGAATAGCCGTTTGAATGTCCTCCAGACCGGCATTTTCGCGAGGATCACTGATACCGATACGCCAGTCATCACCCCGCGGACTCCGTCCCGAGACTACCACTTCACCGCCAATGTCGACGAAAAAGTGCCGTATCCCCCGTTCGTTGAGGAATTCGCCGATCAAATCCACTCCATAGCCTTTGGCCAGCGCACTAAAATCGAGCTGGACGCCGGGCATATTTTTGCGCAAGCTATCGGATGACATGTTCACCTTGTCCATACCCACAAACTGTAGTAGCGAATCAATGCGGTTACTGTCCACTACGGTAACTTTGCGTTTTTCGGAATACCCAAAGCCCCAGTAGTTGACCAGTGGCATCACCGAGGCGTCCAGATTCCCATCGGTGAGCCGGTACATGGAGGCTGCCACCGAAAAGTTCTTTTTGAAGTGCTCATTCTCGTAGGCCTCCTCTCTCCCATAGGGATTGTAGGACAGGGAGATCCCCTTTTCCGATTGGTTGAAACGGGAGATAGTCGAGCTTTCTATATACGTTGACACCTCCTGATTCAACCGGGCCAACAGGCTATCGACACCGGGTTGCAGGGTGCGATCCAGTGAATCGTAGTAGGTGACTTTATAATAAGTGCCCATGGTCTCCCCCTGCATATCGGAATAGGAACGTTCGGTTGGTGCTCCAGATTGGCAACCTGAAAGCAGGCCCGGGACAATACACAAGAACAGTAGAAAGGAGCGTACCTCTATCATGGTTTTGTGACCTTGAAAATGATTAGCCAAAAATTGCACCACCTGTATGCTTTTTCCGTTGCTTTTATGCCGCTTCCGAAAAGGTTTAGGCATAGGTTAGGGTTGAGCTTAATTAATGGACCGTGAACCGTGGATCGTAAGCCGTAAACCGTGGACCGTCATCATGCTTTCACCTTTCTTACCTGTGCATCCAGCGAATAGTACCCGCCACCGGCTACCAGCAAACAGATGTAGGGTACCAGGTAAAGGATCGCCTTTTCCATACGGGAAAACGGATCGGCAATGTGTACGTAAAACGCAGCCACCACCATCGTAATGATGAGCGGAATGGCAGCCCAGCGCGTAAAGAGGCCCAGAATAAGCAGAACGGCACAGATTACTTCGGCAAAAACGGCCATACCGAGGGAAGCAACGGGACCGATACCGAACGGGTCGGCAAATTCGATGGTTTCACTCCCAAATAAGCGCCGCATTTTTCCCATCCCGTGACCATACAACATGGCCCCTCCGAAAGCAACCCGGAGTAAGAGTAAAACGACGTCCATTGCGCGATAGATCTTCATAAAGCTGGTTGTGTTTGTTCGTGAGCGAAACTACCCCTTTCACCGGGAAAGTAAAAGCATTTGGGGTAATGGCTTATGTAACGGCACCAACAATTCTTTGTTGTGGGATAAAGGATCCCCTTGCGAGTATCCCCCCGTAGTGTATCTTTGCACCCCAATCCAATGCGCATGCACACTGACCTGCCCACTCTGGAAAGACGCCTGCTGTTACTGGCCACCCTGTTGTTGGTGATAGGGCAATTTGTCAACCTGGGGATCCAGCCCCTGTACCTCGAGGAACCCCGACGGGTTATTATCAGCATGGAGATGGTAGCCAATGGTAATTTGATCGTCCCCACCCTGTTGGGCGAACTCTATTACAATAAACCACCGGTTTATAACTGGCTGCTGATTGCCAGTGCAGCAGTATTTGGTGGGTGGCACGAATTTGCTCTTCGCCTGCCAACGGTCATCTCGCTGTTACTATGGTGTTGGCTGGTGTATCTGGCAGGCCGGACCCGCTTCGGACAACGGTTTGGCTGGTACAGCGCTCTCTGCCTGGCCTGTTGCGGAGCTTTTTTATACTATTTCTCCCTGCTGGCCGAGATCGATATTTTTTACAGTCTGCTCACCTGGGCCAGTTTGACCGGCATATTCTTTTTCACCCGCCGGGAAAAATGGTGGCTGCTTTATCTGACCGTTTACCTGGCTGCAGCCATTGGTTTTCTGACCAAGGGTCTGCCCTCCATTGCTTTTGCGGGGATCAGCCTGGTAGTATGGCTTGCCTGGAACAAACGGTGGAGACACCTCTTTTCCCTGGCCCACCTGGTTAGCGTCCTGCTGTTCTTCGGTATTGTTGGCGGGTACTATTGGTGGTACGCACAGTACGAAGATCCCAGCCCCTTCCTGACCCGATTATGGTCGGAGACCAGCGATCGCACCCTGTCCGAAGGATCTGGCTTTTTATCGTTCCTGACCCACCTTGTCACTTTTCCACTGAACCTGTGGGCTAACCTCCTGCCAGCGGGTGGCCTTTTGGTAGTCTTTGCCTTTCGGCAAAAAAACTGGCAAGCCTTTCGGCAAAACCATTTCCTGGTATTTTGTGGTGTTATGTTCGTGGCCAACGTACTGATCTATTGGCTCACCCCGGCTGAGCGTCTGCGGTATGTCTATATGCTGTTCCCCTTTCTGGTCTACGTGTTTGTCTGGTTTTGGCAGCAGCCTGATAATGCACGCTGGGCGCAAAAAACACTGCGGTGGGCCAGCGGCCTTTTCATTCACCTCTTACCACTTGGTGCCCTGGCCATTCTCTGGGTTCCCGACCTGCAACCATTACCCGGCCTAGGCTGGATCAGTGGGGTCTTTTTCATCCTCTTCGCATCACTGGCAGTACTTTTTTGGCGAAAGCCAGACTATCCCTTCGCCCAACTCATCCTGGCCATTGCCTTGTCTCGGTGGTTATTCGCACTGACCGTCCTACCCCAGCGCAACCTGGATGGCGGTGCATTCCGTGATCGCATGCGGGCCGAACAGATCCACGAGCTGATAGGTGAAGCACCCCTGCATACGGAGGGTGAGGACAAGGTCATTGCCTATACAAGTATTGCTTACCTGGACCGTCTGCGATCGGAATACGTTAGCCGAAACGATTCCCTGATGCATGGCCGGTATTATCTGGTCACGCCCGACAGCATTGCCCCCGTTCTTTCCGATACCTTGCTGGAATACCGCTACGATGGGCTAGACCAGCAGTTGATAAAGGTGCTGTCGCCAAGCACCACCACTACTAAAGTGGATGAGCTTATGCACCTCCGTTCCGTGGATCGTGATCCGTGATCCGTGATCCGTGAACCGTGATCCGTGGACCTTGGTTCGTCAACCGTCGGCCGTTTTCCGACCTCCGACTTTCTCCATCAGTCCTTCCGCCTTAGCTTCCTCCGCGTACCCGTGTAGTTGGACGGGCTTGCGCTCCTTGCGGCTGCGCAGGCGCATATTCAGGAATTCCACCGTCAGGGAGAATGCAATGGCAAAATACAGGTAGCCTTTTGGTACTGCTCCGATCTCGGTTTCGGCAATTTTGAAGTGTGCCAGGTGTGCGCCTTCGGCGATCAGCATGAAACCGATCAGGATGAGAAAGGCTAAACCCAACATCTGGATCGTCGGGTGTTCATTTACGAAATTGCTGACGGGCGTGGCAAATACGATCATAATGATAATGGATGCCACCACCGCCACGATCATGATAATGAGGTTATCGGTAAGTCCCACGGCGGTAAGGATGGAATCAAAGGAGAAAACCACGTTTATCAGAGCGATCTGAGTGATCACCTTACCGATGGTCGAAGCCGCCTTTTTGGGTCCCTCCTCACCGTGGTGTTCGGGTCCCTCCAGTTTGTGGTGGATCTCGCTCGTGGCCTTGTACAACAGGAAGATTCCACCCAGGATCAGGATAATAGACTGACCCGAAAAGCCCCCTTCAATCCAGCCCCGGTCAAAGGACAACCACGGTTCCTGCATGGCGATCAGGGCCGTAATGCCAAAGATCAGGACAATACGAAAAGCCATTGCTAACAGCAGACCAATATTTTGGGCCCGTGGTTGCTGCTCTTTCGGTAAACGATTGGAAGCGATCGTGATAAAAATGATGTTATCGACTCCCAGTACGATCTCGAGAAAGGTAAGTGTCAGTAAACTGACCCACACCTGGGGATCTGCCAGATCGGGCATGGTCATAGTGGCCAATGTCAACATAGAGTACGTAGGTTTATTGCCCCAAATTGGGTGTTTGCGACTTCGTCAGGCCACAAGTTTACGGATTTTTACGTTTTTTACGGCCGGTTGAACGATTAGACCTCCCGGATCCTTTCATGCTTAGAACAATTACCGACCAATGAAGTATCGCCGACTCCGCAACGAAGAGCTGGAAGAACTTGAAAAGGAATTCATCACCTTCCTGGCCTCCAACACCGTTACCGGTTCCGACTGGGAAAACCTCAAGGCCAACGAACCGGAGAAAGCCGAAAAACTCATCGAACTCTTCAGCGATATCGTTTTCGACAAGATCCTCGCCAAGGTGGAATACCTCGAATACAAGACGCCCAAAGACCTCAAGACCTTCCGTTTCGAGGCTGATAAAATCGTTATGCTGGGCGTAAAGGTCGATCCCAATGCCCCCGTTGACTTCACCCGGGGGGACTCACCCGAACAGATGTCCGGCCAAATGATCATGTCGGGCAGTAAAATGAAGATGTACCGCGGTGAAAAAGCCTACCAAAAAGACCGCAGACAAGAGGTATTTGCCCTCATGGAAAGCGGTGCCCTCATCTCCAAAGACGGGCATATGTTTAAGGTGCTGACGGAGTTGGCCGGCGGTCAGTGATTTTCTAAGACCTTTAGACAAAAGATATTAGATAGAAGACAGCGACTTCTAGACTCTTCTGTCTGGTCTCTTTTAGTCTTCGGAAAGCAGATCCGGCCTGCGCTCCTGCGTGCGCTTCAGTGACTGCTCGTAGCGCCACTCTTCGATCTTGGGGAAGTTCCCGGATAAGAGGATGTCGGGCACTTTGTGGCCTTCGTACTCAGCGGGGCGGGTGTAGACGGGCGGTGCCAGGAGGCCATCCTGGAAGGAGTCGGTAAGGGCTGAGCTTTCGTCGCCCAGTACGCCGGGAATGAGGCGCCCGATGGAATCCACTAAAACGGCGGCGGCCAGTTCACCACCCGAGAGTACGTAATCCCCGATGGAGATTTCACGGGTCACGAAGAGTTGGCGGACCCTTTCGTCAATACCTTTGTAGTGACCACAAAGGATAATGAGGTTGCCTTTTAGCGAAAGCTCATTGGCTATGCCCTGGTCCAGGGTCTCTCCGTCGGGAGTCATGTAGATAATCTCATCGTAGGTACGCTGAGCTTGCAAATCGGCAATACAATTGGCGATGGGCTCGATCATCATCACCATCCCCGCTCCCCCGCCGTATTGGTAGTCGTCGAGTTGGTGGTGTTTTCCCAGGCCGTAATCGCGCAGGTTATGAACCTCAACCTGCAATAGTCCCTTATCGGCCGCCCGCTTCAGTATGGAGTGCGCAAAGGGCCCTTCCAGCAATTCGGGCATCACGGATATGACATCGATGTGCATCATAAAGAGAAAGATACAAAATGCCCGGAACGACGGATCGGACCGGGCATTTTTATGTGGTCTATATGGATCTTAATGTAGCGTGAGGTGAGCCGGTCGCTAAATCGCTGAATGTCACACCCTCACTTTGTATCAGGCAGTAGGACTATCTTTAATTCCAGTACCCTCTACCTAATAACCTGTGCCGGGAGGTTGGACTTCAACTAACATCACTTTACGGAATGTTCTATGCCCAACCTCTCGTTAATTTACGCTGATCAGCTCCACTTCGAAGATCAGGGTTGCGTAAGGAGGGATAGCTCCACCAGCTCCGCGTTCGCCGTAGGCGAGGTTGTACGGAATGTAGAATTCGTATTTCGCCCCTTCCTTCATCAGTTGCAGGCCCTCGGTCCAGCCGGCGATTACCTGGTTAACACCAAAAGTGGTGGGTTCACCACGCTTGAGGCTGCTGTCGAAGACAGTGCCATCGACCAGTTTCCCGGTGTAGTGTACGGTTACGGAAGAGGTATCGGCCGGTGAGGCGCCGGTTCCTTCCTGTACAACGCGATACTGAAGTCCGCTGGCGGTAGTTTGGATACCTTCTTTTTGCGCATTTGCTTCCAGGAAGGCTTTCCCCTCGGCAATAACGCCTTCATATTGCTTAGCCTGTGCGGCTTGCATGTATTCCTGAACGATGCGGTTAGCCTCCTGCAGATCTACCTTCAGATCATTGCCGGACATCACATCGTCGATACCCTGGCTCAGGGTGTTCACGTCGACACTATCCAATCCTTGCTGTTTCAGGTTTTGGGCCAACAGAATGCCCAGGCTATAGCTCACTGAATCCATAGTCGGTTCGGTATTTTGTGCGCATAGTGCGCTGATGGAAAAAAATACCAGCAAAAGACAAGTCAGAACCTTCGTATTCATGTTCCAAATAATTGAGTAAAAAAAGTGGGTTCCATTGCTGTGGTTGGATTGGCTTTCGCCAAAACGGTGCAAAGAAACGTAAAATCTGTCCATCCAACGATTTCAGTGGACATTCATTGCAAAAAAGGCGTTAATTGGTGTCTGATTCGCCCCACCGGTAGGATTTCAGATCCAATCCGGCCAGGTCCAACACCCGGTCGGTCACCGTGGCAGCAACTTCTTCCATCGTTTTTGGGCGCGAGTAAAAGGATGGACTGGCCGGGCAAATAATGCCCCCGGCTTCAGTTATCGTCTTCATATTGTTGATGTGGATCAGGCTGTAGGGCGTGTCGCGGGGTACCAGGATAAGTCGTCGGCGCTCCTTCAGTATGACGTCCGCCGCACGGGTGGTGAGATCGTTGGAAATCCCCGTAGCAATCCGCCCCATAATACCCATAGAACACGGACAAACGATCATACTCCCATACTGTGCCGAGCCGGAAGCAAAAGGGGCCATAAAGTTCATTTTATCGTAAAAATCAAAAGGGTATTGTTCAAAATCGCGATTCCCCAACTCGTATTCCCAATTGAACTTGGCATTATCGCTCATGACGATGCCTACGGCTTCGATTTGGCGGGTTAACTGGGTGAGTCGGTCCAGCAGTGATTTGGCGTAGATGGATCCGCTGGAGCCTCCAACGGCAATAACGAGTTTGTGTTTCCTGGTCATAGTTACAGATCGGGCCAAATAGTGTCCGCGTGGCACCATACAGACCGTTAAATAAAGTTTAAACGCCGCGTGGATGCATCTTCTCCACAGGCTAAAACGTATATTTATTCAACTAGCTTATTTCATTTTGGGCTAGTGCTCATTATACAAACAAAAGCAAAGGCGTGATCCTTCGCGTCTTTTAAAACCTGGATCATGAAAAAAGTTTTGCTAAGCGGCCTCCTCCTCCTGGCAACAACTGCCTTTTTTGCCTTCCGGCCGGCAGTTGAGACTGAGCCTCCCGCGGCCGATGAGATCAAGTGGTACACTTGGGAAGAGGCTATCCAATTGGCAGAAGATCAGCCCAAAAAGCTGTTCATTGATATGTATACCGACTGGTGCGGGTGGTGCAAACGCATGGACGCAACCACCTTCAAAGACCCCGAAGTGGTTCGTCAACTGAACGAGAATTACTACCCGGTCAAGTTCGATGCCGAACAAAAAGAAGAGGTCGAATACAAGGGCCACACCTTCAAGTTTATCGCTTCCGGGCGACGTGGTGTACACGAATTGGCGTATTCACTGCTCGACGGTAAACTAGGTTATCCTTCGTACGTATATCTCGACGAAGAGCAACGCCGGATCACCATCTCTCCGGGCTATAAGCCTGCCGATAAAATGTTGAAAGAATTGCAGTTTATCACTGGAGAGCACTACAAGAACGGGACCTTCGAAGAGTTTATGAGCGGCAAGTAGGCCCGCAGAAGATCTATAGCAAACGCGGTTGCCGGACAATCTTGTCCGGCAACCGCGTTTTACATATTCTTTAGTTTGGCGGTCATTTCCTCCAGTTTTTCCTGGAGCCCGGAAGCCTGTTCGTATGATTTGCTTTCCCGCATTTCCTGCGACAGCTCATCGATAGTATCCAGGTAGGCAGCATCGCCGACCAGGTTATACCGCAACTCCTCCAGTTCAGCCAATTCTTCGTATTTATCTTCCTGCAGTTTGAGCAGTTTTTGTCGCTTTTCGTTAAGTTCTTGTTCCAGCCGATGGTTTTTCAGCAGACTTTCCAGTCGTTGCTGAGCCGTCTCGAAGAAAGCGGCTTTCGTTTCCCGTAATTTCTTTTCCCGATAGAAAGCCGCCAGGAGCTTATCCGATTCACTGCGGTTGGCGGCACTCAACTGAGGTACCCCTTTAGTACCTTTCTCCAGGTCCTGAATACTGGTCCGAATCTCGTCGAGGTCTTGCTGATTTTGCTGTTGCAGCGCTCGGCACTCATGCAATTGAGCCTCGATGCGCCCCTCTACGCTTTCGCTAAAAGCAGCGTCCTCCTGCCTGGTTTTCCAATAGGTGTAGATAAAATAGCCCAGGAAGCCAACCCCGGCGGCCAGCAGGACTACCAAGAATAACAGGCGAAACACGAATAAAAACCGGAATGCCAAAAGGATGACGGCAACGCCAGCCAAAACATATACCCACCGTGGCTGCTGATTCATAGATTAGAAACGTGCTTTTTCCCAAGGTAACGAAAGTATGACAATCTGAATTTCCGAAATTCAGTCCGGAAGTCCGCCTTATTTTCTGCACTCCGTAAACCCTTCAGGCAAATGTGTGTTAGAGTTACGTTTTTTATACCGATCGGGCAGTACTTTGTTCCCTGCCCTACCCTTCTAATCGGTTATTCATTGCTAATGTTTTTTGTTTGTTTATAGTTTATGCGGGTGCTCCCAACAGGAGTACCTTTTTTTTTGCCCTGCTTAAAAATTCTGTCGGGGTTATTGCCAATATTGCCAACAAACCCGACAGAATTTTTAAGCGGTTCCAACGCCTTTTCCGAGGCAAGATTTTTGCTTCCTTCTCATCGAATGGAAAAGAAAGACGCCGAAGGCAACATGTACTCCCAAGGCAAATTTGCCCATGCCCAGACATTATTTTACCAATTCGATCCTCCCCAATACCTACAGACTCCCTACCTTGAAGGCGCAACGTAAACCGCTCATTATGCGCCCAAAGCTCACCTTACTTTATTGCCTGTTCAGCTTGTCTCTGACTGCCCAACTGCCCGATGATTTCTACGACCAGATCTACCTCGACAACTTTGATTTCGCAACGGGTTTCACCTTCGATGACGAGGGTTTTATGTACGTCTGGGAAAAAAAAGGGCTGGTTCATCGCATCGACACCAACGGACAAAAGCAGGCCGAACCATTTCTCGACCTGCGCGAGGAGGTCTCGAACTGGAAAGACCACGGACTGATGGGCTTCGCCCTCGACCCGAACTTCCTCGCCAACGGACGTTGTTATGCCTTGTATACCCTCGACCTGCACCACCACTTTCATTACGGTACTCCTCAGTATAAAGCGGATAGTACGGTCACCTTTCACCCTACGATCGGTCGCGTGACGCGTTACCAGGCCAAAAAACGGGGCGAAGAGATGATCACGGACCCAGAAACCCGGACAGTGCTGCTGGGTGAGACCATCGATAGCGGCATTCCCCTGCTCTACGAATTTCACGGGCTCGGAAGCTTGCTGGCGGCCAACGACGGTACTCTTCTTATTTCCTGCGGGGACGCTACCGGCAACGAAACCGCCGACACGGGGGGTAACCCCAATAATGAGTTTGTACAAAAAGCCCTGGATCTGGGTATCATCACCGCAGACCAGGATCTCGGATCCTACCGGGCCCAATACCTCGGCAACCTGAACGGTAAAGTACTGCGGATCGATGCCGAAACCGGAGATGGAGTATCATCCAATCCCTTCTTCGATACCGGGGCTCCCCGCAGCCCGCAATCGCGAGTTTGGCTCCGGGGTCTGCGCAACCCGTATCGGATGGTACTGGAACCCGAATCGGGCAGCCACTATGCCGCCGAAGGCGACCCCGGCACCCTGTTGATCGGCGATGTCGGTAATGGTTCCTGGGAAGAACTCAACCGCGCCGAAACGGGTGGCCTCAACTTTGGCTGGCCACTCATTGAGGGGATCAACCTGATGTGGGCCTTCTGGAGCAAGGAAGTACCCGAAAACCCGATGGCACCCAATCCGCTTTACAACGGGCAGGGTTGCGATCAGGAATATTTCACCTTTAAGCAGTTGATGGTGCGAACAGAAAAGGACCGGCCCGCCCTGCCGCCAAATCCCTGCAACCCGAATGAACCCATCAACGCCGAGGCATTTCCATCACAGGGTGTAACACCCCTGTTGACCTGGAGCAATGCCAACTGGAATAAACCAGCCCGGGCTCTGACCCTCCGCTTCGATGAAAACGGAGATGCTAAAGGACTGGAACTATCGGCTGCCGATTCGCCCGTTGAAGGCGAGAACTTTGATGGATTCTCCAGTATGGCGGGCGTATTCTACACAGGGGAGGTATACCCCGAACAGTATCGGGGCAACTATTTCACCTTTGACTTCAGCGGTTGGATCAAGCACGTCACCTTTGATGAGACGGGTGCCCTTAAAGCCATCGACGAATTCCATAATGATGCGGGAAATATCATACATATGGATATGAACCCTAAAACCGGGCAGCTTTACTACCTCAACCTGGAGGGGCAGATCCACGAAATCTCCTACGGCGGAAATCCGCCGCCCAACGCCATCATCCAGGCGGAACCCTATTTTGGCGGAAGCCCGCTGGAGGTGCAGTTCGACGCCGGCCAATCCTACGACGAGCAACAACCCATTACCGAATACTTCTGGGATTTCGGAGATGGTTCGACCAGCACAGATATAACACCCAGTCATACCTTTGCCGCCAGTGGATCGGAGCCCGAATCGTTTGCCGTAAAGCTCACGGTGACTGATAGTGCCGGTGCCGCCGCGACCACTGAGCGTATCGTTTCGCTCAACAATAGTCCGCCGCAGGCGGCTATCTCTTCTTTTCAGGATGGGGATCAGTACCCAATGGATCGCACCACCCTGCTCCACCTGGAGGCCGATGTATCGGATGCCGAGCACGATGATGCCTCCCTTCAGTACGAATGGAAGGTCTACCTTCACCACAACGATCATTTCCACCCCGAGCCTACTGATTTCAACCACACGAGCTACGCCCTGATCAGTCCGCTTGGCTGTCAGACGGAATTGTACTGGTACCGCGTCGAACTCCGGGTAACCGACCCGGCGGGCCTGGCTGCTACCGATACCAGGACAGTTCATCCGTACTGCGGGCCCGACTTTGTACGTTGGATGGAACTGGACGGCAGGTCACGCGATAAAGCCATCGACTTACAGTGGACCACCAATCAGGAAGATAGTGTCGACTACTACGTGGTGCAACGCACCACTGATTTCTTCCACTTTGAGTCGATCGGTCAGGTTACAGCAGCCGGCCAGGGATCCTCTTACACCCTGGCCGATCAGGCACCACTACTGGGTGATAATATCTACCGGATCAAGGCCGTACGCAGCAGCGGTGCCTATGATTATTCCGAGTTCCTTACGGTAGCCTATCCCAAGCCGGTACCCATCCGGCTTTCGCCAAATCCGGCCCATCAGTTTGTCGACCTGCAAGTACGAAATACCGAGTCGGATCGAATCCACTTCGAACTCTTCTCCATGGCCGGCATCCGCCTCCGTAAGACGGACTGGGAGGCTACCCCCGGCGTCCGCTTCGAAAAGACCATCGGGATCAGCCAGTTGCCGGCGGGGGTGTATCTGTACCGCGTACTCGATGGCAACCGGCGGAAGGTGGGGAAGTTGGTGATACGGTAGTGGAGAAAGGGGGAGTTGGAGAAAGGGGGAATTGGAGAGTTGGGGTTTGTACCGAAGTTACTGCTCCCTGGTAGTGGCGGCATTCGTCGCGTCTCGTTTTTTCGATCAGGGGATTTGGGGACGCACCTTCCTTTTTGGCTTTCGCCAAAAAGGAGGGTGTTCAATTCAACATTTAGCATTTAGCATTCAGCATTTCCAGACCGATGGTGTTTGGACCGTACCTACGGCACGGGCCTTGTTGGATCTGTTCTCTTCGGGGGTTACCTGGCTTGCGTACCTAACGGCACGCAAATCCTGGACAGTTGGAGCTCTTTAAGTTTCTTACATCTACCTGTGCAGCTTGTACGGAACGGCTGTAGATTGTCACTTCTTACGCTTTTTAACTAAAATGAAGCCCTGAACTATCCCAATCAGGAACATAATCAAACTCAATGAGAAGTTGATCACATAAGATATTGATATGACCAATCCACCCAGGCCGATATCATCACCTATTTGTTCTGCCTTCTTAACAATTAAGTAATCGCTAATCCCAGTCTTAAGAAAGAATACTCCCAATATCAGGCTTAGTAAAATGATAAGTAGTCTCCAAACGGGTTTCATATTCTCTAAAGTCTATTTTTTCACCTCCTACCTCAAACCTCACACCTCAAACCTGATCAAACAACCTCCGCCACCACAAAAATGCTTCCCCCCACGAAAATCAGGTCATCCTTGCCGGCTGCTTTTTTGGCGGAAGCCAGCGCCTCCGTAACGGTTGTGTGTACTGAGCCCCCAATGCCGGCGGCATTAGCCCGATCGGCCAGAACCTGAGCGTCCAGGCCACGGGGGACGTCGGGTCGGGAGAAGTAGTAGCGGGCATCCCGCGGCAGGTAGGGAAACACCTTGCTCAGGTCCTTATCGTTGACTACACCCATCACCATGTGGAGTTTCTCGTGGGGGATGCGGGCCAGTTGGTCCACCACGAAGCGCAGGCCCGCCTCGTTGTGGGCGCTGTCACAGAGGATGACAGGGTCCTTACCCAGGAGTTGCCAGCGGCCCACGAAGCGGGAAAGCGAGCGCAGATTACCGAGGCCCTGACGGATGTGTTCCTCGGTGATGGTCCATTTTTCGGCAAGGTGATCTACGGCCTGGAGGACCGTTTGCAGGTTGTAGCGCTGATAATCCCCGTACAGTTCCGTTCGCAGGTGGATCAGGTAGGGTTCCCCATCGCGAATAACCAGGTAGGTAGATCCTGTGTAATCGGATTCGACCACGGTGGCGCCAATGTGCTGGTCGGCAAAGGAGATGGGACTTCCCTCCGCTTCGGCTTTCGCCAAAAAAACGGGTTTGGTCTCCGGCTGGGTCTCCCCGATTACCACCGGTACGCCGGGTTTGATGATACCAGCCTTTTCTCCGGCGATCAGTTCCAGGGTGTCGCCCAGAAATTGCATATGATCGTAGCTGATGTTGGTGATCACGCTAAGCTCGGGGGTGATGATGTTGGTGGAATCCAGGCGTCCACCCAGGCCCACTTCGATTACTCCAATATCGACCTTCTGCTCGGCGAAGTACCGGAAAGCCATGGCTACCGTGATCTCAAAATACGAAGGCTTGACCTCCTTCATCAGTTCCTCATGCTGTTCCACAAAATCAACCACCCACTGCTCGGGCAACAGCTCCCCATTTAGCTTGATGCGTTCACGGAAATCGCGGTAATGGGGCGAAGTATAGAGTCCAACCCGATATCCCGCCGACTGAAAAATGGCGCTCAGCATGTGGGCGGTACTGCCCTTGCCGTTGGTACCGCCTATATGGATGGATTTGAACTGCTCCTGGGGATTGCCCAAAGCGTCGCATAGCCGTTGAATATTAGTCAAATCCTTTTTAAAGGCAGCCGCCCCGATCCGCTGGAACATCGGTAGCTGACTGTACAAATAATCAAGTGTCTCCTGATAGGTTTTCATAGCCGATAAAGATAATGCTCCTACCCTTTCAAAAAACAGACGGGTCGATTGTCTTTGAAGACAATCGACCCCTCTGTTTTTT
>CAYFGK010000103.1:0-25655 GCA_964342305.1 uncultured Saprospiraceae bacterium | reverse complement strand
CGATCCGGAGGATCACGTACCAACTCACCCATTCTCTCCTTCACCTTCGGCTACCTGAGTGTTGATGGCTGAAATTTCTTTGTCAATGTAGTACAGCGCTTGCGGACCATCACCGATTAATTTGATCTTATCGAGGATGGTACGCATCAATGCTTCCTCCTCTTTTTGTTCCTCGACGTACCACTGAAGGAAGTGCTGGGTGGTGTAGTCCTGCTCGTCCAGGGCCAGGTGGAGGAGTTTGTGGATAGCCTGGGTTACCTTTTGCTCGTGCTCGTAAACGCTTTCGAACAGTTTCTGTACCGTGGGGAATTCGCGGGGAGGCTGATCAATGCCGGGAGTGACGGCCAGAGCGTCCACTTCGCTCAGGTAATCGAAAATACCCAGCATGTGTTCCCGTTCCTCTTCGGACTGGCGGCGCAGGAACTGCGCACAACCTTCCATACCCTTTTCGTCGCACCAGGCCGACATGGCGAGGTAGAGGAAAGAAGCTTGCCCTTCCATTTTAATTTGGTCATTAAGGGCCTGGATCATTTTTTCGGAAATCATAAGTATGGTCTTTTGTTTTGCGAACACAAATATAGGCAAGTGTTGGTATCTGGCGGCTTGACCAATCCCAAAATGTGTTTCCACTGACGCTCGTGTACCTCCAATCGCAAAGTTTCTATATTAACGGTATTAACAAAACAGAAACTATGTTACGCAAACTACTTTTCCTTGCCCTTATGCTTGGCCTGGCCCCCACTGCCAAGGGACAGGATACCGAAGCTCTGCTCGACAAGATCCGGGATCTGGAAAGCCGGATCCAGTCCATGCGTTATTCCTTTCAAAGTCTCGAAAAATCCATCGACGATGTCGCCTGGTACCATAAACTGGGGGACCAGGCCTACATCGATAAGGTGGAACTCACGGGGCCACCATTGGGCGCTGAAAAGGGTAAAGCCATGGGCGGCGGATACAATCCGGTGTACTACACCAATCCCTTGCGTATAAAGACCTACGTGTTCATTCCGAAGGACATTGAACCGGACAAAAAATATCCGCTGCTGGTCCTGCCACACGGTGGTGTACACTCTGATTTCAATACCGGCTATGCGCATATCGTGCGGGAACTCATCGCCCAGCATTACATTGTCGTTGCTCCGGAATACCGTGGCAGTACCGGTTACGGCAGTACCTATTATCGGGCGATCGATTACGGCGGGCTGGAGATCCAGGACGTAAAGGCCTGTCGGGATTACATGCTGGAAAACTACAGCCTGGTCGATGAAGATCGTATCGGTATCCTCGGATGGAGTCACGGTGGGTTGATCACCCTGATGAATATTTTTGAGTACCCCGACGAATATGATGTGGCCTACGCCGGCGTACCGGTGAGCGACCTCATCGCCCGCATGGGATATAAAACCGATGGCTACCGGAGGCTGTATTCGGTGGATTACCACATCGGCAAAACGGCCCACGAAGATCCCGAGGAATACCAACGGCGTTCGCCGGCCTGGAATGCCGGAAAGCTTCAGGATACCCCCCTTTTGATCCATACCAATACCAATGATGCCGATGTTGGCGTGTTAGAGGTGGAGCACCTGATCAAGGCACTCAAAGCAGCCGACAAGGATTTTGAGTACGAAATCTACGAAGATCAACCGGGAGGGCACCGGTTCGACCGCATGGATACCCGGAATGCCAAAGAGATCAGGCTCAAGGTATATCGATTTTTGGCCCGGGAGCTCAACCCCGATCGTCCTTTTAAGGATTTGCAGGCCTTACAACTGGCTAGTTACGGATTCTAAATACAACGACCTATGATCAACATTATCCAGCTGGGCATGGGCCCATTGGGTTGTAAAATGACGAATTACATACGGGACCGAAAAACGGTGCGCACCGTAGCCGCTGTCGACCCTGATCCCCGCAAGGCGGGAACGGATGTGGGCATCCTGGCTGGCGGGCCGGATTACGGGGTGGAAGTGCGGTCTGATCTGCGCGCAGCACTCTGGTCGGCCGAACACCGACCGCAGGTGGCACTGGTAACTACCGTTTCCGATATGGACCGGATTACGCCCCAGATCGCCGCTTGTCTGGAGCAGGGCCTGGCGGTGGTCAGTACCTGCGAAGAGCTATTCTACCCCTGGGACGAATCACCCGAGTTGGCGCAATCCCTCGACCAATTGGCCAAAGACCACGGGGTTGCACTGGTCGGAACCGGGGTTAATCCGGGATTTCTTATGGATACCTTACCGGCGCAACTGACCGCTGTTTGTCAGCGCGTCGACCGGATCGAAGTGCACCGGGTACAGGATGCCAGTAAACGCAGGGTACCCTTTCAGCGCAAGATCGGGGCTGGCCTGAGTCCGGAGGATTTTGCTAACCGAAAGGCGGATGGCAGCCTGCGGCACGTGGGGCTGACTGAATCTATGCAATTCATCGCTCAGGCCCTGGGCTGGACCCTGGATCGTACGGAGGATGTTATTCAACCCGTTATCGTGAAGGAAGCACGTACATTCCCTGACCTTAGCGTCCCCGCAGGTTACGCAGCCGGCGTGCTGCAGACCGGTAATGGGTACATCGGCGATGAAGCCGTTATCAAACTTATCTTTCGCGCTGCCGTAGGTGAACCGGACAGTTACGACGAGATCATCATCCACGGTGAGCCTAATCTTCGTTCCAGGATTGAGGGAGGAGTCAATGGCGACGTGGCTACTTGTGCGATCAGCATCAACGCCTGCCGGTCGGTCCTGGAAGCATCGCCGGGTCTGCACACCATGGCTACCCTGCCGATGGTGAGTAATTCAAGGTAGTGTAACAGGCCTCGTAAACATTTCAGTATAGCCACTGTTAGCCGTGCGGAATCAAACAAACAGACATGAAAACGGCTCTACTCTGGTTTCGAAATGACCTGAGGCTTTACGATAATCCGGCTCTGAAGGCTGCCCTGGAAGCCGCCGAAAAGATCGTGCCGGTGTACGTGATTGACGATCGCTACCTCGAAAAAGACCGGTGGGGATTCCTGCGTACGGGGCCCTACCGGTTGCAGTTTTTGCTGGAAAGCCTGACTGACCTGAAAGAACATCTGCAGGAGAAGGGCGCTGATTTACTGATAAAGCGGGGCACCCCGGAAAACATTCTTCCGGAATTGGTGGATACCTATCAGGCCGGAGCCATTTTTGCCGCCAAAGAATACGCGCACGAGGAAATTAAGATGGAAGATGCGTTGGCGGGCGACCACGACCTGCGTTTGTTCCACAGCAGCGCCCTGGTGCATCCCGATGATGTCCCATTTGCCGTGGAGGCGACCCCCGATGTTTTTACGGCCTTTCGGAAAAAAGTAGAGAAATACACGGAGATCAGGCCGGCCATACCTACTCCGGAATCGATAGCAACCCCCGAACTACCTGATACACCAATACCGACCTTTGCAGACCTGGGCATGGAAAAGATACCGGCCGATGAACGGGGCGTGCTGCCTTTTAAAGGTGGAGCAGTTGCCGGCGATGACCGCCTCGATCACTACCTGTGGAATTCGGATGCAGTGGCCACCTATAAGGAAACCCGCAATGGGTTGATCGGAGCTGACTACAGCACCAAGTTTTCACCCTGGCTGGCCAACGGTAGTATGTCACCCCGCACCATCTACCACGAATTGGAACGATACGAACAGGAGGTCACCAAAAACAAATCGACCTACTGGGTGAAATTTGAGTTGTTGTGGCGCGACTACTTCAAGTACGTCACCATGAAATACGGCCGCAAAATATTCTTTCCGGGGGGTATCCAGGATAAACCAGTCTCCTGGCGCGACAATGATAAGCAGTTCGGGAAATGGCAAAACGGAGAGACCGGCGATGATTTCGTGGATGCCAATATGCGGGAGCTTAAAGAAACCGGTTTTATGAGTAATCGGGGTCGCCAGAATGTTGCCTCCTACCTCGTTCATCAGTTAAAACAAGATTGGCGTAAGGGCGCTGCCTGGTTTGAATCACAATTGATCGACTACGATGTCTGCAGCAACTACGGAAACTGGATGTACGCCGGAGGGGTGGGCAATGACCCGAGAGACCGGGTGTTCAATACGAAAAAACAGGCCAATCAGTACGATAAGGATGGGGCGTATCGCAAGCTTTGGCTATAACAGTTTTATCAGGTATGAGGTTTGAGGTGTGAGGTTAGGTAAGAGGTTACCTCAAACCCCAAACCTCAAACCTCATACCTGTTTAGAGGTCGCCACGTTCGGCGGCGCGCTGTAGCTTCTTATTGGCATAAATAGCCACTTCAACGCGGCGGTTCTGTTGGCGGCCAGCGGCCGTCTCATTGGTGGCCACCGGTTGGTGCTCACCGTACGACTGTTCGGTAATGCGTGCTGACTGTACCCCCTGGCTGGCCAGGTAATACGATACAGAATTCGCGCGATCCATCGCCAGGCGATCGTTGTACTCTTCGGAACCCTGACTGTCGGTGTGGCCCTGGATCAGAATATTCGTGTCTTCGTATTTCTTGAGTACTTCGGATAATTCCTGCAGGTTTTGTTTAGTGGCAGACCGTAATTGATCAGAGTCCAGGTCGAACATCAGGCCGGAATCGAAGGTGATGAGAATACCTTCACCGACGCGTTCGACTTCAGCTCCTTCCAGATCTTCCTCGATTTCTTCGGCTTGCTTGTCCATGTAGTTACCGATCAGTGCGCCGGCCGAGCCTCCAATAGCCGCACCGATCAGAATACCCGTGGCGGTATTACCATTATTCTTACCAATGATTCCGCCGACAACGCCACCTACGGTACCGCCGATTCCGGCACCTTTGGCAGCTTTGCTGGCATTACAGGATGGTAACAAAAAGAGGGCCGCGATAACGAGCAGCCACAATCCGGTAGTGTGTGATAAACGTTTCATGGTTGGTTTTTTGGTCGTTATATATTCGCAAAACGGGCTTGCTGTGCCGTATGTTCTCTTTGCAGTCTTTCCCGACAGCAGAATTAATACTTCTTTAACGCCTGGTTCTCGCCTTCACTTCGTTACAGCGAGCAGAGAGGTCCGGTCTGTTTGCTTAATGACTGAGTGTAACAACCTTACTTTGTATTTGGTAAAGGGTAGTTGGTAGTAAGATTCTCTTTAATTCAAATACCCTATACCTAATACTCTGTACCGGGAGATCATTATCTGAACTTAACGAAATCATGCACGCTCAACCTCGCGTTTCTTTAAGCGTTTGAGCGACTTTGGATAAAGATTAGTAGCTTTTCAGCAAAAACATGGGGCGTTTACTATTCTTTTTGCTGGTTTTGGGAGTCTTCAGTTGTCAGCCCGGGGGATCCAGAGACTTTTCCCGGGAGCGCGGGCAGGTAGCTTCTTTTGCGGAAATGGTAGCTGCCGGCGTAAAACCGCTGGCTCTGAGTGCCCCCCTTGCACCGGACCAAATGGAGGTTTTTGAACCATTAGCCAGAGAAGAAGCGGAGCGGTATGGTGTAGCCGTTTTTCGCGAAAGCGATCTGGTGCAAACCGATTTATTCGCCGATTCCGTACTGACCGGAAAAGAGGTGTTGCTGATCTGTGATTCGCTAACTAAAGTGGCTTACGATGCCCTGAAAGCGGACCGGCAGCAGCTGGTGGACGGGGGTGAATACACCGGTGCCGCCCGTCGTGAAATAGCCCGCCGGTTCGGGCGGCTGCTGGGGTATACGCCTCAGGGTATTAATCGCCTGCTGGCGGAACAAACCGAATTTCGAACGCTTTCCGATTTTGGTGTGCAGGCAACTAATTTGTTTTGGTATTACCGCGACCGGGAGGCGGCCCTGGACTTTTATACCGGGGTGCTGGGGTTGTCCCGGGTAGCGGAATATGATAATGCCACTATTTTACGGGTCGCTTCGGATAGCTACCTGACACTGGTGGACGACGGGAAGGGCATGCATTCGGCCGATGAACCCAAATCGGTAGCGTTGGCACTCCTAACGGATCAACTGGCCGATTGGTGGTCGTACCTGCAGGATCAATCCGTGAACGTACGCTACAGCTATACGCCGCGTGAAGGTGGTCCGCACGATGGATTCGTGATCGTGGATCCGGAGGGGTACCTCCTGGAGTTTGAAACCTTTAAGCAGCACCCCGAGAACGAGGGACTGATGCCCCGGCTGGCGCGGTCCGGAGATATTCCGGTAGATCCGGCATCTGATGATGCACCGGAGGGGCTGGCGTTCAACGGTACCGTGGCCTGGCTGTACTATCAGGATGTACTGGCAATGGAAGGATTTATGGAGCAGGTGATGGGGTTCCCGCTGGTGGTTGATCAGGGCTGGGCTAAGGTATACGCGGCCTCGGGCAGTGGTTTCGTGGGGTTAGTCGACGAGCGCCGCGGAATGTGTGACTATACGGAGGAAAAAGCCGTGAATGTCAGCTATTGGGTACGCGACCTGGAAGACTGGTGGGCTTACGCCAAAAATAATACGCCTTTCCCCCTGCGATCCGACAGTTTAGCGACAGGGCCCGACAACCGGTACCGGGCCTTCATCGGGTACGATCCGGAGGGTTATTTTCTGGAGTTCAATTCATTCCTGGTCAATGCTGATTAAGGCGCAACCGACACGGGGTGCTCTTCTTTGGCCCGCACGGGAAACTTCGGGATATGGTCGGGCAGGCGGGTGAGGAGCTCGTAGTTCATACTGTTGTTCATGTCACTGAACGAGCTAACGGTCATGGTTTGGTCGCCCTGGCGTCCGATCAGCACCACCTCGTCACCGACTTTCACCTCCTTCTTCATTTCCGTGACGTCGATCACGACCATGTTCATATTGACGTAACCGATCACGGGAACGCGTCGCCCGCCGAGGAGGACGTGACCATTATTACTCAGGTTCCGACTGAAACCATATCCGTAGCCTACGGGTACCGTGGCTATCTTGCTTGGCCGGGTAGTCAGGTAGGACTTGCCGTAGCTGACGTAAGAGTCGGCGGGGACCTCGCTTACGCTCAAGACTTTACTCTTCCAGGTGAGTATTCGCTTCAGGGGATCTTCTTTCAGGTTGTTATTTCTCAGATAGAGAATGCGGGTCTCCTGATTGGGCCAAAAGCCATAGGAAGAAATACCAATACGAACCAGATCCATAATGGCTTCCGGATAGTTAAAGAGCGCACCGGAGCAGGCAGAGTGATGGAATCGAACATCGAGGTTCCTTTTGGCTACTTGTCCCCGCAAGCGTTTAAAAGCATCAATTTGGTCTTTAATGCGGTCAATATTCTTTAGGTCTTCCGCGCCGGCAAAATGGGTGCAAAGGCCTTCAAAGTGCAGGCATTCGCGATTTGCTTCCATGATATCCAATACCAGGGGTAGTTGCTCCTCGGTGAAGCCGGTGCGGTGCATGCCGGTTTCCAATTCGATGTGCACTTTGGCGGGTTTGCCGATGCTTTTGGCGGAAGCCAGCGTAGCCTGTAAACGTTCCATAGAAAAAGCGTAGAAGGAAATCTCTTCCTCAATAGCCCATTCGAGGTAGTCGTCATCGATAAAACCCAGGATCATGATCTCCGAACGGGAGCGGGTAGCCTTCTGCACCCGAATGGCTTCGGCAACACTGAATACGGAGAAGTGGTCGACCCCACAATCTTCGGCCATCGGGAGCATTTCCTCAATGCCATGACCGTACGCATTCGCTTTGACGACCATGGAGAAGCGGGTTTCCGGAGCGGGCAACAGGCTCTTCAGGAAGGTGATGTTTTCCTGAAGAGCCTGCTTGTTTAATTCGATATAGGACGTGTGCAGCATCGTTGGTTTTTCTTAGGTAACAAGGCGGGCTGTGCGCATTGTTCGGGGCGGGGTGGAAAGGATTCTGAATGACCGCCAACATATGCTGTTGATTCCCGGGATATTCGTTATTTTAAGGGTTGATCCCGAACAATTGCCGCTAAAACGGCCGTCCGGGATTTTTTATTAAAACGCGAGGTTGGGCATCGACCAAATCGTAAAGTGGTGATTGCCAAAGCCCAACCTCTCGGTACCGGGTAGTAGGTAGAGGGTATAAGGATTAAAGCAAGTCCTACTACCTTGTACCCTATACTTAATACAAAGTGAGGTTGTGACATTCAGTTGTCTAGCAATTGCTTAGCCTGTCAACCTCACGTTATTTCAGATTAATCATTCGACAAAAACAAGGACAAACGACATGAAAAAAACACTGCTAGTTTTTGGATGCCTGCTTTTTGGCGTAAGCCTGATCAGGGCACAGCAAAAAGCGCTCACCCTCGACGATTACGAACGCTGGAACCGGATTGTCAGTACGGAAATATCCGATGACGGGGCCTGGATGACCTACGGTTTACAGCCCAATGGAGGGGATGATACCCTCTACATTCAGCACCTCGACGATTCGGACCGTCATTACCGGGTTCCTTTCGCGGGGAATCCCGAATTCGCGGAAAACAGCGAGTGGGTAGCCTATCTGGTATCGCCCAATGAGAAAGAAGCGGAGAAGCTCCGGAAGAGCAAAAAGCCGGTCTTTAATACAGCGGTATTGCGCCGCCTGAGTGATGGAGAAACCTGGTCATTCGAGCGGGCTAATTCCATGGCATTTACCCGCGATAGCCGCCATTTTGCGGTACATCTGAAAAAGACAGCCGACGATAAGTCCAAACACGACGGAAGCGACCTGATCCTGGTAGACCTGGAAAGCGGGACCAGCCAGAATATTGGTAATGTTTCGGATTTCGTCTTTAACGAACGCGGTTCTCATCTCGCATACGTTGTCGACGCCGCCGAGATGGTAGGTAACGGCGTTTACCTGCTCGACCTGAATTCAGGAACCATCAAGATGCTTGACGGCGGTCGCGCGCAGTACGCCAATCTCACCTGGAACGACCAAGACCGACTGCGGCCAGAATGGGCAAGCAGTGGGAATGCACTGGCGGTACTAAAAGGCACGAAGGCCGATACACTTGAGCACCGTGAAAATGTATTGCTCACCTTTACGGGATTGGGATCCGGTAACGTGACCAAGAAAATGCTGGACCCGGCGGAGGCTACCGGTTTCCCGGACAATATGGTCATCAGTGAGAATGGTGACTTGCACTGGACCACGGATGACGCCATGGTCCTGTTCGGTATTCGCGAACAGGAAGAGACGGTGGAGCTCGACAAAGACACCGTGGCGAACGTGGATGTATTCCACTACGCCGATGAGACCATCAACTCTGTACAGCGCATACGCGCCCGCCGCAACCGCAACTTTACCTATCTGTCGGGCTTCCGGTTGTCGGATGGCAGTTTTCGCCAGCTGGCTAATGAAACACTGCGGGAGATAGCCGATTCCCGGCACCCACGCTATTGGGTGGGCCGGAATGAAAAGCCATACGTCAGTGATGTAAACTGGGGTGTGTCTCCTGCCGATCTGTACCGGGTGGATCTGGTAAGCGGTGAGGCTACTCCCTTCGAAAAGCTGGTGAAACGGCCCCTGGGATCTTCTCCTGATGGTCGCTATTACCTCTACCAGAAAGACGAAGAACTGCACGTTTATGATCTGAAGGATCAACGCAAAACGACGATATCGAAAAGTGCGCCGGTTTCTTTTGTCAATGCGGAACACCCGTACCCGCACGAACACCCGCCCTATGGTCTGGCCGGCTGGACGAAGGACGGCAAAGGCGTTATCGTGAACCACCGCTACGATCTGTGGTATCTGAGTCTGGATGGTGGTACGGCTACTAACATCACCAGGGGTATGGGCGATGACCAAGAAATCCGTTTCCGGTACGCCAACCTGAATTGGGAGCAACCCTACATCGATACCTCCAAGCCCATCCTGCTTTCCGCCTACGGAGAGTGGACCAAAAAATCGGGGTACTACTCGCTGACCATGGGTAAAGCGCCCCAGGCTCTGCACTATGTCGACAAAAGCGTTGGACGGCTGAATAAAGCACGGGAAGCCGACCGGGTCATCTTTACTCAGGAAACGTTCGAGGATTATCCGGATTACTACGTGAGTACGACCGCCCTGGATGAGATGCGCAAAATAACTGATGCGAATCCACAACAGGCCGAATACGCCTGGGGACGCCGTATCCTGATCGATTATACTAACAGTAAGGGTGACCGTCTGCAGGGCACGCTGGCCCTGCCACCTAATTACGAGGAGGGTAAGCGCTACCCCATGGTGGTTTATTTTTACGAGAAGATGTCGCAACGCCACCACAATTACGAAATGCCTCGCTACGATGACCGTCCGCACGCATCGACCTATACGAGCAACGGTTATCTATTCTTTATGCCCGACAATGTGTACGAAACCGGTCGTCCGGGAACCAGCTCGCTGGATTGTATCACTTCAGCCGTGCAGGAAGTGATCGATCAGGGTTACGCTGATCCCGATCACATTGGTTTGCAAGGACATAGCTGGGGTGGCTACCAATCCAGTTTTATTGTGACCCAAACGGATATGTTTGCTTGTGTGGTTACCGGCGCTCCTCCCACCGATATTGAAAGTTTCTACAATAATATCTACGGTAATTCAGGTACCAACCATACCGGAATTATGGAGATCGGTCAGGTGCGGATGGGGCGCGACGTAACCCCCTGGAGTCACCGGGAAGTATACCAGCGGGAAAACCCCATGTATCACGCGCCCAAGATCAGTACCCCCTTCATGATCCTGCATGGTACAAATGATGGTGCCGTAGACTGGACGCAGGGGCTGGAGTTTTACAATGCTGCGCGCCGCCTGGGTAAGGAGGTGATCTTCCTGTCATATCCGAACGAAGGTCACCACCTGCGACGGGAGGCTAACCAAAAAGACTTCCAGATCCGGATGAAGCAGTACTTCGACCACTATCTGATGGATACTCCGGCACCCGAATGGATGATCAAGGGGATCCCTCACCTGGAGAAGAAATACGAAAAAGCAGGACAGTAATCTGAGCGCTCTGACTGCCTGGTTTCCACCGGTTCGGGTGGGAACCAGGCATCCGGGCGAACGCGGTTTCTACTTGGTTGTTTGGAAGTAAAATGCGTACTTACACGTAAGAATATACCGGTATGCCACACAAGCAAGAGGTAGCCATCGTTGATGCGGCCGAAGAATACGTAAAGAAGCTTTTAACCCAAAGGCTTACCGACGATCACCAGTACCATAACTTATCTCATACCCTGGCTGTGCGAACCGCCAGCCGGAAACTGGGTGAGATGGCCAACCTTTCTCCCGCCCAACTTGAAATATTGGAGCTGGCCGCCCTTTTTCACGATACCGGGCACGTAGAGACCTATAACGGACACGAAGATGTCAGTCATCGACTAGCCCGCGAATTTCTGGAAAACCACGAATACTCGGAAGAACGGATGCAGGAGGTGCTCGATTGCGTGGATGTCACCTTCATGGCGAACCGGCCCACCAATGAGTTGCAAAAGATTATCCGGGATGCCGATCTGATCAATCTGGGTAGCGACGGCTATCTCGTACACCTGCAGGGCCTCCGCCACGAATGGGAAGTATTTCTTGGCCAGCGGTTTTCCGATGCCGACTGGTACAAGATGAATTATAAATTCCTGAAGGGCCAGACTTTTTTTACGGATTATGCTCAGGAAATGTATGGTCCCAAGCTGAGCAACAACATCAATAACCTGAAGAAACTGGCAAAAACCGCAAAGAAAAAATCCGGAAGTAGTAACGCAGGGGGGCTACAGGGTAGTAAGAGTGCACAAATGATGTTTAAAACGGCTCTGCGCAATCATCTTGATCTTAGTACCCTGGCGGATAACAAAGCAAATATCATGCTTAGTGTGAACGCACTGATCATCACCCTGATCGTCCCTATTGCCGTAAGTCAGTTAAATGCGTACCCTTGGTTGTTGATACCTTCTGCCCTATTACTGATTACCTGTTTGATATCCATGATCTTTGCTACGCTGGCCACCCGGCCGATCCGCATGACGGGTATGACAGAGCAAAAGGCGATCGAGGAGGGCCAGTCGAATCTGTTTTTCTTTGGCAATTTCTACAAAATGCCCTTCGAAACCTATAAAAACGGTATTCGCCACGTATTAGAGGAGGAGGATTACCTGGAGGATTCGATCATGCGGGATCTCTATTTTCTGGGTAAAAGCCTGGGACGAAAATATGCTCAGCTCCGCATTTGTTATACCGTGTTTATGTTGGGCGTGGTAATCACTGTACTCAGTTTTCTGGCTGCCTATATGTCGGCCAATCCTGCCGGTTAATGTAGCCTATACTTTTACCGTTACCCGCAGTGCTTTCAATCCCTGCACACCCTGCAAGCGACCGATTTTCAGATCTTCGATCTCAGGTTCGATGTATCCTTCGTGCTTCAAATACTCCAGATACTCCAGGTATTCCTGGCGATCCTTGTCCTGTAAATAAACCACGGCGATCTTCCCGGCCTGGGTAATACGTTCATTAGTTTCCTCCGTCGTTGCTTTATCGATGCGCTTTTTCAGGATCTCATACCGCACGTTGTAGGCACCGTCGACATCAAACTGTTTTTCGTCTTGCCGGAAACGTATGCTCAAAGTTGATGTATACGCAAATACCAATTGTGCTGTGGTAAGCGATACAGGTAATTCCGCTTGTTTTTCATGAACCAGTTTGGTGATCTTACACATATCGATCAATTGCCAGAGGCGGAAGTTTTGCAGATGAAGTTCACAAAAGGTTCCCGACTGGAGCATTGATTGACCAATGTACTGGGTGTACTCAATACCATCGGTTTTATACTTGGTGAAGTAGTGGGGTAGCACTTTTTGGCTTTTTTTCTGTTCTTTTTCCAGATACTGCGAGATGGCATCGTTGATCATGTCTACGGAGTCTTCGTACCGCTTCCGTCGCACATAAACAACTTGCAGATCGGGATCCAGCCCATCAAAGTACCCCGAAATTATGCTGGCAACTTCCGGGAAATCCGTTCGAATGTGCCGGAGCAGCGGATGGATACGAAAATGCAAGAGATCGACAATTCTCGAATCATCGTTGGAGTTAAATTCTTCCGAAATCTCTGATATGGCTTTTTCCACCTGCATATGATATTGGTGCAATAATGGGAAGGGAGTGGTTTCACCACAGCGTTTCAGAAGGGATTTGACCCGCTCCAGGTTATCGATCAGGTCTTCCTGAATAGCTTTATTCCGAATGTTGGAAGAGTTTACGATATCTGCCTGGCCGTATAGGGGGTGGACATCGGCAAAAATTATTGGTTCCATGCTACCCATGCCGTTGTTGGCTTCCCGCTTTTCCATCAAATTGTAAGAGGCCTCAATAAACCGCCACTCCAGGCTGGAGTGCACGTCGGTAAATTGTTCCCGGATAATGGCCTCCACCTGATTGTCAATTTCCTTCCTGCTGCGTTCCACCGCCATACTGAACAGGCTCAGCAGATCCTTAAACTTCAGTTCCACAAAGCTATGCATCGCATAGGGGCGGGGGGAGCCGATTTCCAGCAGACCTATTACCTGATCGTGTTTATTGAATAGGGGAGCAACAATGATCGATCTAATCCCCTTGTCAAGCAATCCTTCTTCGATGGGGGTGGGTTGGGACAGGGATTTTAGATCTTCAATCAATAAGACCTCGCGGTACCGGCAGGCTTTTTCGTAAATGGAATTTTGATTAGCGGATCCCAACAACTGACCGATCTCATCAGCGAGGAAGTCGAATCGAATTTTGTACTTATGAGCTACGGTTTTCTCGATGGGGTAATCAATGGCGGTCAGGCCAAGACGAAGGTCTTTCATCTGGAAGAAAGTCTGAAGTAAACCCTCGAGTTCTTCAATATTGCTTTGGTTTACGATGGCTTCCTTGCGCAGTAGTTGCTGCTTAATGCGGGAGAGGGCTTCTTCTTCGGTGATCTCGAGCAGGGAATTAATGGTAAAGCCGTGGAATTCGAAATGGTCGGCGGGTATGGCTTTAAGCCAAAGGTCCGTATCGTAAATATTGCTCAAAAGATTGTTGATCTCTTTTTGCGTAAGCGGCTTAAGTGGTTTGGTAGCCTTGATATCTACGAAAGTGGTATCCATTTTCAGCTTGAAGAAACGCCGGATCTTGCTTTCCGGATAGGTAACGGAAATGGAGAAGGGCGGTTCGATATCGATTTTTTGACCGTAGAAGCGGTTGAGGACTAAAACGCAGGCACCCACGAGGGTGGCGCAGTACATGAGTTGCGGATCGCGGTTGATCTCGTATTGGACGTTATGGTTGTTGGTCAACTCCTGCAGGGCAGGAGTCATGTAAAAGGCACTCAAATGAAAAGGTACTGATAGTTTGGCGAGGGTATAATCCTGAGAAACGGGCGGCAATACGGAGTTTATCAGGAAATTAACCATGGGCTGGTTATTCACCAAAAGGTCAGGATCGGTAATGGGGCCCATCAGTTCGGGCATCTCGTTTAACCGTTTCAGGACAGACTTTCCTTCGCTGATGAATTCGAATAGTTTCTTTTCCTGGGCTGTCTTCGACATCAACTCAATTAATGGTCGAAAACTGAGGTATGTGGGGAAAGGCACTTTGCCTATACCTATTTCCCGTTGTATTTTTTCACCACCATTGTACAGGTCCCGCGAGTCAAATCTGATCTCGGAAATAGTAGTCTTCTCCATATGACTAGAACTCATTCGTAATGAATGGAATATACCTAATACTCCAATAATATGCTACTGCCGAGAAAACAGTAATAGAGTCGGCATAGTTTAGGCCTGGGGTTCAAAGGGAAGGGAGAAAGCCCGGGGAGTAGGGGAGGGTTGTACGTATTGTTGATAAAGTGCAGCGGTTTCCCGGATGGTTTCCGCCAGTGGCCGGTAGGAAAAAGAGAGTTCCTCCCGGGAACGACCGTTATCGTAGTAATATGTCCGGCCTGCCTGACGTGCCGTTTCTCTGGTCAGAAATGGCCTGCGCCCGGCAAGCCGCGTCAGGAGATAGGAGAAACGCCAGGCGAGGCCCGACATCCGCGGTCGGACCGGAATATCGGGCGGCCTTCGCCCGAGTTGCTGAGCAATTTCAGCAAAGAATTCGCGGTAGGTAAGATGACCGGCGTTAGCAATAAATCGTTTTCCGGTAATTTGCTGTTCCATGAGTTGTACCAGCAGGTGGACTACATCCCGGACATCAACAAAACCACTATTACCCATCGGGTAGAAACGCCATCCTTTGCCGATGAGCGGGAAAAAGCGGGATGGTCCCCGTTCCCAGTCACCACCTCCCAAAATGATCGAGGGGTTGAGGATAGACACAGAAAGCCCTTCTGCTTCACCTCGCCATACTTCCTGTTCCCCCTGGAATTTACTAATTGCGTAATTGCTCAGCCAAGGGCTGCGTTCCCAGAGTGTGTCTTCGGAGATGATTTGTTTATTACGGCTACGCCCAATGGCGGCAACTGAACTGACGTGAATAAAGCGGTCAATCTCTGCGTCGAGGGCCGCGTTGACCATATTCGCCGTTCCTTCTACATTGGTGCGAAAAAGGAGAGGTGCCTGGCTAGCTTCAAAAGAAACCAGGGCGGCACAGTGGAATACCACCGATATCCCTTGCATGGCCTCTTCCAGAAAACAGGGATCGAGGATGTCACCTTCCACCCACTCAATGTCGTTACCAACAGAACCAACCAACGACATATCACTCCCGGAGCGCCGCATACCCCGGATGTTCCGGTAGCCTTGCTGGTAGAGATAGCGAACCAAATAGGAACCCACCAAGCCGGTAGCACCGCTTATCAGTATTGAGGTATTGGTGGTTGTGGTTGGCATAAAAATGGCTGGGCCTTTTGCGCCAGGTCGGGAAATTTCCGACCCGCAGGTTACTGGTCTTCGGCAAGAGTCATGGTATATTCAGCAACGGCCTTGATCTTTTCTTCATTCAGGAGGGCCTTGAAGCCGGTCATGGTGTTGCGGCCATTGGTGATGACCGGAATACGCTCCTCGACCGAAAGGGTGGATTCCGTCAGATTCGCGGCACCGCTGGCACCCATATCGCCGTATAATCCGTGGCAGGTCACACAATATTGCTTGTAGATTTTTTCACCATCTACGGCAGCAACTGGTTCCGATTTTGAAGTATCCGCATTTGAGGTGGTGTCAGAGGAGTCATCACCACCGCCACCACAGGCAATGACTATGGAAGCAATACAAAGAAAAGCAAGTAACTTTTTCATTCAATAAACAGGTTTGTAAGTTATGCAGTCGTGGAGGTTGGGTGCCTTCTTAAAAAGCAAAGGTATAACAAAATCTGCTGCCAGAGGTTGACAGCAAACTGCAATTATGGCCGGGTAGGTTCTGTCAAAAAATGTATCTTTAATATTATCCACTGATCGGATTTTACCGTCTGTTGATAGAAAAAACAACTATCAGGAAAACGAAATAAGCCATCTTCTCTTATTAAGATTAAATAACATTCAAATAGCATATAATGAGCCAACCAAGCAACAAACGTCCGAATCAGGGACGATTACTCACTACGGGTATTATCATATTCATCTCCCTGATCGTCATTTTAATTTTCTCCAATGCGACCTTCCTGACC
Source organism: uncultured Saprospiraceae bacterium (assembly GCA_964342305.1). Classification (GTDB taxonomy): domain Bacteria; phylum Bacteroidota; class Bacteroidia; order Chitinophagales; family Saprospiraceae; genus DT-110. The sequence continues at coordinate 9,166 of CAYFGK010000103.1, read as the reverse complement.
ATTCAGGCCGGTGAACGGGGCGTACTCTTTAAGCGCTTCGGCGGGGGGCTGGAAAAAGAAAAGATCTACCAGCCAGGGTTTCACGTAGTGGCTCCCTGGAACACCATGTTCGTCTACGATGTACGCGAGAAGCAACTGGAGGAGTCTATGTCGGTGCTTTCCAGCAATGGTCTGAATATCAAGCTGGATGTCACGGTACGGGTTAATCCCGGCTACGAAAACATCGGTGAATTGCACGAGCAGTTTGGACGCGATTATATGATGTCACTTGTGCGTCCGGAAATCCGCTCCTCGGTGCGTAAGATCATCGGCCGCTTTAATCCGGAAGAGTTGTACTCTACTCGTCGCGATGAGGTGCAGGGACTGATCTCCAGTGACCTGGATAGCGTGCTGAGGAGGAACTTCGTAGAAATGAAAGCTGTTTTGATCCGCGATATCGTGCTACCCGAAAAAGTGCGTACGGCCATCGAAGAAAAGATCGAAGCCGAACAGCTGGCCCTGAAATACGAATACATTCTGGATCAGGAGCGCAAGGAAGCGGAACGCCGCATTATCGAGGCCGAAGCTAAGGCAGAGTCCAACCGGATCCTGAACGCCTCGCTGACACCTAATATCCTGCGGGATAAAGGTATTGAGGCCACCCTGGATCTGGCTAATTCCTCTAATTCCAAAGTCATTGTCGTCGGTAGCGGGGATGATGGTCTACCGCTGATCCTGGGCGGAAATTGATAAAGTAGGTATTGGGTAGTAGGTATGGGGTATTTAGTACCGTACCTACTACCTTATACCCAATACTCCTCCTCACGTTAAATACTTTAGCCGCTTAAGCAACGCCTCCCGGTTTCTTTTGCTGATGGGGGCTTCCTTTCGCTCGAACAGCACCATCTGATCATCGAGATTGATCGTCATGATCTGAGAGATATTGATTAGGAAACTACGGTGCGACTGAAAAAATACCTTTTCATCTAATTGGTCCCGTATCTGCTTCAGCGACATGTGTACAATGTATCGCTTCTCCGGAAGATGGAGGTAACAGTGTTTGTCATCCGCTTCGATATAGAGAATGTCCTGGCAGTGGATCTTTTCCAGTCGATTCCCCATCTTAACGAATAGATGACCTCCTAACACCAAATCGGACTCCCACTTTTCGGCGACGCCGCTTTTATCAGCAGTCCCCGGTTTTGCATCTTGCATGGCCAGCTCAATGGCACGTTGTAATTGCAGATCCGAAAAAGGCTTTACAATGAACTGAATCCGCCCTGTCCGGCTGGCCCGCCGGAAGGTCATATCATCGGTCATCGACGTAATGAAAACCACCGGAATATGCGGATACTCCTTCCGGATCTCCTGAGTCAGGTCAATTCCGTCGAAATCCCCCTGGATATGCACATCCATTAGCAAAATATCGGGTGGTTTGTTAGATACGACCGCCAATGCATCCACGCTATTATCCGCTATGCCCAGACAGGTATAGCCCATTTTTTCCACCAGCATTTCCAGCTGGTCGGCATACAGCTCTTCATCTTCAACGATCAGGATGTTCATGCCGGTTAATTCGCAATTATTAGTGGTTAATTTTTGATTTGACCGTATTTCCGCTCTCCGATTTCCGGCCTCCGCTTTCCCTAAGCTGCTTCCGGCAGGGCGATGGTAAAGGTCGATCCCTCCTGTTCGCGGCTTTCGACGATCAAATGGCCTTTTTGCCGTTCGGCCAGTTCCCGCACGAGGATGAGGCCCAGGCCGGTACCCCGTTCACCCGCCGTGCCTTTATTGCTCTTGGGTTGGAGGGTAAATAGTTCCTGAATTTTATCGGAGGACATTCCAATTCCGTTATCCCGAACTCGTAACAACACTTGGCCGTTTTGGGTTTCGGCCTGCACGTGAACAGTCCCTCCCGGCGCAGTAAATTTAACGGCATTACTGATCAGGTTGCGCAGAATGGTGTTTAAGGCATTTTCATCAGCCTGTACGCGGAGTTCGCCGGATATGTTGTTCTCGATAGTGATATCCTTGGCCTCGGCGCTCATGGCGAACATATGAATGGTTTCGGCAACCATCGGGTGTATTTGCAAGGTGTCGGGCTGATGCGCCAAACCGCCTTGTTGCAACAAGGCCCAGTTGAGCAAATTATCCAGCAGGTCGGAGAGTCGTTTCCCGGTTAGATCGAGTTTTTTCGAAAGAGTGTGCAGTTTCTCCAGCCGACCCTTTTCCAGGTAAAAAGCCATTTGTTCGCCAACACCTTTCAGTGCAATAATGGGGCTTCGAATGTCGTGGGCGATGATGCCAAAAAAACGATCTTTGGTTCGGTTTAATTGGGCGAGTTGGCCGTTTTGTTCTTCGAGTTGCCGCTTGGTCTTTCGCAATTGCAGAAACAAATAACTGATGGCTGCTACCACCAGGCCTAGCAGCAAAGCCAGGAGTAAATACAGCTGGTTTCGGGTCGCCAGGAGCTGAGCTTCCCGGTCGGCGGCTTCCTTTTCGGCCTTGTAGGTGTTCACATTTTGCCGCACCTGTTCCTCCCTCAAAATCCGCTGACCTTCCAGGGTTGCCAGGCTGTCCTTGATCGCGGTGTATTCCCGGTGGCTCGCCAGGGCGAGGGGATAATCGCCCAGTTGCTCAAACACCCGCGACCGTTGCTCCATGCTGGCACTCAGGTAGTTCCGGTTGCCAGATGAAGTAGCCATACCCAAAACCTTTTCGGTCGTGGCCAGCGCTTTCTGGGGCTGTCCTTCGCGCAAATATACCTCCGCCAGGTCGTAGGCCGCCTGGTAACCCATGGTGTTATTGTTCAGAGAGTCGGCTAATCGGGATAGGCGGGTCAGGTATTTCTTCGAAGCCTCCAGGTCGTTTTCCATCAAGGCCAGTTGACTGGATTGATCGAGGTAGGTAAGGGTAAGGTCTATTGCCCGTAAATTAGCGTTGATGGCCCGAACCTCCGATAATACTTTTTTAGCTTCCTTGGTTTTTCCCTCCCGTATCCAGGCATAGTTCAATTGAAGCATACTGGTGGCCAGGCCCAGCGTATCTTGCCGGGAACGGTAATACTGCACCGGGATGGCATAAACGGAGCGGGCCTCCTCATAATCTTTAAGATTGGTGTAGATATTGCCGAGATCAAGATAAGCTTCAACGATTTCCCGGCCGGTATTTTCCTGGGATTCCCAGAATCGAATGGATTCTTTGGCATATGTGATAGCCTGATCCAGCTTACCCCATTGGGTGTGCAGATCGGTCAGGGAGCCGTAGGTCCAGGCGATCGATCCGGTATCCTTAACCGCGAAATATACGTTAAGTGCTTCCTGAAGCACGGAATCAGCCTGCGCCAATTGTCCGATCTGACGGTAAGTATCACCAATGTGTACCAGAACTTGTCCGATATTAACGATACCACCATCGGCATACATAGCGCTGACCCGTCCCAGCAGGTGGTTCTCGTCGGGGCTGTTGGCAACCATCCTGAATTGAACCAGAGCTTTTTGGAAAGCATCCAAAGCCAATTCATAGCGACCGGAGCGTCCGTAAATATTGCCCAGGCATTTATAGGTATTACCCACGTTCTTTCGGGTCACCCGGTCATCGATCCGATTCAGTGATCGCTGAATGATCTGCAGGGAAGTAGTAAAATCGTTTTTTTCAAAAAGGTAATTCTCGGCATCGTTGTAATCCACAAAAGCAAGGGCATCCGGATCACCGGACCGTTCCGCGTATGTCCGGGCCTCCTTCATGAGCCGAAAAGACTTGTCAACATCCCCTTCGATACCGAAAGCGGCCATGTTCCGCATGACGGTGACGTAAGCTAATCCCGACCAGGACTTCGTTTCGCGGGCTATCTGTTCGGCTTCCGCCAAAACAGCCAGCATTTTTTGCTCGTCATAATCAAACAGATGGTAACGCGATATTCCTACCATATAATCGATCTGATCGTACCCCGGTTCAGCTTTCGCCAAAAGGGCTTTCAGGCTGTCGACGGGCGATTGTTGTGCCGTCAGATTTCCAACACTGACCAGTAGCACCAGGCCTCCAATAAAGCTTCTCATAATTGGCAATGGTTATCCGCTTACGCTAAAAATGAACCCGCTGGCGATAGCATTAGCACCACTCGCGGTAATTTTGGAGTAGGTCGTATGAGGGGCACCTAAATTTACAAACATAAGTCGGAAAACGATACACGCGATACGCTCCGTGCAAAACGGTGCACGCGGTAAGGTAGATCGGATTCCGTGCAGCGTACAACTGTTATAAAATCAATACGAAAGTCTTTACGTCGTATTTAATTTGAAATAAATCAATTTCACTATGCAGATCTCCGGTTTTTCAATCCTGACCATTGTTACCTGTTTTTTTCTTTGTACAAGCAGCCTGCACGCTCAAAATTTGACAGTAGAGGGCTCCGTCGGCATCGGTACGGATACTCCTTCCGAAAAACTAACGGTAGAAAATGGCTTTATCAAAATCGTAAATAACTTTCCCTTTCTCCGCTTGCAGTCTACGGAGAACCAAAGCGCAGGCATGGAATTCCTCAATAGCGCAGGAGATCCGGGAGGACTCATTTTTTACAATTTTCCCTCTAACGAAATAGTCTTCATGAATCAAGGCGCACAGCACATGTTTATAGAAGACAGCGGGCGGATAGGTGTTGGTACGAATAGCCCTTCCGGTATACTGTCTATAAGTGCCAGTGGAAACGATGTGGAAACCTTATCTTTTATGGACGGTGGTTCTACCGATGCAAGCTTTTTCTTTGAATCCGACTTTGCTGGTAGCGGAGCAACGGGTAATTCGTTATCCTTCAAATCCTTCTGGGCAGATGAGGTAATGACTTTCCGGGGTGATGGCAATGTCGGTATTGGTACAGCGAATCCAGAAACTAAGCTGCAAATTCTTGGTGGCACCGATGTAAACAGCACCGATGGCGGTTACCTCATAAACGGGCCCTTGACCGGCACTAACCTCGGTATAGACAATAATGAGATCCAGGCCCGTAATAATGGGAATGTCTCCGATTTATTTATCAATCCTGAAGGAGGCAATATTACCATGGCCCGGGACGACGGTGGGGTAGGTATAGGGAGAAATGCGATTCCTAATGCTTCCCTGGCCATAGAAAATCTGAATGAAGATAATGTAGGCATCCGAGTGGAGACCGATGACTCCATGGATGGAGGCGTTTATTTTACGTCTGCACGGTTTTCTAATACCGGTACCAATGGAACTGCTCTGGATGTCCCTATAGGATTTGCCCGAAAAGCAGGCGGAGGTTCGTGGGCCGGCACTTCCGATGCACGCACGAAAAGAGATGTAAAACCCTATGAAGAAGGGCTGGATATCCTGAAAGCCATCGATCCAGTGTGGTATACCTACAATGGCAAGGGCGACACCCCCGAAGGCCATCGCTTTGTGGGTGTCATTGCGCAAGAATTAGACAAAGTAGCCCAGCACATGGTCATTCCCGGGCAGGATGGGTATATGGCCGTTGACCCTTCGGCTTTCACATACATGCTCATCAATGCAACCAAGGAACTGGATAAAGAAGTAAGCAGTTTAAGGTCAAAAAATCAGGCGCTACAAAATCGTTTAGCAGACCTGGAGAACTTGGTCCAACAACTACTCGATCAAGATTCCGAAGAAGAGGCTCCCGTAATCCTGAATCAGGCTCCCTCCCTCGAACAGAATGAGCCCAATCCCTTTAACGGAACGACCCGGATCGGCTACTTCCTGCCCGCCGAAACCTCGGCAAAGGGCGGGTCTGCCCAATTGATCATAACGTCAGTTGATGGTAAGGAACTCCAACGCATTACGCTTTCGCAAAAAGGCAAGGGACAGATCGATTTGCAAACGGGCAACTTCCCGGCCGGTACCTACCAGTATTCCCTGGTTGTGAACGGGCAGGTGGTGGCGACCCGGCGGATGGTTGTAATACAATGATATGTGCTAAGTACTCCATAAGTTTAAGCGCCTTAACTTTAACCGGTTTCCCTTTGTTCCGGGAGGGAGGATATCCATTTGACCGTAAACCGTTTACCAGGCAGCGTTTAATCTAAAAAATCAAGATATGAGATACCTGAGTATTACAGTTTTCTTTCTTTTCCTTTTTGGCGGAAGCCTGATCAGTCAAGACCTGAAAGTGGCCGGGGATGTCGGTATCGGCACCGAGAACCCTGCGGCCCGTATCCATATTCGCACCACTGCCTCCAATGGCCCGAAGCTGCTGAATTTTGCGGAGAACGATAACCTCTCGTTCTTCTTTGAAGCTGGCTTTGCCGGCGTTGGCGAAACCGGAAACACACTGCGTCTGCAAACCTTCGGCAGCAATTTCACCCAAAATGCCATGACTTGGCGGGGGGATGGCAATGTGGGCATCGGGGTCCTCAATCCGGCAGCCAAACTGCAAATACTCGACGGGAATAATAATACCGGATTTAATGGAGGCTACCTGCTCATCGGAAGTACTACCACCGGGCAGTCTAACCTCGGTATCGACCGCAATAGTATCCAGGCTCGTCTCGATGGGGGTATAAATGAATTGCTATTGAATCCCTTTGGTGGGGATGTTGGTATCAATGTGTCGGATGCTCAGGACGATTTTCACGTGGGCGGGAACGTTCGCATTGATGGACGCCTGGACATAAATGCCGGTGCTACCAATATCTTCATCGGCAGGGATGTAGCACCCTCTTTTTCACCTCAGGAATCAGTGATCATTGGTTATAGAGCAGGGAATAGCATCCAGCAAAATCTTTCATTGACGACCCTGGTAGGTAAAGACGCCGGCCGATTAATGACCTCGGGCCTGCAAAATACCGCACTGGGGGGTAATGCAGCCGAAGCCGTCACCACGGAGAGTTTTGGCGTTTATGTGGGTGCATTTGCGGGCGAAATAACGGGTGCTGATGATGCAGTGTTTGTCGGCTATGATGCCAATAGCAATGCCCGTTTGTCCAACGTTACGGCCATCGGTGCCCACGCTATGGTTACCGGTTCTGACCGCATTGCCCTTGGCAACGTGGCCACCCGCGCCGTGCAAGGCTATGCCAATTTCGGCAGCGTCTCCGATGCGCGCTTTAAAACCCATATCCGGGAAGACGTGGCGGGACTAGCCTTCATTGAAAAACTGCGCCCCGTTTCCTACCGCCTGGATGCCCCAAAGCTGGATGCACACATTCGCCGGGGCATTTCTTCCTCGGATGAGGTGGATCGGACGAGTTACAATGCCGCTCTGCAACGGCGCGCGCAGGAATCACATATTGGTTTCCTGGCACAGGATGTGGAGCAAGCCGCCCGGGAGCTTGGCTTCGAATTCAGTGGCCTGATCACTCCGGAAAATGACAACGACCACTACGGGTTGCGGTATGCGGAGTTTGTGGTGCCATTAGTGAAGGGCATGCAGGAACAGCAAGAAGACTTAAGACAAAAGACTCAAGATATCAGACGACTGGAAGCGGAGAATCAGGCATTACAAAACCGTCTGGCTGACTTGGAAAACCTCGTTCAACAACTACTCGATCAGGATTCCGAAGACGAAGCTCCCGTTATCCTGAATCAGGTACCTTCCCTCGAACAGAATGAGCCCAATCCATTCCACGAAACGACCCGGATCGGCTACTTCCTGCCCGCCGAAACCTCGGCGAAGGGCGGTTATGCCCAATTGATCATAACGTCAGTGGATGGTAAGGAACTCCAGCGTATCTCGCTTCCGCAAAAAGGCCAGGGACAGATCGATTTGCACACGGACAACCTCCCGGCCGGTACCTACCAGTACTCACTGGTCGTGAAGGGGCAGGTGGTGGCTACCCGGCGGATGGTCGTTCAATAATTGATAATGTGTAATAATTAATTAGTTGGTTTAGAGGGGGCAATCAAAAATTAAGCATTAAACATTAAAAATTTCCTCCCACTATGGTAAATTGAGGTGTACCGAACCCCTCATGTCAATGCATAAAACCGACGTTTGCATCCTAGGCGCTGGTCCTGGCGGGGCTGCTACGGCCCTACGACTCAGCTACCTGGGTATTCCTTGCGTATTACTTGATAAGGCCACCTTCCCGCGTGACAAGATTTGTGGAGATGCGATCAGTGCCAAAGTGACTACACTTTTGAACCGTATGGATCCGGCGATGATGGAGCGTTTTCACGATTTGGGACGCCAGGTCGATGTATGGGGCATCCGCTTCGTGGCACCTAATCGGAAAGCATTGGACCTGCCTTTCGAACCGAATTACGTGAGAGAGGAAAAATCGGCACCCGGCTACGTCGCCAAACGGGTGGACTTCGATAACTTTCTCATCAATGAGGTTAAACGGCGTTCGGATATCACCTTTAAAGAAGGTGTCGAAGTGCGGGATTTTCAACGCAATGCCGAAGGCTACTTATTGACCGATATGGCAGGCGACCTGCAAGTTCAATGCAAGCTATTGGTGGATGCCAGTGGTGCCCATTCGCCATTCAGTCGTCGCCATGCGGGACTGACGGTTGAGTCCAGTCACCACGCTGGAGCGTTGCGAGCCTATTACAGGGGGGTAAAGAACATGCCCACCGACAACTTTATTGAACTGCGTTTCCTGAAAGAACTTACGCCTGGTTACTTCTGGGTTTTTCCCTTGCCCAACGGAGAAGCCAACGTGGGCCTGGGTATGCGGACCGATGTGATGAAGCGTAAAAAGATCAATCTGCGGGAAACTATGGAACGGGTTATCCGCGAGCACCCCGATATTGCACCCCGATTTAAAGATGCCGAGCGCATCGGCTCCGTCCAGGGTTATGGGCTGCCGCTGGGCTCCAAAAAGCGCCCGCTTTCCGGGGATAACTATATGTTGGTGGGCGATGCGGCGCATCTGGTGGATCCGCTGACGGGTGAAGGGATCGGCAATGCCTTTTACAGTGGGGTGATTGCTGCCGAGCAGGCCGAAAAATGTCTGTTGGCCAATGATTTTTCGGCCACATTTCTAAAGGATCACGATGTTCGGGTTCAGCGTGTACTCGGCGAAGAGATGCGCCTGACCTATCAGTTACAGCAAATGGCCCGTTACCCCTGGATCGTCAATGTGATCGCCAACATCATCTCCTCCAATAAAAAGGTGATCGATTACCTGTCGGCCATGTACAGTGATTTCAGCCTGCGGGAGCAACTCGTCAAGCCGTGGTTCTGGGTGAAGATGATGCTGCGGAG
>CAYFGK010000102.1:17316-26289 GCA_964342305.1 uncultured Saprospiraceae bacterium | reverse complement strand
GGAGCTGTTTTGTCTTCAGCGAGTACCTCGCCCCAACAAACCAGTTCATCCTCAGCATCAAAGATTCCGTACGTGTATATCCCCGGACAATCGATGACCGGACCATTCCCCGGGTTGCGGTCATTCACGATAACCCGGTTTAACCGGCAATCGCCAGCACTTACCTGACCGATATCAAGCGTATAAGAGCAATCGGGTCCCAAGCGCACATTTATTCGGTCCTGGCAGGCGCAATCGCCCTGCGGCACATCCCCGAAAGGACAATCGTAGGCTCCGGTCACCGCATCATTACCGGTATAGGATTCACTAGATGCCCCCATATTCGAAATGAACATGGAGTTATTTACATTGATCAGAGTCGAATTAAAGATCTCTTGTTGGGGGACCGCATTATTATCTAACACCAATAATTGTCCGCCAAAACAGTCCCCGGGTATGCGAAAGCTGAATAACTCATAGGGTTCATTTGCCGTAAGGCTGACCGAAGAAATGGAGGTGGTCAGCGTACTCAGAAACACATCCATACCCTGCAAATTAGCCCCGTCACCACCGGGTTGATCATCGATATAGTCAGGGGTAAATCGGGAGGTATTCCAGCTGCCATTAATATTGACAAAAGAACCACTCCCCGGATAATCAGTAACAGCTGGGTCTAACAATGTACCAGCCGGGAGCGTAAATGTAAAGGTGGCATTATCGATGGTAACGTTAGCCGACATATCCGCATAAAGAACGGCCGTAAAAGTCAGGGAGTCCATCGGATCCTGCTCCAGGCCAAACTGAACATTTTGGGAGACAACCTTTGGCAGCCCCCATACCAGTATTAAAAAACCAAGTAGGAATAAACGCTTTTTCATGAGATTCTATGATTGAGAATGGGGTGACTACGCCACGGCAGCCACCCCGTGAGGTAATGTTTAGTTAGAGACAGGAAGTTGTTCGAGAATCACAAAGTTGACATTGCCTCCATCATTAACCGGGTGTTGGTTAACGGTATCAAAAAGGAAGTCGACATCATTGTCCTGGCCGGAGAAGATGGCATTCCCATCCATGTTCACATCCGTTTCCAGATAGCCCGTCAATACAAAACCTTCGGAATTGAATGGGTTGCCCGGAGCAAATAATACGGCATTCTTAATGATGGCAGCATCATTATCCTGACCATTGAAGATCGTCCTTCCATCCTGGTTGACATCCGCGGGATACAGTGCAGTGGTCGATGCATCAATGGGCTGGCGCTCATTTCCGGCGAGTAGGGCAATCCGATGATATACCTGCGTAGCGGCATCTATAAAGTCTACCGTGGTGCCTTGCGCGGACAGAGTCATCGCAGTACTTGTCATGACTCCCAGATGATTCCGGTGCCTGACAGACACGTAGAAATCACCCTCTTCCGTACCGTCGAAGATCAGGACTGAGGTTCCATCTACATCTACGATGTCGCCATCACGCTGTACCAATCCGGCCCGGGAAGCAACCACATTCGTCGAATCGTTGGCATCCCGCAATTGGACTAAAACCCAATCGACAATGGCATCATTTCCGGTCACACCGAGCACGGTTGCCGAATCGGCGATGGTTTCGCCACCATTTTGATGTTCGAAAGCAGCAAAGGCCGAATAGGGTTCTGTGAGAGGTATCAACCCGCGAGACCGCAGGTCATCGCGCATGGTCGTACCGCCGGTGCCGATCAAAGCACCCCCGAGTAACACCTTGGCATCCAGGCGAACGAATACTGCCCGTACATCGATGGAAACTCCTGCCGTATCGCACAGTTCAGGAGTACCTCCGTCACATAGAATGTACGTGAAGGTATCTGCGCCATTGTACTCGGCATTGGGGGTGTAGGTGAATGATCCATCCGGATTGAAGGTCAGCTCGCCATTGGCCGTACTGTCGAGCAGGGTATAATTCGCCTGGGGACCGTCCACATCGGTGTCATTGGTGGAAACATTCCCTGTTTCCTCCATTTCCTCTTCAAAGATGAAGGCATCGTCCATGGCTACCGGCTTATCGTTCACGGAGGTTACCTCATAAATGACAACTACCGTATCCATGCCGCCGTTGCCATCGTCGGCGACCTTCATCAGTTCATCACCGCCGAAATAGTCAGGATCCGGCGTATAGATAATGCAGGTGTCGTTCAACTGGACGGCACTACCGTTGGTGGGTTGCGTGATGGTGCACGAGACGGAAGGATCATCAACGTCAATCACTGTCACACAGGTGGTATCCACCGCATCTTCTTCCAGGGTTACGTAAACCGTATCGACGGGGGTACCATCATCCGTAATGACGGGCGGGTCATTGACCGGGTCAACGGTAATGGCAACGGAGGCCGTATCACATAATTCGGGGCTACCCGTATCGCAATACGAATAGGAAAAACCATCGGGGCCATGGTAATCGCCATCCGGAGTGTAGGTAAAAGTGCCATCCCCATTGAGCATCAGTTGTCCGTTAGCTGCATCCGCTATCAGGGTGATGGACACCCCGGGGCCATCCAGATCGGTATCATTCACGGTGACATCGTCCATCAGGGGGATATCCTCATCGGTGGAGTAGGTATCGTCATTGGCGACCGGTTCGTCATTCACCGCATTGATGGTAATGACAACCAAAGCCGTGTCACAATCACCATCAAAATCGCAGATCTCGTAGGCGACCGTATCCATACCGTTCTCATTCGCATCGGGCGTATAATCAATGGAATCATCCGTGGGGTCATCCGCAGTTCCACCATCGTTGACCGTTGCATTTCCTTTTGCGGAAGCAGTAATAATACGGATCATACCAACGGCGGGCGCATTCGTACCGAAGTCGTCATTATCGGTCACACCAATATTCGTGGGGCCACTATCTTCATTAATGGTGACGGGATCGTCGACTGCCAGCGGACTACTATCCAATGGACAGGAGTAGGAGTCTGTTTCCACATCATTCCCGGCGTACAGATCAATCGGTGTACCATCGTCGATGGCTACCGAAATTTGGTTATTGTAGTTAAGAAAAAGGTTATCCTCAATAGCGGTGACTATGTCTCCGTCGTTGACCAGCATGGCCAGGTCACCGCCGATACAGTCATCCGGCAGTCGGAAGGAAAATAACGCTACTGCTTGTCCGCTATTCAGGGTCTGGTTATTGGCTATGGAACTCGGATTCAACGTCACTGAGTATACATCATTACCCATCAGGTCATTCGGGTCATTGCTGCCCACACTCCCGTAATCAGCAGGGGTAAGCCGCTCTACGGTCCACTGGCCCAGAATATTGGTAAAGCTTCCCGTACCACTCGACAGGGGTGGAACGGAGGGTATAGTAGCCGTTCCGGCCGGCAGGGTAAACGAGAACTTGGCCGTAGGAATATCGGCATTCGTCGTGGTAAAATCAGGGTAAGCAACCGCAGTTACACTTTGCGGGTCGCTGTCGTCCAGCACAAAACCAAAGGTTATGTCATTTTGGGCGGAGAGGATTCCTGCACAGCAAATAAACAACACTGCGAGGAGGAGTCTAAGGTCGTAGTTTAGAAACATGGATGTTGATTTAATGATTGATCATGAGGTTTTTGTCAAAGGGACTTTATTCGGGCAATTGACCGGTAAGCACGAAGGATACCGAGTCAAATACGTTGAGTGCGAATTGATTGATCACATTGAATATCAAGTCCGTATCGTTATGCTGACCGGCAAAGACGGCTCGTCCGTCCAGGTCTACATCGGTGGTCAGGTAGCCGGTCAGTTGGAAAGAAGGAGATTGGAAAACATTACCCGGAGCCTGGTTCACCCGGTCGAACACCAAGTCGGTATCATTGGTCTGGCCAGCAAAGATGACATCGAAACCACCCGCCGCATCGCCCATATGCAAGGCAAAACGACCGTTCACGGTAGCCTGCTCCAGACCATCAAAGCCAGCATTGCGCTCGTAAAAGTCGAGCCCGGTATCTGTAAAATCCACCGTATCAATTGGATGGGACAGGGATACCGGTCGTTTGGTCATTACCCCCAGGTGATTCCGGTGTTTCATGCTGATGAAATAATCGCCTTGAGTTGCTTCCGCAAAAAAGACGGTTTCACCTCCGTCTACGTCGATGATCTGACCATTGCGCAGGACCAGGGCAGAGCGGGTGTGCATAACCTGTGCCGAATCTGCGGCGGACCGCAACTCCAGAAAAACCCAGTCCACAACCGAACTATCCCCCAGATCACCGAGAATCGCCAGTGAATCGGTAATGGTAGCTCCACCACCGGCGCCGGCGTGACTGAACCCATCAAGTCCGGAATAGGGTTCGGTGAGCGGGAGTACCCCCTGCTCCCGCAGATCGTCACGCATGATGCCGGGGTTACCGGAGTTCAAAAGTCCTCCCTGCAGCAAAACGGTGGCATTAAGCCGTAAGCCTCCCAGCATTACATCAAGGACGACGATGGCCGTATCGCAGTCACCGTCCAGATCACAGATCTGGTACGCGAGCGTATCCGCCCCTGCGTAACTATCATCGGGAGTATAGATCAGGGTATCATCAGTAGGATTGGCGGGGGTGTTATTCTCATCGACCGTGGCCATACCGTTCGCCGGCTGTGCCACTACTCGAATAGCCATGGTATCCGGACCATTTCCGCCAAAGGTGTCGTTGGCCACCACCGCCAGGACCTGATCCATACTTCCCGCATCCACGGCGAAAGTATCAGCCACCGCAACGGGAGCATCATCACAGGCATTGGGAATACCATCTCCGTCGTCGTCGAGCTGATCGTCCCCGGCGCAGCACCGATCCAGGCAGTCGATGACCTGGTCGCCGTCGGCATCGCGATTAATGAACCCGTAGTACAATCGAACGGTTCCACCGGCAACTGAAGCAGCCACCGTAGCATCCACGGTAAACTGAACTTCATCAAAATCGGCAGTGGTAAAGAAACTCAGCGAGGATATATTGCTGGTTGTATCTAATAGCCGGACACTTGCTAACCCACTGTTAGCTGTTATCTGGTCTTGTTGCACGCCTTCCAGAAAGGTGGTTATCGCGATAGCTGAAAGTACATCCAGGTCAAGAAGCCCCCCGTCGATCCGAAAAGCATACCCAACCTCATGGCTTCCGGAGACCGCCCTCGGTATTTTTAGCGATACCGATGCATCCCCCAGAGCCCCAGCTAGTAAAGAAATGGTGGTGTAGTTGGTCAAAGAAGAATCGACCAGATGTGATAAGGAATCAAGGGAGCAATCGGCACACAGCGTCTGCGGCAAACCAGTTCTTTCGTAGGAAATATCCGGTTGATAGGAGGATCCGCAGATGAGTGCTCCACCACAATTGGCCGTAGGCGATACTCCATTAAATATAGAAGAGCAAGGTTCAGCAGGTTCTGTAAAGGCGTAAAACAATTCCAGAGAAGTGAGCAAACTCAAACCAACCAGGCTTCCATCCAGCACTAGTTCTATCTCATCGTAGGGCAAAGCGGTACTAAAGGACAAACGTTGTGCTCCGGGGCCGGCCAGCACATTTAATCCAATTGTTTCCGCACCATTCACTCCACTTATTTCTTGTAGCAAACCGTCTAAATAGGTTTGGATACGTAAACCAGCCAGGACATTTGCTTGTAATAAGCCATCAAATTTAATGACGAAACCTGCCCGGGTGCCTGCCTCAAAGGTCTTCGCGGTGTCGACGACACTCACCAATTTGGCTTCACTGTCCAGTAGGGACAAATCGAGTAATCCACTGGTAGATAAGCTGGCACTCAGGTCTGCATCAATTAAACTATCCACATCAGCTTCCGCACATAGCGTGCACCCCGGCTGATTACCGATCACCACATCGGGCCCCACCAGGGGGATATTGCATTCGGAATAGGCTCCTTCATCCTGCACCTCGACGGTGGCAACAACGGAGCAATATTGCACCGTATCAGTCAATTCAAATTGGTAGTTACCCGACTCTGTGAGTCCGGTTACACTACCCGACTGATCAATAGTAGCCGGGGAAGGATTACCCGGAACCGGAGCCCAGGTTTGACCGGGCCCGGCTTCTGGTAATTGAGCCGTACCGGCAGAGGAGCAGGCACGGAGGGTTGCGATAGGTTTTAATGTACACAGCGTATCGCAACCATCGGGGATACCATCCCCGTCAGCGTCCAAACCATCATTTTGACCAGGACAGCGGTCCACACAATCCGGGAAGCCATCCTGGTCCGCATCGAATCGAATAAATGCATAATATATTTCGTAGGTCGGGCCCACGGCAATGCCACCGATGATCAATCGTACCTGATCAAAGGTATCGACAGTGGTAAAGGAAAGGCTCTGTTCACCGGTACTCAGCACCGTTGCCCCCACCAGACTATTATTCCCGGCGTAGGACTCCTGAACCGCTCCGTCACGGAGGGTTTGGATGGTGATATTCCCTAAGGCCGTCGCATCGAGTAACCCCAATAAGCCGGTACGGTTGAAGACAAAGCCCACGTCGACACCTCCGGGTATATCCGTTGTCCCGCCACCACCTGACTGGCCACCCACATACACATTGGTTTGCACGGTGCCAATACCAATGGTGACACTGGCCGTGGCAGCATTGGTCGTATCCGCGTCGGCCATATTTTCCTCCCCAGAAATGGATCCGACGGCCACCCCCGTAAAATCTACGGTGGAAGTAGAGCCCGGGTAATTGGTTACATTGAGGGCCCGTGCACAATCATAATCACATCCATCCGGCTCCTGGTACGCGTAATAAACGCGCAAAGCAGAAAGCAGAGAGGTGCTGATCACCCCTGACAGTTGTAATTCCACCTCATCGAATGGCAGGGTAGTCTCGAAATCGATCCGGCGCGTAGATGCATTATTAGTCGACAACAATTGCAGAGCGATACCTCCGGTCCCATCCGAGAAAGTCGCGCTTTCCTGAACCTCATTATCCAGGTAAGTGACTACCGTCAGGCTGTTAAGTACATCAGCCAGTAAGAGACCTCCCGTGCCTTCGATCACAAAACCAGTCCGTTGTCCGGCCGGAAAATCGTGAGCAATATCTTTAATACGTACCAGGGAAGCGCCGACCAGGTTAATATTGTCAAGACCACTAATCTCTACGTAGTTGCTTAGATCCCCGTCGACCAGGTTGCCCAGAGTATCCGAACCGGACAGTATGGAAGCCAAACCAGTGGCGATATCATCGACCACTACTTTTCCACCCGTAAAAGGCACATTACAGGTATTCGTCTCCTGACTAAAAAGAAACGAATGGGCGGCACCCAAAAAAACGAGTACCAGCACCATTCGCTGCAGACATGTACAAGGGGGAAGAAATCCTGACGAGCATACGTTACCCGAGCGTCCCTGGAGGACGTGTGGTCTTTTGAGGTCGATCATGAGGTTATTATTGTATGGTAGTTTAGAACGGCCTATAATTTATTCTACTACAGGCATACCTTCTCTGCGAAAGTCATAACAACTTCCTATTTCAGTATTTAATATATTAATTAGAGCCCTGCCTCGGGACAAAGAAGCAGGTTACTATAAAACCGGTAATACGAACGGCTCCTCCACGAAGGGCACATTCATCCGTATGATATTTAGATTGGTTTTACTGAACGCTGCGGAATACAAAAAGAAGAAATGTACGTAGATACAAACCTACCGTACGCAGGCAGTACCGGTTAATACTTACAGTAATCCTACATTTCTTCAGGATGATCTAAATACTGGTCACCCTTTGAATCAAAAGTAAACAAGCTAAAACAACAATGACCTACACGATCGGGTAGGTCCGCTACGCTTGACAAGCTATTACAGAGATGTGTCTCTGACGACCTAAAGGTATAACTTCCGAATCACCTTGGGATCAATACCATTTCATTGCCGGAAAAAGTGTATTGATTACACTTTCAGTTTTTTCACTGGTACCATCGATAAAATCAGATCAGCGGCACGAAAAATAAAAAAACTGGCAAATTATAAATCCAGGAGAACATCAACTTTCGTAATTCAATATAACCCATCCCCCCTCTGTGCTTAAACAACACAACCCTTGACCTATGACCACACTAAGCAACCCTTCAATTAAGGTTGGAATCCTGGGCAATCTGGACGCACCGTTCCTGAAGTCGCTGGCCCAGTATGTCTACCGGACCGAAAGCCTTTACTTACAGATTCAAACCGAAAATTGGGAAGAATTCTACCGGAACGCTCCGGCATCCGGGTATTTTGACCTGATCCTGGTAAACCGCAATAAGACCAGCAAAGTCTCTCCGAATGCTATCAATCTGGTTTATCAACATTTTCCTGGTGCTGAAATCGTCATTATTTCAAATACCAACGAGGGCAGCCAAATTGTGGAATCACTGGGCCAGGGAGCAACTGGTTATGTTCTCGAACGCACCGACCTGCGCAGGCTACTACCACAATTAGGAAAACTTGCTTTTGGAAATGCCGTGCTGTTTGATGAAGACAGTTTACGTCAGCTGACCCAGTACCACCGTCCCCAGCGGGTCAGTGAAACCGAAAGCGCTCCGGCAACACTTACCAAACGCGAAAAGGAAGTGATGTCGCTGGTCGTACACGGGCTTACCAATAAAGACATAGGCTCTCTGCTGGATATCTCCGTGAATTCCGTTAAGTACCATCTGAAAAATGTCTATTTCAAATTTGAAGTGAGCTCCCGGATTGAAGCAATCCGGGTATTCGAACGGTACTTTCTGGTTACCGCTTGAATTTACCTGATAAACCCTTTCTGCTACAATACCCTACTATGTTGAAAGGGGAAAGTGACTTTCACTTAGTACACATACACCCCTTGCCCTTCGGGACATGTCCCGAAGGGTTTTCGTATCCGGTCCTTTACCTTACTCGTCGTAACTTATACCGCTTCCGAAAAGGTTTGGGAGACCAAACCACTTCGTTGTCGGTAAACTTACGATCAGATAGAGGACTGGTACCCGCTATATCGAGCAGACGGGTATTTTTATCCAAATTCGTAGACAATCCCACTCGATT
>CAYFGK010000102.1:0-17216 GCA_964342305.1 uncultured Saprospiraceae bacterium | reverse complement strand
CTATATCGAGCAGACGGGTATTTTTATCCAAATTCGTAGACAATCCCACTCGATTTGGCTATTTTGAATGGAAGAAATTTCTCAATACCACAAACAACCGTAACATGGAGAATCCAACTCAAAAAACCCAAACAGATCCGAAAGTAATCGGTATCGTATCTTACCTGACCTTAATCGGGTGGGTCGTTGCCATCGTACTCAATAACCCCAAACAGGAGCTTGCCTCCTTCCACATCCGCCAGTCACTGGGTATTTTTTTAATGGCTTTTGTTTGCGGACTGATCCCTGTTTTAAATATCATCCTGTGGATCATCCCAGTCATTGCCTGGTTTATTGGCTTTATCGGTGCCGTTCAGGGCGAGAAAAAGCTCGTACCCTACATCGGACACTACTTCCAGGATTGGTTTAAGTCACTGTAAGGATTACAACCATCCACCAAAAAACCCGACTGCCTTAGCTGACAGTCGGGTTTTTCTTTTGCCGAAAGGCGAAAAGGAAGCGCGAAGCCAAAAAGTAATCAGCCGACACGCTTCCCGCTATCGCCATAATTCATCGGACAGAACGGAGCCAATTCCCCTTCAAATTTGGCGATAGCTCCATCGAACGCCGCAGATAGTCAAACATTACAACTCTGAAGGATTTATTTCATGGATGTTCTTTCGGTATCGCTTGTCAACAGTATCAAAAGAAGGGAAGCATACAAATGTCTGCTTCCCTCCCGATTTCAATCCTCTTTAAATTGGTTTTTGGCAACTAGCTATTTCCTATAAACAATCCTAACATATTGCGAAATACGGAAAACCAGTGCCTCATCTGATTTTTGCGAAAGCATGGGAAAAAAACTAGCGTTTGATCAGTTTCTGTTGGTCGATCACCTGTCCTTCCCGCAGAAATTGCACCAGATACAGGCCTTCCGGTAGTTCTGAAACGGTCCACTCGGTGATGCCCTGATCATCACTGACCGCCCGCCTCAGAATACGGCCGTTCAGATCGATAAGCTGCATTTCGGTGGTGGATTTCACCGTTCCCGGTTTCCACTGAATGCGTACAACATCCATAGCAGGGTTTGGCCATACGCTTACCTTTTGTACAATGGGTGAAGGTTGCGCCTCGAATAATCCCAGGATGCCACCCAGTACATTGCCAACGAATTGGGTCAGATTCAGACTTCCCGGTGTTGCCAGGCCCGGTAAACTCCAGATGAAGTCCGCATACTCAAGTCCCTGACCGATCAATTGTAAGGTGACACCTGACAGGAGTTGTACTCCAATCAATTCCGAGGAAAGGCCCACCGCCGCACCTTCTACGGCCGTAACCGCTGAAGTAAGTCCGTAACTAATGAAATGGAGAACTGATCCGGCCTGATCAACCAGGGCTACGGAGCCTCCGGTACCCGGTGCCGGCTGAGACATGGCTACATCGTACCAAACGGCATTCATCTGCATCCCATTACCGGGAATGGTACCGTCCAGATTTTCTATCCGGTCAATAGTGCCGTCGACCTTATAAAATATCAGCGAGAGGTCGGACAGGGCCGCACCGGCCGGCCCCATTACCTCGAGGCCCTGGGTGTCACCCAGATAATCAACTTCGTTTATCCAATACGATTGGCTCCATGAGCAAGTAGCAAATGCCCACAGCAAGAAGAGTGTGAAAACGTTTTTCATGGCGAATAGCTTAAAGGTCAAAAAATGGGTGTCTAAGGAAATAGCTATCGCCAAAAATCAGATCCTTACAAAAATACTTTTTTTTGCAAAGTCAGGCAAGGGCCACCGGAATCCCGTAATATTCCACTACTCCCAAAATTAAATGGCGTGTGCGGTGCAAATGGCTTTCGCTGGTCTGTTCAAACATAGCTTCCAGTTTTTTCACGTACTGCGCCCGGCCGGTTGCCAGCCATTTTGAACAATAGTACATCCCCAAAATGGTCAGATCATTTTCCGGATTCACCACCTTCTGGCGGGTCGATTTTTTATAGCGCCGGTAAGCATCTTCCACTTTTTCGTGATCACAGATATTAAAGGCAGCCATAATGAGCGTCGTATAAATCCCATCGATAAACGGATGGAAAGGAACTTGCTGGTAGAGTACAAAAATAGATTCCAGCCGCTCGATGGCTTCGCGGTTATCCGATTCGTCGCCCAGTAACAAAAGCCCGCAGTACATACTTAACACATTGATATACCGCAATGTATAGGTTTCCTCCAGCTGTTTGTTGCGCAGCATATCTTCACAACGCTGACGCAATTTCTGCACCTGATCATTCACCTCCTGGCTCAGCTTTTGCAGGTGATCGTCCTGGTAACTGGTCATGTAGTTACTCACGTAATGGCTGGCCTGTACCCCAATGGAAAAAAGTTCGGGCAGGTTAATGAATGAATTCCAGTATAAATGTTCCTGACTTTCTTCGGTAATACGATCGGCAGCGGCCAGCATCCGGTCCGTATCCATAGCCCGCATGGTGTAATTCATCTGTAAAAAGGCCAGGCGTGGCCGGATATTGAGCATGTAGGGCTGGTGGATGTAATCGTATTTTTGCAGGTTGTCCGTGATAGCATCCATCTCAGCTTTATTGGCGACTTCGTAAAAGCTGGGATGCCGCAGGTAATAGCGCACGTAGCACTGTGAGAACCGCGCCATCTTGCGAACCAGGAAGGATTCGCTTTTCCGAAAAGATCGAAAAAAGGCTAAATGATCATCCGGCTGTTCGCCTTCCTTTGGTTTGCCTTTCGGCGAAAAATGCTCGTTCAGGTAGGTAAGTATCTGATGCAGATCCCGCTGGTGTTGCTGGATTTGCGCAATCTGATCGTAATATCGCTGCGTTTGGCGATTCGATTCCTCCAGTTGCAGCTTTTGGATCTGGATCATCAGAGCCCGGTACAGTGTGGGAAAATCCTCAATCTTTTCCGCCAGTTCCAGTAAGATCTGCAGGTGTGCACCAGCACGCTGCGGATTGCCAACATTGATGAGCCGCTGGATCTGATAGATATTACTGCTCAGATAATCCGGGTAATTGTTGATCAGGTAGCCGGAGAACCGAAAAGTATACGAAGCCAGTTGGAGTAGCTTCTTGCGGTCCTTCTCCGTTACCTCATCAATCCCGTATACCTGGCGGCATAGCACATCCGTCTCCTGGGTGATTTCTACGTCCCGGTCGATCACATCCACTAAAGCCAGGGGATAATACGAACGTACACTGTGCTGCTTGAGGTGGTCCCGAAACACGTCATAGTGCGAATCGTCCAGCAATTTCACCAACTTTTCGATCAGTAACATAGAATAAATAGTATATATGAGCCTCTCCTCATAGAAAAATACAAACAACCCACAGGGCCCAAATCCAGGGTACGCTATACTTGCGTATGTAATCAGCGAATGGTGTCTTTTTTCCCCATGCTTTCGCAAAAATCAGATCACAACTTATTTCAAGGTGAAAAATCAGACATTACTAACAGTAAGCTGTAATAACATGATCAAACATCCTGCACCATTCTTGCATCCGGCCCTCTTTACTTCGGTTCATCCGTCAGGATCTCCTCCATCTATTGCCCTCCGCCAAGTCAATTTCCTGCGCCGTCCATTCGAAAAGCACGCCGGTGCTCATCTCCGGTCAGTGACAGTCTGCGCCTTTGGCCACTTTTTTTGTACGGCCTCACAAGCGCAAACCAGAAAGGTTCGCACTGCCCGCTCGCATCGCCTGGCTGTGCCGGCATCACCTTTGTATACGCCAAGTTTGCACAATAGTGACAAAAAGATAAGGTACCAATGGTTGGATTTTGTGCAGAATCGAGAAAATTCAATGGCGGTACCTTCGACTTCAATAATACATTTTGATCCATTTTTTCACTGCACGCTCTCCCATACGCATACAGCTGCAGTGTCCCGTGACCAAATCCATGTAACCCCAAAACCTGCGTTTTGAAACCACTACCTCCGGGAATACCGCTCTGGTATTCCCGGCAGGAGTGGAATAGGCATGCTCAAAGTGCCTGCCTCCCCAGTTTTCGGAGAGGCTCCCCAAGAACTTAAGAGTGTTATTATAGCGTGATTTTCCGAGGCGGTTCCCGTTAATTCCGGGGCCGCTTTTTTATAAGGCCCTCCGGTCAATTTCCGTATATTGCTCTTCGCTATGCTACGAAGGCCAATTTTTCGCGGATACATACTTATGCTGCTAGCCGCTGTCTGGCTACTGATCTATCCGTCCATTCACCGGCATTCGAGCTTTCTACAGCAACATTTTCGCACCTACTCCTATTTATTTACGGCCCGGGTAGCCCCGGCGGCCGCTGATTCCGTGCAAACGCAGGTATCCCTGCCCGACTCCATGGTCCTGGACTCCGTCGGTCTGGACTCTCTTTTGGCCACACCACCGCCGCCCGCAGAGGTTATCCCCACGGATATCCCGCCTTTAATCGGCGACTACACCGGACTGGATCAATTGGATTCTTTCTTCCTTGAGCTACGCCAAAACAAGGGTCAGATCCGCATTGCCTATTACGGCGATAGCTCCATCGAAGGTGACCTTATGTGTATGACCTTCCGCGACAGCATGCAACAGCGCTTCGGAGGCAACGGAGTGGGCTTTGTGCCCATCATGTCGGAGATCCCAGGTTTCCGCCGGTCCGTCCGCCATTCATTCTCCAATAATTGGTACCGCAACGTTATTGGTGAAACGAATGACCGCAAAATGCTGCGAGGCATCTCCGGGGAATACTTCGTGGCTGACCAGGCCCCTACCCTCCCCGACTCCATGGCAGTGGATTCCCTGCTCGCCGAAGACTCCGCCCCGGATGAGTACTGGGTGCAGTACCGGGGCAGCCGCTGGTTCGCCGGAACCCGCACCTTTAACCGGTCGCGCCTCTTCTACGGGCGCCCTCAGGCCGATTCTACGGGCAGGGCTTACGGGGCGGTCTACAGCTACGCCAATGGTCAATCCGGTTCGCATGCCCTCTCCGCCCCCGAGCTGGTTAACGAAGTGGTACTCACCGATTCGGTGGCCGACCGGGTGCGCCTCCAATTCGACATGTACGGCACCTATCCACTTTACGGAGTAAGCCTGGAAAGTAAAACGGGTGTGATAGTCGACAACTTCCCTTGCCGTGGCAATTCAGGCAGGGCCCTGCTGGGGATCAGCTCGTCGGTCATGGAGCACTTTCAGGAAAAACTCGACTACGATCTGATCATACTCCAGTACGGCCTCAACGTGATCAACGCCCGGGTACAGGGATACGACTGGTACGAGCGTCAGCTGGTCAACGTTATTGAACGCTTCCAACGTACCATGCCCGGGGTCCCCATCTTGCTGATCGGCGTTCCAGACAAAGGCACCAAGCTCAACGGCCAGATGCAAACGGACCCGAGCGTACCCCGGGTCACCAATGTCCAACGCCGGGCCGCCCAACAGACGGGTATCACCTTCTTCAGCCTGTACGAAGCCATGGGAGGCCCCGGTAGCATGGTAAGCTGGGTGGAGGATGAACGCCCCCGACTAGCCAACTACGATTACACCCACTTCAACTTCAAAGGGGCCAATGTAGCCTCCGATCTGTTGCTGGAATTTCTGATGGCCGGGTATGCGGATTATCGGCAGAATCCGGAAGGACTTGAGTTGTGAAGTCAGAGGTTAGAAGTCAGAAATCAGAGGTCAGAAATCAGAGGTCAGAAATCAGAGGTTAGAAGTCAGAGGTCGGAAGTCAGAAGTCAGAGGTTGGAAGTCAGAAGTCAGAAATCAGAGGTTAGAAGTCAGAGGTTGGAAGTCAGAGGTCGGAAGTCAGAAGTCAGAGGTTAGAAGTCAGAAGTCAGAAATCAGAAATCAGAAGTCAGAGGTCGGAAGTCAGAAGTCAGAAATCAGAAGTCGGAAATCACCCCTCATCCTTCCCTGCCCGCCGAAACCCCTACGGGCGTATGCCCAGTGAAGGCTGGAGCCTCAGCCTCAACCTTATTCTAAACCTTCACCCTTAATTCCTATGACCAGACTTTTTCTCTCTCTATTCATATGGGTTATTTCCCTGGGGTACTCGACCGGTCAAAACCCCGACAGCCTCTGGGACGTCCACCGGGGCCTGCTGACGCTTGATCAGCTACAGATACAAAATCCGGAACACCTGACCGGCTTCTTCCGGAAGCTCGATGCGGTTCGGGAAGCGGAGGCTGACCGGCAGGTAGTACGCATTGTACACATTGGCGATTCCCACGTGCAGGCGGATTACCTGCCGGGGGTTTTGCGACGGTTGTTCTGGCGGGACTTTGGGGAGGCGGGTCGGGGCCTGGTTTTTCCCTATAAGCTGGCCGGCACGCACGGCCCGTTGGATTACGAATGGTCGGGGACCACGGAATGGACGGCCCGCCGGCGTACGTTTCAGCGGGGCGGCCCCGCTATTGGCATAACGGGCATGGGATTGCGGGCCAACACGAATCAGGTGGAGCTGCGGTTATCCTTTGATAGTGAATACCCGCCTATGCCATTTGATCAGCTCACCGTGATCACCGACGAAGCTACCGACTGGTTCACCCGGATCGACGAACCCGTCGCCCCGCCCCTGGCCGGTTCCGGTTGGCAATACCATACCGTCGTTTCGGGTGAAACCCTCTACGGGCTGGCCCGCGAGTATCAATGCACCGTGACCGATCTGCAACACTGGAATCGCCTGTCGGGTCACCAGATTTTTGCGGGCCAGTCGCTGCGGGTAGGTCGGCAGATTGTACAGACTGATGCCAGCGCACCCATGCTCAGCCCGGAGCCCCGGAAGCCTTTTTTGCGAAAGCAATACCTGCCTGAACCTGCGGAAGAGCTTATCCTTACCGGTCAAAATCCCACGGGACCCAGCCTGTACGGAGTAGTACTAGAAAACCGGCGCCGATCAGGGGTGCTGTACCATATGATCGGAGTTAATGGAACCACCTATTACCACTATCACCGCTCGGAGGAATTCTGGGAACAACTACCGGCCCTGGCTCCCGACCTGGTAATTATCACGCTGGGCACCAATGAGGCCCTACAATCATCCTTCCGGCCTGCGGAGGTAGAGCGCGAAGTATCCGGATTTTTAGAAAGGTTGAAAACCAGCTGTCCCGGAGCGGGCATCCTCATGATGACCAATCCCGACGCCGGAAATAAAAGCGGAGAAAAACTGGATCGACCGGCCGAAATGCGGGATATATTGGTGTCGGAGGCCCGGAAAGCCGGCGTTTCTGTTTTTGACTGGTACGCTATCATGGGTGGCCAAGGAAGCATCTATCCGTGGCGGGAAGCAGCACTCGCTTACCGGGATGTTATCCATTTTACCAAAAAAGGCTATACCTTTCAGGGCTATCTGTTGTACCGAGCACTCATGACCGCTTATGCAAACCGCCATTGATTGGGAACAGCTGTCCAATCTGATCCGGTACCGCCCGGACCATCCCTTACTGTTCAGTACGGCGGAATTCTTCGTACTCTTCATCCTGTTTTACGGGGGCTATCTGTTGCTATTGCGCAAATTCAACTGGCGCATTCTCTACACCCTGGCTTTTTCCCTCTTCTTTTACTACCAGTCGAGCGGGTGGTTTTTTCTGCTCCTCATCGCCTCCACGCTGGTCGATTTTGGGCTGGGGCACTGCATCTACGTAAGTAAGGAAAAAACCTGGAAGCGCTTTTACCTTATCCTCAGCCTGGTCGCCAACCTGGGTATGCTTGGCTACTTTAAGTACACCAACTTCTTTTTGGGTTCACTCAACGAGATCATCGGCAGCAATTTTGCTTTTCAGAACATCTTTCTCCCGGTGGGGATCTCCTTTTTCACCTTTCAGACCCTCAGTTACAGCATCGACATCTACCGGGGCCAGCTCGTGCCCCTGACTGCCGACATTACCGGCTGGTGCTCCTTTTGGCAACGGTTGCTGGACTTTGCGTTTTTCGTCAGCTTCTTTCCCCAACTCGTCGCGGGCCCTATCGTCCGGGCGGCCGATTTCATTCCGCAGATCCGTCGCAAGCCCCGTCTTTCGAAACGGGCTATGGGCCAGGCCTTCCTGCTCATTATGGGGGGCCTTTTCAAGAAGGCCGTGATCTCTGATTACATCAGTATCAACTTTGTGGATCGGGTCTTTGAAAGTCCCATGCTCTATTCGGGTTTCGAGAACCTATTGGCGGCCTATGGCTACGCCATCCAGATCTACTGTGATTTCTCCGGGTATTCCGACATGGCGATTGGTTTGGCTTTGCTCATGGGCTTCATCCTCCCCGAGAACTTCCGGCGTCCCTACCAGGCGTATAGCCTGCAGGATTTCTGGCGACGCTGGCACATTTCCCTGTCGACCTGGCTGCGCGACTACCTCTACATCTCCATGGGCGGTAACCGCAAGGGCAAGGGCCGCACCTACCTCCACCTCATGATCACCATGCTGCTGGGTGGACTGTGGCACGGTGCCAGCTGGGTCTTCATTATCTGGGGAGGCCTCCATGGTTTAGGACTTGCTTTTGAGCGTGCCTTACGGCAAAAGGGTACCGTTTGGGCAAACCCGGCTCTGAGGTCACTCTTATTGTTATCCATCCTCCACGTGGCAGGATTTATGGTGGTGGGCATACAAAGTGCTACGGGGATCATCGATGCCCAGCGCATGCAAAATGTTTTGCTGGGAAATAGTGCCCTGTGGTTGATCTGGATACTCTTATGGCTGATCGGCTGGCTGATCGACGTAGTCCGTCAGCGGACCGAAACCTATCCCGCGAGCCGGGTGATGAGTGTGATACTCATCTTCCACTTCGTCACCTTTTGCTGGATCTTCTTTCGGGCAGGGGCCCTCGGAGCTCCCCTCCCGCCCCTGGTAGCTACCCAGGCCATGCTGAGTCAGATCATGGGCAGTTTTAACTGGGTCCTGATCCCACAGGTAGTCACCGGGTACCAGGCCGTAGTCGGATTAGTAATACTGGGCTTTGTTTTGCACTATGTACCCCGTCGCTTTTCCCTCTGGCTGGAACGAACCTTTACGGCCAGCCCGATGATCCTGCAATCGCTGGTACTGGCCATTGTCATCTGGATCGTCATCCAAACGACGAGCTCGGGGGTGGTACCGTTTATTTATTTTCAATTCTAAATGCCCGGTGTTCAGTGCTCATCATTGAGCATTTCGTCTTGCCGGTTAGGCCATGTTTTTAGTACTTTAGGAATATGATCGACATCCAACTTCTCGATACGCCTCTCCGGGCCCAGGACTGCCTCGACCAGGTCGCCTCCGACGAAGCGGGAGGAACCACCCTCTTCGTGGGCACCGTCCGCAACAACACCAAGGGCCGCGCGGTAGTCCGCCTCGAATTTGAAGCCTACCGTCCCATGGCCATCTCCGAAATGCGCAAGATCGCTGATCGCGCCGCTGAAAGGTGGTCGGCCAAACATGTCTCCATCCACCACCGCATTGGCTCCCTGGAAATTGGCGATATTGCGGTGCTCATCGCCGTAGCCACCCCGCACCGGGCAGCATCCTTCGAGGCCTGCCAGTTTGCCATCGATACCCTGAAGGAGACTGTCCCCATCTGGAAAAAGGAGATCTTTGAGGACGGAGAGGTGTGGGTGGCGGCGCATCCGTAGTGGATGTCGATCCGGAGGATCGACGGGGATTAGGGGATTAGGGGATTAGGGGATTAGGGGATTAGGGGAATTTCTTTTCCTGGCTAGCTAGTCACAAATGTGACAATAATAATTTCTGGTGGATATTTTCGATCAATGGAATTGGTGATGAGGACAAGCGTCTGTAAACGTTTAAGGACGTTTATCTTTATTTTGCCCTTTCATTTAAAGTAATTTTCGTCGAATTTGCCTGTAAATAGCATTTTACACTATGGCGCAGATAGCTAGACATCAAGATTTAAAGGTATACCAGGCAGCCTTTTCCATTTCAATGGAACTGTTTGAACTGAGCAAAACCTTTCCCAAGGAAGAAACGTATTCTCTAACTGATCAAATTAGAAGATCTTCCCGATCTGTGTGTTCCAATCTCGCAGAGGCCTTTCGAAAGCGAAAATACCCCAAAGCATTTATTGCCAAAATAGCTGATTGTGAAGGCGAAGCAGCCGAAACCCAGGTATGGATCGCCTATAGTTCCGCTTGCGAATATGTACTTGAGGAGGTTAAAGAGGTCCTATCCCGGAAATACGATAAAATTATCGCGCAATTAGTCACAATGCGAAATCACCCTGAAAAATGGTCTAGGTAAAGATACACTATTGGATATCGACAATTATATCCAGATCAAAAACCTGACTGAAGAGCTCCAAGTGATCAAAGAGAATCTCCTCTTCGCCTAATCACCCGATCTCCTAATCCCCTCCTCATCGAAATAAGTGATTTAAGAGATCGAAAAATGAGACTGGAGTAAAAAAAGCGACTGAAGAGAATAGAGTGACTGTCCTCATCTCCCAATCCCCTCATCCCCTTATCTCCTCATCGAAATAAGGGATTCATACCCCACCACCGTCACTCTCCCTAACAACGCCCAAGTGAAGAATCCTCCCCCCCGTCTGATTGATCGGATCGACGCTCTTACCGATCACGATGCCGTCGTGGGGAGCTCGGTACTCCACTTTGAGACTGCCGAATACATCACGCATGTTGGCGACTACGTCGCCTTCCTGCACCTGCTCGACGATCCCCGGATGAACGGTAAGGATGCCTCCGGTGTCGGTGTACATCCAGGCGGAGCGCTCACAGATAACGGCGGGTATCTCGGGTTCCTCAATTTCGCCCTCGGTCATATCCAGGTGGATGAGAAGGTTGTGGATACCGGTGAGGCCCGAGCGGATCAGGCCCTTTTGGAATACATGCGGGTTACCTACCTCCAGGGTGACGGCCGGGATTCCGAGGGCATCGGCCGCACCGCGCAGGGTACCGTCGAGGGGTGGGTTGTGGACGATGATCTGGGCGTTTTGCAGTAAGGCCATTTTGCGCGTCTTGGGGTCTTTCATATCCGCGCGGATGTAGTAGGAATTGATGCGGCCGAAACTGGCGGTATGCAGATCGAGGAGGTAATCGAAGTGACGGATGATCCGCTGAATGATTCGGTGGGCATAGACCTGGCTGACGTTGCCGTCGCTGCGTCCGGGCATGATGTGGTTGAGGTCGGTACCGTCGATAAAACGCCGTTGCTTCAGCAACAGGGAAGGTACATTGGTCACCAAGACGCCCACCAGTGTACCCTGCATACGCTGGGGATCGATCTCGCGGAACAAACGCTGGATCACCGGGATACCGTTTATCTCGTTGCCGTGAACGGCGGCGGTTAGTCCCAACGTAGGGCCGTCCTTTACGCCCCTGGCCACCAGGATAGGCACGTACACGGGCATTCCCATGCCATCGGTGACCAGGTGCAGCCAGTAGCGGCTGATGGTGCCTTCCGGAATGCCCTCCAGGTCCAGGGAGGTGATTACGTTCGTTTTCTCATCAAAGGCGGGAAACACAGGGCCCATAGACTTCATCGGTAATGTATTGAATGATCAGATCGGCCATTTCCTGTAACATGGGCCTGCCCATCTGGGCTTCCATTTGTTTCAGGCCGCCGATACTCATAGTATTAATTTCCGACAATACCCGCTTGCCGGTATGATCCACCAGGGTATCAAACCCAAAAAGGATCACCCCTTCCGCTTTCAGGCGTGGGGCCAGCTTTCTGGCAATTTCCTCCTCTTCCGGAGTCACCGTGCAGCTAACCGATACACCTCCCTGAGAGGCATTGCACAACCAGGAACCGAGAGCCGGCAGACGCAGAGACGCCCCCATAATGGCACCGTTGCAGACCACTACCCGCTTATCGCCTTCGTGTACCCGGTCAAGGTACTGCATAGCGAGCAGCGGCTCTGGATTTTTGGCGAAAGCCTGGATAAAATCGAGCAATGAACTCGATTGATCACCCGACCAAACCCGGTCACCATCGACCTTTACAATACCCTTACCGCCGTAGTTGTTCAGGGGTTTAAGTACATAGGGGAACTGATCCTTCCATTGCAGCAGATCCTCCACCGATTCCACGAGCTGTATGGGCGGACAAAGGTCGGCTACCTCCAGCAAGAACGCCTTGCTGGAGGTGCGGGCGATACCCGAAGGGCGGTTGATGATGCGATGTTCCGGGAACTGGCTAACCAGATAGCTGGCGAAGACCGGATCGTAAGGCGGTGGCAGACGCAGCAGAATACTGTCGAAATCAGAGAGCCGTACCCGCTGCAGCTTGCCGCGGTAGGCCGCTCCTTTCTCCGAATAGTCGAACTGCTCATCGACCGTAGTAGCGTACAACCGGGCTTTATCGGCCTGGCCGGCAAAGAAAGCCTGGTTACCCTGCGTGCCCCGGCTGGCAACCGCCAGATGAGCGCATTTGGGATGTTTCCGAATCGCCTGTAGCAATGCGTACAGGGAATTTTCGGGACTGTGCGAGCGGTGATCCGTCAGGACCAGCAAGCGAAAAGCATTCATAACACATACCAGCTTAGTTTCGCTGGTCGGCAGGTGGTTTACACCAAAATTTCGTTTAATAATGCTTCGTCATCATTCAGGGAGCGGAACAACCGCATGCGGAAGCGTCCCTGTTTGTTGATCAATGTCTTGGACATCTCATCGATGGCCACCGTGGAGAGTACCGTTTGGATGTACGCTTCGATCAGGTCATCCAAACCGATCCCCAGCTTATTGAAATCACGCCTGTCCATTAACAACAAGCGGTTCGTGTCACTTCCCCAGGTACCGTCCTCGTTCTTGATCGAAAGGTTGGTACCCAGCATATCCCAGGAGGCCTTGCCTTCCGAAATTTCATTTTCCAGTGGCTTGGCGGCCCGACGAGCGTACACGCAAAGTGGTAATAATCCATCTTTAGTGCTACTGATCATCATCCGCAGATCCGCCACATAGGTATTGCCTTTACTGTTGGGAATAGTCCCTACGTGGTAAAGACGTCCGGCCGAAGAAATCGATGACCACTGGTAATTACCGATCAACGACTGCACAATGAACCGGTCATAACTAAAATCCATGGCCATAAACTCCTCCAGCTCCTGCTCACTTACGATCGTAAACACCCCCTGCCCCGCATTGCTGTAGGGCACCTTGATCACCGCCTGCCCCCCGAATTGTGCAACGTACAGGGGTATCTCGTTCTTACTGACGTCCATGATCGTCTGGGGCACGTTGATCTTGAGGCCCGATCCCTCCAATTTGCCGTTGAAGAAGTCGTAGGCTTTGGCCGCCACCATTTTATTGCGACCTCCGGCCAGACAGGCAACCGTAGGGTTCAGGATACGCGTCTTGGTGTGCAGCGGGATACGCGACCAGGGCCGCTGGGTTACGTACCGGAAAGCCGCCCGGATGGGATGCCATTCCCCGGCATCATCCCTTACCTCCAATACGCCCTCGGTAAACCGCACGCTCGGATCTTGTGCATTCTGGTGAAAGGGGGCGTACCACACTTTTTCGCCGAATACATCAGCTATGACCTCAGCGTAACCCGATGCTTCCATGGGGTTTTTGTCGTAAATAACCGCCAGGTCTCCTTTGACCGGCGTCCGCTTCTTACTGAGCATGGGTTTAAAGGTACGCTCAATCAGTAAACGGTATGATCCCTGCTCCTTATGGTCATCCAGCAGTGGCATGGATTTTTGCCCGGAAGGGCAGGAATTATTCTCAATAACCACCATTTGACGTTTACCACCGGCAGAAGTCACATTTATCAGATCAGCTCCGGCCCATTGAAAATATTTACAGGAGTAATTGAGCAGTTCGTGGAGATATTCTGAGGAGACGGTGGGGTGAAGATGGCAATAGCGGTTGACGATACGGTCACGCGACAAATTGAGGAAGTAGTTCACCATGGGATGGATGGTGGCATTGAGGGCCTTATCGTACCAATGGCGGTGACCTTCGAATTGTCCGGGTTCTACAAGAATGGCGTTCGGCAAATCAGGGTTGTTTTGGTTTATTAAACGACCGCAATCTACCAATAAAACCGAAAGGAAGA
Organism: uncultured Saprospiraceae bacterium; assembly: GCA_964342305.1. Taxonomy (GTDB): domain Bacteria; phylum Bacteroidota; class Bacteroidia; order Chitinophagales; family Saprospiraceae; genus DT-110. The sequence continues at coordinate 3,248 of CAYFGK010000102.1, read as the reverse complement.
AACCCCGGATATGGAGGTCCACGGTTTACGGTTCACGGATAGAACCGTAGGCCGTAAACCGTGGAGCGTGGACCGTTTAACCGAATGGGTGCAACGCCCGCTGTGGGTACCGCAGCGCCCGTACCGACCGGTAAGCGCCCTCATCCTGTACGAAGTCGACCAGATCCTCCACGGTGGCGTCGTCCAGGAGGTCCATCAGGGGCTGGGGGTGGTCGAAGAGCACATCGAGGGCCGCGCGGACCTGCTCGTCCCAGCGATCAGCTAATTTTTCCGGGTCTTCCACCCGGATCATGCCGCGACAGCCTTTTTTGGCGCAAGCCAGAGGCATTTCATATTCCAGGTTAAAGAGGCCGTATTCATCGGTGATCTCTTCACCGGGCTGAATGTCGCGGATAGCGATCTCGAAACCGTAGCCCGTGCTCATGGTATTGCACTGACAGCAGTGGTTCACGTATTTGGCGGTGTCCCAACTGAGGATGCGGTAACCCCGCTCATCGATGTAGGAGTACTTCTCGATCACCTCCTGCATGGCCGGGGAATGGGCCAGGTAGGCTTCGGGAGATAATTCGATTTCCAGCGCGTCTTTGACGTAAACAATGGTGCCTCTCGGGATGAAGGCAGTGGCGAACAGGCCGTAACCCATATCGTCATTGATAAACCGAAGACAAGTGTGTGGATGGATCATCAGTAATGGCTACAGGTAATTATTGTTAAAAAAGGTGTTTCTCATCTTTCAACCAGCCGGTCAGGCTCAGGCGCGACCGGTGGGCAGGCAACACTTCGTGTTCCAGACGAGTACTTTCAAAGCAGACCAGCCGACCGGCCAGGGGCTCAATTTGACGAGCCGTTTCAGTACCGTCATCGTTAGGCAGATAAATCATAAGTTCTCCGCCGTCACCGGGATGCCACTGGTCATTCAGGTAACAGATCACGGACAATTTTCGGGCGGAACCGTCGCGGAATACGTCCAGATGTCGCTTGTAGAAACTCCCCGGCTGGTAGAGTGCGTAGTGGATCTCCGCGTCGCGGATCCCCAGGAAACAGGTCCGGTTCAGGTAGGTGACCAGATTTTGCAGACGCTCGAGATACAGCAGAGTTGCTGGTCCTGACGACTGGTCATCGACCCAGTGAATGAGATCTGACCGAACGTCTTTGGCCTGCTGATAATCAGTACCGTGCCCCACGCCAGCCGGGCGGAATGCCTGCGATTCGGATAAAAGGAATGCCTCACTACGGCAACCTGCCACCTCATTGGCATCGAGGAAATGGTCGACAACCGCATATCCTTCCCCGGTAAGTCCATGAACGACCTCTTCGAAATTAATGGGGGAGGCCGAAGATCCAAGTGTCATATCTTTTTTTCCGGTAAAAAAGGAGAAGCAATCTGAATACTTTCTGAATTCATATGCCGCCGAAAACGTACCTTAACGGGAGGTTGGGAAAAACCATTATGTACAGTGATAATTGTCGTAGCCCAACCTCCCGGTACAGTGTAGTAGGTAGAGGGTATTGGGATTAAAGCATGTCCTGCTATCTGACACTTCCTCCCAAATACAATGTGAGATATTGGCATTCAGCCGTTTATCAACCGACCAGCTAGTCAATCTCACGTCACCTTAGAGTCTATGAAGATTTTGATCATCGAAGACGAAGCGCCTCTGCGGGAAAGCCTCAAAAGCTACCTGCGCCAGTCGGGCTTTGTTTGTGAGGAGGCCGCCACCTTTCGCGATGGCTATAAAAAACTGCTGAACTACGAGTACGAATGCGTTCTGATCGACCTCAACCTGCCCGACGGCGATGGGCTGAAGCTGGTCGATCTGGCGAGAGACTCGGAGCAGCCAACGGGCATCATCATCACTTCGGTACGCGACGGGATCGAGGAACGAATCCAGGGCTTGGACCTGGGTGCTGATGACTACCTTACCAAGCCCTTCAATCTCTCCGAGCTCAACGCCCGTATTCGCGCAGTACTGCGACGCAAGGCCGCCATTCCCGACCAGACCGTCAGGCTGGGTGAGTTGCAGATCTGGCCCGACGAGCGCCGGGTGGTAGCAGCCGGTGAGGAGCTGGTGCTGACCCGCAAGGAGTACGACATCCTCTGGTACCTGGCCCGCAATAAGAACCGGGTGGTCACCAAGGATAGTATTGCCGAACATTTGTGGGGCGACTACATGGATGAGGCGGTATCCTTCGACTTCATCTACGCGCATATGAAAAACCTTAGGAAGAAACTGAGTGAGGCGGGATGCGGCGATTACATCAAAACGATTTACGGTATCGGCTATAAATTTATCATACCATGATTTGGATGGGTATTGGATTGGCGCTGAGCCTGGGATTTGGGTTGGGTTGGATGCTTTCGCAAAAAGCGTTACGCCGGAAATGGGAGGTTCAGGTATCCAGACTGGTCACCTGGCTGGAACAGCTCTCCCTGGAGGAGGACGATGATTCGTGGCCGGCTTCCCCCTACCTGGATCAGTCATTGCGTCCGCTACCGGATGCGCTGAAAAAGCAGCTGGAGGAATGGCGAACAGACCTGCACCAGAACCGGGCCTTCACCCAGCATGCGGCCCACGAGCTGCAGACGCCCCTGGCCGTTATCAAGGCGCAGGCCGAATTGCTGTTGCAGTCGCCCCAACTCGAAGAAGCCGATATGGAACCCCTGGGCGAGATCATCCAGCAGGCTAACCGATTGAGTAAGATCAACGGAGCCCTCATCCTGCTAACCAAGATCGAGCAGGCCCAGTTCACTGATGAGACCTGGGTGGACCTGGAAGCCACCCTCCGCAACCTGCTCCATCATTTTGAGGATCTGATCGAGGCAAATGGATTGAAGGTGGACACCACGGTGAACGGCCCCAAGCCACGTGTGTTCATGAGTCAGACGCTGGCCGAGATCCTGCTGGCTAATCTGCTGCAAAATGCTATTCGTTACAATGTTCCCAGTGGCTGGATCAATCTGGAAATAAATCCGGAAGGGCTGGTCATGTCGAATCCCGGCAAGCCCCTGACGCGGCCGGCCGCCGAGCTATTCGAGCGCTTCACGCGCTCGAATGAGCTGGAGGAGAGCATGGGCCTCGGGCTTTCCATTGTGCAACGGATCGCCGATGCGTATGATTTGACGGTTACGTACAGTGAGGTGGGAAGTGTGCATCGGGTGGGGGTAAAAACCCATCCCCCTGCCCCTTCCCTTTGATGAAGGGAAGGGGTGTTCTTTCGATTTGCGAATGCTATAGGTCTCCGACCTT
>CAYFGK010000101.1:0-26436 GCA_964342305.1 uncultured Saprospiraceae bacterium | reverse complement strand
GAACCAAATTCTAGACATTTTCGCCATCAAAAACAAATCCCAAACACGCTCTTAACTCAGTGTATCTCGCTTTTTTCGCGGCAGGCCAGCTACCACCAGGTGGTAAGAATGATCGATCAACTCACCGATGAGATAATCACCCACTCCCGCCTCCAAATGTATGGTATTCCAGTGCTTTTTGTTCATGTGGTAGCCCGGCTCAATGTCGGAATAACCGGCTCGCAATTCCTGAGCACGTTCGGGATCACATTTTAGGTTAGCCCGCGGATCTTCTCCATCCAATCGCAAGGTAGCGAACATTTTGTCGAGCACTTTAAAGACCAGTGTTTCTTCACCAAAAGGAAAGCCCTCGGTGACACCGGGTTTCGACAGGCAGTGCTGCCGGAAGGTTTCTAAATCCATTTTTGATGGTCTTGGCTGGTTTAATTAGACTAATTCAGGCAAAAGGTAGTAAATACTGGGAATACCGGTGATTACCAAAAAACAAAGCCTAGCTCAGGTAGGATTCCACATTATTTTCTATAGAAATCAGGTAACCTTTACGAAAATTCTCCGATACGGCAGCAAAATATTCTAAAACATATGGCACTATTCAAGATGTCATACTTAGAATTACCAACAATTGCCCTCGTTCCCCATTAGCCGGTTGTATGTTCGAATGTTTTCTATAGAAACAAATCACTCACCAAAGCAGAATCCTATATGAAGTGTAGTTATCTACCTACCCATTTTTCACAATTAGCCCGCTTTGGCCTGTTTCTGGTTTTCCTATGTTTGGGATGGACCGCACAGGCACAAGACGAGCAAACCATCAACGGTACGGTTGTCGACGAAGACGGCCTGACCATTATCGGTGCAAATATTTATGTTCAGAGTAATCCTGGAAAGGGTACTTCTACTGATCTGGACGGTTCCTTTGAGATAACGGTTGGCCCGAATGCTGAGGTTCTGGTGGTATCCTATGTGGGATACGCTACGCAAGAGCTCGAACTCGATGGCCAAACAACCTTCGATGTAACCCTTTCGGAAAATGTCGAATTATCCGAAGTAGTGGTTACCGCCCTGGGGGTCGAACGCGACGAAAAAGCCCTGGGTTACGCCGTACAAAAGCTCGGTGCCGATGAGATCAGCAAGGTCAAACCCACCAACGTAACCAATGCCCTGGCAGGTAAAGCCGCCGGTGTATACGTTACGGGGAGTGGAAACGGCCCCACCGCTTCCGCAAATATCAACATCCGTGGTGCTGCATCCCTGCTGGGTAACAATCAGCCGCTATTCGTGGTGAATGGTATTCCCATTACCAATGATCTGTACAGTTTCGATGATGGTTTAAATGGTTCTACGACCATTGACTTCGGTAACGCCGCTCAGATCGTGAATCCCGACGATATTGCCAGTGTGAACGTACTGAAGGGACCTGCCGCCTCGGCCCTGTACGGTGCGCGTGCTGCCGACGGGGTCATCCTGATCGAAACCAAGACCGGTGAGAATACCGAAGGCTGGGGTGTTTCCATTAATTCTACAACCACCATGGAAACCATCCTGAAGCTACCGAACTACCAGAATGAATTTGGTTTCGGTGGTGGCGGAAAATACAGCTACCTCAACGGTACCAATTACATCGGCGGTAAAGAATACTACGAAGCCTACGGTGAAAACTGGGGTCCCCGCATGAACGGACAGCTCATTAAGCAGTTCAACTCCGACGGAGAGGCCGTTCCTTTTACGCCGGCCCCCGATAACATCCGGAATTTCTTCCGTACGGGAGTTACCTCGATCAATAATCTGGCGATCAGCAACAGCTCCGAAGAAGGCGACTTTCGCCTCAGCTATACCAACACCAGTAATCAGGGTATCGTACCGAATAGTGACCTGTCACGGAATACCTTCCAGACGAGTATCGGCAAACGAATGTTCGACGATAACCTGACACTGCGTTTGAACGGTATGTACGTGCGGTCTGCCTCGGGTAACGTACCGAACGCCGGTTACGACGAATCCTCTTCTGTCATGTACGGCTGGCTGTGGTATCCCCGCCAGGTCGAGATCGACGATCTGCGCGATTATTGGGAGCCAGGCCTGGAAGGCGTGCAACAGCGCTACGTGGAAGACCTGTGGGTTAACAACCCGTGGTTCATCGCTAACGAGAACACCAACTCGTTCCAGTCAAACCGTTTGATCGGTAATGCCGTAGCTACCTATAACTTTAGCGATCGCTTCAATGTCCGGTTCCGTTTCGGTGCGGACGTGGTCGACGATCAGCGCCAGTACCGTCGTGCTCCTTCCACCAAGGCGACGCCCGGTGAGAACGGTAGCTACCGCGAAGATGAGATCTCTTTCCAGGAGACTAATACGGAATTGCTGTTGAGCTATAATACCGGTCTTTCTGACAATTCCGATTTCGATGTGGAGTTGAAGGTTGGTGGTAACCTGATGCAGCAAAACGCTAAGTATCTGGTCGCTAACAACCCGGAATTGAAGTTTCCCGGAACCAGTGAAAGTGTGTATACGCTGACCAATGCCCAATCAGGGGTACAGGTGGAATCGCAGACTACCGAGCAGGCCATTAACTCTGTGTTCGGGATCGCCAGCTTCTCGTTCAAAAACTTCCTGTACCTGGACGCTACCCTGCGCCAGGACTGGAGCAGTACTTTAGTTGATCCCGAGGCCGGCATCGACAATTCGGATTACGGGTTCCTGTATCCATCCGTTTCGGCCAGTGCCATCTTATCGGAAGCACTGCAGATCCCTGCTTCTTCGCCCATCAGCTTTCTGAAGATCAAGGGTAACTATGCCGAAGTGGGTAACGGTGCACCACCCTACTCCTTCGGGAACACCTTTACGCCCCAGGCAGCCTACGGAGGTAACTCTGTTTTTACCACCAGCCGGACCATTGCCGATCCGAACCTGACCAACGAACGTACCCGCGCCTACGAGGCCGGTATTGACTTGCGGTTCTTCGGTGATCGCCTGCGGTTCGATGCGACCTACTACAATATGCTGAGTTTCGACCAGGTCATTAACCTCCCGGTTGCCGCCTCTTCGGGCTACGATTTCATTACTACTAACGGTGGTGAGATCAGTAATAAGGGTGTGGAAATATTCCTTGCAGCACGTCCGGTCCAGACTTCCGACTTTTATTGGGATGTTACGTTGAACTTTGGCCGCAACCGCGCCATTGTGGAAAGTCTGCCCGATGTGGTGACCAGTGGTCGCTATTCCATCGTTGCTGACCTCTTCCCCGGCGACGAAGGAGGTGCCGACCTGGAATTTGTAGCCGAAGAAGGGGAGCCACTAGGCCAGCTTTATGGTCTTGGCTTCCAACGTGTACCCAGTGGACCATACGCAGGACAGATCATTCACGAGAATGGCCTGCCACAACTTACTACCGAAAAAGTGTCGGCCGGAACCTACCAGCCCGATTTCCGGGCCGGCGTTTACAATACGCTTTCGTATAAGAACCTGAGTCTTGGATTCTTATTCGACGGATCATTCGGAGGTAATATTTACTCTCGGACCCACGCCCTGATGGCTACCGGGGGTACCATCACCAACGAAGACGATCCCAATCTCGACCTCCTAACGACTGAGGGACGTACCGTATACTCCGTCGATTACGATGCTGCCGGCGACCCGATATATACCCTGGAACAAGCAGGAGGTATTGTCGGCCCCGGGGTAAAGAACATCGGAACACCCGAGAATCCGGAGTACGTGCCTAACGATGTGGAAGTGGAGCCAGGCGGAGCCGGCTATACGGGTTACTTCTACAACTACTACGGTAATGGGTTCAACCGCGATAACATTGAAGCGGCTACTTACGACGCAACCTACGTGAAGTTACGCGAAGTAAGCCTGACCTATACGCTGCCAACCACCCTGACTGACCGTATGGGACTGGGGCGTGCTCAGGTATCACTGGTAGGACGGAACCTGCTGCTGTTTACCGATGTGCCATCCATCGATCCGGAGACATTCTCCATTCGCAATGGCTTATTCGTACCTGGCTTTGAGAGTACACAGTTGCCCTCGACGCGCAGCTTCGGTTTATCGATCAACCTGGGCTTCTAGTAGCTCCGGGCATCACAAAATTAACGGCGGACCGGCTGTGCCGGTCCGCATTTTCCAAGACTCAAAAGAACTTTCATGAAGTTAAAATCAATATATCTGACTCTCCTTACCCTGACGCTGATCGCATTCAGTTGTGAGGATTTTGACGAGTTAAACGAAAACCCTAATGAGCCGACCACCGTATCGGCCGATGTCCTTTTAACCTCCGCTATTCGCCAGAGTGTTAACACTTCCACCAACGAGGCTTTTCTGCTGGGGAATAATGCTGCCCAATTAACAGCTAAAACCCTGCGTACGGAGGTTGATGCTTACAACTGGAATGCTTTTCCCACGGTTTGGGACGGCATGTATACTGCTCTGACCGATGTTAATTCGGTGGAAGAACAGGCCATTGAGCAGGGAAATGAGCAATTGGAAGGAGTAGCTGTCGTGTTGCGATCCTGGATTTTCTCCGTACTGACAAATGCCTACGGGGATATTCCCTACTTCGACGCTATCAATGGTGGTGATGGAGCATTTACACCTGCCTACGATGAGCAATCGGCCATTTACGAAGACTTGCTGTCTGAGCTGGAACGAGCCAGTGGATTGCTGGGTGGCGGCGGCTCCATTTCCGGTGACATCATGCTGAATAACGATGCCTCACGGTGGCAAAAACTGGCAAATTCACTGCGCTTGCGACTGTTGATGACCGCCAGTAACGCCCTGCCCGATGCAGGAAACCGCTTTGCGGCGGTAGTCAATGGCACATCGGTTATGGAAAGTAATTCCGATAATGCCACCCTGACCTATTTGCCATCTGTTCCGAATACATTTCCGCTGCTTCCCCTGAAAACGGGTGACTTCGATGCCGTGGCGTTCAGTCAAACGGCCCTCGATGTGATGAGCCAGTACGATGATCCGCGGTTGTCGCGCTACGCACGTCCCGACAATAATGATTTCGACAATCCAATGTTCTCGGGAGCTGCTAATGGTTCCAATAATGCCACCTGCAGCAAGATTGGGTCCCGTTTAGGAGTTCAATACTACAATGACCCCGCTCAAACCACGGCTGCGGAGCTGGGACTGGATATTGCCGAAGGTATTATTATGACCTACGCCGAAGTGGAATTCCTTTTGGCGGAAGCCGCCGCAAAAGGATGGATCCAGGATGATGTGGAAGCCCATTATCGCGCCGGAATTGCCGCATCCATGGAGTACCACCAGGTTAATCCCGAACCATTTGGTTACAGCAGTGTCGATGATTTTTACAACAACTCGGGCGTGGCCTACAATGAGGTAACTGATATATGGGAACAGAAGTGGCTCGCCCTCTACTTTACCGGACTGGAACCGTACTTTGAGGTGCGTCGATGGTATGATGAAAGTGGTATGAGCTTCGATGGGATTCCGTTCCTGTCGGCACCCTGCGACAATTTGAACAACGACGAATTGCCAATGCGCTTCCTGTACCCTGGTGAAGAGCGCTCCCTCAATCAAAACAATTACGAAGCAGCCGCCAGTCGTATTGGTGGCGACGATTTTAATACCACCATTTGGTTGGTTGAATAAGTTTGTTAGCTTCTTATTGATCGTTGCGATCCGCATCCTTCGTACGAGGGATGCGGATTTGCATTCATATATAATTGGTCTCTATGGCATCTAAGAACTGGACGAACAGGTATTTTGATTTTTTTCCACCCGTTTTTCTGCCCTCGGCAATCCTCATTGTTTTATTCATCTCCACTACGCTGATCGTGGGTGATCCCATGGAAGCAATCTTCAATCGTCTGCAAAATGGTATCGTTGATAACCATGGTTGGTTACTGGTGCTGGCAGTGAATGTTTTTATGGTTGTGTGCCTGCTGTTTGCTTTCAGTAAATTTGGCAGCATCCGGATCGGAGGCAATGAAGCCCGTCCGGAATTCAGCACCTTTGCCTGGTTTTCCATGCTCTTCTCGGCGGGGATGGGTATTGGTTTATTATTTTTCAGTGTGGGGGAACCCATCACGCATTTTGCTGCCCCTCCCGTACCTTTTACCGACCAGGCCGAACGAGCGAATAATGCCTTCACCTATACTTTTTTGCATTGGGGCCTCCACGCCTGGGCGATTTATGCCCTCATCGGACTGGGCCTGGCCTTTATGGCCTTCAACCGCAAACAGCCGCTGACCATCCGTTCGCTCTTTTACCCGTTATTCGGGGATCGCATCCACGGTCCTATCGGCAACATCATTGATGTGATCGCAGTGGTGGCGACCCTTTTCGGATTGGCAACCTCCCTGGGATTTGGGGTCCAGCAGGTAGCTGCCGGACTCGATCACCTCTTTCAGATCCCCAACACGGTTAATACCCAGGTGATCCTCATCGGGTTGATCACCCTGGCGGCTACCGCCAGCGTAGTAGCCGGTCTCGACAAGGGGGTACGGGTACTCAGCGAACTCAATTTGCGCCTGGGCCTTATCTTTTTGGTGCTCATGCTGATCATTGGTCCGACGGTTTTTTTGCTCGATGGATACATCCAAAATACGGGGCGTTACTTTCAGGAGCTTATTGGCCTGGGAACCTGGACAGAAACCTACACCGGTGGCAAATGGCAAAATGACTGGTCGGTATTTTACTGGGCCTGGTGGATCAGCTGGTCCCCTTTCGTAGGGATGTTTATCGCCCGTGTTTCCAAGGGACGAACCATCCGCGAGTTTATTCTGGGTGTATTGCTCGTCCCGACCCTGCTTACTTTTCTGTGGATGAGTGTATTTGGTGGCTCGGCTATTTTCCTCGAACTACAAGTCCCCGGAGCAATTTCCGTAGCAGTGAATGAGGAGTTGTCGACCGCCCTTTTTGTCTTGCTGGAACAATTTCCGATGAATTTCGTCACCAGCCTCTTGGGAATTGTGCTGGTAACCAGTTTCTTTGTGACATCATCAGACAGCGGTTCACTGGTCATCGATAGTATTACCGCTGGAGGGAAATTAGACGCACCGGTTGGGCAACGCATTTTCTGGGCCCTCTCGGAAGGCGGAGTAGCCGCTACCCTTTTATTGGGAGGTGGACTGGCTGCTCTGCAAACAGCAGCAACGATTACCGGACTGCCCTTTGCCCTTTTACTCCTCGTGATGGTGTATAGTTTGTACCTTGGTTTGAAAGAAGAATACGAAGAGGACCAGCGAAAACGGCAATCCAGGGAACACGCCAGTTACGAAAAGATCCTGAAGGATCTGGTGCAAAAACAAGAAAAGACAGAAGAGCGTGGAACCAATTAAAAACATTATGGTCTGTCTCGACCTGACGGAGATGGACAACATCCTGATGGAATACGCAGCTTTTCTGTGTACCCAGATGCCCCAATTGGAGAAGGTGGTCTTTGCCCACAACATCAAATTCGATTACCCGCAGGAGGCCGAGCAGATCATCGACAACCTCAAACGGCCCCTTCCCGAATTACTCGAAGAGGTCATTGCCGAAAAGATGGCGGGCCATTTTCAACCTACCCGTGAGGTCGAGACCAAAATCCTCATCGAGGCCGATAGCTCCACACCGCACGCCCTGGCCCGGATGGCCCGGATCTGGGATGCCGGCATCACCCTGGTCGGGAAAAAGATCGCTTACCGCGGCTCCGGGCTGACCGCCGAGAAGCTCCTGCGCCTCTTTAATTTTGAAACGGCCCTGCTGATGATCCCCGAGGCCACCACCTTCACCCTCGATCATCTGGTAGTTCCAACCGACTTTAGTGAGAATGCCATGACGGCTCTGGCTTTCGCCAAAAATATTAGCGAATCATCCCAGGCAACCCTGCAAAGTGTGCATGTACTGAGTGTGCCGGCTCACTACTTCCCCTATATTCCGGTCACTAACGTGAGCGATGCCCTGCGCAAAGATGCCGAGAAAAATTACCGCAAATTCCTGAAGACCGCCAAAGACCGGGAGGTCATCACCGAGGATGTGCCCGCTACTTTTGTCTTCAGCGAGGGGCGCAGCTCCGGTGAGGTCATCTACGAACAGGCCGTACATTCCCGCGCCAATATGATCGTGGTCGGTGCCCGCGGTAAAGGCGGCTGGGCCACCCTGCTCGGTAGCGTCACCGTTCAGCTCATCAAGAAGGATATGTACGTGCCATTGCTGATCGTGCGCCGCAAGGCGACGAAAAAGAACGGCGGTACGTTGGGGCAGTAAGGATCTCGGTCCTCCGGACCGAGGGTCAAGAATTCTTAAAGCTGAATGATCATTGGGAGTAGACATTATTATCGGACAATGGAAAACCGTACCGTTCCGCGGGCGCCGAAGTTCTTACGGACAGAGGGGTTGGTTACGGAACGTAAGACGTGTATTACCCCCAAAGAATAAAGAATCTTGAACCGCCGCACTACTGGATCGCGTCTGACAGTAACCTAAAAAATGGAGGTACGGCAACTACTACCAGTTCTTTTCCTGATTGTAACCCTCTTCATCGAGTCAGGTTGTGGATCGAAATCGTCCGATCCTGAATCATCTATTAAAGGCTATTGGCTATTGAATGAGGAAACCCCGAAGGGTGATACTTATTTTCTGTTTTTTGGTGATTCTACGATTAGCTACTTCATGGAAAATGTGGGGATTTCTACCTACAAGTATGAGCTTAAAAAAGATTCTATTCTTTTCTATTCGAATCCTAAAGCCCCATATAGGTCAGGAAACAGTCAATACCGGTTCACTCCTGCAAATGAGCTAATCATTAAAGGAAGCCAGGCAGATACATTCGTTAGACTTGCCAAAGAGACAGGGGATTCATTGGCGGATTATATAATAAGTACCCAACGTGGTGATATTGAGTTCATACTCCCTCGGAAGTAGGGACCAAAACATAAGTCTGTAGACCCGGAATCCTTATCTAGGGCACGGTCCAGGTCGATCCAGAAGATCGAACTCCATAAAATAATCTCCGGCCATTCGACCCATTCGACGTATTTTTTCTTACTTTTCGGGTTATGTGTGCGCACACACTTTTGTGCCAAACCATCTATGCTGCTATGAAGACACGTCACATCCCCCTATTACTGGGACTGGCCCTGCTCGGACTCCAATGCCAATCGCCCTCCGCGGAAGGTGGTCGATCCGGCGCTGGCTTTCGCCCGGTGCCTGCCCGCACCAGTCACATCGAGTTTACCAATTCCATTGTCGAAGATGAAGAGGATAACGTCCTGAACTACGAATATTTCTACAACGGTGGCGGGGTTGCCGTGGGAGACCTCAACCAGGATGGCCGGCCCGACCTCTACTTTACCGCCAACATGGGTCCGAATTCCCTTTATCTCAACGAAGGGGACTGGTCGTTCCGGGATGCCACCACCGTAGCCGGAGTCGCCGGACGCGAAAACGGCTGGAATACCGGCGTCACCATGGTCGATTTAAATGCCGACGGGCTCCTTGATATCTACGTCTGCTATTCCGGTGACGGCCCGGAGGCCGAGCGACGCAATGAATTGTACGTTAACCAGGGAAATAACGGGGAGGGTATCCCCACCTTTGCGGAGCAGGCAGCGCAGTACGGCCTCGACCTGCCGGCCCACACCACACAGGCGTTATTTTTCGATTACGATCGCGACAATGACCTCGACGTGTACCTGCTGAATCACTCCACCGAGGATTTTCAGAGTTTTGATGCTACTTACGTGAAAAACATATCGGATGACTTTGCCGGCGATAAGTTGCTGCGCAACGACGGAGGCTCTTTTACGGAAGTAACCGAGGCGGCCGGTATTAAGAACACGCCACTGGGCTTTGGCCTCGGAGTGGCCGCTGCCGACATCAATGGTGACGGCTGGCTCGATCTGTATATTTCCAATGATTATATCGAAGAAGATTATCTGTACATCAATCAGCAAGACGGCACCTTTAAGGATGAGCTCAAGGAGCAGATGGGGCACATCTCCCACTTTTCTATGGGATCCAATATTGCCGATATCAATAATGACGCCCACCCCGACATCCTGAGTCTCGACATGCTGCCGGAAGACAACCGCCGGCAAAAATTGCTATACGGCCCCGATACCTACGAAAAGTACCAATCCATGCTGCGCAATGGCTTTTATCACCAGATCATGCGCAACATGCTGCAATTGAATAACGGAGACGGTACCTTTAGCGAGATCGGCCAACTGGCGGGCATTTCCAATACCGACTGGAGTTGGGCACCCGTCTTCGGCGATTTCGATAACGACGGCTGGAAAGATCTGTTTATCTCCAACGGCTACCTGCGCGACTATACCAACCGGGATTTCGTGTCGTACTACGCTGATCAACGCATTAAGGCCCAACGGGGGCAGCCATCGGACGGGCTTATGGATATCATTTCGAGGATGGAATCTACCAAGACACCTAACTATATGTTCCGCAACCGGGGTGATCTCACCTTTGAAGATAAATCCGATAGCTGGGGCTTTGCCGAGCCCATCCTCACCCAGGGTGCTGCCCGCGCCGACCTCGACGGCGACGGAGATCTTGATCTCATCCTCAACAATATCAACGAGCCTGCTTCTCTGCTGGAAAATCAGATCAGTAACGGTCATTACCTGCTGGTCGATCTGCGGATGCAAGAAGGCGATAATCCTTTTGCTGTCGGCGCCCGGGTGGATATCCGGGCCGGTGGACAGCGTCAGGTCGTAGATCATTTGCCCACGCAGGGATTCCAATCCGCCATGCATACGCCCGTCCACCTCGGCCTGGGAGGCAACAGTTCCGTGGATACACTCCGGGTCATCTGGCCCGACGGCACGGTCACTATGCGGACTGCAGTGGGTACCGATCAGGTGTTGACCATTACCAAGGAACAGGAGAACCAGGCACCCCGGACTCCGGTCTCCTTCCCTACCCTTTTTGGCGAAAGCCAAAACCCGCTGGCCTACGTACACCAGGAAAATAATGATATCGACTTTAAGCAGCAAAGTCTGTTACCCTGGAGCATTTCCTACCAGGGCCCCGCATCGGTACAGGCCGATTTCACTGGTGATGGATTGACCGACCTATTCCTGGGTGGTGCCAAAAGGCAGGCTGGCCGCATTGTCAAACAGATGCCCGATGGCACCTGGGTCGACACCCGGCAACCAGCTCTGGCCCAACACCTCATTATGGAAGATACTGATGCTCTGGCCTTCGATGCGGATGGCGATGGCGATATAGATCTCTACGTAGCCAGTGGTGGTTACCACTTCCTGCCCCAGGACCTGGCCTTGCAGGATCGGCTGTACCTGAACGACGGAGATGGCAACTTCACCCACGCTAAAAATGCCTTGCCCATCATGCGCACGAGCACCGGTGCGGTCGCCGCCCATGATATGGATAACGATGGCGATCAGGATCTCTTTGTGGGTGGCCGCCTGATTCCCGGCCAGTATCCCAAGATCCCGCCTTCCTACCTCCTGCGCAACGAAGGAAACGGGACATTTACGGATGTAACCAGTGACCAGGCACCCGAACTGCTGGAAGCAGGACTGGTGACCGATGCCACCTGGGAAGACGCCGACGGTGACGGGACTGCCGACCTGATCGTGGCCGGTGAGTGGATGCCAATCATGGCCTACGGTAATAAAGACGGTCAGTTGCGTCCAATGCCCGATGCCTTCGGGGCAAAGACGGAAGGCTGGTGGTGGTCGCTCGAAAAAGCCGACCTCGACGGAGATGGCGATATGGATCTGGTAGCTGGCAATTTGGGGGTCAATACCAATCTCAAGGTAAGCCCCGATGAACCCGCCCGCATGTACGCAGGGGATTTTGATGATAACGGAGCGGTGGATCCACTGCTGGTCCACTACATTAAGGGTGCCCCCTACCCCTTTGTAAGCCGTGACAACCTCTTTGGGCAGCTCCCCGGACAAAAGAAGAACTTCACCTCCTACGAGGCCTATTCCGATGCAACCATTGGCGACATCCTTACTCCCGAACAACAACAGGCTGCGGACATATACGCTGTTCATCAGGGCGCTTCGGTCTGGGTTGAGAACGAGGGGGGTGGTCGCTGGACACCACACGCCTTACCCAATATCGCACAGGCGTCGCCGGTGTTTGCCATCCTGCCCAAAGATGTCAATGGGGATGGCCATACAGACCTTATCCTGGCCGGCAATCTCGCCGATACCCGCCCCACGATGGGTCCCTGGGATGCCAATTACGGCCAGGTACTCCTGAACGATGGCAGGGGCAGCTTTAGATACCTGCCACAGGACCGTTCCGGCCTCCATGTTATTGGAGATGTACGCTCTATCGAATGGATTGAACAAGATGGTAACGCTCATCTCCTGTTCCTGCGCAATAATCAGGCACCCGTTTGGTACCGCTATAACACAGATCAGGCGCTTACCGCCAATAAGTAACTACTATGCAGTTAACCGGCCTCGATATCGGGATCATTCTGGCCTACCTGGCCATTACCATCCTGTTTGGGTTTTGGGTCTCCAAGCGAGCTTCCCGTGATATGCAGTCCTACTTCCTGGGCGGCAATAATATTAAATGGTATTTCCTCGGTCTGTCCAATGCCTCCGGTATGTTCGACATTTCGGGGACCATGTGGACGGTCACCATCTTTTTCGTCTACGGGCTGAAAAGCGCCTGGATCCCCTGGTTGTGGCCCGTTTGGAATCAGGTGTTCGTCATGATCTTCCTGGCGATCTGGCTCCGGCGATCCGGCGTACTGACCGGTGCCCAGTGGATCACCTTCCGCTTTGGGGATAAGACCAGCGGACGTCTGTCGCACATCATTGTGACCATTTTTGCGGTGATCAGTGTGTTTGGCTTTATTGCTTACTTCTTTGAGGGGATCGGCAAATTTGCGGTGATCTTCTTCCCGTGGGACCTGTCGCTGGATGCGGGGCTGATCAGTCTGACCTCGGAGCAGTCCTACGCCCTCATCATTATTGCGGTAACGACCCTGTACACCATCAAGGGAGGTATGTACAGCGTGGTGGGAACGGAAGTGCTCCAGTTTATCATCATGACCATCTCGTGCTTTGTGGTGGGGTATATCGCCTTTACCTCGGTAACGGGGGCGCAGGTGGCAGAGGCGGTACCAGGAGGCTGGACCAATCTCTTCTTCGGATGGGAAATGGATCTCGACTGGACCGGTTACCTCGACAGCGTCAATACCCGTATTGAAGAGGACGGCTTTGGTGCCATCGGACTCCTGCTGATCGCCATGATCTTTAAGGGGATCTTTGCCAGCCTGGCCGGGCCCGTGCCCAGCTACGATATGCAGCGGGTTTTATCGACGCCCACGGCCGGGCAGGCAGCTAAGATGAGCGGTCTGACCATTCTCGCTTTGTACTTCCCACGCTACCTGATGATCGCAGGCTTTGGGGTGCTGGCCCTGGTCTACCTGACACCCGAATTCGAGCAGATGGGGGCTGACATTGATTTTGAGACGGTATTGCCGCTGGCTATTGAGCGGTTTGTTCCACCCGGATGGCAGGGGTTGTTGCTGGCGGGTCTGTTGGCAGCCTTCATGGGTACCTTTGCGGCCTTCATCAACGCAGCACCGGCCTACCTGGTTAACGACCTGTATAAGAAATACATCAACCCGGATGCCAGCAGCAAGACCTATATCCGGTACAGCTACGCAGCTTCTTTCCTCCTGGTGGCCATCGGGCTGATCGGAGGTTTTTACGCCAGCTCCATCAATTCTCTGACGCTGTGGATCACCTCGGCGCTCTACGGGGGCTACGCCGCGGCCAACGCCCTGAAGTGGATCTGGTGGCGGTTTAACGGGCACGGCTACTTCTGGGGTATGATCGGCGGGCTCCTTGGAGCGACCTTCATTCCCCCCTTGTTTCCCGACGTGATCGCCATTTACCTGTTTCCGGTTATTTTGGGCATTTCCCTGTTGGGCTGTCTGCTGGGCACACTACTCACGCCCCCCGAAGACGATGAGGTGCTCATGCATTTTTATAAAAAGACCAATCCCTGGGGTTTCTGGAAACCTATCCGCGAAAAGGTGGAACGGGCCGACCCTGACTTCCGGGCCAATCGCGATTTTGGGCGGGATGTCTTCAATATTTTGGTGGGTACTGTCTGGCAAATGTCCCTGGTGGTCATGCCCATGTATTTACTGATCCGCCAGTCGACCCAATTGGCGGTGGCCTTCCTGATCTTTCTGATCACCACCTGGTTACTCAAAAAATACTGGTGGGATAAACTCCCCGAATAAGTGTTACACCCTATGACCATTACCGGAACGTTTCTGGACGAGATCTCCCACGATATTCCCCACCAAAACTGGGGTCCCGCCGAATGGGAACAAGACTTTCGGCACATGCAGGAGGCGGGTATCAATACCGTTATCCTGATCCGGTCGGGCTACCGCCGCTGGATCACCTACCCCTCGCAGGTACTGCAGCAACGGGAAGGATGCTATAATCCACCGCTTGATCTGGTCGACCTGTTCCTACGCCTGGCGGAGCAATTCGGTATGGTCTTTTACTTTGGCCTGTACGACTCCGGCAAGTACTGGGAGGCTGGCGGTAATCCGCCGCATGAGGTGGACCTCAACCGACGGGTGATCGACGAGGTTTGGTCGAGATATGGCCACCGGCCGGCTTTCGGAGGCTGGTATATCTGCCAGGAGGTAAGTCGTAAAACGGAAGGTATCATTGATCTGTACCGACAATTGGGGCAACACTGTAAGGACGTGAGTAATGGATTGCCCACCCTGATATCGCCCTACATCGACGGACAAAAGGCACTATTGGCCTCTGATTCGGCGCTCAGCAAAGAACAGGCCGTTAGTCTGGAGGAACACGAGCGGGAGTGGAACGCCATTTTCGATGGTATTCAGGATGCGGTGGACATTGTCGCCTTTCAGGACGGGCACGTGCACTACCACGAACTGGCCGATTATTTCGCCGTCAATAAGGCCCTGGCGGATCGCTACGACATGGCCTGCTGGACCAATGCTGAATCCTTCGATCGCGATATGCCCATTAAATTCTTACCCATTAAGTGGGAAAAGCTGAGGCTCAAACTGGAAGCCGCCCGGGCGGCTGGCCTCGAAAAAGCCATCACCTTTGAATTTTCGCACTTTATGAGTCCGCAGTCGGCTTATCCGCAGGCTCATCATTTGTATAACCGGTATCAGGAATACCGCCAACAACTTGCCCATGATGGAGCCTAAGGAATACGCTGATCAATTCCACCGGGAGTTATTTGAGCGGGTGATCCCTTTCTGGGAAAAGCATTCCCCCGACCGGGAGCACGGAGGCTACTTCACCTGTCTGTTACGAGACGGTAGCGTCTATGATACCGACAAATTTATCTGGCTGCAGGCCCGTCAGGTCTGGACGTTTGCCACTCTGTACAATCAGGTAGAACAGAATGACGAATGGCTGGACATGGCATTGCTTGGAGCCCGCTTCCTGGAGCAGCATGGCCGGGCAACCAACGGGCATTGGTTTTTTGCCGTAAGGCAGGACGGAGCCCCGCTGGTACAGCCCTACAATATTTTTAGTGACTGCTTTGCGACCATGGCCTTCGCGCAACTTTTCCGGGCCACCGGGGAACAACGATATGCAGATATTGCCCGCACTACCTTTGACCACATTCTGTCGCGCAGGGATAATCCCAAAGGCATTTACGAAAAGTCTATTGCTGGCTCCCGACCGGAAACTGGTTTCTCCCTGCCCATGATCCTCTGCAACCTGTGCCTGGAACTGGAGTCGCTGATCGACCGGGAGCTTATCGAGCGAACGATCGACGAGTGTATCGACACGGTGATGCATGGATTTTACGATCCGGATACCGGGCTGGTCCTGGAAACCATTCAAAACGATGGATCGCTCAGCGATTCCTTTAATGGCCGCAAGCTGAATCCGGGCCATGCCCTGGAAGCCATGTGGTTCATAATGGATCTGGGGCAAAGACGAGGTGATAAGGCCCTGACCCGGGAGGCCGTACGCCGGGCGTTACACATGGCTGAATACGGTTGGGATCCGGAGTTTGGCGGCTTCTTTTATTTTATGGACCGCAAAGGATACCCTCCCCAGCAACTGGAATGGGACCAAAAATTGTGGTGGGTACATCTCGAAGCGCAGGAGGCCATGCTCAAGGGCTACGCCTATACGGGTGACCTGTCCTGCGCCTCGTGGTTCGAGCGCATATACAAGTATACCTGGGAGCGCTTTCCCGATCCCGGATACGGGGAATGGTTTGGCTACCTGCACCGCGACGGTACGCGGCTGCACGAGGCTAAGGGCGGTAAGTGGAAAGGGTGCTTCCACGTGCCACGCGGCCTGTTACACGGCTGGCAAATACTTTCAGTACTGACTCTGGATAAGCCTTCCGGCAAAAAGGAACTAAATGATTGATCGCACTCATATCAGTTGTTTCCGGAAAGGGATCATCGGACTATTCACTCTGTTGTGCCTGGCGGTAGCTTCCTGTACAACGGTCCCGGATGCGACGTCCCCGCCCCGCAGGGGGTTCTGGCTAACCAATGTCGATAGCGACGCTCTTTTTTCCCGTAAGGGACTGGAAGAAGTAGTCGAAAACTGCGAGCGGTACGGTTTTAATACGATTTACGTGGTGACCTGGAACCGGGGATATACCCTGTATCCGAGTGAGGTGATGGACAGCATGTTTGGCATACCCCTTGATCCGCGTCTGGCAGGAAGAGATCCGTTGCAAGAATTGATCCGGTTGGCTCATGCAAAGGACATTGAAGTGATCGCCTGGTTTGAATTTGGATTTGCTTCTTCCTACGACGATCCTACGGGCGGGCACCTGCTGCGGGCCCGACCGGAATGGGCTGCCCGTGATACCGCGGGTCAGATTGCGACCAAAAACAACTTCCAGTGGATGAATGCCTTTGATCCGGAAGTACAAGCCTTTATCACCAGTCTTATTCTGGAGGTGGTCACCAACTACGATGTTGATGGTATCCAGGGTGACGATCGATTGCCCGCCCTGCCCTCCCTGGCGGGATACGATTCTCTGACCGTAGCGGCCTACCGGGCGGAGCACAATGGGGCTTCTCCACCCCGCAACCCCAAAGATACGGCCTGGGTAAACTGGCGGGCCGACCGGCTCAACCAGTTTATGGCAAATCTCAGTGAGCAGTTACGGGCAGCCGATCCGGAATTAATCCGCTCGTTTTCTCCCAGTATTTACCCCTGGAGCAAAATGGAATACCTACAGGACTGGCCTACCTGGGTGAAAAATGGCTGGGTGGACGAGGTATGTCCACAGATCTATCGCTATGACTTTAGAGCTTACGAAAAGGCTCTGGAGGATATTGTCACCGATCAGGTGTCCCCCGAGAATCAGCATATGCTCGCTCCGGGCATTTTATTGAAAGTAGGCGATTACCTGGCCTCCGACACCTTGCTACTGCAAATGGTGGGAGCCAACCGGGCAGCAGGAATTCAGAGCGAAGTCTTCTTTTTTTACGAGGGCATCTCCCTGCGATCCAACTTCTTTGAACAATACGCCATCGACGCATTTGCGCCACAATAGCATACGAATTACCAACGAAACGGATAAAAACATGAAGAAGAACCAATATCTGATCCCGTTCATTCTGGTTACCACCCTCTTTTTCCTCTGGGGACTGGCTAACATCCTGAACTCAGCTTTGATCTCTCAGTTTCAACCGGTCTTCAGCATCAGTCGGGCCGAAGCACTCCTGGTGGAAACGGCCTTTTACCTCGGGTACTTTACCATTGCGGTGCCCGCCGGTTTATTCATGGAAAAATTCACCTACAAAAAGGGGATAATTTTGGGGCTGCTGCTCTACGCTGTCGGAGCCTTACTCTTCATACCGGCCGCCAAGCTACTCACCTTTGGGTTCTTCCTGCTGGCTCTGTACGTGATCGCCTCCGGTCTGGCCTTTCTGGAAACGGCCGCCAACCCTTACGTAACCATTTTGGGGCCTAAGGAGAACGCCACCCAACGCCTGAACTTCGCTCAATCGTTTAATGGTGTGGCCCTGGTAGTGGGACCATACCTGGCGGGACTGCTCATTTTTGCGGGTAATGAAGGTGATTTGGCAACCATTGAGGAGAAAACGCGGGCCGCTAACGCGGTGGTCCTGCCCTACGCCATCATTGCTATTGCCGTGCTGCTGGTGGCTATCCTGATCTGGCGAACAAATATGCCCGAACCTGACAAGGGCGACAAATTGAAATTCGATCCGGCCATTTTCAAGTACCGGCACCTGATGCTGGCGGTAGTGGCCCAGCTTCTGTACGTTGGTGCACAGGCTGGTATCTGGGGAATTACCATTGACTTTGTGGTGGATGAGTTGCCCGGGGTATCGAAAGAAGTAGCCTCCGGAAGCTTTCTGGTGGCGGGTACCTTCCTGTTTGTGGTGGGGCGTTTCCTCGGCACCTGGTTGCTTTCATACATCAAAGACAGTACGCTGCTGGGCATCTTTTCCATGCTGGCCGTAGCTGCGTGCCTGATCGGTATACTTGGTGAAGGACGGGTCGCCGTTTATGCGATCCTGAGTGTCAACTTCTTTATGTCGATCATGTTCCCGACCATCTTCGCGCTTGGGGTCAAGGATCTGGGTAAACACACCAAACTCGGATCGTCTTTTATCATCATGGCGATTGTGGGTGGCGCCATTCTTCCTCCGGTGATGGGCATCATCTCGGAACAAGGTGGCATCCAGACCAGTTTCTGGTTACCGGTAGTGTCGTTCCTCTTTGTGGCGTATTACGGATTCCGGGGCTATCGGATAGTTTCCTGAGACGGTATTGACTGCAGAGACTTTAGTGACTTCAGAGACGGTAGTGACGGTAGAGACTTCAGAGACTAAGTGAAAGATTTCCCTTAGTCTCTGAAGTCTCTTCAATCCCTGTAGTCTCCATCAACCCCCACTCCCATTTGCCCGAACGGATCGAGCAGGGTATCTACGAGGAAGGCCCATTCCCGGCGGGTAACCGGAGTGGCCGGTTGATTTGGCCAATCCATCCCCAAGGTGCCGGCCACCGACTCGGCAGACAGATCTCTTTTTGCCGAAAGGCTTAACACCTCCTGAACTTGCTGAAGGTAATCGACAACCTCCCTTCGGGTAACGGGAATGCCCTGACCTTTCTTGGGAGATGAAAACCCTATTCGGGTGATGCCCCGATAGATGGCCGTATCCTGCAATACCGAATCCGGATAGAACCAGGTGCGGTTGGCCCAAGGATAAGGCTCACCCCGACCACGCATCAGCCCGCTCGCCCCGATACGCTGGATAGCCTGGAAGTCAGGAGCATCCGGAGATACATCGAAAAAGGGCAAGAGAAAGCCCCCCGCGTCGAGAACTTCCTGCTGAATATGCCGTACCGGGAGGTCACCGGGAGAAACCTGCCGGGTGGCGGCCATTGCGGCCATGACTCCGGCCACTTGCCCAACCTGAAGGATGACCGGCTGCAGGCGAGTGGATCCATTGGCCATGTTAGAGACCGAGATCGGCTTGTCGGCAACCAGCAGATTGGGAACGCTGGCAGGAATTAAGCTGCCTGCCGGAATAGAGAAAGAAGGTACCGCAGGAAACGCCAATTCAGGTGCTTCCGGATATTTATCGTGGTGATGATCGACCGGATAATCACCCACCGCAATACCGGTGCGGTATAGGGGCAATTCCGTTTTATAGGGGTGGTGCAGGTGATTTAGAGTATACCGCACCATTCCCTGGATGCGACGGCCTTCCCGGTGGTAAGGATACAGGGCCAGACCATCCTCGGTCGGGAAGGCATCCCGGGCAATGCCCAAATGCGTAAAACCCAGTTCTTGCTGGATGTAATAGATAAATCGGAGTGTTTGCTGTTTGGCTTCCCGGTACGCTTCTTCCCTTTGGTCCGGGTCCAGGTCGATGGGATTTACGTAGTAATCGTTACCTGCGTTGGGCCAGTTGATCATGTACTTATTGCCGGGCAGTTTACCGTAATCCAGCATTTGCGCACAGGATACGACGGTAGCATCCCGACAATCGTGGCGGCAGGCGCATTGAAATTCTTCCGGATCGTAACCATCCGGTTTAGGGATCCGGGGTGCTTGATCGGGTGAATAGTCTTCCAGAATTGCCACGTAGGTCATATCCTGAATGATATCGTTGGCGGCTACGGGAGCCCACTTTTCTTTTGTTTCCTCCCGGGCCTCCATGCCCACGTCAAAGCCGGCCCCCACCGCCGCCGCTACATCGCCCAGATCGGTACCGTCGACCAGGATACGTGCTCTGATCAATTTGGTGCCATTGGTAGTCTGTACAGCAACTTCCCAGCCATCAGCTACTTGCCGGATATCGGTCCAGGTTGCTTCCGGGTATGGGATCAGTCCGTTCGTTTTGGTCACCATATCCTCGAGAATAGCGGCACCTACTTTCGGCTCGAACTGGGTAAGGCTTACCCAGCCGGTAGCGACGGAATCCGGGCCGCCGTAATGATCGTAGAGCGCCTCCCGAAACTCGCCCCACAAACCGGCGGGCAGAAAGTGGTTGCCGTCGGTGGCGGAAACTCCCGCTGAGGTCAGCATCCCGCCGTACCAGGGCAATGGGTGGACCAGGGCAACCGTTGCTCCCGAGCGACCGGCCTGGATGGCCGCGGCTACGGCTCCGGTTCCCGATCCGAGAACCAGCACGTCGACCCGCTCGGCCGGTGGAGTGGTCTGGCACCCGATGGTGCCCAGGGTGAGGCTCAGCACCCAAATGAAATATCGTGGCATAGCGGTTTTGATTTTATATTGTTCTGTTTTGAAATGGTCGATATTCTGCCGGAATTTGCAGTCTTTTTCAATTAAACCCACATAAACATGCATCTAAAATGTGGATAAAAAAGAGTGTGTGCGCACACAATTTTCGCACTTTTATTAGGAAGTATCCAATAATAATGCATAGATTCGTAAAAACGCAAAGCCAAATAAGGACAATGCAGGTGTAATCCTTATTTAATTCCTTTTATCAGGCTACCAGCCCCAAAATCATCCCAAACACGCACAAATAAGCGTATACCAGACAATTAGACTCCTTTTTGTGCCTGAACTATCCATCCCAAACAAGTCACACACAAATCATGGAAGGTACCTGTACCATCAAACCAAGCTGAAATCCAATTTCATGATTATGATCAACAAAATTCAAAACAATGAGTAAAAATGCATTACTAACACTGTGCCTAACCGCCTTTCTAGGTCTATCGGCCTGGGCTCAACAGACGGTTTCCGGTGTGATCACATCCAGCTCCGGGGAACCGCTGATTGGGGTGAACATTCTGGAAAAGGGCACCACAAATGGTGTGCTGTCCGATATCGATGGAACGTACACGATCGAAGTGAGCGAAGGAGCTACCCTGGCCTTCAGCTATACCGGCTACGAGACCCGGGAAGTTGTGGTCGGTAACCAGGCTACTATCGATATTTCCCTGGAGGAAGGGGTAGCCCTGGACGAGGTAGTAGTAACGGCACTGGGGATTGAAAAATCCAAAAAAGCCCTGACCTACTCCGTGACGGAACTGGAGCCGGAGGGTTTTTCCGAAGCGCGTGAAGTGAACGTAGCCAATTCACTGGCCGGTAAGGTAGCCGGGGTGAACGTTGCTTCAACCGCGACGGGAGCCGGTGGGTCCAGCCGCGTAATCATCCGCGGTAACAACTCTCTGTCTGGTACCAATCAGCCGCTGTACGTGGTGGATGGTATCCCCATCGACAACCAAAACCTGGGATCTGCCGGTATGTGGGGTGGTTCCGATGCCGGTGACGGTATCTCCTCTATTAACCCAAACGATATTGAGAGTATCTCCGTATTGAAGGGTGCTTCGGCATCTGCTTTATACGGGTACCGCTCCGCCAACGGGGTTATCCTGATCACTACCAAAAGCGGTAGCAAAGCGGGCTTGAACGTGGAATTCAACACCCAACTGCGGGCCGAGAGCCTGAACAATACCTATGATTTCCAGCGCCAGTACGGACACGGCCTGAATGGTACGGCCCCTACTACCGTAGCTGAAGCGCTCGAACAAGGTCTGTACGCCTGGGGAGAGCCGCTGAATGGTAGCAGCGTTGTTCAATTCGATGGTCAAAACCGCCCTTATTCCGATGCTGGCGATAACATCTCCCGTTTCTACGAAACAGGACTGACCTACATCAATACCCTGACCCTCTCCGGAGGTAACGAACGGTTGAATTTCCGCTTTTCGGGTTCTAACCTGGACAATAGCGACATCGTTCCCAATTCAGGGTTGACCCGCCGGAACTTCACCTTGCGTACCAACGCCCGCATCAGCCCGAAATTCTCGGGTACTATGTCCGCTATGTACGTACACGAGGCTGCTAACAACCGTCCGCGCCTGTCGGATTCACCCGGTAACGCCAACTATACGGCCTGGTCATTACCTGCCACCATCAATATCGAAGACCTGCGAGGCAGCTCTGATAAAGCCGGAGCCAGCGAAGATGGAACGGAGTTCCAATTCAACGATAATACATTTGTGACCAACCCATACTGGGCAGCTTACCAGTTTGATAACGACACCAAAAAGGATCGTATCATCGGTAAGGTGCAATTGCAATATGATTTCCTGCCGGGCCTATTTGCCCGTACCCGGGTATCATTGGATCGCTTTACCTTCCGTCGTCGTGACCTGACGCCCTACGGAACCGCCTACAGCCCGAATGGCCAGTTGAGCGAATCAACGCAGGAAGTTCAGGAATTGAATACGGAGCTTCTCTTTGGTTTTGATCGCGATATCACCGATGATATTAACATCTCCCTGCTGGCAGGTGGTAACCAACAACGCAACTTCACCGAAACGATCGGAGGTAGCGGTAGCAATTTCAGCATTCCCTTCCTCCATTCCATCGGCAACCTGGCCAACCAAAGTGTAAACTATGGTTTTGGAGAATGGCAGGTGAATTCGCTATACGGATCAGCTGAGATCGGATTTATGCGTTCCATTTATCTGAGTGGATCGTACCGTAACGACTGGTTCTCTACCTTGACCAGCCCGGATGGTACCGGTGAGAATAATCAGGGCTATTACTCTGCTGGTGTTAGTGCGGTACTATCCGAATTGGTGTCGCTACCTGATGTTTTTGACTTTTTAAAAGTACGGGCATCCTATGCTACCGGTTCCGGTCCTGGTGTTGCGGGTAACCCCTACCAGCTTAACCTGAACTACGGAATTTTCGGACAAGGTCACCTGGGCAATCCACTGGGTGGAATTGCCAACACCTCCATCCCCAATGCGAACCTGCAGCCACTGCTGACCAAGGAACTTGAATTTGGTTTGGATGTGCGCCTGTTCACGGGACGTTTAGGAGTTGACTTTACCTATTACGACCGTACTACGGAAGGCGATATCATCAGCGCCGGTGTATCTCCTACGTCCGGTTTCGGAAGCAAAATTGTCAACCTGGGTGAGATGACCAACAACGGTGTGGAAGTCTTGCTGACCGCTACGCCGGTTAAGAAGCAGGATTTCAGCTGGGATATGACCTTCAACATTGCCCATAACGTCAACGAGGTCGTAAGCTTGCTTACCCCCGAATCAGACGGTGAGGCCCTGCGCGATGGGGAAAGCCGTACCCGTAATGCGTACATCGAACACGTGGAAGGACTTCCCTACAGCCAGGTAGCTGGTTTCACTTACGCTCGTAACGCAAACGGCGATATCATGCTCGATGCAAATGGTCTGCCTATGCAGGGTGAATACACTCGTTTTGGTACTGGTGTAGCTCCTACTACTATGGGCTTTGGTAGCACCTTCCGCTACAAAAACCTGAGCCTGAACTTCCTGATCGATATGCGCATGGGTGGTGTGATCTACTCTGCCACCAACTCCTTTGCCTACCTGCGTGGTCTGCACCAGAACACACTGGTCGGTCGCGAAAACGGTATTGGCGACGTAGAAGCTGGTAACATCGAAGATTACTACCAGCGCATTGCTTCCAACATTACCGAAGAGTTTGTATACGACTCTGATTTCGGTAAGCTGCGCCAGGTAGTACTGAACTATACACTGCCTAACCGCCTGCTGGAAAACCTTCCGGTATCAGGTGTTACGGTCGGTGTTGCGGCTCGTAACCTGGCAATCCTGTGGAGTGATGTACCGAATATCGATCCGGAATCGACGTATAACGTCAGTAATGGTCAGGGTCTGGAAATGTTTGGTGTACCATCAACCCGCAGCGTTCAATTTAACCTGAACGTGAAGTTCTAAGGACCATTCGATCACTTTGAAAAAACGTAGAAATGTATAATTACTTAAGAAATATACTCTTCGTGGTCGTAGCCTTAATGCTCACGACGACGTCCTGCGACGAGGGATTCGGTGAACTGAACACCGACCCGAACGCAGCCAATGAAATTAATCCAAATTTCCAGTTCACCTGGATACAGTTGCGTACCTCCGGTGAACGCTACGAGAACTGGCGTTCCAGCCTGATCTATTCATCCACCATGATCCAGCATTTTGCTACGACCTGTGGATACTGGGCAGGCGATAAGTACACGTACAATGCGGGGTACTCTTCCTCCCTGTTCGATCGCCAGTATACACAGGCAGTTGTGGAGGTTCAGGATTTGATCAATACACTGCAATCAGCTGAAGATTCTGACCAAACCATGATTGGTATGGCTCGTATCTGGCGCGTATTGATTTTCCATCGCCTGACCGACCTGTACGGTGATATCCCTTACTCACAAGCTGGTAAAGGATTTATCGAAGGGGTTGATTTTCCCGAGTTTGATGCTCAGGAAGACATTTACCGCGACATGCTGAATGAACTGGAACAAGCCGTTGCTCAGATTGGTGACTCCGGTGGCTTCGGTGGTGCTGATCTCCTCTACGGCGGTGACCAGGGTGCATGGCGCCGTTTTGGTAACTCCCTGATGCTGCGTCTCGGTATGCGCCTCTCCGAGGTCGATGCTGCTACCGCTCAGGAATACGTAACCAAAGCCATTCAGGGAGGTGTCCTGCAATCCGGCGAAGATGCTTTCATCCTGCACACCAACGGTCCGGAAGGAATCAACCGAAACGGCCACGGTGAGGTACTCGATCTCGATCAGGGATCTGCCGGTGAAACCTGTCCCCGTCTGAGTGAAACATTTGTGAACTGGATGAAGGCCACCGATGACCCACGCCTGGATGTTATCGGTACCCTTCCCGTAAACGGTGGTGAGCACAACGGCTTGCCGAACGGACTCGATGCGGAGCTCATCAACGACAACCCGACGGGTACGACTGTTGATGATTTCAGCACCGTTAATCAGGCTATTGTCCGCGTATCATCTCCAATGATGTTTATGACTGTAGCGGAAGTAGAACTGCTGCAGGCCGAAGCTGCACTACGCGGTTGGGGAGCAAGTGATGCTGCCGGCCACTACGAAGCCGGTGTACGCGCAGCCATGGAAAGCTGGGCTCACTACGGTGAAACCATTCCCGCTGATGCCATCGATGCCTATATAGCTAATAACCCATTCGATAACACCATGGAAGCGATTGGTGAGCAATACTGGGCAGCTACCTTCCTGAACGAATACGAAGCATACGCTAATTGGCGCCGCACCGGTTTCCCGGAACTGACGCCGGTCAACTACCCCGGTAACGTAACGGGTGGTACCATTCCGGTTCGCCTGGCTCTGCCACAAGGTGAACTTGGTACTAACCCAAATATGCGCGCTGCTCTGGATCGCCAGGGTCTGGGAACCGACTTCTCCAGCCACCTGTCCGTACCCGTTTGGTGGGATGTGAACTAAGGCAACGCGAGGTTGGGTAATGACTGATGCGCATAGAAAAGATAGTCAGAGCCCAACCTCACGGTACAGAGTAGTAGGTATTTGGACTGAAGCAAGTCTTACTACTTTATACCCAATACCAAATACAACGTGAGGTTGTGGCCCTCAGTTATTTAGCAAACGGATCGGCCCCAACCTTACGTTAAGATAAATTTGCATGGAAAACGAAAAACCATAATACCTAAGTTTCATACAGTAACTAGTGAGAAATGTGAAAAGCCGCCTCGGTCATACCGGGGCGGCTCTTTTATTGGTAATTATTATTTTTTAGTGTCTGATTTTTAATTGAAGGTGGCCTTATTCGGCTTTCGCCAAAAGTCAAAGTACCCGTTCAACGACCACGTATACCGACGCTATTTTTTGTTTGGAAACCTACCTTTCCTACTGGAACTGATTTCTTTCCAAACAAAAAATAGCGGCAAACTCTGCCAATAGCAAACAACCCAATAGAGCGTTGACTGAATTAAAAATTATTCATTAACAATCGTACGAGGTTGGACACAGAGATATCTGTAAAGTGATGATAGTCAAAGCCCAACCTCCGGGTATAAAGTAGTAGGTATAGGGTATCGGGGTTAAATCGTGTCCTACTACCTGATGCCCTTTACCAGATACAATGTAAGTCTATCACAATCAGTCATTTAGCAACCAGA
>CAYFGK010000100.1:18956-26701 GCA_964342305.1 uncultured Saprospiraceae bacterium | reverse complement strand
GGACTTGCTCCAATACTGACATGCCAGAGAACACCAGGTCCAGGTGGCGCGGGGGGGCAAGATTCGTTATTCTGGGCATGATCCTGGTCGATCCAGTCTCTTTCACTGCGTTTCGGCGGCCAGAGAAGTATCGACCACCACCAAAAAAGGTGTCCGGTCCAACAGTTGGACCGGACACCTTTTTATCAAAGCGGGAGCATTAAAGCCGGAGAGAAAATGCCCTTTCTCCCTTTCTCCCTTTCCCCAATTCTTAGTTACCGTCTGCTACCGGAGCGTTGGCCGGATTCAGCAGTTCGTAGAACTGATTCAGTTTAGGCATGATAATGATCCGCGTGCGGCGGTTCATGGCACGTCCTTCGGCCGTTTCGTTGGAGGCCAGGGTATTGTACTGGCCGCGACCAGCGGCGATCAATTTGTTCGGATCGATGTTATACTGGGTTTGCAGGGTGCGCACTACGGAGGTGGCACGCTTCACACTGAGGTCCCAGTTATCTTCCATACAGCTGTTCTTGATGGGCACATCGTCGGTGTAGCCTTCGACCATAACTTCCAGGTCGGGGCGGGTTTCGATGATCTGAGCGATCTTTCCGAGGACTTCTTTGGCACGGGGTGTCAGGTTGGCACTACCACTTTGGTAGAGCATTTTATCGGACAGGTTGATAAAGACCACGGTCTTATCCACCTTCACATCGATGTCTTCATCGGCGATACCATCGCGCAGTACACTTTTCAGGTTTACGGCCAGTGCCAGGTTGATGGAGTCGGCTTTGGAGCGGGCCTCCTGCAGGAACTGGATGTATTTGTCCTTTTGCTGCAGTTGTGACAGTGTTTTGTTGATGTTTTCGTTGGCGGATTTAGACAATACGGTCAGGTCGCCCACTTGGGAGAGCTGCTGATCGCGTTGTTTTTTCAGGTCAGCCACCTGCTCCTCCAGGCTTTGCACCTTTTGCTCACGCAGGGCGGTTGTATTTTGAGCTTGACTCAGTGACCGCTCCAGGGTTTGGATTTCGGAAGCAGTCCGGGTACGGTAGGCACTATAAGTTTCCTGGCAATCCGCCAGGCTTTGTTGTGCAGCATTCATTTGTTCTTGTAGCTGTGCTTCCAGTGCTTCGTATTTCTTCGTGGACACACAACCGCTGGCGATTCCGAAAACGGCAACCATAACCAGCCAGGAGAATTTACGCATGGTAATCATTGTTTTTGGTAAATAAATGTCAGTTTTCCATTGTTTCTAACGCAGTTGGTCCCACAGACGTTCTCTGGATCCTTTGGACTTTGCGTTTTACGACCATTAGACTCAGGGACCAATAAGGAGTCACATATTATAAAATATTTTTTTTGCGCAAATCTCCACCCATATTCAGGGGGTAATTCTGCTTAACTCCATCCTTTTTTCTGCTTTCCCCATCTTCTCCACGCCTATCCCCCCTTTTTTGGCGTAAGCCACCGCACAAATCCTCATAAAATAGTAGCTTTCGCAAAAAACAAAACCTATGCGCACCCTATCATTTCTGCTGGTAATAAGTACTTTGGCTCTGGCGTCTGCCTGTACACAGATCGAATCCTCCGATGAAGAATCGAAGTCCGAAACAAAGACGATGAA
The DNA here is from genome assembly GCA_964342305.1 of uncultured Saprospiraceae bacterium. Classification (GTDB taxonomy): domain Bacteria; phylum Bacteroidota; class Bacteroidia; order Chitinophagales; family Saprospiraceae; genus DT-110. The sequence goes on along the minus strand of CAYFGK010000100.1, from coordinate 25,098 downwards.
AGATAATGGCCTCAATGAGGACGGCAAATATCCCACCACCGAGGGCCCTGAACCCACTGAACCTGAAGCCACCGAAAAATACGAGCCCGTACCACCCAAAGTCACTCCCGGTGACGCTTTTTCGGCGCCTCCCAGCGATGCGGTAGTTCTCTTCGATGGCACCAGCCTCGACGGGTGGGAACCCGCCGGCGAAGGTAGCCAAGCACAATGGAGGCTCAATGACGACGGTAGCATGACCGTAGTCCCCGGTACCGGCGACCACCAAACCAAAGAGACCTTCGGTAGCTGCCAACTGCACATCGAGTGGAAAATACCTGCCGATATCGAAGGCGAAGGCCAGGATCGCGGCAACAGTGGTGTTTTCTTTCAGGGCCTCTACGAAGTGCAGATCCTGGATAATTACGAAAACAAGACCTACGTAAACGGTCAGGCCGGCTCCCTCTATAAACAACATATCCCACTGGTTAACGCCTGTAAACCCGCCGGCGAATGGCAATCGTACGATATCGTTTTCCGGGCCCCTAAATTCAACGAGCAGGGCGAACGCACCCGCGCCGGACGCTTCACCGTATTCCACAATGGCGTCCTGATCCAGGACCACGTCAAGATCCATGGCACCGGTGAATACATCGGCTGGCCCCGCAACGAAGCTCACGGCGACGGCCCGCTCAAATTACAAGACCACGACCACGCGGTGAGTTTCCGGAATATCTGGTATCGACCTCTTTAGTGGATTAGGAGATAAGGGGATCAGGAGATTAGGAGATACGTTTCTTGACCTTTTTGCGTTGTTATGAATGCTCTTGACCTTCACAGCTTCGGGCCTGTAATCCAATTGACAGTGATCAGTGCTTAGTGTTCAATGGTTCCCTGATTCTGATTGATCTACGGTTCTAACTTAATTGAGCACCGAACACTGAACACTGTGCATTATATGGCGTACCAAATACCTATGCCCTCTGGTCTACCCAAAAGGTCCCCTTGTTACAACTATCGTACTACGGCGATCCCCTCAATCTCGATCTTCCACTCCGGCAGGCCAAGGGCCGCAACTCCTACCAGCGTACTGGCCGGCATATCTTCATTGCCCATGATCTCCCGGCGTACCTGCCGAAAGGTATCTAAGTGGGCGGGCGTATAATCCACGATAAAAGTGGTGATCTTTACCAGGTCATCGAGCGTGGCACCAGAGGCTGCCAATTGCTCCTGCATGCCCGCCAGAGCAGTACGCATCTGTGTCTCAAAATCAGGCCCCGTCCCTACCTGTCCGGAGATGTGCAGGGTGGTCATCCCGCCGTGCTCCACGGCAACTACCTGGGAGTATCCATTGAGCGGATTAATGTGGGTGATCACAGGCTCATTTCCCGACGTATTAGAACAGCCACAGCCAATCAGGATTAAGAAAATGCTAGAAACCAGACGCATAGAATTTCATTTGAAATGCAGCAGAAGGTAGGGCTTTTTGACATTATGGCCCGGGGCGGACCTTCACCGGGCAAAGAAACAATACCTCGTTTCTACCCATTTCATTATAAGAGCCTCTATCAACCAAATGTCAACAGCTATGAGCTATACCATACACGCCCACGAACCGTTTTTGGCCGGCCTGTCCCGGGTTGCCGATAGCCAGGTTGACAAGGCTCTGCAGTACCTGCCCCGACCGGCTGATCCGGAAGAAGCTATTCACGATATCCGTAAGCGATGCAAAAAGATCCGCGCCGCCTGGCGCCTGGTGCGGGATGAAGTAGGGGACCAGGAATACAAAAAACGGAATCTGTTTTACCGCGACACCGCCCGCATACTAAGTGATCTGCGCGACGCTACGGCTACCCTGGAAACCCTGGACATGCTCGAAAAACGGTTTGGTGATGCCGTTTATAAATCGGCCTTCAACGAAGTGCGGGCAGCCCTCGAAGAACGCAGGGATCAAATACTGCCCGGTCCCGAACAGCAAGAAATCCTTTTAGAGCAAGTACAAAAGCGTTTGGAAAAAGGTCGTAAAAAGCTGAATGCCATTCCCGGATCCACGAAGAACTGGAAGCATACCGTCAAGAGTGTCCGGCGCACGTATACCCGTGCCCGCGACTGGCAACACGAATTGCGCAAAAAGCCGAGTGCCGAGGGTATCCACCAGTGGCGCAAACGCACCAAGTACCTGCGGTACCAACTGCGGTTGCTGAAAGAAGTATGGAAGCCCCTCTTTAACCCCTGGCGAAAACAAATGAACCAGCTGAGTGACTACCAGGGTGATCACCACGATCTGCACGAGCTGAAACCCGTATTGCAAACACTCGACCATGTCTCAACGGACAGTCGGCGGACCCTGCTCGCCCTCGTTGCCCAACACCAGCAGTATTGTTTCTCCATGGCTATGCCACTGGGTGAACGGCTCTTTGCCGAAAAGCCAGGGGCTTTTGCCAAAAGGCTGCATACCTATCTGAACTACTGGGGAGCAGAGCCTTCGGCACCACTGGCCGTCCGGCAGACTTTTTAGGGGGCAGCCCACCATTAAACCAGCTACCCGCATCTACCAGGCAGAAATCATCCGCACCACACTCCGGTACAGGCCATTGGCTCTGCTACCGGAGTTTCTTAATGACTGCCTGCATATGACCTATCGATTTTGTTTGTTGCTAACTTGTCTGTTCCTGGGTACACACTGTCAGCGGTACCTGCCAAATGCCTATCACGATCAATGGAAGGAAGGCTATATGACTCTTTACCAAAATGAGCCATTGGCTTTCCAGGTGGAATTCAATGGTGATTACGATTTTGAGCTGGACTCCATGCGGTGGAAAACCCTTGATGTCCCTGCTTTTTTGCGAAAGCACCTAAAAAAAGAAAAGAACCAGGCATACGAAATACTATTTACTGCCCGTACCAATGGCTCTCCTTATTACCGCTCGGCCGGAATAGTCTACCCCAATCAGGCCAATCCAGATTCCCTGGCCGACTATCTGACTAATGCGCTCAAGACCCAGGTCACCTACCGTGAAAAATCCCGGGCCCATACTCTCCTGGAGGGACGGGTAGCCACGCGGCTGGACTATGCTGTAAAAACGCCGGAGTACGATTACGATATTACTGATTTCTTCATCAAGGGCCCGGATCATGTAGTACGCCTTCTGTTTACCAGCTTTCCGGAAAAACCCATCCGGGAGTCCGACATGATCATGGGGCAAATGCCGGTGGTACGGGTAGGTAAGGAAGCACAAGGAATCATGACGCATGGTTTTGCTCCCTACACACAGGCTGATACTTCCCGTCCGGACAATCCGTTTGAACTAGCCAGTCAGGTTTTTAAACCCCGGACCAATTACGGAGGGGCATTACAAGCCTTACAAGCCGAAGCCGATTACTACCAAAGCGGACGGCTACGACAGATCTACGGACAGGCGCTGGCCACCTGGCAGGCTGCCCTGCAGGACTATCAGGCAGCGCGGGAATCTTATTTTTCGATGTTTACATATGACCGGGAGGTTGCTGACGGGCAGCGAACGGTAACCCAGGCATTGCAACCGGCATCAGCCGTGGAAACCATTTTAGCGAAAGCGGATTCCGCCCAAATCCTTATTCTGAATGAGGCCCACCACGATCCGGCCGGACGTGCTCTTTTACAGCAGCTACTCCCCGGCCTACACAAATTGGGGTATCGTCACTTAGGACTGGAAGCACTGAATGCTGAAGACACAACCCTGGCCCGTCGTGGTTTCCCCACCGTGCAAAGTGGCTTTTACATTCAGGAGCCTCAGTTTGCAGCGTCTTTGCGAACAGCCCTTGCGCTTGGATATACCGTATTCCCGTACGAATCGACCGTCGAGTGCAAACCTCCGATGGATGCTCCGCCCCGATACTGTCAAAACCAGCGTGACCGCATTCAGGGAGAGCAGATAGCAAAATACCTGAGCGCTCATCCCGGAGAAAAAATCGTGATATTCTGCGGATACCAACACGTGGAGGAAAAGTCGAGCAGAGGCTGGATAAAAATGGCCGAGCAGGTTCGCATGCAAACGGGTATTGATCCAATGACCATCGATCAGGTCTATCTGAGTGGTAACCAACCCAATCTCTGGTATCAGGCCCTCCTCGAAACACAACCCGTTGAGAACGCAGTGGTGCTGTATGACCAACAGGGTACCTGGTTACCTCCCTCCCGACGCGGATTTACGGATCTCCTGGTCTACCATCCCGAGCCCCCACAAAAAGAGTATTTCCCGGAATGGTTCACGAAAGATAAGATCTGGAAAACACTGGACCTACAGGAAACCGAAACGGCACAGAGCGGGCGCTGGCTACAGGTCTTTTACGCCGACGAATGGTCAGCGACCAAGGAGGCTATCCCCGTACTCCAAATACCATCCTACCGGATCAAGCCGTTGCTTCGCATACCATTACCCCTAGGCGATTTTACGCTGGTTTTGCGGGACCAAAAAGGCAATGTACGCGGAGAGATGCCTCTAAGGGTAACCGCGGACAAAAACGCTGCCGATAATTAAGCGGTCAGGGTCGCCGGTGCCGGCGCTATCTCTTCCTGTTCTTTTTGGGATTCCTGCCATTCCAGCAACAAACCGGGCAAGTCACTAAGCGGACGCAGATCACCGTAAAAGCCATCTTTATCGAGCTTGAGACTGGGAGAACAGAACAGGATGCGCCACCAGGCTCTGGGCGAACGGTACTTTTTCATGTCCTGTCCGATTTCCATCCATTCGTGGAAAACCAGGTAAACCGGATTATACGATCCGACGGGTGTAAGAATGCCGTAATCTGGTGTATGCCCTTCCTGCGTGTAGGTGCCGAAGATACGGTCCCAAATGATCAGACTGGAGCCATAATTGCGGTCCAGGTATTCATCATCACGACCGTGGTGCACCCGGTGGTTGGAGGGAGTCACAAAAATGTATTCAATGGGAGCCCACATCCGGTTGATCAACTCCGTATGGATCCAGAACTGATAGAGTACGGCTACCTGGTTGGCACAGAAGAAGACAAAGGGATCAAAGCCCATCAGGGCGATGGGTATGAAAAAGATAATCTTTAGGTGCTGCGTCCAGGATAACCGGAAACTCACCGACAAGGTGTATTGTTCGGAGGAATGGTGCGTAACGTGGGTTGCCCACCACATGCGCTGTTCGTGAGATATCCGATGTGACCAGTACCGGAAGAAATCAATGGCCACAAAGCACAAAATAAAGGACCACCAGGTAATGGGAATATACCAGGGCACCATGTTATAGAAGAACAAAATAACGGCAAACAGGATGCCTTTCAAGAGTGCGCTGGATATTACGTTACCGATTCCGATGGCAGCTGCCGCAAAAGTATCTTTGCCGTCATAGCTCATTTGCAGCTTGCGGACGCGGATGAACCATTCTGCAAAAACTAAAGCAAACATGAATGGTGCCGCATAAATAATTATAGGCGGCAGATCCATCTCCAGGATCTGCTGAATAGTGTAGTATGGTTTTTCCATGGATGTGTGGCCCGGTTGGTGGTTTGATGAGGCTCCTCAAACATTAAAAGCGTGAGACTACGACGAAATGTTCGTTTATTCAAATTGTGAAATCATTTCTTTACCGATTTTTCCATGATTTTACGGCTGCTAGACAAAAAAACCTGCGGAAAGCTACTTCCGCAGGTCAACATTTCCGGGATTATGATTATACCATCTTGAAAAGGTTGGAGCGGCCCAGACCTCTTGGGAAGCGGTATAGTTAGATTATACCGCTTCCGAAGTGGTTTGGGTGTCCCAGCACAAAGTACTGCGCAGCAAAACCACTTCGTTGTCGGTATATTTGTGCTTACCCATTATCGTCGTCATCATCGTCGTCGTCGTCGTCATCGTCATCGTCGTCATCGTCATCATCATCGTCCGAATCATCGTCGAGGCCCAGGAAGTTTCCATCAAGATCGAAGTATAGCTCCTGACCGTTACTCAGATACACCTCGTACTTGCCATCGTCGAGCTCTGCCTTGGTGATCGTTGCGTCCGGATAATTCGCAGCCAGATAATCCAGTATCGCCTGCGGTAACTGACTCGGATCGACGTGGTCGTCGTCATCTCCATCATCATCGTCCGAATCATCGTCAAGGCCCAGGAAGTTTCCATCAAGATCGAAGTATAGCTCCTGACCGTTGCTCAGGT
>CAYFGK010000100.1:0-18856 GCA_964342305.1 uncultured Saprospiraceae bacterium | reverse complement strand
TGCTCAGGTGCAATTTGTACTTTCCATCGTCGAGCTCTGCTTTGGTGATCGTTGCATCCGGATAATTCGCAGCCAGATAATCCAGTATCGCCTGCGGTAACTGACTCGTAGCAACGTGGTCATCGTCGTCGTCACCATTATCATCGTCCGAATCATCGTCGCTTGAATCGTCGTCACCTGCACGGTCATCGTCGTCATCATAGGAGCAGAGTAATTCTCCGTTCTGGGAGAATACCATTTCGCCTCCCTCATCGAATTCGATTTCCAGAAAGAATTCGCCAAACATGAATTCGATATCGACATCATCGATCTGCCTGAGCAAATCGGGATAATTAGCTTCCAGATACGTTTTTGCCTGACTCAACAAACTGTTCAGGCGATCGCGATCATCATCTTCCCCTTCATCATCGCCGAGGAATTCCCCGGCTGCTCCGAAGAATACGTGAATATCATCAGCCAATTCGATCTCCAGAAAACCACCTTCGTAGCGTTCGGCTTCCGTAATACTCAGGCCCGGATAGTTTTCCGACAAATAACTCTGAACAGCTTCTGGTATCTCAGCTATTGCAATATCCTGTCCCTTATCGCAGGGAGTCAGCATGATGTCCTCCGAAGCGGCCGAATAATTAAACACGGTGGGGGTATGTACCCCTTCGAGTGAATCTTCGCAAGCCGTTAAAAGCATGGCAACGCCAAGGCTGCCTAGCAGCCATTTCATTTTTTTCATAATGTGATTGATTAAATAGCTATTGGGAAATGAATGTAATTTTTCGAGTTTCTATTTCGCCATCTATCCTGATCCGTAGCCAATAGGTTCCCGATCGGCGATCCAGAAGGCTGACGCGATGTACCGTACCCCGTTCCCATTGTATAGGGACCTTTCGCCCCAAGAGATCAAAGACGTCCAAATCATCCAGGTTTCCGTTGGTTTTCACAAAAACACTTCCGCGGGCGGGGTTTGGAAATACATCAACCCGGTATTTACCCGGCAATACATGGCCACCAGCGGTGGTAATTTGACTCGTATCCCGGGCGATCAAAATTGAAGTTGTATCGGGAGTAATGGCCGTGGTTTGCAGGGATGTATCGATCAGGCGAATCCGGTCGATCCGGAATTCCAGCGGTCGGGGTTGTTCCAGTCCTACCACAATATCTTCGATTACAATGGTGAAAAGGCCAATGGGTCCTTGCCCCATTGCTATCGGTTGCTGATCGGTTCGGGTTATGGCAAAGTCGCCCGTTCCGGTAGCCGCATCAGCGACTAAGAGCGCCTCCAGATCATCATCCTGAAAACGTGCTATCCAGGTACTAACCTCATCGTCCTCGTACTCGATCTCACTATCATCATCATCTTCGTCGTCACGGTCTACCAGGTCCGCTGTAAAGCTGAACTGAAAGGTCAGACCGTAGAAATCGTGTACCGGAGCTTCTTCCGTGCCCAGCGTAAGGTTCAGATCTACCTGATTACCGGGTTCTGCCCGATCGGTAGAAGGTGTCAGAGTGAGAGGCGGATCGATTCCGGGCAAACCACTTGCGTAACCATCATCCGTTAATTCGCCGTGTGTCAATCCGAAATTATCCTCAACCACACTGATATCATTATCGTCGATCACCCCATCGCCGTTGCAGTCAGCAAAAGCAAAATTAATCCCGTCGGGGAAAGATTGATCCCATAGTTGATCGATGACTACCGGAGCCCAATCTTCACTATCGTCGGACCGTTCGGGTCCAATAGCATTAAAGGCCAATCCGATGTAGAGCACATCTACACCATTAACAATGCCATTATTATTGACATCCCCCGGCCAAAGTTCCTGGCTCCATGCCAATTGGGGCACAACCAGAACGCCGACAAACCAAACAATTCGTGAAAGGGTACGCTGCATATAAAACCGTTTATCGTATCAACAATTCAAAAGTACGGCCCCACGAGATAGCATTCAACTACATTTTTTCGGCATTGCCGAAAAAAATACGTAAAAAGAAAACTTCTTCTTTACTACGAACGGCCCATAATCCTTATTTATAAGCAATTTCTGTATTTTACATTAAATTCGTATTTAATTTGTTTTCCTGAATTGCCACAAATATTCATGAAAAAAACCAAGTCAATCAGGCTACTGGACAGCCTTGATGAAGCAGAAAAAGCAGATTTATCGCATTTTTTGCATGCTCCCTATTTCAATACTGACCCCGAAATACCCCGGCTGTATGAGGTATTGACCGTGAACTGGCCCAAGTACCCCACGACTAAAGAGGATGTCTACTATGGAGTGCGTCCGGATCAGCCCTACGACGACAAGGCCTTCCGCTATCTCACCAGCCAGCTCAATAAACTGATCGAACGTTTCCTTGCGATCCGGGCTTACGAACAACAACCTCCAAAACCCGACCTGGACCTGCTCCGGGCTTTTGCCGAGCGGCATTTGGAAAAGGAATACCAGCAAACCCTTCGCCGACTACAACACACTATGGAGCAGTGGCCCGGTCGCGACGCCTCCTATTTTCATCACCAATTGCAAGTGGCAACGGTAGAGGAGCGCCACTTCGCCCTGCAACGGAAACGAACCTACGATCCTGCCCTACAGCAGATCACCGACCAGCTCGATCGGTACTACTTTTTGCAAAAGCTGAAATACAGCTGTGCCATGCTCGACCGGCAACACGTTATCGAAGGGCCGTATCGTCCGAATTTTTCATCAGCCCTGATCGATCACCTGCAGCACCATGATTACTTTGAGGAACCACTTATTCGCATATACTTCCAGGTGTATATGGCACTCCATGAAGAAGACGAAGAACAATATTTCGAAAGCCTTCGCAACAGCTTACTGGGCTCTCCGGAAGCCATTGCTCTGGATGAATGGCGCGATCTGTATTATTTTGCTATCAACTACTGCTTGCGCAAAATCCGCCAGGGGAAGACTGATTTTTTGGCGGAAGCCCTCACCCTATATCGCACAGGCATCGACCGCCGTATTCTTCTGGACGGAGGACAGCTTTCACCCTGGACCTTTACCAACGTGGTCAAATTAGCTTTACGACTTGGAAAGTACGAATGGATCGATGCGTTCATTGAGGAGTTTGTTCACCTGCTACCGGAGCGCTTCCGGTCTGATGCTCTCCACTATAATCTGGCGGAGCGCTTCTACTACACCCACGATTACGATCAGGCTATTGAGCACTTGAACCAGGTTAGGCTTAGCGATATTAACTATCACCTTGGCTCCCGGGTACTATTAGCCAAAGTGTATTACAAAGAAGGTGCGGAGGAACCGTTGCTATCCCTACTGGCTGCTTTTACCATGTTTTTGAAACGAAATAAAAAGGTATCCAAACCCCTCAGGGAAACGTATCTGAACTTTTGTGAAGCCCTCTTCCGCATCCTGAAGCGTCGTCCGGGACGCTGGGAAAGTCTCGAGACTTTTATTCGTGAAACGACTATGCTTACCGATCGGGCCTGGCTACTCGAAACCCTGGCTCGTGAGCGCACACTTAATCCATGATAACCCTCAGGTTCCCGGTTTGTGGATAGGCTACACAGGTAAACACCAGTCCTTTGGTAGACACCGTATCCATGCGCCCGTCTTGCGTGTACATTACGGCCCGGCCTTCCGTGCACTGCCCGGAACAGGTAGCACAGGTACCCGCCCGGCAGCTGAAGGGCAGCGATAACCCCATGGCCTCCGCAGCCTCCAGAATGGTTTGCCCCGGAGCGACATTTACCTCGTAATGTTGCCCCCGGCGCTCTAACTGAACGGTGGCCGGCGGAAAATCCTCGGAGGAAGGACGCAACGCCTCCTTGATAACAAAATTTTCGGTGTGTACCTGATCACTGCCAAATCCTTTATAACCCAATGCATTGGTGGCCTTGAGCATCATCCCACGCGGTCCACAAAGAAAAAAGTGCGCCCGGTCCGGATCGTTAACCGAGTAATCATCAACCCACTTTTCCACCATGTGATTTGACAGGCGCCCCCAGTAAACCTCAGCTGGTTCCAACTGCTGGCGTAGGGTCAGCAGGTCGGAACGGGGATTCGATAATAAATGGATGAGTTCGAACCGATCTTTGTAGGCCCGGTGAAGAGTGCGAAGGGATTCCCGGAAGATGATCTGGTCTTCCGACCGGCTGGCATATAGCATAAGGATCCGGCAGTCGGGCTCATTATATAAGGCCTCCTTCAAAATGGAAAACAAGGGCGTAATACCACTCCCCCCGGCAATCAGGAACAAGTCGCGAGGCCCATCCGCGGGCGGGAGTACAAACTGTCCGGCGGGAGGTAGTGCGTGGAGCAGGTCCCCCACACCAATATGATCGTGCAGGTATCGCGACACCAGGCCATTGGGCTTCTTTTTAACGGTGAACATCCACTGGGGATCGACGCCCGGAGTGGTTGCAAAGGAATAGGATCGGCGCACGGGTTTAGTGCCCAGCTCATCCTCGAACAACAGGGTCAGGAACTGACCCGCACGGTAAACAGGCACTTTGCCCGAGGGCTGAACTACAAAGGAAAGGGTATCCGGAGTTTCGCGAATGCGTTCGGTGACTTGCAGGGTTAGCGTATCGGTATCATTCATGGTGAGCAATCACGGTCTAGGCAAAAAGCTTTTGGTAGCCATCAAAAAAATAGGTGGTCCGACCGCCGATCTTTGCGGTCTGCACCGGGGATCCATCTGGCGCTTTGGCTTCTTCGGTTCGCCACTTCCAAAGCCAATCGTCGGGATATTGCTTATAATAGGCATTTTGATCAACGGCGTACTGCAAAATCTCCTGCAATTTTGTGTGGATGATACGAATTTGTTCTTCCGGTAACTTGTCCATACGCGAAGCAGGATGGATCCGCGTCTGGTAACAGACTTCGTCGGCGTACAGATTCCCGACACCGGCCAGGTATTTTTGGTTGAGTAAGAAACCCTTGAGGGTGCTCTTTTTTCCATTGGCTTCCGCCAAAAAAGCATCGGCCGAAATAGCCAGTGCATCCTCTCCCAATCCTAACTCCCGTATGTACCCATCCAGATCGGTGATATAGCAAATGCGGGCAAATTTACGCGGACAGTCAAATCCCAGGGAAAATCCATTACTGAAATCGAAGGCGAAACGCTCGTAGGGCGGAGCATCCTCAGGTTCCTGATAGTACACCAGGTCGCCCGTCATGCCAAAATGCAACAGTAGGTGGTGCCCATTATCCAGGTGGCCAAACAGGTATTTACCGCGCCGATACGATCCGGTGAATGTACGGCCGGTCAATGTATCGATGAAGGCGTCCCCGGAAAGATTGCGGATGATCTTATCGTCGCTGACACGGGTCCGAACGATCTTTTGCCGCAGGGCAGTCTCATCAAAATACCGCTGAAAAGTGTTGACCTCAGGTAATTCAGGCATGGAAAAATATGATTTATGTAAAAAGGAATGTACCTTTAAATAGTTCAAACTACGCCGGGATCCCACACCCTGACATGCGCCGTCCTTCCATTCCTTTTCTACAGCTAAGCAAACTAAAACATGCCTTTTTTCGCCTTCAAATATTCACTTATACGAGTATTTGGGATGCAATTTTGTGTCCTTCTTAAAAAATTTACCTCACTACGGGTACGCCACCCACCCTCCTTCACCTCTGAATATCAGTCACTTAGGCTGATGTAACGGTATTGTAACGCCCAACTGTCATCATAATTCAGTATTATACTTTCAATTATTAGAAATGGTTAGTACATTTGTACAAGACAACCAATAAGAGATAATTGAGTGTCCACGTACGTGGATTCTTTATACGATTAAATTGTCAAGGGGGAATTAAGCGTCCGCGAATAGTGAAAACTATCGCGGACTTTTTTATTTTAGACAGTTGCTACTGTAAATCAATATGTTCTGGCTACGCCTACTTATCCCGTGCACGATCAGCCTGCTAAGTGTCCTGGCACTGCCCCACCCTCTGTACGCACAGTCTGATGCTTCCAGGTCACTCGACAGCCTTCAGAGCTATTACCGCTTCTTACAAAGCCGCACCCCTGAACCGGACAGCACAAAGCTGGAACTCGCCTCGCAGATATCAACCCTTATGGTGCGGCTGCAACACCCCAATACCGAAGACTATATCAATCTTATGGGCAGCCAGGCGCGTCAATTGAACGAACCCGTTTATGTGGGTAAAGTCGACCTCCTGAAATCACAGCATCTGCTCAATTCAGGTGCCTACCAGAAGGCCTACCGGCAAGCAGAACTGGCCTACGAACGATTCAGCGGACTCGGCCTGGACGATATGGCTGCCAGAGCATTGATCCGGCGTGGCCAGGCCAGTGAATACATGGGTAATGCCGACGAGGCCCATCGCTCCTATTTTCGGGCCCTGAATCTGGTACAGGACTATTGTAAAAACCCTGCCGAATCGCTCTGTGGCATTGCCACCTGCATGGCCAATATGTTTGTGGGCGGTATCTACTGGAAACGCGAACTTCCCGACAAAGCCCGGGAATACGTCAACAACGCCAAAGAGGTCATCGAAGAACTATACGTGCAATACCCCGACAATACAGAGGTCGTATTCGAATATGCCACCCTCCTGTCGAATATGGCATCGCTTTCGCAAAATCAGAATAACACAACCCCCCAGATCAATTACTTCCTGCAGGCATTGACCCTTTTCCAGAAAGTTGGTATGCTCGAAAGCGAAGTTATCACCCTCTACAATATCGCCAATGCCTACTTTCGGGCCGGCAATATGGAAAAGGCCAAACAGTACGCCCGAGCATCCCTGGATGCCGCGAACCGGGGCACTAATCAATCCCTGCCCCTGAATAGCATGAACCTTATCGCCCGGATTAATCTGGAGGAGAATAATCCCGAAGAAGCCGCACGCATACTCGATCAGGTACAGCCCATTGCTGAACAAACGAATCAGTACAATGCACTTTCCGACATCCTCAAGCTACGTGCCCGCCTCGACACCCTGAACGGAGATTTCACTACCGGATTCGAATCGCTTCAGCGCTACTATCGGTTCCGCGATAGTCTCTTTAACACGGACCAGCTCAAGATCATCAATGCCCTGGAAGATCAGTACGCCCAGGAGAAACAGGAAAAAGAAGTAGCACTGAACGAACAAAGACTCGCCCGGGAAGAATCAGATCGAACGCTGCGTGCTTCAATTTTACTGATATTGGGCCTGATCATCCTGTCGGGCACTCTCATCAGTTATCTTATCAACCGAAATCTCATCCGGCAACGGGAACTGGCCCGACAGCAGGAACGGGTGGCCGTGCTCGAACGCAAACAGATCAACGCTGACCTGGAGAAGAAAAAACTGGAGTTGGACTATAAAAATAAAGAACTGGCAACCATGGCGACCCGGTTACTCGATCGCAACAACTTCATCGACCAACTGCGGGCCTATCTCAATAATGAGGTCGAAGGCAATCAGGACCTTCTGCATCACCTGAAAAAGCAATTGTCATATCAGGAACAGGCCACCGGTGATCTGGAGGAATTCCGGGTCTACGTTGACGAAATTAATCGCGACTTCTTTTACAACCTCTCTCAGCGATATCCCGATCTAACGGAAAACGAAAAACGCCTCTGCGCCATGCTTCGCCTGAATCTCTCCGTCAAGGATATTGCCACCATCAACAATGTTTCGGATAATGCAGTGCGCACCGCCAAGCACCGCTTGCGCAAAAAAATGAACCTGGGTGATCAGGATAATCTGGAATCTTACCTGGAGGCACTTTGAGTACCCCTCTCCACATAATTCGGGAAACAGACCACTGGATCGCTCTCAACAAACCATCCGGGCAATCGGTTGAAGGCCTTGGCCTTCCCTTCCTGACACTGGAGCAGGCTGTCCGCCATCATGTACCGAAAGGCTATTTAGGTATCGTTCACCGCATTGACCGGCCCACCAGCGGTGTGCTATTAATGGCCAAGAAGAAGTCGGCCCTGCGCCACCTGCAGCAGCAATTTGAAAAGCGAACCATTCGCAAAGATTATCTGGCCGTTACCCAATCTCCTCCTCCCCGTAAGGCCGATACCCTTCAGCAATGGCACCGCAAAAGCGCCGATCGAAAAAAAGCCCTGATCACCGATCAGGCGGTAAAAGGCAGTAAGGAAGCAAAATTGTGGTTCCGGCAAATTGGCGAAGTCAATGGCCGGGCTATCGTTCAGGTGCGCCTGTTCACCGGACGTTACCATCAAATACGGGCACAATTCAGTCAGATGGGCTGTCCTATCCTCAACGACCACCTTTACGGAGCCGATAAACAAACCGAAGATGTTGCCATTGCCCTGCACGCCTGGCGCCTGCAATTCGTAGACCCCGCCGACGGGTCTCTAATATCACTGACTGCGCCGACGCCGCAAAATGCTCTCTGGCCTGCCGCCTGGCAGAATATGTCCGATTTACCGTAGGCATCGTCAACCACTATACCGACAACGAAGTGGTTTGGTGTCCCAAACCACTTCGAGTCGAGTATATACTCGCGTGAAAAGATTGGGCACAGCCCAAACCTTTTCTAAAGCGGTATAAAGTGGTTAGTAACATTGGGAATGTACACCAAACACCACAGCTAAAGCTGTGGCCTCATTCCGGCACGTTCAAACCGTGAACCGTCAGCCGTGGACCGTGAACCGTGAACCGTGGACCGTGGACCGTGGACCGTGGACCGTGGACCGTGAACCTCACTCCCCGTACCCATCGGGGATCTCGAAGGGTTTGGGCTGAGAACCGTCGACATCTTGGAAGTTGTAGTCCAGCCCTAATTGCCCGACTTTGAAAACACCTCCTGATCGACGTTGCACCTCCGGATCTTTTGCCAGTGCTACCACTGCTCGCCCTACAAAACGGGGCGAATGTGAATCGGTAAGCGCATCCTTGGCAGCCGTATCGATCACGCGTTCGGTGCGCGTGAATCCGGGATGAATGGTCAGGGCGGTAATTCCGTGCTTTTTCAGGGCCTTCGACAGGGCAAAGCCCAGGCGATCCACTGCGTTCTTAGCCACATCGTACTGAATGTCTCCCAGGTATTTACCGTTATCGCCGGCGCTGACGTTGATGATCAGCGGGGACTGGGCTTCCAACATGAGGGGGACGATCACCCGGCTGGTGGTATAGTGGGCACGCACTCCGGTTTCCAGCATTTTGTCCCACCGCCAGACGGGTTGCTCCCAGAAGGGCAGCTGCCAAATCTCGTGATCGTATTGTTCGTATCCACCCCAGACGTTGTTGACCAGTATATCGACCCGGGCAAAAGTCTCTTTTACGTACCTGGCCAGTTCCTCTACGTCGCGGTCTTCGGTGTGATCGCAAAAAACCGGAACGCCCAGGCCACCGGCCTCCGTTACGAGCTTCGCGGCATTTTCCACCGTTCCGGGAAGACCATCGGTCCGGGTATCGTCACGGCTGCGCCCCGTAATAATAACGGTAGCTCCTGCCATACCCAGTTCCTGAGCAATACCCCGACCGATACCCCGGCTGGCGCCGGTTACCAAAGCTATTTTTCCTTGCAACATATATCCTTACGCGGTTTCCTGATTCAAATCGTCAGCAACCAGCAAGATACACAAGAAAACGAATTGCCTATTTGTTCTTTTTTGCCTTCTTCTTACCCTTCTTTTTCTTCTTGGATTTGGGTTTACCAGTCGATACGCCGGAGTTGATGCGTAACTGACGCCCGTTCAGTTCCGCATGGCGGAAACTCTTCTTGACCTCGTCCACCACATTTTCATCGACATCGAAGAAAGTATGAATACGTTGCAGATCGATTTTCCCTACCTGGCTGCCGGTAATACCCGAACCCTCGCACAGAAAGGAGAGGAAGCCGCCTTTATCATTCACATCGACAGCACCTACATTGATAAACAGGCGTACTTTTTTCTCATCGGAATGCCGTTGCTCCCGGGGCTTCTTCTTACTGAGATTCAGGTCGCGGTTTTCGCTTCGCTGACGATCATATGCTTTCAATGACCGGGACAACAAACGCATCAGAATTTCCTCCCGATTCATGCCGGTAAAGAGCGTTTCCAATTCCCACAGGTATTCATCGGCTTTCGGGTGAATATCGGTCGTAGCCACACTTTCCATCTCCTGCTGCAATTGTTGTTGCAGAATGCTGTTGGCATCGGGCACCTGGACCCGTTCGAAGTCCAGTTTCAGGGAGCGCTCAAGGTCCTGTACAAAGCGCATTTGTCCCGGACTGGCCAGCACCATCGAAATGCCTTTTTCGCCAGCGCGGCCTGTACGACCGCTGCGGTGGGTGTAGAACGCCCGGTCATCGGGGATATTGAGGTGAAAGATGTGGGTTAGTTTTTCAACATCGATACCTCGTGCAGCCACATCGGTAGCTACCAGCATTCGAATATCGCGGTTGCGGAAGCGCTTCATGACGCGATCGCGCTGGGGCTGCTTCAGCTCCCCGTGAATAGCGTCGGCCTGGTAACCAGCCTTCACCAGCTCTTCGGCCACTTCGTTGGACTCGGCCCTGGTGCGGCAGAAAGTTACGCCGTACAGTTCGGGATCGGCATCCATGAAGCGTTTCAGCGCTTCGAGCTTATCGTTGCGGTGTACCAACACGTACTGGTGGTCGATCTGGGCATGCCCACCGGGGCCCGACTGGGTTTCAATCACGACCGGGTCCGTCATATAGGCCTGGGTGATTTTGCGGATATCGGGGGACATGGTTGCTGAGAACAGCCATACACTTCGCTCTTCTGGGCAGTGACTCAGTACATCATCGATCTCTTCGCGGAAGCCCATGTTCAGCATTTCATCGGCCTCGTCGAGCACCAGGTACCGGAGTTCATCGAGCGAAATAGCGCGGCGGCGAAGCAGGTCGCGTAAGCGACCCGGGGTAGCTACGACAATCTGAGCCCCCTTGCGCAGAGCGCGGATCTGACGTTGAATATCGGCACCACCGTACACGGAGGTAATACGCAGGTCAGACTGACCACCGGAAAAGGTGATCAGTTCTTTGGTAATCTGCAGGCACAGTTCGCGGGTTGGGGCCAGCACCAGTCCCTGTACGTGTGACTGCCGGGCATCGATGCGGTCGACCAGAGGCAACCCAAAGGCGGCCGTTTTACCGGTACCCGTTTGGGCCAGCCCGATACAATCGACCTGCTGCTTGAGAAGTAAGGGAATAATATCGGATTGGATCTCGGTAGGCTCTACGAAGCCCAAACGTTCCACGGCGGAAACAATAGGCTGGGACAGTCCCAGCGCAGCAAATTTGCTCATGCTATTCGTTATGATAGCGGTTGAGCAAGCCGGTCCTCTGTATCGACAACGAAGTGGTTTGGGATCCCAAACCACTTTGAGTCGAGTATATACTCGCGTGGAAAGATTGGGCAAAGCCCAAACCTTTTCGGAAGCGGTATAATTCCGGAAATGCACCCCTGGGGTGCCTGAAATGCTGCTGCGCTATCGCGTTAAAAGGTGCAAAGGTATGTTTAATTAGCATACCGTGCTGTTTTTTTTGGCTTTCGCCAAAAAAGAATGGGAGCCGCCCCTTGCGGAGCGGCTCCCATATTTTTGCCGAAAGGCTAAAAATCAGCTGTAGGCAATTAACGTGATAGAGGTGTTGAACTCTTTGCCAAATCGCTGAAAGTTAAGCCTCACCTTGAATTTGGTACAGGGTATTTGGTATAGGATCTGTTGAAATCCATACACCCTATACCTACTACCCTGTACCGGGAGGTTGGGCCTTGCTATATGAACTATACGAAGTAGGTTAAGCCCAACCTCCCGTTAATTACTGCTTGATCACTTTTGCAGGAGCGATCTTGCCATTGATGTTGACCAACACAATGTACATACCCTTGGGCAGGTCATTGGTGTTAACCAGGGTGCTGTGGTGTCCTTGTGGCTGACGGGCAGCTACCAGGTTGCGCAGCGGACGTCCGGCCAGATCAACCAGGGTTATATCCACCTGGCTGGTTTCCTCCAGGTCGTATGCCAACCACATAGCATCGTGGACCGGGTTCGGGTTGACGCGGAAGTTCACATCGGCGAGATCGAAAACCTCTCCGGTGCTGCTGATCATTTCGTTCACTGCAAAAATGGTCACTGTACCGGAAACTTCATTGGCAGTCAGCACCAGCGCGGTACCCACCGGGCTTTCGCTGGCGGGGACATACTTGATGTCTTCTACTCCCAGGTCTCCAACCGCCGGGGATTCAGCATCCATCACGGTAAAGTCACGATTGTTGGTATAGCTCACAAACTCAGCGTTAGCCGGATCGGTAATGTCGAAGACCATAATACCGCCTACACGCTCCAAACCAACCAAAGCGAACACATCTTCACCCATTTTTACGATCTCAACGGCTTCGGGCTCCGGTCCCTTATCATCGGAACGAGACTTAAAGGAGTCGTTCTCGTCGTTGTTGCTGTTGAAGTCCATTGGCAGTAATTCGGCCAATTTCTGTTCGATCTTATCGCGGCTGTCAAATACGATGTTACCATCGGTATCCCAGATCGTGAAGGAACGGGCACCATAGGAGTATATCTGATCGAAATCTCCATCACCATCGGTATCACCGTTGGCCGTAGTGGTATTCAGGCGTCCCAGGTTCTCATCCAACTGTAATTCGGCGGCATTCGGATAAGCCGTAGAATCCAGTTCCAGATCGGCAACGCGTGCTTCTTCAGAATAGCCATCGTAGTCGCGCGCATCGCCTTCGTTGACGGTCACGATATATTCAACACCTCCGATGTTTACAGCGTGAATGGCATCAGGCATGTACATCCCCAGGGTAGGCCAGGGCTGAATCTGAATATCGTCGGCGCGATTACTGGCGTCAAAACCATTGCCCAGTAGGCTGTGATCTTTATAGCCCAGCGGTAAAATAGCTTCCAGTGAATCATTAGCCAGATTGATTTTTGCGAACGCATTATTCTCCTGCAGGCCGACAAAGGCATAGCTATCGTCTTCGGTAATGGCAATGTATTCTGGCTCCAGATCCTGAGCTACGGTAGCACCAGGACCAAAGATCCGAACGCCGGCTTCCCGCAGCGCATCCATCTGGTCGTTGTAAGTCTCGAAGGTTACATTGGTAACCGTAGCATTCTCAACGCCATTTGAAATGTCGATTACAGATACCGACCCTTCCGGATCGACCACGTATTCATCGCCAGGTTCCCCTTCGTTGGCGGTCAGGACTTTCGTTCCGGCATTATTGAAGGTTACCATATCGGGCAGAACACCTACTTCTACATCGTTGAGGTAGTTGCCATCAGTATCGAAGAAAACAACGTGGCCGTTAGCGTCCACCTCTTCGGCCTGAATGGCTACTGCCAAAATGCCATTGTAATGGGCTACACTATTGACACCATCACCGTACGCGGTGATATCGATATCGCTGATCTTAACTGGATTGAACACATCGGCTACGTTCAAAATGGTAACTGTATTTGCATCGGCATTGGTGAAGAAAATACGCTGCGTTGCCGGATCGTAGGTCAGGATCTCCGCGGCGCCTTCATCAAATACACCGGTATTGTAGGTGGATACATGGAACAGGTCAAACATTTTATCACTATCACCTACGGCACCAACACCGCGTACAATTCGGCCTTCACCACCTTCGGGGTATTGTGCGGCCGTGATCATGCCGTTCAGTCCCTCGGTAATGTAAGCGAAGAGTGATTGCTGGTAAGAGAATGGGGTGAAGATCAGATCTTTGCCTTCGAATTCATCGAAACCATCGCCACCACCAGCGGTAAAGTTATTGGTAGCAATGTATACGCTTGGTCCATCGGTCACTACTTCGTAGTTCTCGACAATCGGGGTTCCATCAGATAGTTGAGCGGATACAATACGCTCACCGGCCGGACGGGTCGGATCCCAGACAAACTCGATGCCGGATACTTGCAGGAAGCGGCCGGATACACCCTCCACTGCGGAAACCGCATTTTCCAGAATAGAATCGATCTCTGTCGGATTGAATTGGTAATCGATGATAACCAGGTTGTTCGGGAAAGGCAGGATATCGAAGGTCTTTGCCTCGGAAATATCACTTCCGGCAGGGATGATCTCATCGTCGCGCATACCGCCACCGTTCTGTACACCAATTACTGGCACTCCTTCTTCCAGATTATAGTCGTCACGGTCGCGCTCAACCAGGAATACATAACCATCGGTAACCAGGTTACCCTGGTTCGTTTCTCGGGTACGAACACCCCCGCGAGTACCGTCGAGTGCAGGTTCGGTTGTAGCGATGATATTGTTTCGGATCTCTTCGGAGAAAGCAAGAATGGAATCAACAACACCGGTCTGCAGTGCCGGATTAGCAACACGGTCGAAAACAGGAACCAAATCAGAACCCGGATCAACCATCAATACGTCACCATTCTCATCGAATGAAATGGTCAGGTTACCAACGTAGCGGTAATTACCAGGAGTGGTAACAACGAATACGGTATCACCATCCGCATCAACTTCTTTCAGCGGGTATTCACCGAATACCTCCTGATCGTCGATGGCGATAGAGGGATCGTTGGTCAGTAGTTCGTCACCACCTCCGGCGATCACGACGTCCAGCCCGGATAGATGGCTGATCAGGTCAAGTTCGGCATCAATACCCTGCAGGTGAGAGATCAGGATGATCTTGTTGACTCCGGCAGCTTCCAGGGAATCGATCTGCGCCTGAGCGATGGCTTGCAGGTCTGCCATGATCTGCACCATGCGCGGGCTGGATATATTCCGCAGATCGGGAGTGATCAAAGAGAATACACCTACTTGCTCGCCCTGAACATCGATGATGGTACGGTTGCGGATGCGGCCGTTATCAACGAGGGTTTGTAGCGTATCTTCTGCGGTGAAGTCCAGGTTTGCGCTGAGGTAGGGCGGCATGGTGACATTGATGTCACGGATAAACTTCCCGAGCACATCCGGACCAAAGTCGAAATCGTGGTTACCGATCGCAATGGCGTCGTAACCGATAGAATCGATCACGATGGCATCGTAGTATGGCAAGCCTTCCGCACGGCTCAGGCTGGCAGTAAACGGAACACCGGCCAGGAAGTTATCCCCGGATGACAGCATCAGGTTAGGAGTGCCTTCGGCGCGCAGGCTATCGACAACTGATTTGAATTCAGGCGCACCACCAACCTTGATTCCCCCGATGGTATCAGCTACCAGCATGGATTCACCGTCGTTATTGTGCATGATGCGCAAGGTGAATCCGGCTTCGTTGATGCGGCCTTCACCACCTTCCGGATACTGAGCAGCCGTGATCAAGCCATTTAACCCTTCGGTAATGTATTCGAACAGGGACTGCTGGTAAGAGAAGGGCGTAAAGATCAGGTCTTTGCCTTCGAATTCGTCAAAACCGTCACCACCACCGGCAGTGAAATTGTTGGTTGCAATGTACACGGTCGGACCAGCCAGTACCGGCTCACCACCGACAATGATCGGAGTACCATCGCTCAACTGAGCCGACAGAACGCGGTTGTTAGCCGGACGACGAGGGTCGTAAGTGAATTCGATGCCAGATACTTGCAAGAAGCGGCCGGAAACATTTTCCACTGCCGAAACGGAGTTTTCCAGTACATCGTGAATTTCAGCAGGAGTAAACTGATGATCGATAATCACCAGGTTATTCGGGAAAGGAAGGATGTCGAAGGTCTTAGCTTCAGATATGTCGCTATTGGCCGGGACGACCTCATCGTCGCGCATACCACCACCGTTTTGTACACCGATCACGGGTACGCCATCGGCCAGATTATAATCAGCGCGGTCGCGTTCGACCAGATATACATATCCATCCGTTACCAGGTTACCCTGGTTAGTTTCGCGAGTACGTACCCCCGCACGGGTTCCGTCAAGGGCGGGCTCCGTAGTGGCAATGATATTGTTGCGAATGGCCTCCGAGTAAGCGAGAATGGAATCAACCACACTTGCTTGCAACACGGGATCAGCGACGCGATCAAACACAGGTACTAAATCGGAACCAGCGTCGATTGCCGTCACTTCGCCGGCCTCGTTAAAGGTTACGATCAGGTTTCCAACAAAACGGTAGTTACCAGGTGTGGTTACTACATAAACGGTGTCGCCACTGGCATCTACTTCGGCCAATGGGTACGGACCAAAAACCTCGTCGTCATCATCCAGTACGATGGAAGGATCGTTGGTCAGGTACTCATCACCACCACCGGCGATCACAACGTCCAGTCCGGTCAGGTTACCGATGAGTTCCAACTCGGAATTGATCGACTGCAGGTGCGAGATCAGGATAATCTTGTTGACTCCGGCGGCTTCCAGGGAGTCAATCTGTTCCTGAGCAATGGCGGTAAGTTCCTGCATTACCTGCACATCGCGTGGGCTGGAAATATTACGCAGATCTTCGTAGATCAGCGAAAAGACGCCCACCTGCTGACCAGCGACGTCGATAATGGTGCGCTTGGCGATCCGGCCGTTGTCCACCAGCGATTGCAGGGTATCTTCCGCTGAGAAGTCGAGGTTTGCACTCAGGTATGGAGGCATAGTCACATCGATGTCGCGGATAAACTTGGACAAAACGTCGGGACCAAAATCGAAATCGTGGTTTCCGATAGCAATCGCATCATAACCAATGGAGTCGATCACGATGGCGTCGTAGTAAGGCAAGCCGGCGGCCCGGTTCAGGCTTGCCGTGAAAGGCACTCCAGCCAGGAAGTTATCGCCGGAAGACAGCATTACGCTGGGGGTGCCTTCGGCACGAAGGCTGTCTACGACGGTTTTGAATTCCGGGGCTCCACCTACCTTCACACCGCCGATGGTGTCGGCTGCCAACATCGACTCACCATCGTTGTTGTGCATGATACGCAGGGTGAAGGTGTCTTGTGCGCTCAGAGTGAGCGAACCCACCAAAAGGGTAAAAATTAAATAAAAGTTCTTCATAAGGTAACAGGTTATAATTAGATTTCTAAAAGTAGAAACCTTTGCCCCAAGCCCCTGACGGTGAATAATTAAGGATTTATTAAGTTGTTATTAACCAAATGTTTCGTACCTGAACACCAAGACCTTAGAATATTCCGGTGCGATAATTCGACCTATCCCAAAACAACATATACGCTACCCGATGCCCGCGATCGTTCTATATAAAACCCTAACTTTCTGTATCTTTACAGGCATTATACCGACAAGCAGGCCGTTAATGGAAACCATAAGGCTTCGAATCGAGTATATCTCTCTAAAGCTGGATTGACCGCACCTAATCCAACATTATAGTAGCAGTGTAAAAGCCAACTTCTTGCACCTGCCCTCCGACAAGATGAGGACCAAACGCATGGGTACCTCTTTTCTTTAATGAAAAAAGTGCACTTTGAAATTTTCGGAATTTGATTTTGACGATAGTCTGTTAGAAGGACTCGACATGATGGGCTTCAAGGAAGCCACCCCCATTCAGGAACAAGCCATCCCGATCATACTCCAAGGCAGGGACATTCTGGGTGTTGCCCAAACGGGTACCGGAAAAACCGCTGCCTTTCTACTCCCGATCATCCAAATGCTCACCAAGAGTGAGCACAAGGGGATCCACACCCTAATCCTGGGGCCTACCCGGGAGCTCGTGATGCAAGTAGATCAGCAGTTGGAAGCCCTATCCTATTTTACCGGTACCAGCTCCATTCCCATCTACGGCGGACGCGGTGGTCAGGAAATGGAACAAGAAAAGCGCGCCCTGAAACGGGGAGCCGATATCGTGGTAGCTACTCCCGGACGATTGATTTCGCACCTGGAGATGGGCTATGCCCAGATCGACAATTTGCAATGTCTAATCCTCGACGAGGCCGACCGCATGCTCGACATGGGTTTTGCTCCGGCGATCCAGACAATCGTCAATAAGCTTCCGCAAAAAAGACAAACCCTGTTGTTCTCGGCCACCATGCCCAACGACATCCGCCGCTTCAGCAAGCAAATGTTGAACAACCCGGCCGAGATTAATATCGCCATCTCAAAACCGGCGGAAAACATCATGCAGGGTGCTTACGAAGTAGAAGATGCCGGCAAAATTCCTCTGACGGCCGAATTGCTCTCCGGCAAGAAAAACCTCAAGCGGGTCATCATCTTCGCCAGCACCAAAAAGAAGGTGCGCGACCTCACCACCGGTCTGCAACGGGCCGGACTGGATGTTACCGATATTTCTTCTGACCTCGAACAATCGGACCGGGAGAAGCGACTCCAGTCCTTTAAGAATGGTACCATTCCTATCGTGGTGGCTACCGATGTTCTCAGCCGGGGTATCGACGTAAGTGGCATCGACCTGGTCATTAATTACGATGTACCCGGCGATGGCGAAGATTACGTACACCGCATCGGTCGTACCGCCCGGGCCGAAGCTTCCGGCGTAGCCCTCACCTACGTAAACGGAGAAGATATGCGTAAATTCAAGCGCATCGAAGAAATGATCGAAACCCCGATCCGTCGGATCCCACTCCCGCCCGATCTGGAAGAATTTAAGGCCAAACCCTACCGCGGTGGTGGTCGCGGTCGTGGCGGTCGTTCCGGCGGTGGCGGACGAGGTCGCTCCGGGGGCGGGAAACGCCGTGGTGGCGGAAAGCGAAGGTGATTATAAAGCGGACACGAGCGATAGCGACTGATAGTAATAAAGCGGAGGTCGGAGATCGCAAGGCCCATGGTGCTAACCGCACCCAAACAATAGGATACCACCTTTGGCAAAAGAGGGTGTTAGGGAAGGCCTTGGATCCACGGTTCCTGCTTTCGCCTACACCTAGATTCCGCAAGTAAGCAAGGCTGATTCTGAACCTCAACCTTTACCTTAGCCTCCATCTTTTAAAGCACTCATTTTAAAAGCTTAGTACTCTGTAATCAAAGTTATTTGAAAATATGGGTAGGGCATTTCGGCAAAAGACAAGGCGCGAGGAGG
>CAYFGK010000099.1:0-27142 GCA_964342305.1 uncultured Saprospiraceae bacterium | reverse complement strand
TCACTCAATCACCAATTACGTGAAGTGTGGTCCGGGCCTGTGAACCGTGGGCCGTCTACCGTTAAGCGTGATTCGGTTACCACTAAAGTGGTAGGGGGAGAGGGGCTATTCCATATTCATCACCACAGCTGAAGCTGTTGGCTGATATTCACTCAATCCACAATCACGTGAACCGTGGGCCGGGCCTGTGAACCGTGGGCCTGTGAACCGTGGGCCGTCTATCGTGGAGCGTGATACGGTTACCACTAAAGTGGTAGGGGGAGAGGGGGTATTTCACATTCTTCACCACAGCTGAAGCTGTGGGCTGATATTCATTCAATACCCAATCCTCTATCACGTGAACCGTGGCCCGGGCCCGTGAACCGTAAGCCGGAGACCGTGAGCCGTGGAGCGTGAGCCGTGAACCGTGGACCGTAAGCCATACCTCAAACCCCAAACCTCATACCTCAAACCTCATACCTCATACCTCAAACCTGATTATTCCTCCTCATACCATCCCTGTCGCCAGGCACGATTTTCTTCCTTTTCGGCCTGGGCCTGGCGGTGGGCATTGATGGTTTCCCAGAGCAGGTCTTTCAGTTCGGTGAGGCCCTGCTGGGCGACAGAGGAGATAAACAGGTGCGGTAGCTCGTCGGGGATATCGGCCCGGAGCATTTGTTTGAGCTCTTCGTCGAGCAGGTCGGATTTGGTGATGGCCAGGATGCGGGGTTTGTCCAGTAGCTCGGGATTGTACAGCAATAATTCCTTTAGCAGGATCTGATACTGTTCTTTGATGCTATCGGCATCGGCGGGTACCATGAAGAGCAAGGTAGCGTTGCGCTCGATGTGACGCAGGAAGCGTAGTCCCAATCCTTTCCCCTGGTGGGCATTCTCGATAATCCCGGGAATATCCGCCATGACAAAGGATTGTCCGTCGCGGTAATTCACTACGCCCAGATTGGGGACCAGGGTGGTGAACTCGTAGTTGGCCACTTTGGGTTTGGCGGCGGAAACGACCGACAGCAAGGTCGATTTGCCGGCATTGGGGAAACCGACCAGGCCTACATCGGCCAGCACCTTCAATTCCAGTACCTTCCAGGCCTCCTGCCCGGGTTCGCCGGGTTGAGCGTAGCGGGGTGTTTGGTTGGTCGACGATTTGAAGTTGGAGTTGCCCAATCCGCCACGACCACCGGCGAGTAAGATCTTTTCCTCTCCGTGTTCGGTGATCTCGAACTCTATTTCTTCCGTTTCGGCGTCTTTGGCTACGGTACCAAGCGGTACGTCAAGGATCACGTCCTCCCCGTTCGCACCGAAGCGGTTATTACTGCGCCCCGGTTCGCCGTGGCCGGCCTTGACGTGTTTACGGTATTTCAGGGTGAGCAAGGTCCAGACGTTGCGGTTGCCGCGCAGAATGATGTGGCCACCTCGGCCACCATCGCCACCGTCAGGTCCGCCTTTGGGATTGTATTTCTCGCGGCGCAGGTGTGCAGACCCCGCCCCGCCTTTGCCCGATCGACAATTGATCTTGACGTAATCCACAAAGTTTTGCTCGGCCATACCGGTATTGTTTTTTGCTGAATCAGCAAAGGTACGTCTATCTAACCAGCCTGTAAAGGAATTAGTGTATCTATCGATCAGGTCTTGGCCAACTGTCCGATTTCCTGACAAAGCCGATCGAAGATCTCTTCAATCGAACCAACCCCATTGATAGTTACCGACTTACCTTGCTCTTGGTAATAGTCGTACACGGGGGTCGTTTCGTTTTTATACACTTCGATGCGGTTGCGAATGATGGTTTCGTTGAGATCGTCTTTGCGACCCGAGGTCTTGCCCCGTTCGAGAATACGTTGTACGATCTCGTCATCAGGTACATCGAGCATGAGCAGACGATGAACCTGCTGATCCTTTTCGGCCAGTAGTTCGTCCAGGGCTTCCGATTGCGGAATGGTGCGCGGGAAACCATCGAAGATGTAGCCGGCCACATCGGGGTTGGCCTCCACTTTATTGCGGAGCATGCCGACGGTCACACTGTCCGGTACGAGTTCGCCTTTATCAATATAGCTTTTGGCTTCCTGACCCAGGGGCGTGTTATTACCCATTTCGTAGCGGAACAGGTCTCCCGTTGAAATATGGAGCAGATCGTATTTCTCAACTAATTTCTTGGCTTGTGTGCCCTTACCGGAGCCCGGAGGGCCGAAGAGTATAATATTTACCATATCTGAGTTTCGTGTTTTCCAAACGTATTCAAAGCCCGCCACTCAATTGCACCTAACAGAACGGTAGGATACCAAGGAATGAACCGGAGAACAAATGTTCAATCGTGCGATTTTGGCTAAGGCTGAGGCGAGTTGGCCGTGTCAGAGCGAGTAAAAATACCAATAATCAACCTGAAATTACATCCCGGGCGGTAGAAATCTTCGGTTTCCAGTAACTGGAGGTGGAAATATTGTCGATTACGACCCCGCGGGAGGTAGCGTGAATGACCTTAATGCCTTCGCGGTCATTATCGACTACCAGAGAAACGTGAAAAACCCGTCCGCCCGGACTGCGGCGATAGAAGATAAGATCACCCGTAGTGACGCGGTCGGGATCGATTTTGCGACCCTGATTTTCCTGCAGCGAAGAACTGGCCGATAAGTCAATATTGTAGCGGTCCATCACGTAAGACGTAAAACCCGAGCAGTCAAAACCCGTTTTGGGTGTCTTACCTGCGTACTTGTACTTGGTACCTTCAAATTTTTTGGCGAAAGCCACAATATCCTGGCGCAACCTCATCTCACTATTGCTGGGACGGGAATAAGGCCGGCCGGAGTCGGACCCCGAAGTAGGGCGTGGAACCGAGCATTGACTCAGGGCAATCAGGCCCAGACCAAGCAGTAGTAATCGTACGGGGGTAATACGCATGTTCATATCGTCAAGATTGCCAGTGTAAAATAACGCGAGGTTGCGACATTCAGTTATATAGCAAACATCTCACGTTAAAATACAAACCTAGGTGCGATCAACCGCTAATTGGACGGTTGAATTAGGAAATGGTCACGATCAGCCAGGAAGTTGAGCTTTTGCCGAAAGGCTTGCTGATCGGCCTGATCCAACTTCAGGGTTACTACGGCTTCCTGATCGGTAAGTTGCATTAACAGGCGACCGCTGAAATCAAACATAGAAGAATCTCCCGAGTAGTAATGCCCTTTTTCGTCGGTACCCACCCGGTTAACTCCCAGACAGTACGCCTGGTTTTCGATGGCACGGGCAGCTAACAAGGTTTTCCAGGCCTCCCTTCGTTTATCCGGCCAATTGGCCACGTAAAACAATAGGTCGTACTCATCGGTATTCCGGCTCCATACCGGGAACCGCAAATCGTAACAAATGAGGGGGCGAATCCGCCAGCCTTTCCAGGTCAGGGTCAGTGACTTGAGTCCGGGTTGATAGGATTTGTGTTCGCCGGCCAGCGTAAAGAGGTGCCGTTTATCGTAGGTGTGTACCTTACCGCCCGGTTCTACGAACAAAAGTCGGTTGAAATACTTGCCGTTCTCACCACAAATGTAGCTACCCGTAACCGCAGCTCCCGACCGGTCGGCATGTAATTGCATCCACTGCTGGGTAGGGCCACCGGGAGGCTCAGCATTTGGCCCGGCATTCATACTGAACCCCGTGGTGAACATCTCGGGAAGCACGATAAGATCGGTTTTCCCCTTGAGGGGGGCCAACAGTTCATCGAAATGAGTTCGGTTTGCCTGAGCATCCTCCCAGGCGAGATGAGCCTGAACAATACTGATCCGAAGTGCAGAGGCCATAGTTTGTATTTTTTGATTGGCAAATGTACCTGCTTATTACCTACAGTCGGCACGGCAGTATAACAAAATCAAACGGTCCGAAGCAGAAAAAGGCCCAGGAACTATGTCCCTGCGCCTCTTCCTTTTGCCGTTATTACGTCACCGGATTCTCTAGGTCTTAAACCAATAAGCCGGTTATATATCCGCACCAAACAGATCGGAAACACTCGGACCTGTTCGGAAGCAGTATATTCGCTGTGGTGTACTACCCTCTGATTATTCTTCGGTTGCTTCCTCCTCTGCTTCCTCAGCAGCAACAGGAGCAGCACCAGCCGTTTTAGCTGCAGCAGTAGCCGCAGAACGCATGGCACGTGGTACAACAACCGTACCTACGGGAACACCGGGAGATGTCATGATCTCAATACCATCAGCAGGGTCAATATCGCGTACACGAATTGACTCACCCATCTTCAGGCTGGAGATATCCACCAACAACTCGCCTACTAAATGTTCCGGGGTGGTTTTGATGCGGATCCGGCGTACGTTCTTTTGGAGTTTACCTCCGTTCTTTACCCCCGGAGAAGTACCCTTAAATTTTACGGGCACATCTACTTTTACGGATACACCATCGATCAAACGCAAAAAGTCGATGTGTGTGATCTCATCAGTAACCGGATGCATTTGGTAATCTTTCAGGATGGCCTTGCTGGTCGTTCCATCAACCGTGATCTCAGCTATTTTGAAATCAGGCGTATAGATCAACCCTTTAACGGCGTTGGGATCCACGCTGAAGTGGGTTACCTCTTTCCCTCCGTACAGAACAGCGGGAATTTGGCCTTGCTCGCGCACCTGACGGGCACCTTTTTTGCCCATGTCCTTGCGCTCATTTCCATTTACGGCAACTATTTCCATAGCGAATGCTTTATTCTCATTATTGACAAGGATCAATTTAGACCCCTTTTTGGACGCGCAAAGATAGGTAATTTATCACAAAGATGCTCACCCAAACGCCTATGTTCCCGCAAAAAAATCCAGCAATGAATTTAGCCTTCCACGAAAAGTGCAGATATAGAGCGGTGTTCGTGGGTATTCCGGATGGCCCGGGCAAATAATTTTGATGTTGATAAGACCTTGATCCGGTCCGATTCGCCCCGCAGTGGAATGGTATCACAAACGATGAGTTCTTCCAGTTTGGATTGATTGATATTATCGTAGGCCTTACCCGACAGTACCGGGTGAGTACACAAGGCGCGTACGCTCTTGGCCCCTTTTTTGATAATAATATCCGCTGCCCGGCACAGGGTTCCGGCCGTATCGACCAGGTCATCCACCAGGATTACGTCGGCTCCTTCAACGTTACCAATGACCGTCATTCCAGCTACTTCATTGGCACGCTTGCGATACTTATCACAAATCACCAGGTCCCTGCCAAAATGCTTAGCGTACACCCGGGCTCGTTTAACGCCCCCCACATCGGGAGAGGCAAAAGTCACGTTCGACAGATCCTGTTCCTGCAAATACGGGATATATATAGCTTCACTCTTGAGGTGATCCACCGGAATGTCAAAGAACCCCTGGATCTGGTCGGCGTGAAAATCCATGGTCATCACCCGGTCGGCACCGGCAGCCTGCAGTAAGTTGGCAATCAGTTTGGCGGAAATGGGAACACGGGGTTTATCCTTGCGATCCTGACGGGCATAACCAAAATACGGAATGACCGCGGTAATGTATCCGGCAGAAGCACGCTTAGCCGCATCCACCATCAACAACAATTCCATTAGATTTTCGGAAGGTGGGAATGTCGACTGAATAAAGAATACGTAAGCCCCGCGCACCGATTCATTGATGACGGGCTGCATTTCGCCATCGCTAAAGCGGTGTATCTGAATTTTTCCCAAGTCGTCACCGTAGTAATCGGCGATCATCTCGGCCAGGTATTCTGATGATTTTCCGGAAAAGAGCTTTACTTCTACCATGGATGCTGGATCTGAACTATTTTGAAAGCGAAAAAGATCGTTTTTTCACGAAAGCAGCGGTCTTGCACCCCAATCAGGATGCCGTCCAACCGCAATATCCCGTCTTAAAAATGTTACCAAACGCAAGAGGGTTAGAAGGCAGTAGACTGGCAATAATCCTACATATTCTATACCTACTACCCCGCGGGAGGTCGGGCCTCAACTACTATCCCTTTGCGAAACCGTCTATGCCCAACCCCGCGTTACCTAAAGTCCACTCAAAGGTACGACAATTTTGTACGGTCTATCAAATATGATTCCGTCCCAATTGTTCACCTGGTTCACCCACCTGCTCGAAATCAGTTAGTCGTTAAGCGATGATTGACCATCTTTTGTCGAACCATTTTCTGGGTGGCAGATGGCTTTAGTACTTTTAGATTTGAATAAGTACATCTTATTCGGGAAATATTCGAAGTGTATGACCTTCTATCTGCTCATCAGCCAAATTGATCAACTCAACGTCATTGAAAAGATGCTGTGGAGTGTCGCTATCGTGACCACACTCCTGTTGATCATATTGGAAGTGATGAGCTTTCTGGGTCTTGACCTGGATAACGACCGCCATCCCAGGCGTTCGCGTCACGCGGATGCCCGCACGGTCTTACTCTTTTTTGTCTTTTTCGGCTGGACCAGCATCCTGGCTCATCTATGGATCTCCGAACTGCCGGCTGTTTTCCTCATTGGCATTCCCGTCGGATTATTTACGGCCCTGTTACCGAGAGCGATTTCGGTCCTCAACAAAAAGAACCGGCAAATCCTGCACGATACCTTCGAATTAAACGAGGCTCTGAAAAGTACGGGAGAGGTTCTCGCCTTCATTCCTTCGGGACGCGGCGGGACCGGGAAAGTACACCTCAACTTAAGGTCGGCGCCCTACCAGATCGATGCTGTCAGTAACGGCCACGATCTGCCAGTAGGATCACCCGTCCGGGTAGTGGAAATCGTCGAGGGCCGGCTACTGGTTGTTGAACCCCTGGATGCAGCGAGCGGAGCACCACCCCACGAGCCTCCACCATCCGATGGTTTCTAAGGCCTCGGTTTTACGTATTCTCCAAACCACTTAAGGATCTCCTCATAATAATGTGCCTGGTGCTGTGGTTGCCGTACCCCGTGCCCCTCGTTTGGGTAACGAACAAAACGAGCGGGGACCCCCATTTTCTTTAAGCCAATATAAAATTCCTCCGCCTGCGTGATCGGAACGTCCATATCCTGTTCGCCGTGCAGGAGTAAGGTCGGTGTGGTAACCTTATCGATGTGTGCCATGGGCGAAAAGTGCCACAATAAGCTGAAGTTATCCCAGGGCAATCCGTTAAATTCCGTTTCGATCAGCAGCTGATACAAGGAGGTTCCATAGAAGGAAATTAAATTACTCACGGATGCCACCGTCACCGCCGCATCGTAGCGATCCGTTTGGGTAACGACCCAGTTGGTCATAAAACCACCATAGGAACCTCCAGTCACCCCCATTCGCTCTTCGTCGAGGAAGGGGAAGCGGGCAAGGGCCGTATCCATTCCGATCATGAGGTCTTTGTAATCACCGCCACCCCACGCCTGGTAGGTCCCGTCGGCAAATTCCTGACCGTAGCCAGTGGAGCCTCGCGGATTGATAAATACCACCGCATATCCCTCGGCGGCTAATAATTCATTGAAGTCACTGAAGGAATAGCCGTACATACCGTGTGGGCCTCCGTGAATGCGATGGATCACGGGTAATTTGGTGGTTCCGTCGTGACCATTGGGGATAGCAATGAAACCCTGAACCCTGGTCCCGTCGAAAGAGGTAAACCAAAAATCCTGCATGCTGGCAAATTCGTGATCGCGAACCCACTCTTCCGTTTCGTAGGTCAGGCGCTCCATCTGCGAGCCGTCCAGATCCGACATATACAATTCGGAGGGTTGACCGGGCTCCTGAAAGGTAAAGACCAGCTTATCCGACCCTACAGCCACGGAGCCAACCATACCTTCTTCGTCGATCACCGCCTCGGGAGTACCTCCTTTGCGAACGCGAAAGACCAGACTCCGGCCTTCGTTCCGTGCCGAGAAATACAACCATTCCCCACCGGGATGCCACATGGGGTTGGTTGCTCGTCGGTCCAGGTCTTTCGTCCAGGAAAATACCTGGCCGTTTTCCAGTACATAGATCTGGGTATTCTCGGCCGGACTGTCTTTCGTATTCACCGGCCGGCGGGTTGCCGGATAGGCGATTCGATTCCCCATGGGTGACCACTGGGGGTCATGCTCGGTTCCTACGGAGGTAGTCAGTTGTGTTATTTCCCCTGAACCGATATCTACGGTGAACAGGTCGTTATTGTAGTTCATATCGGGGTCGTCGGTATGATTACTCAAAAAGACCAACTCCTCGCTATCCGGCGACCAGCTGATGGAGTGGCTGTCGTATGGTCCCGGGGTTAGTACTGACCGCTCCTCCGTAAGATCAGAAATGTACACCCGGGTACGGCAATTATCGGAAAAACCAGTACGGGTTTTGTACATGGTCCGGTCGATCTCGATGGGATCATTAGCGTTGCGGTTGGGATTACATCCTTCCCAATCTGCAGCAACGAAGGCAATATGTTTGGAATCCGGACTCCAGGCGTAGTTTTTCTTGGTGGGGTGACCGAGGAAGTGATCCGTTTGACGGACTTGCCCCAGAAAAGTTTCGGGCCCGAGTTCGGGTTGGGCACCCCATTCCACCGGGGCTACGAAGAGGCCCGATTTCCCGTAGCGCGATGCGAAATAAGAGACCATTTCGCCGTTCGGGGCCCATTGAATATTACTGATATCATTGGAGAGGACGGTGCGTTCCTTGGTGTCGAGATTCATAATGTACGTCGTACTCCGCCAACTGTTGCGGTCGAAAACCACTTCACTAACGGAATAGATCACATAATCACCATTCGGCGATAATTGGGGACCAGAGACGTGGGGTAATGACCAAAAATCATTCATGGTCAGCGGATCCTGGGCATCCGCTCCGATTGCAGTGGCCAGCAAGATCAACAGAGGAAACAGGGTACGTCGTAGCATAATGATACCAGGTTTGAGGTTTGAGGTTTTGGCGAAAGCCTGCATAAAGTATAACTACTATTTTTTGCGATCGGTTACAAACTGGACCAACTGACGCATGGATTCCCGGGCTTCGGAATCGGGAAACGTATCCAGGAGTTCAAATGCTTCCCGCCGGTAATCAAACATCGCCTGGCGGGTGTATTCCATGCCACCGCTCTGGTGCACAAAATCGATCACCTCCCGCACCTTCTCTTTATTTTCATTGTGCTTTTTGATGATCCGGATGATCCTTCTTTTTTCTGATTTTGATGCTTTATCCAGCGCATAAATAAGCGGTAGTGTCATTTTCTTCTCTTTGATATCGATGCCCAGGGGTTTACCTACATCATCGGTCCCAAAGTCAAAAAGATCATCCCTGATCTGGAAGGCGATACCGATCTTCTCCCCAAAGAGGCGCATGCGTTCCACCAATTCGGGATCCTGGGTGGTGGTTGCCGTTCCGGCACTGCAGGCCGATGCGATGAGGGAGGCCGTCTTTTGCCGGATAATATCGTAGTAAACCGATTCTTCAATATCGAGGCGGCGTGCTTTTTCGATCTGCAACAACTCGCCCTCACTCATGGCCTTGACGGCATTGGAAACGATTTCCAGTACCTGAAACTCTTTGTGTTCCAGTGCCAGCAACAACCCACGGCTAAGCAGGTAATCGCCCACCAGAACCGCAATCTTATTTTTCCACAGGGCATTCACCGAGAAGAACCCACGGCGCTTCAGGGAGTCATCGACCACATCATCGTGAACCAGGGAGGCGGTGTGCAAAAGCTCGATCAGGGATGCGGCGCGGTAGGTCGATTCGTTGACCGTCCCGCAGACCTTGGCCGACAGGAAGACGAACATCGGCCGCACCTGCTTGCCTTTTCTCCGGACAATATAAAACATGATCTTATCGAGCAGGGATACCTGGCTGCGCATCGACTGCCTAAAGTGCTGTTCGAAAGACTTCAGTTCTTGCTCGATCGGTCGTTTGATCGTCTGCAACGATTGGACCATGGGTAGAAATTTGACGTAATGCGGGCATAATGCCCCTGTATTATCCGGTCGGGTAAAGCTAGCAAAACTTAAACTATCCCGATCATTCGCATAACAACTGGTAGTAATGGAGGGTTTTGTCGCCCTGCTTAACACTCACCAAATAGACGCCTTCCCGCAATCCGGGCAGCGAGATACGGGCGGTTTGCCGTCGGGGTTCCCGATTGCGCAGACCTATTTGCCCGACCATCTGATTGTAAATGTCAAACACCTTGATCTGTACGTCGCCCCGTTCCTGCGGCTGGTATTCAATGATGGCCATTTCCTGTTCGCGATCGTAACCGGTCCGGGGCAACTTGGTCCATTCCCGAACGTTACGGCGGCTCTGTTCCCGGGCCTCATCCGTTGGCTGTTTCCTGGCAACGGGTTTCAGTGACAGTGCCGGTTGATTTGTTTGCCGGGTATTGATGGTCACCACCGAGCCGGTTGCCGGCTGCCACAAGGGAAAATTTGGCGGCAATACAAACCGCTGATCATCCGGCAAGGCTGACACCTCTTCGGCCCGGTCAGTCAATACGGTCCTGACTTCCATTTTTTCCCGTGAAACAAAGATCAATTTAAACTGATTGAAGGACCCACTGGCCCGGGTCCATGACTTCTCGTCGTCGTTGTTGCGGAGGGGGGCGCCCCAGCAGCCTTCGCCAATGTACACGGTCCCGTTCTCATCATCGCGGACAAAGCCTTCATCATTGTCTTTACTCCGTGAAGGGCGAATGGGGTAGGTCCATTTCACGACGTGGGAATCCGACTCCAGCACCAGGTCGATCTGGTAAGCGAAGAATAGCGGTGCCCAATAAACAACCTGTTGGTCTTTTTCACCTTTTGCCCGGGTGTGCGGTCGCATAGCGTGATGATATTGTGCCAACCGCCATTGCACACTTTCACCATGCTTTTGCAGATCTTGCTCCAGCCAGTTTCGTTGGTCACCACCAACGGCGATCATGCTATTCAGGGTATATAGTCTAAGCAGGCTTCCGCCAAAAGAAAATGCGTAGTACCCTTCAGTATTCGGCACATCGAACAACTGAAAGAGGGTCTTATTACTCGATTCGTGGTTGCCCCGGGCCACCACAATGGGAAAAATACGCCCATCCTCCCCAAAGGTCTCCTGCCAGTCGGTAAGCCATTCGATCCACTCCGGTCCGCTATCACCACCGGTCATATCTCCGGCAAACATGATAAAATCGGGCCGGATCTTGCTGACCATCCGATTCGCAAAGCGCCGTGCTGCCCGGTAGTTACGGGAATCACCACCCGCTACGATCGATAAAGGTGTATCCGGATCGGCCGGGGCCGTCTTAAAGGAGTAACGGCGACTGCTCCCTTCACTGTCCACCACTACGAAGTAGTATACGGTATTCGGGCGAAGGTTACGCAACCGAACAAAGTGGTTGCGCATCATTTTGGCTTCTACTATGTGATGAGCCGGCTCTGACAGCGGATAATTATTAATACTCAGCCCGTGATCGCGGGAGTCGTAAACCAGTCGCGGGTTATTGCCGCTTACCTGATCCCAGCCTATTACCATCGAGGTGGCGGGATCATCGTGCCACATCACCCGGAAGCGCTCGGAACGCGCCCAGGTGGTGTTCGAAAAACCTGCCCCTAAGACCAGCAAAAGAACCAGCCTGTTCATCCATACTGTCATACCTGCCATTCACTTTAGTCGTACCTCAAAAAGGTCTCTACTGGTCATTTTATTGTACTTTTGGGGATCCCATGCTATTATTCCCAAGCCGGACCATTTTGGCGTCTGCATGGCCTGGAAGAAGTACATCCGTAAAGAGAGCACCTTTTTGGTTCATCTCGGAATTTTCGGGATGGAAGTTAGATGAAAAATAACATGTGGGTGACATTACACGTATACGCCCAACGTTCATTCATATAAAACGATCGACACATGTCCAGAGATACCCAACTATTTGATCTCATCAACCAGGAACTAAACCGCCAGCAGAAAGGCATTGAGCTGATCGCTTCCGAAAACTTCACCAGCCAGCAAGTGCTGGATGCTATGGGGAGCTGCCTCACCAATAAGTATGCCGAGGGCTATCCCGGCAAACGATACTACGGCGGCTGCGAAGTGGTTGACCAGGTGGAACAGTTAGCTATTGACCGGCTCAAAGAGCTGTTTGGCGCTGAATACGCCAATGTGCAGCCACACAGCGGCGCTCAGGCCAATGCCGCCGTCTTTTTAGCCGTGCTGCAACCCGGTGATCCTATCCTGGGTTTTGATCTGGCACACGGCGGCCACCTATCCCACGGCTCTCCCGTAAACTTTTCCGGAAAGGTATACGATGCCCATTTCTACGGAGTGGAAAAAGATACGGGCCTTATCGACATGGACAAAGTCGAAGCCAAAGCACTAAAGGTTAAACCCAAATTATTGATCTGCGGTGCCTCCGCTTATTCACGCGACTGGGACTACGCCCGCTTCCGCGCGATTGCCGATAAGGTGGGCGCCCTGCTCCTGGCCGATATCGCTCACCCGGCCGGCCTTATTGCCGCCGGCTTACTGAACGATCCCCTGGAACACTGCCACATCGTGACGTCAACCACCCACAAAACCCTGCGGGGACCCCGGGGCGGTATCATCATGATGGGTAAGAACTTCGATAATCCCTGGGGACGAACCACCAAAAAAGGTAATCCCATAAAAATGTCGTCCATCCTGAACAGTGGGGTATTTCCCGGTATGCAGGGCGGACCACTGGAGCACGTGATCGCCGCCAAGGCCGTTGCCTTCGGAGAAGCACTTCGCCCGGAATTTAAAGCTTACGGAGAACGAGTGATCAACAACGCCCGGGCCATGGCCAATGCCTTTGTCGAAAAAGGGTATGCCGTAATATCGGAAGGAACCGATAATCACCTCATGCTGATCGATCTGCGCAGCAAAGATATTACCGGAAAACTGGCAGAACACGCGCTGGGGCTTGCCGACATAACGGTGAATAAAAATATGGTACCCTTCGACACGCAATCCCCCTTTGTTACCTCGGGAATCCGCATTGGCACGGCGGCCATCACCACCCGCGGGCTCAAACAAGCTGATTGCCTGAAAATAGTCGATTGGATCGACGGTATCCTCGCCGACCCCGAAAACGAGGAGCTCATCGCCAATACTCGCCAGGAGATTAATGCCTTTATGGAAAATTTCCCGCTTTACGCCGGTGCACCAGTATCTGCCGGTTAATTATCGCATACCCCGACCTCCGGGCCTGCTTCTGATCCTTCGGAAGCAGGCTTTTTTTATGGCTTGTACCCACCAACCTTAAAAAGCTATCCGAAAACATTTACAAAGGATAGCTTTTTATTTTTTTAGACAAGTCTAAATTTTTATTTTGCTTACGCAAAAGCATTCTTTATGAAATCTACCTCACCCCTCCTCCTGCTCTGTCTGTTGTCCTGGGGTTCTGCAGCAGCTCAGTTGACTACACTGAATGGCCGGGTAGTCAGTGCCGGCCAACCGCTCCCATATGCGACTATACAGGTGACGGGTAATACCTTTTTCGAAGGATCCAACTCGGATACGTCGGGGCGATTCCAAATGGAGCTCCCCGCAGCAGATTCCCTGAAGATCACCGTGAGCCTGGTTGGTTACGTACCCCTGGTACGCCACCTGGATCTGTCGCATTCCACTCCTGCTCACCTGGAACTGGAATTACAACCCGACTTGCTTGATATGGAAGAAGTGGTAGTGAGTGCCACCAGGTACCAGGTTGGTCGCAAAGAAGCGCCGGTAATCGTCAAAGTGCTAAACAAACAAATTTTCGAAGGTAGTCAGTCGATGGTCCTTTCCGAGTCCCTGAATTTTCAGCCGGGAGTACGGGTGGAGACCAATTGCCAGAATTGCGGATTTACCCAGGTGCGGTTGAATGGCCTGGAAGGAGGCTATTCACAGATCCTGATCAATAGCCGACCGGTCTACAGTGCCCTGACCAGCGTTTACGGCCTGGAGCAATTACCTACCAGCATGATCGAACGCGTAGAAGTAGTGCGCTCCGGCGGATCGGCACTCTTCGGGTCAAATGCAATTGCCGGCACCATTAACATCATCACCAAGGAGCCGGTCATGAACACCTGGGAGGTACAGACCAACCTGGCCCTTATCGGCAGCCGGGCCACCGATCACACAACCAATATTAATGCTTCAATTGTAGGAGAACAGCTGCGCAACGGGGTCACCTTCTACGGTATGCTCCGCAACCGGGAGGCTTTTGATGCCAATGGCGATGGTTTTACCGAACTAACCCGACTCGATAATAACACCCTTGGCGCCAAGGCCTTTTTCAAACCAACAGATCGTCAAAAGATCACTCTCGACCTGAATGCCATACGGGAATACCGTCGGGGCGGTGACCGCCTGGAACTGGCTCCTCACTTCACCGACATTACCGAAGAACTGGATCACAACACCTTTATTGGCGGACTGAACTACGAATTCCAGAATAAAGAGCGGACCAGCAGCCTGGCAGCTTACGTTTCCGGGCAGACCACCCGGCGCGATTCCTACTATGGTGGCCTCGGTGGAGGCAGAACGCCCTCCGACAGCCTGACGGCCATTAATGCCTACGGCACCACCAGTGACCTGGCCCTGGTTGGCGGCCTCCAGATTTCGAAACAATTGGCCACCAATGATATGGTCATTATGGGAATAGAACACCAGCACAATGCTGTAGAGGATGGTATTCCTGCCTACAACCGCGTGATCGATCAGCGGGTTGCGACCACCGGTTTCTACGCCCAATATGAGTGGAAACCCTTCTCTGCCCTTACTACACTGATGGGACTGCGCTTTGATCGCTCAGATGTCGATGGCCGGTTCACCATCGGCGGGATCGACCGGGAGGTTGATGTTATAGCCCGGGTACTCAGCCCGAGACTTACGGTCATGTACAGGCTATCCGGGCGGCTGCAGTTTCGTGGTGGCTATGCCCGGGGATTCCGGGCACCCCAGGCATTTAACGAAGATCTGCACATCAGCTCGGTAGGCGGGGACCCTCAATTCGTTATTCTCTCCGACGGGCTCGACAAGGAGACCTCCGACGCCTACACGGCTTCCCTTGACTATACCTTCACGGAGGGCTTTAAGCAATTCAATGTGCTAATCGAAGGTTTTTTCACGGCCTTGAACGATCCCTTTACTATTGTCAGCACAGGATCCGTACTCGATAACGGATCAATACTGGAGGAGGTGCGCAACGGCACCGGAGCCCGCGTTGCCGGAATCAATATGGAACTTAGCTACGCTCCCTCCGGCGCCTTCCTTTTTTCCACGGGAGGTACGTTCCAGCGAACAAGGTACACGGAGGAGCAGGTGCTCTTCGATCCCGGCCCCGGTAATGATCAGGATCCGAGGGTAGTTGTCGATCAGTTCATGCGCCAACCTGATACGTACGGTTATGCCAATGCCACCTACACTCCCGATGAGGCATTTTCACTAGACCTTACCAGCGTGTATACAGGTAGAATGATGGTGCCCCGGGTGGTTAGTGAAAGTGGTTTTCCCGATTTACTGAAAACAGATCCGTTTCTGGAAATAAACCTGAAAGCAAAGGTGCACTTGGACGTCTCGAATGATTTTATGCTGGATATTAGCGGCGGTGTGCAAAACCTTTTCAATGCTTACCAGGAGGATTTCGATACGGGTCCGCTGCGGGATTCTGATTATGTGTATGGCCCCTTTCGGCCGCGCACCTACTTCCTGAGTCTGCGTATCGGCCGTTTCCATTAGCCCCCCGGCCCCCGTTAGGCCCACAAGCGGCCGGGATAGGTTTGGGCCCGGTAATGTTTTGCCGAAAGGCAACTATACCGCTTCCGAAAAGGTTTGGGCTTCGCCCAACCTTTTCACGCGAGTATATACTCGACTCAAAGTGGTTTGGTGTCCCAGCACGAAGTACTGCGGAGCAAAACCACCTTCTTGTCGGTAAAACAGCCTCTTTTGCTTATTACCCGACATTAATGACACTTCCATGAGAATGGCCAATCTGGTCAGCGATCGATGATCGTAGGTAGGGGCAAAAAGGATCCCCATGCGAAAAAAGATCATTCGTGGACTGTGGGTGGCCGGAGGCATCTGCCTGGTACTGGCCATCGCCCTGGCGGCACACATCTACGTAGTAACCAAGCCCGCCGATGTGTACCATAACAACTGGCAACTAGCCCGAATCGACGTCCGGCAACCGGCAGAACCGGCATCACTGGATCAGGCCGTCGCCATTGTAAAAGCAGAGCCCGGTGTCAAGCACGCCTTCCTGAATAAAAAGGATGGCATTATTGTGTACGGGTACGAACCCGGCACCCTTGAACCCGCTGCCATCCTTTCCCGGGTTAATTCCCTGCCGGTAAATGCCCGGGCATTTGAGGTCCCGGCAGAAGCCGCCGCCACCGGATGCCCGGTCATTGATAAATCATCAGTGACCTACCGGTTCAGCACTTTTCTGAAAAATTTATTTCACCGATAAACAACACAATATGAATTGGAATGTGATTAAATCGCTGTTGGCCATTTTGCTATTCAGCTTCGTCCTGGTTTCCTGTGATGATGAGAATGAGGATGACATGACTGAAGTGTCCCTGTACAGCCGTCTTGGCGGTACTGAAATGGTGGCAGATCCGGCCAACCCGGGTACGATGATCGAGACCGGTTACCTGAACTTGCGGTCCGTCGTAGATTCAGCCATCTTTGTCATCGCTGCGGATCCCGAATTGCAACCCTACTTCCAAACCCTTTTGACGGAAGTCGGCAATGGTAATTTGACTGGTTTTTCGGCCCTTAGCATGAGCCTGACCAACTTTTTTGCCGTAGCCACCGGCGCGGAAAATTTTTCCTACAATGGATTGAATATGGTCGCTGCTCACGATCCCACGCAAAACCCAAGGATGAACGGCCGCTCCGATGATGCAGCCTTTGATGCCTTTGTGGCAGACGTAGGTACGTCGCTCGGCCAGAACGGGGTCACGGATCAGGAATTGATCAATGACCTGGTAGCCTTACTGGAAACACTCCGCGAAGATGTGGTCCAGCAATAGTGTTGGTCCGGAACGTACCGAAGAAAAGCCCAAATGAGTACTGCTCGTTTGGGCTTTTCACTTAGCGGTCGGGGCCATCCAGATAAACCTGAAAATCCGTTACCCCCCGCTGAACATTGTACAAATAGCCATTCACCAGCAGGTGCTCTACCTGATCCCCTCTCTTTAGCATTAAGGTGGGGTTGCCGCCGATCTGTATATCGTTCTGATAGGGTTGGTCCCCGCCCAGCAATTTGATCGGCAGTTGGTGATAGCGGGCCTCATTGGGTACGGGCCCCGTTAGTCGGAAAGCCAAATACCCCTGCTGCACCAGGTCCCACAAATTCAGATTCAACACCTGATCGGGATGGCTGAATGCCTGGGGATATACCTGGCCCGGGACCGCTTCGAGTCCTTCCGCATCAATATCCACGTAGGCAAAAGAGGTTGACAAGTCTCCGATATCGACAATGGACCCTCGCGGATACCAATCGCGGTGGTTGTTGTATTCCATTTCCTGGCGGCGAAGGGCCAAGTCTAAAAGATAAGCGTTGCCCTCTCGGTTGACGGTGAGATTTCGCAATTTCAGGTCGTCGAACGCACCGTAATTATTAAAGGGCAGGTTCTGGTACTCGCCCCGTGGAACCGATTCGTAGCGACCGGTAGCAATTCCCTCGAATGCCTTGAGCAGGATGACAAAATTAAGTCGCCGCAACTCCTGTTTTTCAGGATCTCCTTCCATCCCACCGGTTTCGATTAGGATGGTACGGGTGCCCCATTTTTGGATATTATCACCAAAGGCCCGCGGTTCAAAGGCATCGCTGTATTTACCTACCTGATCGGGGATGAGTTGTTGTAAACGGCGATTCATGTATCCGATCAACTGCATGGCATCTTCCCGCTTTTTACTGATCGTCTTTTTATAATCAAAGGCCGGCGCCAAAAAAGATATGGAGGCCAGTTCCTCCTGGTATCCGGCTGAGTAATAGCGGCTTTGATCGTGAAGATTGAAGCCCCATTCCGGTTCCAGGGAATCCCGGACTTGTTTCAGGGTACGGGCTTCGGGGTTCTGTAAGCGCAGCGCATCCCGGTTCAGATCAACCCCCATAGCATTGCGACGCTGGAAACGTTCAGCCCCGTCGGGATTGAGCATGGGAATAAAATGGAAAGTGCAGGCTCCGAGGATCTGGGTCCGAAAATCATTAGCATTGTCATCGGCCGAAAAAAAGCGAAAAAGATCCATAATAGCCATGGTAGCGGTAGGTTCGTCACCGTGCATCTGGGACCAGAGCAGCACATCGATCGGCCCCTCACCAATGCTCACCAGATGAATCGACCGTCCTTCGACGGAGGTACCCACCTGTTTTTGCCGAAAGGCAGCAGGCAAATCATCCAGTATGTCTACAATATCACGATGTTTAAACCGGCGATCGGTGATACCAGCTTCCCGGTATCCGTCGTAATTCTTATAGAAATCAAGTGAAACAGGATCTTCCTGTGAGGGTAAGGAACAGGACATTCCCAGGAGCACCATGAAGAGGAGGGTAAAACGCATTTTTGCTTTAAATATAGGAAAACCAGGCCAGGAACTTTGGGTAAGAATACCCGATTGATTCTTATTTTACCGGCCACACCAAACGAAAACCAGAAAATACATGTCCCTTTCGATTAATGATCCCAAACTGCGATCCTGGGTTGAAATCCCCGAGCATAGCGATTTTCCCATCCACAATTTACCTTTTGGCATTTACTCCACGGGGGATACTCCCCGCCGGGTATGCACCGCTATTGGTGAATATGTTGCGGATATGAACATTCTGTCGGAGCACGGTTTTTTCGAAGATCTGGAGCTGGAAGACGGCATTTTTGAGCAGGCTACACTGAATGCATTCATCGGTCAGGGCAAGACCAAAACCCGTGCGGTAAGGCAGCGACTGGCGGATATTATGGACGACGATCTGGAAGAATGGGATGCCAGTGAATTGCGCTCCTTTTTCCTGATCCCTCAATCGGAGGTAACCCTCCATCTGCCATTGGACATTGGTGATTATACCGATTTTTATTCGAGCCTGGAACACGCTACCAATGTGGGAAGCCTGTTTCGCGGCAAAGACAATGCCCTGATGCCGAATTGGCGTCACCTGCCAGTGGGCTACCACGGCCGGTCATCGTCCATTGTGGTCTCCGGCACCGAAATAAAACACCCGCAGGGACAATACCTTCCGGAGGGTGCAGAAAGCCCTACATTCGGGCCGTCCCAACGCCTGGATTTTGAGCTGGAAACAGCCTTTGTCGTCGGACGGAATTCCACGTTGGGCAAGCCGGTATCTACCGATGAGGCCAATGACTATATTTTCGGCATGGTACTGTTCAATGACTGGTCGGCCCGGGATATTCAACGCTGGGAATACCAGCCACTGGGCCCCTTCCTGGGTAAGAGTTTCGCCTCCACGATTTCTCCCTGGGTCGTCACCCTGGACGCCCTGTCCTCCTTCCGCTGCGAGGGTCCCGGGCAGGAGCCGGCGGTTTTGCCATACCTGAAGCTACCCGAAGCGCAGAGCTACGACATTCACCTCGAGGCCATTCTGGAAACTGCCGACGGCAAGCGAATGTCGCTCTGCCAGACCAACCACAAACACCTGTACTGGAGGATGGTACAGCAATTAGCCCACCAAACCAGTAACGGCTGTAATGTACGCATTGGTGACCTGTACGCCTCCGGGAC
The DNA here is from genome assembly GCA_964342305.1 of uncultured Saprospiraceae bacterium. Classification (GTDB taxonomy): domain Bacteria; phylum Bacteroidota; class Bacteroidia; order Chitinophagales; family Saprospiraceae; genus DT-110. Next base: position 7,541 of record CAYFGK010000099.1, on the reverse strand, counting down.
CATCAGCGGACCGGATCCGGGATCGTATGGCTCTCTGCTGGAGCTTACGCAAAATGGCACCCAGCCCATCACCCTGCCCGATGGCTCCCAACGCACCTTCCTGGAGAATGGTGATACGATAATTCTGAAAGGCTATTGTGAAGGCAACGGTATTCGCATCGGATTTGGTGAGTGCCGAAGTACCATTGTAGCTACTTAAAGTAGATGAACTATGTCCCGATTATTCCCCCTGTTATTTTTGTGTTTGAACGCCCTGCCAAAGCTGGTGAGTCAATCGCTCCAGCAAAAGGTGGATCGATTTGCCGACGGCTATGCTTTACGCCAGGGTAACGTCAGTATCTGCGTTATTGATATTGCCGAAAACCAGGTAGTTGCCGATCACCGGGCCGAACGAGTGGCAGTTCCGGCATCGGCCCTGAAGCTGATAACCACGGGAACCGCTTTATCCCTTTTCGGTCCTGACTTCCGGTTCCCTACCGAATTGCAATACGATGGTACGTTGGCTGGCGGACGCCTCAACGGCAACCTCTGGATTCGTGGTTTCGGTGACCCTACCCTGGGCAGTTCCGAATTCGACGATACACCTGATGGGGAGGTATTGCTACGGGAGTGGGTCAGTGCCTTACGGCAAAAAGGGTTGGAAGCTATTACCGGAGCCGTTATCGGCGATGGCAGCCACTACGATTCTCAGGGGGCCGTACGATCGTGGCAATGGGCTGATCTGGGCAATTATTACGGCGCCGGAGCCCGGGGATTGAACTGGCGTGAAAACACGTACACCCTTTATTTTTCCCGTACCGGACGGGTAGGTGATCAAACCCGGATCGCACGCATTGACCCCGACATACCCTGGCTGGAATTTGTGAACGAAGTTAAGCAGGCGGGAGCCCGCACCGGTGACCAGGCCTATATTTTCGGAGGGCCTTACGCTGACAAGCGCTACGTTCGAGGCACTATCCCGGCCGGTTCGGGTCTGTTCGATATCGATGGCTCCATACCTGATCCGCCCTATTTCCTGGCCTACCAGCTTACGGAAGCCTTACGGGGAGCCGGCCTTGTCGTGGAAAAACCGGCCTCTACCGACCAACAAACGCCCATTACGGGGCAGCGTCGCACCCTACTTCGCCACCGGTCTCCTCCCCTGGCAACCATTGTGGAACGGACCAATTATCGTTCGGTCAATCTATATGCCGAAGCCCTGTTGAAGGAGATCGGTCAACAACGAGGTGACGAAGGCAGTACCGAGGAAGGAGCGGATGCCCTGCTGGCCTACTGGGCCGATCGCGGCGTATCCACCGAAGGTATTCAAATTGCTGATGGTAGTGGATTATCGTCGCGAAACGCCGTATCGGCCCGCTTTATGGCCGAAGTATTACGCAAGATCAGCCTGGACGACAAGGTCAACGAAACGTTCCGGTCCTCCATTCCCCTGGCAGGACGAACGGGTAGTCTGCGCGGGAAGTTCCGGGGATCCGTAGCCGAGGGTAATCTATACGCAAAAAGCGGCACCCTCGGAGGTGTCCGCTCTTATGCCGGTTATTTTACCGGAGCCAATGGCCGGGCCTACGCCTTCGCCGTCTTGGTCAATAATTACAATTCCTCCGGTGGGAGCATGCGTTTGCAGCTCGATCGTCTGTTACAGTCGTTTTGCGAATGACCGTTTTGAAATCGGAGATCTGAGGTCAGAGATCTGAAATCTGAAAAACACCGCCCGTACGGGCTGCGCTCACCGCGTGAAAAAGGCGAGTTTAGACATTAGATTAAAGACTGGAGACTGACTTCGAAATCGGACACGAGCGATAGCGACTGATGGTAATAAAGCGGCATGCCTTCGCCCATGCGGGCTTCGGCAGCCGGGGAAAGCGGAAAACACGAAAGTCCCGATGCCGTTTCCCGTGTGTTACAAACTGTTTGTGCCCGGCTTCGCGTTAAAACAATGGTTTGATCGAATACCCCGCTTCCATCAGGAGTCGCAATACCCCTTCTGCACCTGCGAGGTGACCGGCCCCAACGGCAAAAAAGCTGGGTCCGTCGGCCATGCGTTTTTCCATTACGGGAATCCAGTTACGGTTACGGGTTACGAGTAACAGGTCCTGGTAATCGAGTACATCCTGGTCTTCCTCCATCAGCGATTGCATCCCCTCAATATTCTGGGTGGTATAGAGTTCGATCATGCGCTCCATCTGATCGGAGCTACCTGATTGATCCTGAATAGCGGCTACCAGCATATCGGCCTGCACCCGGTACGGAATGCTGTCGAACATGCTCATTTGGTATTCCGCCGTTTCGAGGCCCATGATCTCCTTTTCTTTATCCTGAGCCATTTCCATGAGCTCCATTTCGTAAGAGACAATATCCTGTTGAGCAGTCGGGCTGGACATGTCACCGGATGTAAGTGCCGACAGGAACATAGGCTTGATGCGCTCCACGAACATCATGGGCAGACCTATTTCCTGAAAATGATTTGAAACCAGGCTGTATTCTTCTTCCGACAACAAATCCTGCAGAGTCGTATCTCCCTGCATGAACGCTTTCATCATGAGAGGCATTAATCTCCCCAGATCGGTCATTTCCTCCATATCGATCTCAAAGGTTACATTATAGGCCTTGTCAAAAGCTTCCCTGGCGGCATCGGTCAGGAAATAGTGCTCGCGATCGATCATGTGGATGGTACCGAATACGTAGGAAGGTTTCTCCAGGCCCTTACCGGTAATTTCCCACAGCAGGGAATTCGCCAGAGGAGCGTCTTTATCTTGTTGTGCCCGCAGTGGGTTTGCCACCAAAAAGAGAAGGGTAACGGAAAATAATGCAATGATTCTCATGGATAAACAGTATGCTGAATAATGGAATAATAACGCCCGAACTGAATCGAAGCGTATGTCAAATCGGGGATACCTCTCGATAGTATCCGGTATAGGGCTGGCGATTGGATGGGACAATGGACTCAGTGCGTCTGGTCGAAATCCTGGACTATACTCAACAACATATGTATATCCTCAAAGAATTCGCGAACCAGTTCGAACCGAACATTTGAACGGAAGATATAAGGTTCAAAAATGTCTTTTGGTTCAGTGATGGCCACATAAATTTCTCGCCCCAGGAAGGACATATAGATTTCTTTACCCGTTTCGGCCCGGTATTCCACGAGGGCTTGCTGCATGGGTTCCGACAAAATACCAATGACGTGTGTATCCGGGGTGGCGTACGTAATAAAAGCGTCTCTGAAATCGTCATTGAGTACTTCGTGATCGACGTTCTCGCCTCCGACCCAGGTAAATTCCTTGATCGACCGGGTCAGGTACTGCCTGAATTCCCTTGGCCAGATGACAATTTCACCCTGAGCTTTTTCGGGAAAGGTGGCGTGCAGAAATACGCCTTTGAACACGTAATCGAGCCGGTTACGCACCTTGGATTGTTCGCGAACGAAGAGTTCACACATGCGGAAGGGCATTTCGCCTACCTTTCCGTAGATATAATCTTCGGCTACGTAATACTGAGCGGGTGTGTAGAATAAATAGCTTTCCAGAAACTCTTCTTTGGTGATACCACCATCAGCCTCGTATCCCAATTCCTGAACATTGGGTTCTTCCTCGATAAAATCGATGATATGCTTCATCACCCGCGGTTTGAACTGAGCCCGGTACCGGCGGACCCGCCGAACCAGGTAGAAGATGTAGATGATCACCGGTATGCTCAGGGTCAGCGTGACCACCCATATTCCGAGAAAGATCTCAAAGACGATCAATCCGACCCCGAACAGTCCGGAAAGCACAAACATGCGGATCAGGCGACGTCGGTGACGCTCCAAACGCTGTAGTTCCGGATAGATCGTAGTATTGTAAAATACCCGAAACTTTTGTAGCCGCTGTATGTCGATCAAATTGCGCATAATACGTTGCTAAAGAAACGCAAAATCGCCAGAAGCTGCCAATGTAAGCTGATCAAGCACAGAAAAATGTGTTTATGGCGAATTCGTGGTCCTGCCAACCAACCTGACCGGGCGATTATGCCCTCTTTAAGACCATCATTCCACATCAGGCAGAAATGCACGTTGTGGAATTGGCTATAAATCCTTATTTTTGCACCCTTATATGAAGAAGATGCGATACAACGGTTTAGTCCTTTTTTTACTGGCGGCTCTGCTGTTTTCCTGTCAAAGTGAATTTGAAAAAATTCGGACAAGCGGTGACCCGGAGTTGTTGTATAAAAGTGCGCTAAATTACTACGAAGAAGAGAGCTACCAGAAAGCCCAGTCATTACTGGAATTGGTGATCAGCAGTTACCGTGGTCAGAAGGAAGCCGAGGATATCTACTTCAAGTACGCATACACGTACTACCATTTGGAGAACTTCATTTTGGCGACCTACTACTTTAAGAACTTCTCGCAGACATACCCAACCAGTGATTTGCGTGAACAGGCTGATTTCATGTCGGCCTATTCTAACTACCAACTATCTCCAACCTTTCGCCTCGATCAATCGTATACTAATCAGGCGATTGAAGAATTCCAGCTATTCGTCAATACGCACCCCAACAGCGAACGAGTGGACGAGTGCAACCGTTTGATCGACGAGATGCGTGACAAACTGGAGGTAAAAGCACTGGAAGAAGGTAAGCTCTACTTTAATGTGCGCCAGTATCAGGCAGCTATTCAGGTTTTTGAGAATCTATTAAAAGATTTTCCGGATACTGATCGGGCAGCAGAAATACGTTATCGCATTGTCAATTCGGCGTATTTGCTGGCAGAGAACAGTGTAGTTACCCGCCAGGAAGAACGATACGAGGAAGTAATCACTCTGGCCGACGAATACCTGCGGCGATACGAAAGCTCCGACTTTCGGTCAGACGTAGAACGCTTCAAAGAAAATTCAGAACAACAACTAAAAGGACTGGAAAATGTCGGATATCAAAACTAAAGTGCAATCCTTCGATGCTAACGTACAACCGCGTCACGTTGGTGGGATGGCCGAACATACGGGCAACATATACGAAGCCCTGGCAATCATTACCAAGCGGGCCCGTCAATTGAACGTTGACATCAAGCAGGAACTCCACCAAAAACTGGAGGAATTTGCCGTTTCGTCGGATACTATCGAGGAAATTAGTGAAAACAAGGAGCAGATCGAGATCTCCAAGTTTTACGAGCGTCTGCCCAATCCGGCAATAATCGCCACCGAAGAGTACCTCAACGGCGAATTATACTGGCGCATGAATGAGCGCAAGGAACGCGATCTCGACTAACGATTGCCCTCAAACTACGGGGCAGGTAAAATCTGCCCCGTAGTTTCCACTTGCCCCTATTGGGCTTTGACCTCCCTCTCCAACCACTTCCCCATGCGTCACCTCAAAGGCAAACGCATCATTCTCGCCATTACCGGCAGTATTGCAGCGTATAAAATGGCCACGACTATCCGCCTGCTCATCAAGGCGCAGGTTGAGGTACGCGTACTCATGACACCGGCGGCAACACATTTTATATCTCCGCTCACTCTTTCCACCCTGTCGAAAAATCCCGTGCACTCGGAGATAATTTCCGAAGAGAGTTGGAATAACCACGTGGAAATGGGGCTATGGGCCGATGCTATGCTCATTGCTCCGGCTACGGCGAACACCCTCGCCCAACTCGCCCATGGTTTATGCGATACTATTGTTGCTGCGGTATACCTCTCGGCGCGCTGCCCGGTCTTTTTCGCTCCCGCGATGGATCTCGACATGTGGGCTCATCCGGCGACACAAGCAAATGTGGAGTGCCTGAAAAGTCACGGTACTAACCTGATACCGGTGGGAACCGGTGAACTGGCCAGCGGCCTGTCGGGAGCAGGACGTATGGCCGAGCCCGAAGAGATGGTGGCCCATTTGGACCGTTTTTTTGGCGAAAGCCAGATTCAGAAAGCCAACCCTAAATCCCTGGCTGGTAAAAGGGTGCTGATTACAGCCGGCCCAACCCACGAACCCATCGATCCGGTGCGGTATATCGGCAATCGTTCTTCCGGGAAAATGGGCGTTGCCCTGGCATTAGAAGCGGTGAACCGGGGTGCACGTGTACGGTTGATACTGGGTCCCAGCTCATTGCAACCCAGTGCACCGCACCTGCAGGTGATCCGGGTTCAAACCGCCCGGGAAATGTTCGCAGCAGCAGCGGCAGAATTTGAGCAATGCGATTTGGCTATATTTGCTGCCGCCGTAGCTGATTACCGCCCCGGCAAAGTAGCCGACCAAAAGATCAAGAAAACGGAGGATGCCCTGCGGATTGACCTCGTGAAAAACCCCGATATAGCTGCAACCCTGGGAAGACAAAAACAAGAACACCAGCGGCTGATCGGATTTGCCCTGGAGACACAGGAAGGGGAAAAGCACGCACGGAGAAAACTGTCCGGCAAGAACCTCGACGCCATCGTCCTGAACTCCCTCCGGGATGAGGGGGCCGGATTCCAACACGATACGAATAAGGTGTCAATCCTGACTGCAGCAGACAATAAGCTGCGCCGATTTGAGTTAAAGACAAAAGAACAGGTGGCCAGGGACATTCTGGATGTTACCACAGAATGGTGGCCTGCAAAAGGATAGATCTGCTATGAGAAGTTTGATACTCACTATTATCGTCGTTATCTCTTTGTTCGCAAATACGGCCTCCGGGCAGGAATTCAACTGTCAGGTACGTATCAACACCCAGAAACTCCAAACCGTGGATCCCGCAGTTTTTGAAACGCTGCAGCAGACTGTCCAGGAGTTCATGAATAATACGAAATGGACCGATGATGCCTACGAAAATGTAGAGCGCATTGATTGCAATATTCTGCTCACCATCCAGGAAGAACTCTCACCGACCAGCTTCAAAGCGGATTTAGCTATTCAGGCCTCCCGACCGGTATTCAACAGCAACTACCAAACACCGCTGCTCAATCACATCGACCGGGAAGTAACCTTCACCTACGAGCAATACCAACCGCTGCGGTTTTCGCGCAATGCATTCAACGACAACCTTTCAGCCGTACTATCCTTCTATTCCTACATCATCCTGGGCCTGGACTACGATTCTTTTGCCCTGTACGGGGGAGAATCCTACCTCCAGATCGCCAATGAGATCCTGACCAGCATTCCCCAGGCAGCAGCCCAGACCTACTCGGGCTGGCAATCGAAGGACGGTAACCGCAACCGTTTCTGGATCATTGAAAACCTTCTCTCGCCCCGGATCAAACCGTACCGCGAGGCCATGTACAACTACCACCGCCATGCCCTCGATGTCATGGCCGATGACACGCCCTCAGGACGGGCAGTTATGGCACAATCCATTGATGTATTACAGGGCGTCTTTCAGAATTACCCGAATGCCATGATTCTGCAAATGTTCGTCAATGCCAAATCGTCAGAGGTGATTGAGATATTTAAGCGGGGAACTCCCCAGGAGAAGAATACGGTGATACGGGTTATGTCGCGGATCGATGCAGCCAATGCAGCTAAGTACCGTGCTCTGCGGTAGATGTAAAACAGAATCCGGCCAGCCTCCTGAGCCCTGTACCCGTATCGACTTCGACGGTTAA
>CAYFGK010000098.1:0-27943 GCA_964342305.1 uncultured Saprospiraceae bacterium | reverse complement strand
GGGAAGGGGGCCGGGGGGATGGGTTTTAAAATTTGAACTTTCGTACAGTCCTGATTGAGCACTCATCATTATTTTGGCGAAAGCCAAAAGTGGCGTTACATTTTTCGAATAAAAATATCCCCACTCACCGACTCCAATTCCACCTTGGTGGAGCCCGAGCCGATGGTCGAGTTCATTTTTTTATTGAAGGCGGTGCTGTTATCGGTCAGAGCGAGTTGTTCGAAGTCGGTATACATTTCGCCGGTGACGGTTTTGGCGCGGACATTGGCGGAAATACGGGCCGGCAGGCTGATGTCGACAAATCCGCTGATCGTTTTGGCGCGCACGGGGCCGTCGACCTGTTCGATTTCGATATCCCCGCTGATCGTTTCCAGGTTCAGGTTAGTGCCTTTCGGCAAAAGGACTTCGTAGTTAATACGGAAGCAGTAGCAGCCCGGCTGATCGCAGCTCCAGCAATTATAATCCTTGCCACGCATATTGTTTTCTTTGTAGGTCATGGCGTACCGCAGGGTGCTTCCTTCCGAAATATCTTCGACCAGTACATCATCATCCTGATTGCGGGAGGTGATGATCTTATTCAGTACAACTTTATTGGTGGGGCTGGCCTTTACGACAATATTACCGGCAAATTTGAGGTCCAGCACTACTTCACCGGAGCTGGGTTTGTCAAAGGTCAGCGTTTCGGTACGTGTTTCCTGTGCAGACAGAAAAACAGGCAACAGGCAGAGTAAGGTGATTATATATTTCATGTCGAGTGTTTTTTCGTGTTAGAAATGAGGGGGGTGGCCCGTCCGGGCCACCGTACGATTACTTCTTGCGGAGGTAAATGTCTCCAGAAATATTTTTCAGGGTCATATCCACACCACCACCATTGAGTTGACTGCGAATTTCCCGTTGACCACCGACTCGTTTCAGGCCGTCTTTGGACTCGGGGAGTTTCAGATCCAGGTCAGTGAAGACTTCCCCGGTGATGTTGTTGAGTTCCATATCTGCTTTGGTGGAAGCGGGCATGGTAATGTCGATGTAGCCGCTGATGTTGGTGATGGTGGTAGGGCCGGTAGTTGCTACCGTGGAAAAGATCACATCGATATCGCCGGAGGTCGTATTGGCCGTAACGGGCCCTTTCACGTTCTTGAGAATAATGTCGGAGTTTTTAGTTTCCACCTCGATCTCCCCATCGATGTCGGAGATCTCCACGGCATCACCTCCCATCCAGGTGGATTCCGTGAAATGTACGTTCATCGATGCCGGTACCGAAATACGGTACGAGCCGCTCCCGGAGCTGGCCTGACGAATGGTCATGGCACCACCTTCGCTCGATTGCATCAGGCCAATGCCGGTGTTGTCAGTAGCATTATTATAAAGTGGTCGCAGGCCACGTGCCCGTTCTGGCGGGGGCGTATAATCCGAAGTTTCCACCTTAATTTCGTTGCCGGCTATGCCGGTGATGACCGCATCGGCCTCATCGAAGAATAAGATCAGCGTGGTGTTGCTCCCTTTCGGAAATGATTTTGTGTTTTGCGCTATCAGCCCCGAAAAGCCGGCGGACACGAATAGTAGGATGATTAACAGTCGCATATGGTTGTTTTTTAAATGATGAATGCTCAATGATGAATGATGAATGCTCCCCGCTTTCGCCCGTACGGGCTTCGGCGGGCATGAATGCTCAGTGCTCAATGCTCAGTGCTCAATTATGAATTGAGGGTAACTTCAGACTTCAGACTTCAGACTTCTGATTTCTGACCTCTGACTTCTAACTTCTTACTTCAAAGCAGTTGCCCCATCCCGTACGCTGCTCTTTCCTTCACCGCATCCGGTTGTTGGTCGGAGTTGGTGATGTCCTGGAGGGCCGGTACGGCCGGTTTGGCTTGCAGCATGACGACCGTTTCGATGAGGGTGATCAGAACCTGGGGGTTCGATTCTTCTTTCAATTGATCGACCAGAGCGGGCGCCACATCGGGGTGGCTGGCCATGGTAACCAGGGCCTCAGCGGCCCGCATACGCACGTTGGCGTGGGGGTCGGTGCGCAGGCGTTGGATCAGGGCGGATACTACCTCATCGTCGGGTCGGGTGATTTCGCGTTCGATAGTGTTCATGGCCTTGATCCGTTGGGCCGCCGAGGGTTGCTCGAGCATGGACAGGGCCAGCAATTTTTGCGTCTGACTGACCTGGTCCACGAGCACCTGTATTTGTTGCGCCTGGTTTTTATTTTGTTGGAACATCACCCCCCCGAACAGGCCGAGGATCACCAGGGCCACCGCCGCTGCCGAATACCAGGGACGGATAAATCGTGTACGCTGGTCGTCCTGGGCTTCAAATAGGGCCCGGGTGCGGTTTACCCAAGGCTCACGCGGCGTTTCGATCTCGGGCTCGTCCATGAGTTCGAAGAGGGTGCGGGTTTGTTCGAGGGATTCCCGAAAATCCGCATCCTGACGGGCGCGTGCTTCTACCTGATTCCGCTCTTCTTCCGGCAGGGTGCCATCCAGATAGGCAATAATGAGTGCCTGGTCGGTCATGATGATTGGTTTTCGAGGTTAAAAAAAACGGTTCGTAATTCTTTTATGGCCCGGTGTACGCGCACCTTGACGGCGCCTTCGCTGCAATCCAGGATCTGGGCCGCCTCCTGGTAGCGCATGCCCTGGTAGCGGGTCAATATGAGTACTTCCCGCAATTCGGGACGAAGCTGTTTCATGGCTTCCCGCAGCTGGGCTTTTTGATCGGCATCTTCCAGGCGATGGTTGGGATCGGCTTGCCCCAGATCATCGGCCTCGGTGAAGTCCGAGATGCGCAGCTTGTTTTTCTTAAAGTGATCGTAGGCCGCATGTCGCGCGATCTGGTACAACCACGTCCGCACCGACTGGCCCGATTGATACGAGCTACGGTACCGCAGCAACCGCTCAAAGGTGACCTGGGTAAGGTCTTCGCTCAGACTCCGGTCCTGGCACATCCGCCAGAAAAACTGATAGAGCTTCACGTGGTAGCGATCGAACAGGATCCCACCAGAGGGGCGGTGCCCTGCTTTGAGCAGGTCCATCAGTTGCTCGTCGGTCGCGGTAGACGGGTCGTCGGTTGCTTTTTTCTTGCTGCCCAGGCGGCGGATCATAGGGTGTTTTGTTTTTTCACGGGAGGATACTGTGGATACGGGAAATGGTTACAGGGGGAGGTGATAATTTTTGGTGTTTGATTGGGTCGGATGTTTGAAGGTAAGTGATTATCAATGCTCAATGATGAATGATGAATGATGAATGATGAATGCTCAATGGCTCTTGGTGACCTTCAGTGCCTGAGTGGTAAAAGGATCACCACTAAAGTGGTTTTTACGAATTTGAGGCTCGGTATTCGCACCACTAAAGTGGATGGGCTTAATGCCCTATGGACCGTGAACCATGAACCGTGGACCGTGGACCGTGAACCGTGAACCGTGGACCGTGAACCGTGAACCGTGAACCATATTCCCACCGCTAAAGCAGGTGGGCTTATAATTTCTAACTTCAAACTTCAAACCTCAAACTTCAAACTTCAAACTTCTAACCTCTGACTTCCCAAACTGTCTACCCACGGACACTACAATCACCTTCTCGTGGGCGGGAGCAACTGAAGGAAGCACGGATAGGTTTGAAATCCATATACATTCTACTTAATACCCTGTACCATACATCTAATTGATTAGTTATGAAAATCCAACTGACCTTCCTGCTGCTGTTTGTTTTTTTCGGAACGTATGCGTTGCGGGCACAAGAAGCTTTTTTGGCGAAAGCTGATGCTTTTTTGCATAAGCACGTAACCGATGGCCTTATTGATTATGAGGCCGTAACCAGCGACCCTTCCTTTGAGGAGCTGGCGGACCTGATCGATGAAACGGATTATACCAAATGGACGCCTGATCAACAGAAGGCGTACCTGATTAACGCCTACAATCTGCTGACCATCAAAGGGGTGGTGGATAATTACCCGGTGGGGTCGGTGCAGGATGTGGCCGGTTTTTTTGATCGCAAACGGCACGTGGTCGGAGGCAAATCGATGACGCTGAATGAGTTGGAGAAAGACGTGTTGCTGAAAGAATATCCCGATCCCCGACTACACTTCGTGTTGGTGTGCGGGGCGAAGGGGTGTCCGCCCATCATCCCCGAAGCCTACCGGCCCGAGACGCTGGAGGCACAGTTGGAGCGGCAGACGCGCCGGGCTATGAATGATCCGCAGTTCATTCGCGTGAACAGGGAAACGGGGGAGAACGAATTATCCCAGATCTTTCGCTGGTACGTTGCGGATTTTGGCGGAAGCCAGCAGGCAGTCGTTGATTTCATCAATCGCTTTCGCGAAAAAGCATTGCTGCCCGATTATCGCATCAGCTATTATACTTACGATTGGGCGCTGAACGGTACCATGCAGGACATTGCGCCGGGGCTTACGGCGAATAATGCCGCCCGCTACGTAGTGTCGTCGACCATTCCCAAGGGTACGACCGAGACTAAGATCTTCAATAACCTCTACACGCAGCGCACGCGGAATAACGGAGAAGATTTTACCGATCGCTCCACCTTCTTTACGACCATTACCAGCTTTTTGTACGGGGTCAGTCACCGGATGAATGTGGGATTCGATGCGCGTTACCGGGCGGTGCACAACGGGGCATCCAACGATTCGCCCCTGAATGCGCTGGGTAATGCCGGTCGTACCGGAATAACGACCTTTGGTCCTAAGGTGCGGATTGCGCCGGTACCACAGTGGACCAATTTTTCCATTCAGAGTGCCTTTTGGTTTCCCATCGGCGATGACCTGGCCGGACGGTCGGGTGAGCAGCCCTTTATCGACTGGGACGGCGCTACCTGGTGGACACAGGTGTTTAACGACTTTCCGATCGGTACCAATTTTTCCTTCTTTACGGAGGTAGATTTATTACTGGAAGATATTGGTCGGGAGGAGGAAGGCCGACTGAACCGTCTGTCTACGCCGGTTACACTGATCTACAGCTATTTTCCCAATCCGCAAACCACGCTGTACGTGCTGGGCAACTATTCCCCCTTCTGGCAGGAGAATTACGATTACTTCTGGCAGGCCGGGGTGGGCACGAAGTACCAATTCACCCGTCAGCTGGAGCTGGAATTATCCTATACCTATTTTTCCAATCAGTTTCTGGCCCAAAATATGGGGCGGGCGGCAACGTATAATCTCGGGGTTCGTTTTAACTTGTAGACAATGTCTACGGTTACATGCGGTATGTGTGGTTGTTATGTTTGAGTATCCTTCTTCCTCTGTCTGTATGCAGTCAGCAAGGAACCATCGCCTACGTCCAGTGGGAGGGCTGCCAACGCAACGATACGACCTATCTGGAGCGATTCATCTCGATTACGCCGGGCGATACTTTTTCCCTGGAGCGGGTCGCCACCGATCTTCAGCGCCTGCGCAATTTATACAGTGTGGCCAACGCCCGTTTTCGCTTGGACACCTTGACGAGAGACCGCCTGGGACTGGTTATTGAGGTCGAGGAAGCCTGGACCCTGTTTCCCATCGTGTCGGTCACCGGGGTGCGTTCCAATACCTGGTATGAGATTGGGGCCAGTGAGATCAACCTGCTGGGAAGGGGCATGAATCTGACCCTGGCCTACCGCAATATTGACGGACGCAGCAATTACCAGGTGTTTTTTCAGCAGCCCTACGTGCTGGGCAGCCGGTGGGGGCTGCTGGCCGGTATTCACCGCTATGCCTCTACTGAGCCCCTGTTTTTTCCGGAGGGCACGGTTTTCTACAACTACACCAACTGGAGTTTCGATGTGGGCATCTCCTACGAATTCACTCAGGGGCACTCCCTGCAATTTGGAGCTAATTATTTTATCGAGGGGTACGCCAAAACACCGGACCAGCCCCTGGAAAACCCGCCCGGTCCGGACGAACTGACGATCCCCAAAGGACTGTTCAAGCTGATCCACCGCCTGGACCGGGTGAACTACGACTATTTTTATCAGGACGGCTTTTCCAATACGACCTCCGTCGAGGCGGTCTACAATTCCGACGATGGAAGCTGGTTTAACCTGATGCTCAACGACTTCCATTTCTTTCGTCGTACGGGGCAGCGTGGCAACCTGGCCATGCGTCTGCGGCTGGGGCTGTCGACCAATCTAAATTCGCCTTTTGCCCCTTTCGTCCTCGACAGCCGGTTCAATATTCGCGGGGCGGGCAACCGCATTGACCGCGGCACAGGTACCTTGGTCTTCAACGCCGAATACCGCCACACCCTCTTCGAGCGGGACCTGGTGGCGGTACAGGGCGTCGCCTTTTCTGACCTGGGGGCCTGGCGTAGCGCCGGCGGCGACTTCGATGAGTTGTTCGATCCGGAATTTCTGCGGCACTTCGTGGGTCCGGGCATTCGCTTCATCTATAAAAAAGCCCATAATGCCGTGCTGCGCATCGACTACGGCTTCGATCTGTACCAGCCCGGAGAGCGGGGCGTGGTGTTTGGGTTTGGGCAGTATTTTTAGTGCAGGTACCTGGTATTGGGTATTTGGTAGTAGGACAGGGAGGGACCGGAGAGAATGAAGCGACTGCAGAGACTGGAGCGACTGGAGCGACATGAAGAGACTGCAGGGACCGAAGAGACAGTTCCCTTTATCCGAATAAACGTAGCCCTTCTCCCTCCGGTGTCGCAGGTCAAGAATCAATGATCTTTTATTTTGACAAGGGGTTTAATGGAGGCACAGAGAGGACGATCTCGGAGAGATCGCACCTTATTAGAAATGCACAATGCCATAAATTTGAAACGACCTCGGAGAGGTCGCACAGATCTCGCTGAAAGCACAAAGGTCAAGAGTTAGCAGTTTTGTGCAGGTCTTTGAGAAAACGAAAAGAGGTAAAATAGACGAGTCGAAAGGTGCGACCTCTCCAAGGTCGATGGAAGTTTTCATGCCTTTCCTACTACCAATATTGGACCTCTCCGAGGTCCTGAAAACAGTGACTCAGTAATGGATCTTGATCCGCGATCCAGCACACCTATGCTGGGCTTCGGTGGCCAGGGAAGGATCACGCACCAATCCACTTCTGACCTCTGATCTCTAACTTCTGACTTCCCTGGCCGCCGTAGCCTTCCACGACCCCCGAAACGGTGTGTAGGTGGTGGCGAAGGCGTGCCGATTTCTGATTTTTCTAAAGTGGGTGGGCTGATATTGCTGTTTTTTGGCGAAAGCCAAAATGAAGAGCCTTAATTGAGCACCGAGCACTGAGCATTAGCATTTGGCGAAAGCCGTAATTCATCATTCATCATTTTCGTTTTGCAAAAATCTGAAACAACAACGGAATCAAATACACACTCGCTACCGTTCCGGCGCTCAGGCCGCCGATGATGGCCCAGGCCAGTGGGCGTTGGAGCTCGGCGCCCAGGCCCTCCGAAAAGAGGATGGGGAGCACGGCCAGGATCGTGGTGAAGGTGGTCATCAGGATGGGGCGGAGCCTGCGGATGCCGGCGCGGTGAGCAGCCTCGACCAGCGGCAGGTCGCGGGCGAACCGGCGCATCATATCGACCTTCAGGATGGCGTCGTTTACGACGATGCCGCCCATTACGATCATGCCGACCATGGATACCAGATTGAGCGACTGACCGCCCAGGTGAAGGGCCGCCACGGAACCGGCCAGACCCACCGGGACGGTCAGGATCACCACCAGGGGCAGACGCAGGCTCTCGAATTGAGCAGCGAGGATCAGGTAAAGCAATCCGATCGAGATCAGGAGGATGAAGAGCAGTTCGCCCTGTAGTTCCCGGTTGGCGTAGTACTGACCGGTAAAGTGGGGGGTCAGACCGGGGATGGGCGCCAGCAGGCTGCGCATGCCATCCAGGTACTCGGGTCGGTAGGCGGGCAGGTCGAGGGCGATGTGTTCCCCCCGGCGATCGGCCGTGATGCTGCACCAGGAAGTACCCTTGCGCAGTTCCACAAAGGTGGGCAGCGGGTATTCCCGGCCTTCCTCATTGCGCAGCCGGGCTTGCTGGAGCAGGGCCCGCAGGTTGGCGGGTTCCTCCCCGAAGAGGATGGGGACAAAGCGGTCGGAGCGCCGCAGCACGTCGATCTCGGCCCGGTTGAAGAGCGCCAGCAGCCGTTGGTATATCTGCTCGTAGGTGAGCCCGTAGCGGAGGGCCGTTTCGGTATCGATCACCAGCTCGTATTGCACCTGATCGGGAGGGAGTTCGAGGGGCAGGCCGCGCTGACCAAACCAGGGCTGGAACAGGTCGAGCAGTGCTTGCCGGCTCCATTGGCGCGATTCGTCCATTTGGATCTGGGCGACCAGGGGCGCGTCGGAGGCACCGAATATCTGGTCGAAGACATTGGCCAGTGGGGTGATCCGGGCTACGGCCTTGGGGTAGGCTTCCGCCAAAAACTGCTGCAATCGTGCTTCGATTTGCGCTAAAGCCACTCCCTCACGGGCATAGAGCACCAGGCGGGCTTCGTTGAGGGCCTGGCGGGTGCTTTCCAGCAAAAATTGCTCTTCGCCCACGTACACATCGGAGGCTTGCGGAAGCGTGTCGAGGGCGTTTAGCAGGGTGAGGCAACGCCGACGGTTCTCGGTCAGATCGATGGGCGTACCCCAGTTGATATCGACCGCCAGGGCTTCCCGACTGAGTTGCGGGAAACGCTGGGTCGGCAAGTCACGAGCCAGAAAGTAACCGCCGATCACCGTACCCAGAAACAGGGCTAATACCAGCCAGCGTCCGCGAAAGGCCAGGTCTACCGAACGGATGTATCCGCCGTAGCCTTTGCTTTCGGCTTCCTGCGGGGCGGGCTTTTTTTGCAACAGCAAACGATACACCACGGGCAAAAACAGAAAAGCGACCACCAGGGAGGTGGTGAGCGTCAGTGCAATGGAGACCGCCTGGTCGTAGAATAAAGCCCCCGCCAGTCCACTCAAAAAGATAAGCGGCAAAAAGACGGAGCAGGTGGTGAGGGCCGAACTGATCAGCGGCCGGATCACCTCGTTGCCTCCCCGTACGCAGGCTTCGGCGAGCGGATAACCCATGCGCCGTTGCTGCCGAATGTTCTCCATGACGATGATGCTGTTGTCGATCATCAGCCCCACGCCCAGGATCAGTCCGGCCAGGGAGATGGTGTTGACCGAGAGCTCCAGAAAATAGAAGCCCAGCAGGGCCAGCACGAGGGCCGCCGGTACGGCCAGCGCGATCAGGATGGGGGACCGCCATTCCCGGAAAAACAACAGGAGGATGATAAACGCAAAAGCAGCTCCGTACAGCAAGCTGCTCAGCAGGTTGTCGATCGAAACCCGCAGTAGGGTCGTCTGATCGTTGGTGCGTACAAAATCGAGATCGGTATATTCTTCGGCCAGGGCATCCTGGAGGGTGCGGAATTCCTTTTCCAGGTCGAACAGGCGGGCATCGGCCTGCTTGCGTACGGTCAGCGCAATGCCCTCCCGCCCGTTGTGCAGAAAGACACCCCGCGGATCGAGAGCCCCCAGCGTAACTTCCGCAATATCACGCAGCTGCAGGGTGCGGCCTTCGTGCTGAAAATAGAGGTCTTCGATATCGGCCACGGTGCGCAGGCCCGAGCGGAACCGCAAATTGTACTGGAAGTAGCCATCCTGCAGCAGGATGCTGCCCAGATTCAGGTTGTTGACCTGGATGAGTTGGGCGATCCGGTCGGTGGGAATGCCCAGGGCCCGCAGTTTTTCGTAGCGCGGATACACGCGGATCTCGGGTTCGGCAAATCCGCTCAGGTCCACGAAGGCCACCGTTGCCAGTTGCTCAATGCGCCGCTTGATGGTATTGCGGGTGAATTCGGCCAACTGCAGACGCTCTTCGGCCGTGGTCAATGGCTGCCTGGGCAGCACCAACACATTAAATACGGGAATATCCGACACATTGGCTTTGATCACCTGCGGCCGGGTGAGGTCGCGCGGCAATTGTCCGAGGGTGCGGTCGAGCTGCTCGTTCACCTCCAGAAATGCCAGATCGGTATCCACCCCGAATTTGAAGAACAGTTCAATGGTGGCGGCCCCGTCCCGGGTGGTGGACCGCAGATCCTCGAGTCCGCCCACCTGCATCAGGCGCGCCCGCAGTGGCTGAACGATGGTTTGCTCCAATTCCCGCGCGGCCGATTCTTCGTACTGGATCTGTACGCTGATCCGCGGAATGGGTATATCCGGCAACAGGGAAACCGGCAACGTCCTACCTGCCAGCAACCCCAGGGCCAGGGCGGCCAGGAAGCTCAGGAGTACGGCAATGGGGCGATGGATGAGGAAGTGAAGCATACACTAAATGTTAAATGCTAAATGCTAAATGTTGAATGCTAAATGATGAATGTTGAATGGAATGAATGTCTGGTTGGTAAATAATTTAGCATTTATCATTCAACATTCATCATTTCCAAAGAAACTCTCGCATCATGACTCAAGGTCAAATTCCCCTCCACGATGACCGAATCGCCGGGAGCGATGCCCTCGCTGATAGCGACGTGGGATTCGTTGCGGTAGGCGATGGTGACGTAATTCCATTTGGCGCGTCCTTCCGATCCCTGGTAGACGAAGACGACGGGGCGGCCCGATCGCTGGACTACGGCCTCCACCGGGACGACGATCTGGTTGGGGATCTGCTGTTCGATGGTGACTTGCACGTTCATGCCCTCGAAGAGGGTTTGGCGATGGTTGCTGAGGGCGGCCTGGACACGCACCAGGCCATCCTCGTTCACGGTGGGATTGATGATGGTGATGCGGGCGGGGATAGCCGCGCGCTCGGGGGTGAGGGGTTGTACCTGCACCCTTTGGTCGATGCGGAGCTGAAGTGCTTCCTGTTCTAACAATAGAAATACGGCCTCAAAACTGGAGGGATCGATGAGTTGGCAGAGCTCGGCCCCGGCAGAGATGCGTTCGTAGGGTTTCACTTGCAGGTCGGCGATCAGACCGGCGAAGGGAGCCCGGATGGCGGAGCGTTGTTTGCGGTACTGGACGCGCTCGATCTCCTGCTCCGCTTCGCGGAATCCACTCATGGTGAGGATGAGGTCGAGCCGGCCGGGGGCGACGGAGGTATCGACCTCGGGGTCACCGCCGTTGGAGATCAGCATATCCTTTTTTTCGACCATAGCCCGGTCCATGGCCAGGCGGGCCTGTTGCAGTTCCAGTTCCAGGGCTTGCTCGTCGAGTTGGGCGATCAGGCCATTAGCATCGACGTAGCTGCCGTCCCGCACGGGCAGGGAATCGATGGCGCCGCCGAGTTCGCTGAATACCCGCATTTGCCGGGCTGCTTCCAGGGTGCCGCTCAGGGAGCGGGTAAGAGCGAATGTCTGCCGACGGCTTTCCGCGACCGTGACGGCAATGGGCGGCGGAGTAGGGGACCCGACCGACATCTCCTCGATGGCCTCCTCCGAGGGTGGCTCCGAAACCTGACAGGAGACGGTCAGCAGACCTATACATATAATATATAACGGGGTTGTTTTCATGTGCTATTTATTACCTGGTGTAAATACTAGTAGTGACTAGGAATAGTCCTAGTATTTCTTGAGTTCAAGAATACACGTATTGGCAATCCTGTTCGGGTTTATTGTTTGTAAGTCATTGATCGATAATTATATGCAACATAAAGTGACTTAGTGTTTGGGTTAAAGAGGGATATTCGATGCCTTCCTTTGTCCTTTTTTAAGGATGCACATAAGGTCGTGAAATGGTGTAAATAAAAAAAGAATTCGGTATATTAAGTGTGTATTGATAATCTAAACCCGAGACACTATGCCCCTCAACCCACCATCTCCTACCCGGGCTAAAACCCGGCAGGAACTGGCCGCTGAATACGGCTGGCACCGTAATACCTTACAGAAACGATTGGAGCAAGTCGGTATTCAACTGCCGAGGGGCTCCGTATGCCCGAAAGATCAGGAAAGAATTTATCAGGCCCTGGGTAATCCGACGAAGAAAAATTCGTAAATACGATGTTTGGAAAGATCCGGTTTCCCAAATGTGCAAAACAGTGCAACAATGTGCAAAAGGGTGCAACATCTTATTCTCAGACCCTTTACTTTTGTGATGAGACATATGGCCAAGGTCGGTGGCGGATCCCGAAAAGCCGGAAGAGAGTAGGGGGTGGATATTAAACCAATAACGATGAAAAAGTTTTTAGTTGTTCTATCATTTTTAGCAATTGGTGCTTTTGTGCCAATAACTAATTTACAAGCTTGTGGGGGTACTTTTTTTATTTGTGATGATTATGATGATTTCGCAGCTCAATACCAACAAAATTGCCTTTGTGGGAGTTATGCAGTGACTATTGATGTATGCAATGGAAATCAAGAACGAATAGTTGATGTGCCTTGTGCTTAATTTTTATGTGTCGATAGGGGAAATCGTCCTATCGGCACAAAAAAATATCCCATGTATAAGTTTTTAAATGTATTTATTTGTTTGTTTTTCTATCTTTTTTTATTCGGATGTAAAAAGGATTTAAGTCAAAAGTCAAAGATCTTTTTTGGAACGAATGAGCTTACTATCCCTCTAATGGAAGGTGGTATTGTAGCTTTCCCAAACCTATGTACAGGTGTTTGGGAGGGAGAAGATGTCATTGGCTATTATAATTATTTTGAGAAGCGTATTGAACTTTATGGTATTGAAAGCCAAGATAGTGTTTTAATGATCCCAATACGTCAGGAGGGGCCTGATGCAGTTGGTGATATTGGTAAGTTTTATCTGATAAACAATAAAATTGCTACTCATTGTAATCAAAGTTTTTTTCTTTTAGACCGGAATGGAGCGATTGTTGATAAATCACCATGGTCTCGCTTGGATTCATCTGAAAATGCCTTAGTTAAAGCATATAGGTTACAATTTACAACGTCCAATAATAACCAGTCTTCTTACCAAGAGCAAGATTCATTTTTTTATTTAAATTTCATCCGACGAGATATCGATAACAGTAATCCTGCTTATTATCTGGAAAACCCCTATCCAATAGTTCGATATAATTATAGAGATCACAGTTTTTTACCCGTATCTTTCTCCTACCCAAAGCAAGTTGTAGAAAATATTCATACGATAGGTTATACTAGTGACGGGTGTCCACAAGTGGATGTTCAAGGAGATACGTTGGTTTTTAATTTTCAATTACATGATGAAATATATAGCCTTATAAATGGGGAACTGTATGAAAAAACAATTCCTTCTACTTTTTTTCCTGAATCTGATCCAAAGGCGCTCAATGCAATGGATAAAAATCTAGCGTTTAGGTCAATTAATAGATTTTTTCCAGTTCAATATGACCCATACCGAAATTTGTATATCCGATTTCAAATGAAAGTCAACTCCATTTCAACTGAACAACAGCCTAGTTTAACTGTACTCTCCTCAAGTTTAGAAGAAATAGATGAAGTTCTACTCCCCAATGATCTAAATCCAATTTTCTTCTTCCGTCCAGAGGCTATTTATGCAGCTGTTAAACCTGATTACCTCCCCGACGAAAACCACCTACGGTTTCGGCCGATATATGTGGAGATGGAGTGAGTAGTAGTCCCCTCGAATTACTTTGGTGGAGCGGAGGTGAAGAAATATCTCGTTCTCAAAAAAGGATACAACGTGGATGGTATTTATGGTCCAAGGTCCAAGGTCCAAGGTCACTGCTTGCCCCACCACCTGCATATGGTTTCGGCGGCCTTGAAGGCATACCTGCAGGCAGGCAAGGTCTATGGTCTAAGAATTTTACCCAAACAAAAAATTCAAGCACAACCACCCACCAAATTGCCGGGAATGAGCATCAGAGTTTTAATACGAACGGCTAAACCCTGGTTTCTTTATGAATGCTATCCACGTTATTGATACGCACCTTCCGCGTACATTCCTGGAATCCACCAAGCTGTTGCGGGGAATCCTGTTGATTATACTAGCAGCTTTGGGTGCCGGCTGCCAATCAGACCAAACCCGGCAGGCTGATCGGGCATTGGATTATCAACTGTCAAAATCGACTACGCTTACTTTTCCGCTTGATAACGATACTTCTCCGACTGTTTACATCGCCCAGTACTATTCGGATAAGAGTAAGGAGTGGGTTTTTCTGCTCAATAAATACATCAATGGCTGTGTTGTTTTTGATGTTAAAACGGGTAAGCAGATCCGTTCCATTCAAATTCCCAGGGAAGGGCCTGGGGCTATTGCTGAAGTCATTGGTATTTCGATTGTTGGGAAGGATTCTCTCTTATTTGCCAGTAAAAATTTTATTTACAATAGTGTATTGACCAATTTTTCTGGAGAAATAATCTCAAATAACCTGTTTAAAACTGCTCAGGGCAAAACAGAAACGAACCCAGTTGCAGTGTCAAGTGCGCCGGTCTATTTAGAGAAGAATTCATTGCATTATGTTACTTATCCCATTTTCAGCATTGAAGAATTGATGGGACCAGATAGGGGTTACCTATGGGATCATTATTACAATCTAACAGATAGTACGCACTATTCAAAACCTATTACTCTACCTAAAAAGTACCACTTCTCAAATTGGAGTCTATGGTCATTCATACTCGCAAGGGTCAAGGGGCACCAAGAATATTGGGTGTACAATTGGCCTGCTTTAAATGAATTGGTGGTATTGAAAGAAGGTGCTCGGGAGGCCCAACTTCAAACAATTCGTGGATTATCTAATCAAATTGATATTGAGCCTTTACCAAGCGGGTCCAGAGATAATGATATTAAGCAAATTGTGGAAAACAAACTTTACGTAAAATTATTTTATGATCCTTACCGATACGTTTATTATCGAATAGCCCGTTTACCCATTCGTTTTGATCCTATAGCGCACACTTCCTTTTATGCTTTTGACCATCAACCTATTGAAATTACGGTCATTGATACCAGCTTCCAATTGATTGCCAAAAAGGAGTTACCCGGCGAGACCTACGGTATTTTTTCTTGTTTTGTGGGGAAGGAAGGC
The DNA here is from genome assembly GCA_964342305.1 of uncultured Saprospiraceae bacterium. Taxonomy (GTDB): domain Bacteria; phylum Bacteroidota; class Bacteroidia; order Chitinophagales; family Saprospiraceae; genus DT-110. The sequence goes on along the minus strand of CAYFGK010000098.1, from coordinate 13,050 downwards.
TTGTACATGCCCAGAAATAATGTACACGATCCAACTTTCACGGAAGCGGAACTACGTTTCGATCTTTTTACGTTGGAAGAAAAGTCAGTAACACCAGAATGATTAACGACCTAAGAATGCATAACGGTAATTTTTGGACTTTTTTGGGAATGACTTTATGGCTTTTCAGCTGTCAGTCACCAGTCCAGGATATTTCGTTGCCTTTTGCAGCAGATGCCTTCCATTTAGACACTGTATTTTATCGAACGGTCCCACTAGACAATTGGCCATTCCGCTTGTCTGGTATCGAAAATGCTCAGCTACTCGACTCGGTTTTATTTTTTCAGGGCAGAGGACAAAACCATAAGGGAGAAAATGATGGTTTCATTATGACGTGGAAATATCATGAAAGTGATTCGCCAAACAAAGTATTTTTCAGCCAAAGAATACCCAATTACCGCCGATCCTTTTACAACTTCTCAGTCAACTCCAATGAATTGTTGACTTTTGGCAGCGCCATGATGTGTCAATTCAATTCAGATTTGACATACCAAAGATGTTGGGAGTGGACTTCACCACCCGAAATAGGTATTACTGCTCATCCATTTTTAATGATCCCTAAGCAAGAATCAACGGAAGAGGGGATGCGGTTTCTCTTACAGATCAGAAACCCAAATGACAAGTTAAATCAGTTGGGAAAACATAAAGGATCGGCTGGAGCGTTTATAATTACGGATACGGAGGCCAACGTACACAATATATTTGGAGAATATCCTGCCTCATTTTACGAACCCGGACCTATTTTTACCGTTTACGGCCGGATGTCAGCGGGCGCCGTTTCTGATTCGCATATTTATACGTATTTTCTTGGGAATCGCCACATTTTACGATACACGTTCGAGGGAGATCTGAATGCCAATATAGCCTTACCGGCCTCCGATGCTTTCCGGGAAAATCTGATACACTTGGAACCAAATGATCCGATCATTACGGATCCATATAGTTTACTGGATCAACGAGAGCGAATCCGACAAGTCAGTAACGACTTTATTACTGGGTTTCAAATACATGAGAACATACTTCACCACGTTGAAGTGAAGTGTGCCCGTACCTATCCCAATACTTTCACCACCAACTATCGGGTCCTTGATCTGGATACGGGGGCTTTTTCTGAATTTGTATTAGCAGCCCAAGATTCATCTTTTTACAGATTATTGGATATTACCGCCTCCGGTGAAGTGCTTTTCTCAAAACAAAATAAGTCCGAATCCCTGGAGTTGCTACAATTGAAAATTAACCCTGTTTCGGAATAGACGATTCTATTTTTGGGCGAAAGCCCAAATTGTTGTCGTCCCTGATTTTAAGAATTGGTTTATCAAGTTGAAACCCAGCCATGCTCCATCCCCACCGAATCACCCTAACTCTGATCTGCTTGCTAGCCCTACAGTGCTGCCAGGAAGAAGTAACCTCTGGTGCGAAAGTCACCTTCGGGGAAGAAGAGCTGGTGATTCCTTTAATGCAGGGGGGCACAATAGCCTACAGGGTTCTAAACGTGGGCAATTGGTATGGTGAAGAAGTACTTGGGTATTATAATCAGTACGAAAGTTGTATTGAATTATACGGAATTGAAAATCAGGATAGTGTGGCCCGAATTCCGATTGAGCAAGAAGGGCCTAATGCGATAGGAGCCGTATCTGAACTCTTTTTTATTAATAATCTTTTATACGCAAATGTTAACTCCACCTTCTATGCCATCAATGATGAGGGTGAGGTCGTTGATCAATCAGATTGGATGCGTTTTAGTGATGATTCAAGTGAGGCTGTGAAAGCCTACAGGCTTTGGTATGCTTTATTTAACAATAATCAAAGTGCACATCAACCTCAGGATTCTTTTTTATACCTCAACTTCATTCGCAAGGATAAACCCATGGATGATCCTGACTATTACCTGGATAATCCACACGCTATCGTTAAATATAATACCAGTACGCATTTATTTGATCCCTTACCCGTGCAATACCCGGAACAGATAGTGGAGAATATACATACAATTTGGGTTACAGGTCTTGGTTCTCCGCAGGTGGACGTACACGGTGATACCGTGGTATATAATTTTCGATATCACGACGAGGTGTATCGTCTTGTTGATGGTAAGGTGGAGGTAGTTACCATTCCATCAACGTTCTTTCCGGAATCGGATCCTACCGTACTTAATGCAATGGAACAAATGGAAGCTTTTAATTCTGCGAGTGGTTTTTACCCCATTCAGTATGATCCCTATCGTAATTTGTATGTTCGGTACCAATCTCAGTACAATACTATTGCAAATAGTGGACAGCTTAGTCTTTCCCTGATCAATATGGATCTGGAATTAGTGGCAGAGGTGGAGCTTCCGGTTGAGTTGGGTTATGCCTTTTTCTTCCGACCCGAGGCCATTTACGTGGCAGTCCTGGATAAATACCTGCCCGATGAAAACCACCTACGTTTTCGTCCAATTTATGTGGAGCGGGAGTGAGTAGGAGTTCACTTAAAATGGTGCGGTGGAGGATAAGACGGGAATTCATATCTTTTAAGGTTTTTTTGGGATGCTCACCAATTTTAGCATTGATCATCCATACATGGTCTTTATCAATTAAGGATGATCCAATGCTGGAGAGATATTATGAATACTCTTGTTCTTTTATCCATTAATGATACTGTTTACAGCTTCAGTATGAATGAAGATGTAAAGTAGTAGGGAAGAGGTGCTTAATGGAAAATCAAGAAGTAATGGTCATTAACATTTGTACATGCCTTAGACAAACCTGGTTTTTCCCTGCTTATTTTCGTATATTAGGAGAGGTAAATTCCCCGGTATTTTATTCTGTTGTTTATGTCAGAACGCCTTTTTCCCAACCCTGTTTTTCTAGTCCTATTAGTGAGTCTTCTCAGTTGTAATGCCGAAGACCAGATGGTAGATTCAGCAGAGGGAGTACTCAAAAAAGTAATTCCAGAAAACCTGGAACGAGGACAGACCATTAATCAGGATGTTTCAGAGTTGGAATTTATACCACTTCGTTCAGGTGAAAACGTTTTCTTGGGAGAAATAAAGAAAATGCTCATCAAGGAGGATTATCTTATCATTTTATGTTATGGACGATCTTCCGTTTACGTGTTTGATCGTTCAGGTGAGTTTCAATTCCGGATTGGCTCGACAGGGTCAGGGCCCTTGGAATTTAGTTCGTTACAGGATGTCATTGTATTTGGATCCTACCTTATGATTTCTGATAATGAACTCGGGAAAGTATTACAATATGACCTATCTCAAAGGTCATTTACTAAAGAGTGGCTTTTTGAATTTGCTCCCTTTGCCATGGAAATGGGTAAGGATTACCTGTATATATTAACAAATGGTTCGTCTGACGGCTTCATAAAATCTGCGAAAAATCTGGACTTTTCTGATTTGAATACCTCCATAGCTGCTAAGCCTCCTTTTAATTTGATTAGCTCCATTCAGCCATTTTTGCTTTTTCAAGAGCAATTGTTTCTCAACGGCAGCTTTTCGGACACTATTTATCTGGCAAGTCATGGTGTATTTCAACCTTTTGCTGTCATTGGGAATATGCAAACGTCGGTTGCCAATATTAATTCAAACGTATTAATCGACGCCTTCTTTAGTCGAGACCCCGAAGCCAGTAAACAAATAGAACATACTTTTATAACTGCAGGATATGTTTCTGCTGTCAATGAAAAATGGATCATCAGACTTCAAAACCCTGTAGGTCATTTCATTATTTACGATTATCAAAAAGAAGAATCTGTATTAGTCGACGAAAATCGCTACCTGGATGAAATCCGTTTATTGACTGGTGTTCCTTATCCTTCATTCAAGTATCAGGATGAGGACGGGTATGTTTACATGGGATTTCTGCCTACGGAAAATTGGTACGAAGGAATTATTGAGTTACCAACTGACCACCCCATCCGCAGCGCAGCCGAGACTGGTTTGGGCGAATACTTCGGCGACCCTGCGTTTGAAAATCCGGTCCTGGTGAAGTTTAAGCCGGGAAAGGCGTTTATGGAGGTAGAGGGGAGGTGAAGAATTATCTCGCAAAAAAAAGGATACAACGTGAATGGTATTTATGGTCCAAGGTCCAAGGTCCAAGGTCACTGCTTGCCCCACCACCTGCACACATTATCGGCGGTCTTGAAGGCATACCTGCAGGCAGGCAAGGCATACAGCTAGACAAAACTCTTTTTTGTGTCCACTTCGACTATCGCTCAGTGGGCTTAAGTCCTTGATTATCATTTGAGGGGTGAGCGTCAGCCGAACCCCGGATGAAAAATATCTGGTGGTATGCCTTCAGGTACAGGGTAGTGGGTATAAAGCAAGTCTTACAACCTAATATCCTCTACTATATACGGCGTGAGGTTGTGATATTAGGCGTTTAGCAAAAAAATCAGTCTGTCAACCTCACGGTAAAAATTCAAGCACAACCACCCACCAAATTGCCGGGAATGAGCATCAGAGTTTTAATACGAACGGCTAAACCCCGGTTTCTTTATGAATGCTACTTCCGTTATTCATTCATCCCTTTCGCGAATGTCCCTGCAACCTAGTAAGGTTTTGGGTGGAATTCTGTGGATTTTACTCGTCGCACTAAGCATTGGCTGCCAGTCGGATCAAGCCAGTCGGGCTGATCTGGCGTTGGACTATCAACTGTCAAAATCGGCTACACTTACTTTTTCCCTTGATAACGATACTTCTCCGACTGTTTGGTTTTCAAAAAACACCCCCACCGGCGAAGTGCTTTTCTTAAAACAAAATAAGTCCGAATCCCTGGAGTTGCTACAAATTAATATTGATCCAAAATTGCAGTAAGTATTTCATTCCCAAAATCCCCAAAAGATGCTCAAATATTCCATTTTCTTAGTTTGTGTAGGCTACCTGTGCGGATGCACTCAGGAAACGGATACAAGTAATACACTGGTGATAAATCCGACCACGAATTATTCACCGTTCGATCTGTTAGAGTATGTCGATAGGTTGGAGTACATCCCGCTAGAAGAAAAAGAGGGTGTTCTGCTAAATGATATTAAAAAAATCATAAAATTGGACGATGCCTACGTTGTACAATGCTATAAGAGATCAGCCCTGTTCTTTTTTGATACGGAAGGACAATACCTAAAAAGGGTAGTAGCAACGGGGGAGGGGCCGAAAGAGTTTTCAAACCTGATGGATGTGACCTACGACGAGCAAGAAAATCGTCTTTTTTTACTGGATTTTCATCAAAAAAAGGTGGTTGTTTATGATCTGGACGGAGACGGGACAATTCAGGAAGGAATAAATCTGGATCATCACGCCTATTCCATAGCCCATTTTGATTCCAAACTGTATTTGATTTCAAGTTACTCAGAACTAGAAAAAGTAAAAATATACAGCGACTCAACGTTTGAACTCATTGGATCCGGAGTTCCTACCCGTCAGAAAGGATTTAATTGGGTTGCAACCCAGGATAATATGTATGTGTATGGGGATACTTTATTTGTGAACGTAGGTTTTACGGACACGATCTACTATTCTACGGGCAACGATTTGAAACCATACGCCTTACTCGGTGAAGGGAGAACCTCATTGACTTCGATTACCGATAGATCAGAATTGTTCGGTAGAAGTACTCACCCGGAGGTAGAAAAGTTGACAACGCCAGAGGAGAGGAATGTCATTGTTCCTGTGGGTATGTTTTCGATATATAATAATATTTGGTTTAATCTTTTGGTTTGGCCAGATAAAGTCATTATCTGGAATAGGAATAAAAATATTCAACGCTATCTTGATTTCAAAGATGTAGAAAACAGATCACTGATTTGTACCTACTGGCTATTTAATTTTTTCGATATTGACGAGGAGGGTTTTACCTATAACCCATTAATGCTAAATGATGCTTTCTATGCTGACGCCAAAAAGGTAGTTGCTTCGGATAAATACGACGAACAGTTGAAGGCTCCCATAAAAGAACTCCTGGAAAAATATCCCGAGGGTTCCGGCTATGAGAACCCGATTATTGTAAAGGTGAGGTTTGATGAGGCGATGTTTAATTAACGTCAGGTTGGCAGGCTAAGCTGTTGCTAAATAAATGAATATCAACACCTAACGTCGTGTAAAGTGCAGGAATTAAGGTAGAATTACATGCTTTAATCCTTATACTCTCTACCTGCTACCCTATACCAGGAGGTCAAACCCTCGCGTTTTCGAAGTAGTCTATGCCTAATCTCGCGATTTGTTAAAACCATTCAAATTCCAGACCCAACTATGCTCCATCCCCACCGAATCACCCTGACACTGATCTGCTTGCTTGCTCTACAGAGCTGCCAGGAAGATGTAACCCCCAAAGCGAAAGTCACCTTCGGGGAAGAAGAACTTGTCATTCCATTAATGAAAGGGGGCGCAACGAACCATTTCACGTTCAATGTAGGCAGTTGGTATGGAAAGGATGTAATCGGATACTTCAATCGATACGAAAACTGTATCGAATTATATGGAATTGAAAACCAAGATAGTGTGGCACGTATCCCGATAGCCCAAGAGGGACCTGATGCTGTAGGTACCATTTCATGGTTTTTCTTAATTGATAATCTATTGTATACGGAATTTAATTCCACCTTCTACTGCATCAATGAAAACGGAGAGGTAGTTGATCGATCTGATTGGCTCCGTTTTAATGATGACAGTAGTGCAATGGTAAGTACCTACAAGCTATTATATACGGTGAATAACAGCAATCTAAGTTCTCATCAAGCTGCTGATTCCTTTTTGTATCTAAATTTTATTCGCAAGGATATATCTAGTAAAGATCCCGCCTATTACCTGGAAAATCCCCACGCTATAGTCAAGTACAATGTCAAAACTCATTTATTTGAACCTTTACCGGTAAAGTATCCAGAACAAGTGGTGGAGAATATGCATACGATTTGGGTAACGGGTAATGGGTATCCCCAGGTAGATGTACACGGCGATACGGTGGTATATAATTTTCGATATCACGACGAGGTGTATCGTCTTGTTGATGGTAAGGTGGAGGTAGTTACCATTCCATCAACGTTCTTTCCGGAATCGGATCCTACCGTACTTAATGCAATGGAACAAATGGAAGCTTTTAATTCTGCGAGTGGTTTTTACCCCATTCAGTATGATCCCTATCGTAATTTGTATGTTCGGTACCAATCTCAGTACAATACTATTGCAAATAGTGGACAGCTTAGTCTTTCCCTGATCAATATGGATCTGGAATTAGTGGCAGAGGTGGAGCTTCCGGTTGAGTTGGGTTATGCCTTTTTCTTCCGACCCGAGGCCATTTACGTGGCAGTCCTGGATAAATACCTGCCCGATGAAGAGCACCTGCGGTTTCGGCCTATTTATGTGGAGTGGGAGTGATTACTCCTTCATAATTATTTTGTCATTGCTGATTATGTGTATTTTAGGTAAAAGTACCAACGAAAATACTGATGCCCCCGCAGATGAATAACAACTGGTCTATACTATTTTGATACCTGAGTGGTGATGAAAACCCACCCTCTGGTCCCTCCCTTTAGGAAGGGAGGGAAGCGGTGGTTCGGGTGCACGTAGGTATTTTAGACATAACGTCTCTGAAATGAACATCACCCTTCCCTTACCAAAGGGAAGGGCCGGGGATGGGTTTTAAACGTGAAAACCCACCTTCTTGTCCCTTCAATTGTGAAGGGAGGGAAGCATTGGTTCGGGTGCACGTAGGTATTTTAGACATAACGTCTCTGAAATGAAGGTCACCCTTCCCTTACCAAAGGGAAGGGCCGGGGATGGGTTTTAAATGTGAAAACCCACCCTCTGGTCCCTCCCTTTAGGAAGGGAGGGAAGCGGTGATGTGAGTGTACGTAGGTATTATAGACATAACGTCCCTGAAATGAACGTCATCCTTCCCTTACCAAAGGGAAGGGCCGGGGATGGGTTTTAAACGTGAAAACCCACCTTCTTGTCCCTCCTATTGTGAAGGGAGGGAAGCGGTGGTTCGAGTGCACGTGTGTATTATAGACATAACGTCCCTGAATTGAACGTCACCCTTCCCTTACCAAAGGGAAGGGCCGGGGATGGGTTTTGATATACAAATTCCTTATTATACCAACATTACCCCAATTACCATTCATGCCCCAGTCCTTTTCGATCCGTATCGTTTTTACCGTTCTGGCGCTGATTGGTTTTGCGCTGGTGCCCCGTCTGCCCCTGCGTTTATTGCCCCAGCCTCAGGAAGTCAGTCTGCGGGTTTCCTACAGCTGGCCGCAGGCCGGTCCCCTGCTGATCGAGCAGGAAGTGACCGCGCCCCTGGAGGCGTCCTTTAGCCTGGTCCAGGGTATCGATCGACTGTATTCGGTGTCGGGCAACGGAGATGGGTATATTACCGTCGACCTCAAAAAAGGGACCGATCCCGATCTGCTTCGTTTTTCGCTATCCTCGGCCGTTCGCCGCATCTATCCGCAGTTGCCGGAGGGCGTGTCCTACCCCTTGCTGGAAGTCAATGCGGCCGACGATGACGATTCCGACCAGCCGGTGCTCATCTACAGCCTCAGCGGTCCCCGCGATGCGTCGGGCCTCTACGATTTCGCCCAGCGCCAATTGCTGCCGGTCTTTTCAGTGACCGATGGCCTGCAACGGGTGGAGCTGCAAGGGGGCAACCGCCAGGAATGGGTGATTACCTTCGACGAACAGCGATTGCAGACGCTCGATCTAAGTTCCTCCGACCTTCAGGCCGCACTTACCCGCCATTTCCGGGAGGGAGCCCTGGGCAACGCCCGCAGTCAGGGGGATCAGTACTACGTGCGCCTGGCTCCGGGCCAGACCAACTGGGATCGCATACCCATTGCCAACCACGAGGGACGCATGATCTATCTGGGCGATGTGGCCTCCGCAGCGTTACGGGAACAATCGGCCCGACAGTTTTTTCGGATCAACGGACAGAATAGTTTGCGCCTCCTCTTCTACGCCGACCAACGGGCCAACACCATCCAGCTGGCCCAACGGATCCGGGAGCAAAGCGACGGCCTCACCCCGAATCTGCCCGACAATTTCCGCTTGCAATTAGAGGATGACCGCACCCGGTTCCTGCGCGATGAACTCACCAAGATCGAGCGTCGTACCGGCCTCAGCCTGCTCATCCTATTGCTTTTTGCGGCAGCTACCTACCGCTCCTGGCGCTACCTGACCCTCATTGTGACCAGTCTGCTGGCCAACCTCGGGGTGGCGGCCATTCTGTACTACTACCTCGATGTGCAATTGCAATTGTATGCCCTGGCTGGCATCACCGTCTCCTTCGGCATGATGATCGACAACACCATCATCATGGCCCACCACGTGCGTACCCACGGCAACCGGGGTGTTTTCCCGGCCCTCCTGGCCGCCACCCTGACTACCTTGTCGGCCCTCCTCGTCATTTTCTTTTTGCCGGAAGGCTGGCAATACAAATTGGCCGATTTTGCCAAAGTGATGATGATCAACCTGGGCGTATCCCTGCTCGTCGCCCTGTGGTTGGTACCGGCCATTATGGATGGGCTGTTTCCCGGTAAGGGATCGGGTAGGGTAGTGGCTTTCGCCAAAAAGGTCCCTGCTCTGCGCCGTCAGGTGCGCTGGCAGCGTCGCTACCAGTCGTTGCTCCACTTTTTGTTGCGGTTTCGGGGATGGTGGATTGCGGTAGTCATTTTGCTGTTCGGTCTGCCGGTGTTCCTGTTACCGGCCAAGGTGGAAGGGTGGGAGTGGTACAACCGCAGCATCGGTAGTGATACCTACCAGGAAGACCTGCGCCCCCACGTGAACCGGTGGCTGGGCGGCACGCTGCGCCTGTTCTATACCTACGTATACGAAGGGGCCAACTACCGCGATCCGGAGGAAACGGTGCTCTACGTGCGCGGCAGCATGGAGCAGGGGGCAACGGCCGATCAGCTCGATCGGGCCTTTCAGCTCCTCGAAGGGTACCTCTCTGGCTTCGATGCCCAATTGCAGCAGTACGTGACGCGGGTGAACAGTGGCCAACGGGGCCAGTTGGCGATCTATTTCCAACCGGGTTACGAGGGTTCCTTTCCCTACCTGCTCAAAGCCCGACTCGAAAGCTATGTGTCCGATATCGGCAATGTGACCTGGAGCGTTACGGGCGTCGGCCGGGGATTCAGCACCGGGGGAGGCGCCAATCCTCCGACGTACCGGGTACAAATGTACGGGTACAACCTCGACGAGCTGGCCGCCATCAGTGAGCGCTTTTCGGAACGCCTGCAAGTGAACCCCCGGGTCCGCAACGTCGATACCGAAGCCAACTTTAGCTGGTTTGCCCGCGACCTCTACGCCTTCGACCTGGAACTCGATCGCCGGCAATTGGCGCGCTATGCTTTATCACCGGGGGAACCCATCGAGGTGCTTCGCCGCTTCAATCAGGCCGAATACCCCGATCTCACCACCCCCGACGGCACGCCCGTACGCCTGGTCGGCGATCAGCAGCGGGGGCGCGACCGCTTCCAACTGCAGACCCGCCAGTTTGCAGCCAGTTCCGGTGCTGCCCTGCAACTCGAATCGCTGGGGGATATCACCCGCAATAAGATCAGCTCGGCCATCCACAAGGAGAATCAGCAGTACCTGCGGGTGCTTGCCTTCGAATACACGGGCAGTGGTCGCTTCGGGAGCCGCCACCTCGACGCCACCCTCGATGCCACGCGTCCGGAGTTACCCCTGGGCTACGCCATGGAGCGCAATACGTACAGCTACCGGGGTGAGGAAAAACGCACCTACGGCTTGGTACTTCCCCTGATCCTGCTGATCTACCTGATCTGTGCCATCGTCTTCGAATCACTGCGTCAGGCCCTGGCCATTGTACTGCTCATTCCGATTTCCTTCATCGGCATCTTTCTGGTTTTTTACCACGTGCCGGGCAGCTTCGATCAGGGTGGCTACACGGCTTTCCTCCTGGTTAGCGGTCTGGCGGTCAACAGCCTCATCCTGGTGATCAACGACTTCAACGGGCTGCGCCGGGCCCACCCGGGGCGCTCCTTGCGCACGCTCTACGTGCGGGCCCTCGGCCAAAAGCTGACGCCCATCCTGTTGTCGGTATTGTCCACCATCTGTGGCCTCATCCCCTTCCTCCTCGATGGTAAAGACGAAACCTTTTGGTTTGCCCTCGCCCTGGGGGCCATCGGCGGGCTGGTGTGTTCGGTGCTGGTGTTGTTGTTCTTCGTACCGGTAGCGGTGTTGAAAAGGGGGTGACCGGAGGGAACGAAGGGACTGTAGCGACTGAAGGGACTCAAAGCGACTGCAGCGACTGAAGGGACTCAAAGCGACTGCAGTGACTGAAGGGACTCAAAGCGACTGCAGTGACTGAAGGGACTCAAAGCGACTGCAGTGACTGGAGGGAATGGAGAGACAGTTGCCCTTCTCCCTTTGGGAGTGGGGTTGGGGTGAGGGTCTTTTAAAAAACGGATAATGCTAAAATTGCCGAGCCGAAAGGTGCGACCTCTCCGAGGTCGATGAAAGGTTTTCATGCCTTTTCTACTACCAATATTGGACCTCTCCGAGGTCCTTCAAGGAGTAACGATAATTGATCTGCAGCGCTACAGGGAATGGAGTCAGGTTTTCTGGTCTCTGGTACCAGCGTGCCGTTAGGTACGCTAAGCTCGGTGGACTATAAAGGAAGAAAAATCTGTTGCGTGCCGTCAGGTACGCTCCTTTGTGTTATCGACAACGAAGTGGTTTTGCTCCGCAGTACTTCGTGCTGGGAATTCAAACCACTTCGAATCGAGTATATACTCGCGTGAAAAGGTTGGGCAAAGCCCAATCCTTTTCGGAAGCGGTATAAAGTGGTTATATGGGTTGGTTGATTGGTACCGCTTTCAACCCATCACTAAAGTGGATGGGCTGATAATTCCGTAAACCGTGAGCCGTAAGCCGTTGATCGAGGGCCGTCATCCGTAAGCCGTTGATCGTGAGCCGTAAACCGCAGGTACATTCGCCCCTTCCAATTTGAAGAAGTATTACCCTGAACCATTTCAAAATTAACTAAGTTGAACCCTAAAAAATGCTATGCTCCGATCGCTCTCGTCCCTGTGTTTTGTACTATTCCTGTGCGGATGTAGCTCTGACCAATCCTCAACTTCTGATACTAGCCAGGAAACGTCTATTTTGTCCATTTCCCCCAAAGGAGCAACGGATTACGCGGTAGCAGACCTGTTCGTGCGATCAGACTATCTGGTATTATCCGGCTACCCTGGCTTGCCGGGGGCGATCGATCAGCTGAAAGTGTTTAATGACTTGATGGTGGCATCCACAAAATCTTCCCCGGCCTGTCTGTTGACTTATTCACGGCGTACGGGGGAACTGATCACCTCTATCTGTGAGCAAGGCGATGCCCCCGGGCAGTACCAGTCGATTCAGGATTTTCAATACATCGAGGAAAGCAATCAGTTCGTACTGTTAGATCGCTCCCGCAAGCGGATCATGTACTTCGATGGCGACGGTCAGTACCTGTGGGAAGAGGAACACCCCGGATCCTTTAGCGCTAATGCCTTTGCGATATTCGCGACCGGCGATTTCCTGTTTTATGCTGCCAATGGCCACGAAGAAACCGGAAACCGACTGATCCAATGGAATCCCGAAGATGGGACCATTACCGGGCAATACCTGCCGGTCATACCCGAGCAACAACAATTCCTGAATATTCAGGAAAGCAATAACTTCTATCAAGTCGATGGTCAATGGCGTTTTGCTAAAGCCTTTGACCCACATATGTACCAAATAGCGGCCGATCAGCCTCCTACTCCGGCGTTTCGCCTAGCCTATGGGGAACACGATCTTCCGGAGGAAATGCTATACCGCTCCTACGATAATGTATACGAGTTCTTTACGGCCCTGCGGAAAACAGATTACGCCTTTAATCGGCTTAACTACGTAGAACATACTGATCACCTGGCCTTTTTTCTCGAATGGCGCGAAACGTTCCTGTTAGCCCTCTATGACAAAAAAAGCGGTAATTACCGAATGGTTTCCGGGTTGACCGACTTCCCGGGCTGTCCCAGCCTGGAACCGGA
>CAYFGK010000097.1:0-28288 GCA_964342305.1 uncultured Saprospiraceae bacterium | reverse complement strand
TCGAACCCGCGACCCCCTGCGTGACAGGCAGGTATTCTAACCAACTGAACTACCGGACCAATATTTTCAAGACTTAGAGTCTGCTTTGCTATTTTGGACGGTTCTCGAGCCGGCGACCCTCCCGCTGGTATGCGGGATTTTCTAACCAACTGAACTACCTGTCCAAACTGTTACAACACCTCTCTTTCGAAGTGCGAGTGCAAATGTAAAACAGATTTTCGTTCCGCACAATACCCCTTGAAAAAAAATTAAAAAAAATCGGGCCCTCTTAGCCCGCCAACCGGCTTATTACTACTTTTGCAAGTCCTTGTCGGAACTGCCTGATTAGGAGAACTCTATTGTAAACCGCTAAAAGCCTGAACGGTATGGTTTTTTTGGAATTTGAAAAACCCTTGGAAGCACTCTACGAGCAACTCGAAAAGCTCAAAGAAGTAGGAGAAGGCGGTGATGTCGACGTTACGGAGATGATCAAGACTCTGGAACAGAAAATTCGCAACAAGCGGAAAGAAATATACTCCAACCTGACCGGTTGGCAGAAAGTACAACTCTCTCGCCACCCGGAACGTCCCTATACACTGTATTACATCAACCACATGTGCCGAAAGTTCGTCGAACTGCACGGTGACCGATACTATAAAGATGACAAGGCCATCGTCGGTGGCCTGGGAACCCTCGATGGGCAGACAGTGGTCATTCTCGGGCAGCAGAAAGGGGTAAATACAAAAATGCGGCAGTACCGTAACTTCGGTATGGCCAACCCGGAAGGGTATCGAAAAGCGCTTCGCCTGATGAAGATGGCCGAACGTTTTAACTTCCCGGTCGTTACTTTAATCGACACTCCGGGGGCTTACCCCGGTCTGGAAGCCGAAGAGCACGGTCAGGCGGAAGCCATCGCCCGAAATCTGCTGGAAATGGCCCAATTACGGGTACCCATCATTTCGGTAGTGATCGGAGAAGGTGCCTCCGGCGGTGCGATCGGTATTGGATTAGGTGATCGGGTGTTTATGCTCGAGAACACCTGGTACTCCGTTATTTCACCCGAATCCTGCTCCTCTATTTTGTGGCGCAGCTGGGACTATAAAGAACAAGCAGCCGAAGCCCTGAAACTGACTGCCGATCATATGCACGAATTTGGCCTGATCGACGACATCATCAAAGAACCAGTTGGTGGTGCTCATTCGAATCCGGAAGAAATGGCCAAAATGCTGAAGCGGCAGATCAAAAAATCAATCGCCGAATTACTGGACATGGATCCCGATGAACGCATCGAACAGCGCATCAATAAATACGCCAACATCGGCGTTTATGATGTGGTGGCCAACGATGAAGTAATCGAAGAGTAACCGACCAGCCCCCCAATTTTGGTGACAGTCGCTACTCCTGCACAACGTACTTATGGGATTAATCACCAACATACAAAGCTATCTGCGCAACCGGTACCTGAAAAGCCATCAACCAAAACTGAGGAACCGCAAGCAGATGAATTTTCCCAATGCACGGTCCATTGGGGTGCTCTTCGATGCAACTGACCTGGATCGACGCAACGAAGTGCTGGCCTACGTCAAGGACCTGCGCCAACGCGAAAAGAAAGTAACCTTGCTGGGCTACTTCAGTAATAAACAAGAGAAAACAGCCAATTTCACCTTCAACTTCTTTACTAAAGCTGATGTTGATTGGGCAAAGAGGCCAAAGGCGAAAGACATTGATTTTTTCCTACAGAGCCCCTACGATATTTTTATACATCTCAATCCTCAACCGTCCGAAGTGACGGAAATAATTGCTGCACTCACCGAAGCCCACTTGAAAGTCGGCCCTGCCGACGGTTGGCTGGAATCCTACGACCTCATGGTCGATGCCAAGGATAAGTCGACCCTGAAGGGCTTCATCCAACAGATTGAACAACTTTTTAAAAAGACGAACGTCAATCATGAAGCAGCCAATTTGTAGTGGCACCGGCGTTGCACTGGTTACACCTTTCCAGCCCGATGGATCGGTCGACTATGCAGCCCTGGAGCGACTGATCGAACACGTGGTGGCCGGTGGAGTGGATTTCATTGTGAGCCTGGGAACCACCGGTGAAGCCATTACCCTTTCCGCAAAGGAATGCCGGGAAGTATTCGATTTCACCATTGATAAACTCAATGGCCGTAAACCCCTCATTGCGGGCCTGTTCGGTAGTAATTATACCCAAAAGCTGGTCGACGGTGTCCGAAATTACAACCTCGACGGGTTCGATGCCATTATGTCGAGCAGTCCGGCCTACAATAAACCGCCTCAGGAAGGCATCTTCCAGCATTATATGGCCCTGGCCGAAGTGTCTCCCCTGCCCATCATAATCTACAATGTGCCCGGCCGCACCGGCTCCAATGTAGAGGCCGAAACGGTCTTGCGTTTGGCGGAAGCCAGCGATAAATTCATCGCCGTCAAGGAAGCCTCCGGTGATCTGGTACAAGGTTCACAGATCCTCAAACACCGTCCCGATCACTTTATGGTATTGTCTGGGGATGACCCCACGGCCCTGCCCCTGACCGCGCTGGGTGGTGAGGGCGTCATTTCCGTGATCGCCAACCTGTATCCGGAACGCTGGTCCACCATGATCCGTGCTGCCCGCTCCGGAGACCTGGTCACGGCCACGCAGATCCACTTGGACTTACTCGATGTGCATCCGTGGTTGTACGCCGACTGCAATCCGTCGGGTGTCAAGGCCGGTCTGGAAATATTGGGTATTTGCCGCAAGGATGTACGTATTCCACTTACCCCTCAGTCGCCGGAGAATTACGCGGGATTGAAGGCAGAAATGGAAAAAGTTTCTGATACGGTTATTGCGTAAAATGCTGGCTCCCCCTTTAGTCCTCTAGTTTAGCGAGTAGGGCCTCTATTTCTGATTTATACCTGTCTCCCAAAGTTGGTGCCTCTATGGCTTGTGTCAGCCAGGTACGAGCCTCTGCACGATCACCGTTATGGAAGTAAGCCAGGCCCAGATAGTACCGGGCAGGAATCGCATAAACCGATTCTTCTTTGATGACAATCGGCTCTAAAAGTGGAATGGCCTCTCCGGACCTGCGCTCAGCAATGAGGGCAATACTTTTGTAAAAGTTGGTTGACAGAGTTCCCTCAATTTCGTCAAAATACTTTAGTGCTTTTCTGTATTTCCCACTTTCGTAAAAGCGAAATAGATCCTTCGGGGCATTCCCCCGGTCGTTGGTGTTACTACTGATCACCGGGTATGGTTCAAAATAGGCGGGTAGTTTGGGTGCGGTTAGTTGCCAAACAAGCAGTCCTCCACCAATGATCAACGTGGCTGCCACCGCCCACCATATGTAAGGAAAAGCTGTTTGATGGGTGGAGGGAGTCCTTTCTGTTGTCGATGCCCGCATGAGGTTCTTCAGGCGTTCGTCTTCAGCATCTTCGATAGCTGAAAACAAGGCCTGATAAAAAACGAGTTCCTGCTCATAGTCAGGATCTGAGATTTTTGTTTGAATACGCGCTTGCTCTTCCGGGGATAAACGACCCGAAAAATGCTTCTTAATTAGCGGTATTTCCTCTTCGCTAAATTTTTTCATTGGTCTTTTTTGGGGTTTTGCTAAAGAAAATGTCCTTTAGCTGGTCTAGGCATTTTTTTTTCTGAACACTGGCTACTTGTTTATTTTTGTAACCCATCTCTCGGGTAATCGCTTCGATCGAAAAATCACGGTAAAAAAAGTATACAAGAATCTGGTAGCATCTGTCTCCCAAGTTGGCGAGGTTCGCCTTCATTACGTATTTCAGGTGTTCGTCCTCTATTCGCTGGTACATCTTAAAGTTATCGCCATCTCCCAGGTGGTTTTCCGGAATGCCATCAATCGGCAAAAAACGTGCGTTAATTTTGTGACGCTTTTTAAGCTTATTATCAGCAATAGCAAATAGATACGTCTTAACGGTAACTCTGATATTCACCAATCGGTCATCGATCGCCTTTTTGTATAGGTCAATAATACTATCCTGGAACACATCCTGGAAGTCTGCTTCCTCCAGGCTCCATCCACGCTTGGCCCATTGTGTAAATTCATTTTGGTATTTAGTGTATAGCCTCGTTATTTCCTGTTCGTTTTTTTCTTTGAAGATCCGTATCAACCGGTCGATCTCTTCGTGATTTCCCGAAGGGTTTTGCTCCATTGGGCAAGTACGTTTTCTATCGGCCTTATTTCTTTATTCCGGCAAAAGGCGAATTATAAGTCTGACAGCCAATCTTTTTCTAAAAATAGGTTGCATGTATCTTAAAGATATGGATAATAGAACAAACAGGTCTCATGGTAGGCGACTCAAAAAAATATATTCTGAATGGGTTAGATTCTAACCATTGAGGGAATAAAGGTGTAGTCAAGTCAATTTTTTTGGGAGAACCACACGCTTACATAACATGGGGAATGTCACACTACACCAAATCGCCTTTATTTGCCTGCTGGCAGCTTTTATTCAGCCTTGTCTCGGACAGAGGATCGAAGACTCGAGAATAAACTGGATAACCAATAACTCCCGGGAACTTCACGAAAACCTGGCACTGCATCTTTTATACGATGCCCTCAGTATCGAAGAGAAACAAGCATTCGACGAAGAGATCATCGAATTTCTGATTGCCCAACAGATCAATCTGTTTCAGTTGGAACCACCCGCCAGGATCGGGTTGTATTTTTATGTATGTGAGGGACCTGATGGAGAGCCACAACTATGCCCTTGTACTCTGTTCGAGAACTATAGCACGGTCAGGTCTTCGGCAGGTAGCCAGGTATATTCCTTTGTGACACCCAAAGGGATGACCATGAAAGTAATGGGTGAAGGGTCCAGGATCCGCGTTAAAAAATACCGGTTCAATAAATCGGGCAAATCTTTTACCCGATATTTTTTGGATTCCAATCAACTTCCTGCTTCAATTTCATTAGATTTTACCATCAAGCCCCGGTTAAGGAAACTCATCGGTGGTGAAAAAAGGTATTCTTTATCCGCCTACAAAGACGGTCAATTAAAGATTGATGATAAATCCAGCTAGAGTACTCTTCATTTGGATCGGTGTTTTGGTAGCTTTAACCAACGTTACTGCTGCTGGTCAAAATCCGGGCATTCATTCGAATGAAGTAGCTCAAATGGATAGTCTCATCGAGGCCTACCGGGATATTTTCCTGCAGGACCCGGATCGCGCTATTCCAAAGCTGGACACCCTGGCAGGCTATTGCCTTGATAAGGGGTATGTAGAACAATACTTAAAGGCTAAAAAGGCTAAGCTGTTTTATTACCAGTTGAACTACGCTCCATCTTTATGCAAAGATATTTTAGTAGAGCTGGATTCCGTAATTAGGGCAAACCAGGAAATAGTGAATTATGATTCACTATACAGTCAAAACCAGTACCAGTGGGGGATCTACTATTACAAACTCGGGCTATTCCCGGAAGCAGTAGAGCGATTCAAATACTACGACCGTTTTTTGCCCGACGGAGTCCTGAATGATCATAACTGCTCGATAAAATACTCCGTTCAACAGTTTCTGGCTGCTACTTACGAAAAAATGGGCGCTTACAACGCGGCCATTCAAACGGCACTAAATAGTTTCCGGTACCGAATATGTAATTCTTCATCAAGGGGGGAGGTTAATTTCCATCAGGCCTACTTTTTGTTAGCCCGTTATTATCAGAAAGCGGGTGATAACCGAAAGGCGGAAGCGTATTACCGGCTGGGAGAAGAGGACATGGAAAAGCTTAAGAATACTTCCGGAGATCATTCCCGGGAGATTCTCCTTTCGTATTGCCGGTTGGCGGAGTATTCTCTGGATCTAGAGCAATTTAACCAGGCCAGGGAATACCTCGACAGTGCCACCGTCAGAATTGATCCGAACGATGTATTTACGCTGCAAGCGCACACCCTCTACGGTGATCTGTACGTCAGTAAGAAGGAGTTTGCTCAGGCCCTGCAACGTTATTCTCTGGCCCGCGATGCTTACCGACAACTACAGGGAAATCACAGCCCGGAGCTCGGGATCGTGAACCGCAAAGCGGGTAATGTGTATCGGGAAATGGAGCAATTCGATGAGGCGATCGCGTATTATGATGCCTCCATACGAAGTCTGGTTTATAACTATGTTCCCGGAAAACCGCTCCCTCTTGACCGGCTGATAAGCCCATTAGAGCTCCAGCAAACCCTTGATGCCAAAGCGGGGGGGCTTCTAACGCTCTACGACCGGGACGGCAAAAAGGAGCATTTGGAACAAGCTGATCAGGTTGCCGGGCAGGCACTCGAGTTATTGGAGCATTTCCGGTATGACCTGATCACGGAAGAAGACCGCCAGCGTCAATTGGCCATGGCTTATCCCCTGCTCGAAAAGGCCATTCTGGCGAAGCAACTACTGTACCAAATAAATCCAATCGCCGAGACCGCAAATGAAATGCTCACCCTCATGGGGCAATCCAAGGGGCTGGGTCTAACCGAAATGGCTAATCACTTGCTGATCAACGATGAGCGATTCACTGATCTGTTTGAGGAGGAGCGACAATGGAAAACCCGGATCGCCGAGGTCGAAAAGGCTATTTTTAGTGAGCTATCCAGTGGTACTGATCCCGATAGCTACCGGGATCTGCTGGATCAGGAAAAACAGTTAAAGTACGGCTTTCTTCGCTGGAATCAGGAAACCCGCAACCGTCATCCGGATTATTTTGACCTCAAGCTTTCCAGGGATAGCAATTCCTTTAGCACCATTCGACATGAGCTACTAACAGCAAATCAGGGGTTCATCGAATATTTTTGGGGAGATGAGTTTTTATTCACTATGTACGTTTCCCGTGAGCACGTGGGTATCCAGAAAACGGAATTGACTTCCCTGCGGGATACACTCAACCTGTTTCTAAACCTGTTGCATTCGGACTACAGTCGTGAGCAACGCTCGGGACAAGTAAGGCTGCAGGAATTATCGTATGCTCTGTATGCTTCCCTTTTGCAAAAACCTCTGTCCGTTTTTGGAAGGGAAACATCCCATCTGATGATTATTCCCGACGGTAAACTAGGTTCTCTTCCCTTTGAATTACTGATCGACGAAAAACCGGATAACGGGTTTTTACAACCCCAACAATTCATCCTCCAGGATTATACCATCTCTTATGCGCACGCTGTTCCTCTTCTGGTGAGGCAGTATGCCACCCAGGAAAATGAGGCCAACTCAAAAGCATCCTTCGCCGGCTTTGCTCCTGCTTATAATGCCATGCCTGATTCAGTCAATTCCTCCAATCAAATAATAGCAGACCTTACGCGTTCGGGCTATGTTGCGCTGCCCGGTGCTCAAGAGGAGTTGAAGGTCATCCGAGAGTTGATTGGTGGAAGGGCATTCCGGAATAAACGGGCTTCCGAAGCTTCGTTCAAGAAGAATGCCGGTCAGTTTGACATCCTGCACCTGGCCATGCACGCATTACCGGATCACCAGGATCCACAGTACTCCTCCCTCCTTTTTTCGGTAAGACCGGCAGGACCCGACGAGGACGGTCGGCTTCAGGCCATCGAAATTTACAACCAGCAATTGCAAGCCCGGATGGTTGTATTAAGTGCCTGTAATACCGGATTCGGTTCCTTCCGGCGCGGAGAAGGCATCATTAGCCTTGGGCATGCTTTCACCTACGCGGGAGTTCCCAGTATCGTGCACAGTCACTGGAAAGTTCCCGATGCCGCTACGGCGGAAATCATGAAACGCTTTTACCGGAACCTCAAAAATGGAGACCGGAAAGATGTTGCTCTGGCTAATGCAAAACGCGAACTCCTGGCTGACCGCCCCGAATGGAGTCACCCTACCTTTTGGGCCGGGTTTGTGGCGGTTGGCAATATGGACACGATTGATATAGCCCCCAAAAAACCCTTTCATATTCCGCTTATCGCTTCCATCCTGATCTTGATCCTTACTGCTTACCTATTGATCCGAAAACAACTTTTTTTCAAAAAAAGGCTTCCCCGGGGTTAGATTATCCGGTTTCCCGGAATAAAGGATAGAAACCGATAAACTAAACCCCGATCTTTCTTTCCGGAGAAGTGATCCATGCTTCTTCCAAGGATCGAGATGTTTCAACCCCAGCTGCTACATATGAACACCTGAAACCAAATTGGCAGCCGGGGGAAGACGTTGAAGCCTTCCCCGCGGTTGTATTTTCCGTTAGCCACCACGATCACTCTCCCCGCGAAGTAGATCAACGGAAAGAAGCTTAAGCAGGCGATGCAAATGGCACATTTTCGGATAAAAGGTACTCTCTTGGATTCGGGATTGTTTGTGTTCTGCTTAATCATGATTCACATCTTTTTTTTGAAAGCAAGATGGGCTAGGCTTCCGCCAAAAAACCGGACACCTTTCGGTAAAAGCCGTACGTTCAGTGCATGTACATGACTTTGCGGTTGGTTACCCGCCCCTCGAACACCATCCGTACCAGGTACATACCGGCCGGCAAATGCTCCGGTGTCCAAGACAGGCGGTGGTTACCGGCATCCATTTGGGCCTGCAGTAGTTGCTGTACCGGCTTGCCATTGATGTCCAGCACGGTGATATGTACCTGCCCTTTTTCCGGAAGGAACGCATCGATTCGTAGCTGTTCGACAAATGGGTTGGGAAACAAGCGCAGGTCAGTACCTTCCACCGTAGAAAATGCATCGGTTAGCGCAGGGGCTTCGGCTTGCGAAAAGAGGGTAGCGGTTGCCGGAGGAATACCACATTCGGCAATCACGGCCGAGAAGGTACTACCCGCCTGCGCATGGAAGCCCGGTGAAAGCGTGATGATGTTTCCCGCCTGGTAGCGAATAGTTGTCCCCGGTAGCAGCACATCGGAGGAGGTAATGGTCTGCTCCGCAAGGTACTGGGAATCCTGAGAGATGGTTTGGCCGTTCAGCACGATGTCAGTGTCGGTGCATTCGCACTCATCGCCGATGCCATTATTGTTTTCGTCGGTCTGATCATCACTCCCCAGGCAAATGTCCACGCAATCCTGCGTACCGTCCGGCATGCCTCCCGGCAGATCAGCATCCGGACTGAAGCTGACAGAAACGGTATCCTGATACTCCGTACATCCGGCTCCCATGACCGTCCAGACCATTTCGTAGCTTCCGCCAAAAACGCCGGTCAGAGTGGGGAAAGGACTGCGTATATCGTCGATATGCCCCGTGTTATCGGAATCGAATGAAAAGGACCACCGCCCGAATAAGGATGAATTTTGCGGAAGCGCATTATTAAAACCAAGTTGATACGTCGTGCCACAAACATCAAAAGCAGATTCGCCAATATCAAGATAGGTCGACGCCAGCGATGTCGTATCAACAATGGTTACACTACTTTCACAGGAATTTGAATTACCACTTGGGTCGGTGACGGTGAGCGTAACTACCTGCGTGCCGATATCGCCGCAGGCGAAAATGCTTCTGCTCAATTGATAATTCGCAATACCACAGGCATCGGAAGAACCATTGTCTATAGTTTGCCCGACAGTGCCTCCAAGCCCATCTGCATTAAGGTGAATAGTTACATCCCGGCAAACCGCTACCGGCGCAATAGTATCCAAAACGATTACCGTACAGGATGTCTGATCACTGTTACCGTTAACATCAGTGACCGATAATACGATTTGTTGGGTACCAATATCTCCACAGTCAAAGGTTGTTTCCGGACTGGTTTCCATTTGTAGCCCGCAATTGTCAAAGGAATTCCCCGCCAGGGCATTTGCCGGAAGGCTACCTGATCCTAACATGTCCAGTTGGATAACCGGCGTCTCCATTGGACAAATGGCTGTTGGCTTCACCCGTTCTGTCACTATCACCGAACAGAGTCCGGCATCACTGTTACCGTTCAAATCTGTAATCGATAAGAGTACTTCCTGCATCCCGAGATCACCACAGTCAAACAGAACCTCCGGACTACCAGCCGTTTGTATCCCGCAGGCATCACTCGAATTACCTGTCAATGCATCGGCTGGCAGAATGCCCAAACCATCCGTATCCAATTCTACTACCGGAAGGGTATCCGGGCAAATAACTACTGGTTTTACCGTATCGGCTACGCTTACCGCACATAATTTTGTACTGGTGTTGCCACTTAGGTCCGTTGCGATTAGAAATACCTGCTGTATGCCCACGTCATAACAATCAAAAAAGGTCTCCGGGCTGCTCTCACTCTGGAGGTCACAAGCATCGAGGGAGCCCCCCGTCAGAGCGTTGGCCGGAAGATTACCTGCACCAGCTGCGTCAAGGTGAACAACCGGCATCGAGACAGGACAGGCTATCGCAGGCGGTATGGTATCCACTATACTTGCCGTTGCTGAACAGGTACTGGAATTACCTTTATTATCCGTCACCGTCAGGATAAGCTCCTGCGGGCCCAGATCTGCACAGGTAAAATCCGTTTCGCTCAGGGATAAACTGGCAATGCCACATCCATCCCAGGAACCATCGTCGACCAGGTCGGGGGTAACGGACCCGGATCCCTGTGCATCGAGGACGACCTCCATATCCCGACAAATAGCCATGGGGGGAATAGTGTCCTGAATGGAAACGAAGATCAAATCGAATCCCGAACTGGTCATACAAACATCGTAATTACCTTCACCGTCGATGGCCGTTACCTGCACGAAAGTAGAGGAGTTATTACAATTCAGGAGCAGACTATCCTCGCCTACGATGTTGCCGAAACCGTCATCCTGGCCATAGAATACAAGGTCTAAAATACCCGTATTATCCGATGAACCATCATCCAACTCTTCGGGCAAGAGTTCATAACTACCCGTTTCATCCAGGTAAACGGTCAAAGACTCCAGGCACCGGGCTTCGGGGTCGGTGTTGTCGAGGGTATGCACCACGCCCTGGCATTGGCTGGAATTACCCCGCTCATCCGTAACGGTAAGGGTGACCACCTTCGGTGCATCTCCATCAACGGAAGCTTCAAACGTGGTTTGATCCAGGGATAAATTGGAGCCGGGAATAGGAACCCCACAAACATCGAGGGAACCATTATTGATCTGCCAGGGTGCAACGGTGGCGATCCCATCATCGTCGTATTTCACAAATGCATTTCTGCACCTGGCTGTAGGAGGAATATCATTTTCCACGGTTACGGTCGAAACGCAGGATGAGGTTTGTCCCGCTGCGTTAGCTATGGTCAGGGTAATGAGGTTACTGCCTTCATCCTCACAAGAAAAGATGTGTTGGTCAATTTCAGCTACCACGTTACACTGGAAGGACGATCCATTATACAGATCCAATGCCTGGATACTTGCGGTGCCCTCCTGGGTGAGTTGTATGGTGGTGTCCTTACAAACAGCCCGGGGAGCGGCTCCTTCTTCGACCCGCACTTCGCATTGGGCAGCGGCCGAATTACCTGCTGCATCAGTTACCGCTAGTGAGACATCCTGCCGGCCCAGGTCTGCACAGGTGAAGTCTACCATCGGACTCCTTTCGGATTGGATGACACAATTGTCGGTTGAAAAGCCCGCTACTGCATTTGCCGGAAGGCTACCCAGACCATTTTCGTCAAGCAGTACTACCGGTGGGCTGGCAGGGCAAATTACGGTTGGCTTCGTCGTGTCTTGCACCGAGACGATGGCCTCACAGCTGGCACTTTCCCCATTATTATCCAGGATGGTCAGAAATACGCTTTGGTCACCCACGTCAGCGCAGTCAAAGGTGTATTGACTCAATGTCCGGTTGGCGATACCACAGGCCCCGGTCGATCCATTGTCGATTTCGTCGGGTGTAATGCTTGCCGTCCCGCTGGCATCCAGCGTGACCGTGGTATTGGTGCAGACGGCCTGCAGGTTTTGGTCGTCCTGTACCGATATATGAGTGGTACACACTTTCGTGGTGCCATCCTGCTCTTCCAGTTGCCACACCAGTTGATAATCACCCAGTCCCAGGGTCCTGCTTTTATCCACATCGGTAAACCCCGTTTCCGTACCATCAGCTTGGATGAAGTTACTGGTCAGCGAACTGCTGGCACAGGTAACGCCCGAAATAGGTTGCGGCATGTTTACCAAAACCTCGCAATCACCATCAGGAACCTCCACGGACAAACCCGGTGCGCAGGCAAATACGCCGCTCTGGCGAATCGTAAAGGAGGTACTACAAATACCTAACGATAGTGATCCCTCTAAGAATTGCCAGACCACACTATATGCGCCCGGACCGTAAAAGCCGCTCTTATCCGAGAATGTAAAGGCGCTTAAAAATCCTTCTCCTTCCTTGTAAATCCGGCTGCGCAGGACAATCCCGCACCCCAGGGGCCCGGGAGGCTCCGGAATATCTACATAAACCTGATTATTTCCCTCGGGAATTTCCACACAGAAATCCGGAGCACACTCCGTTACCACTTTTCGAACCGCTATGTTGGTGGTGCAAGTGTCTACGTTATCCGAAGCATCGGTAACCCGAAGGGTTGCCACCACTGAAACCGATTCATTCTTGCCCAGGTTTTCACAGTTGATAGTGCTTACATCCACATCGGTGGTGACCACCATATTTTGTATGCCACAGTTGTCGAAAGATCCGTTGTTAATAACCCCCGGAGTAATTGCAACTTCTCCGGATGCATCTAAAACGGTCGTAAAATCAGCTACACACCGGGCTTCCGGAGCAATATTATCTTCAATGGTCAGCAGGGTCGTGCAATAATCTCCGTTACCATCCTGATCCTCCACTAAGAAGAACAGGTTTTCGTATTCACCGACGTCGGAACAATCAACGGGCACTTCATTAAATTCTTCGATGAAGAATCCCGTAGTGGGCGAGTAGGAAAATACAGCAAGGCTTAGTGAAAGATCGCTATCGGGACCGTCGGGATCAAAGCTACCACCGTCGGCATCTGCTGCGGATAGGGTTCCCGTTCCGTTTTCATCCAATTCGATCAACACTGGCTGGCAAACAGCTACTGGCTCCACCGGCACCTGAAAATTGTATTCGATGTATCCGCTACGGGGGGTATTGGTACGGCCACCTTCATCTTTTTTGCTGAATACGGCATCTTCATTAGCGAAGCTGCCGCCCCCGCCTCCGCCCTGAAAACTACCGGCTCCACCGCCAGAGAAACCACCACCACCGCCACCACCACGATCGCCGGCTCCACCGCCGCCGTAGCCGTAGCCTCCGTCCTGCAGGGTTCCGTCGCCATCGGAAGACGTTCCTCCATTACCACCGGTTACGCCTCCTCGGAATCCATAAATACATCCTCCACAGTTATCGCTTTGGTAGCCGCCACCGGCGCCGCCACTAAAGACACTTGTCTCTCCACCGGAATCACCATTGGTTCCACCGCTTCCGCCACCGGAGACGCCATTTGTTCCATCCTCGCCATCGTTTCCTCCGCGACCGGAACTACCATCGCAAATACCCGATAAATAGGCACCGCCACCACCACCAGCTACGGCGAGTAGAACCCAGCTATGATCGGCATCCGCCAGATCGAGGGAGGGTATCTCCGGTAAATCATCTAAATCACCACTATAATTCGTATACAGCAATCCGGAGCCACCGCCACCACCAGCGCCGTCGGCGTTATTCCCCCGGCGGCTTTGTCCGCGGTCGCCGGGAATAAAGCGAAGAAGCCCCCCAGGCCTGAGTTGGCCGGCATTATTACCCACAATGTAGGAGACTTGCACCGTGGCTCCTTCACCTCCTTTGCGTTTACAAAGATTTGGCACAACTCGTTTACCACCATCACCACCATTGAGCGTGAAGAAAAGCTCAAACGAATCATCCAAATTTTCCAGATCAGGAATAGTACGCTGGTAAAAAATGTAGTTATCATCCCAACTGATTCGTACCGGCACCGAGGTTACATACAGGTTTGATTGGGCTTTGAGGCTACTGATCAGCAGCGCCATAAAAATACAAACGTAAAAAAGTTGCCTAGCCATGCTGTCTTCGTTTTTTGTTTGTTACCGTTCGACGATGTTTCCATCATCCACTCCTGTAGATTCGGAAACCCAAGCGGATTCCGGCAAGACAAAGGTGCTCAGGCGGGCATCCAAAAACTGGACACCTTCCGGTAAAAACTAGACATCTTGAGGTCGGAGGTCAGAGGTCAGAATTGATTTTGGGTTGGCTTTGCTACACGTGCCATGTAGTCACTAGCCTTCTCTGCCCGCCGTAATGCATTGAAGGTAGGAACCTGATCCTCAGCTTTTTAATTTTGAAAATCCGTCACAGATTCGTTCCAGGGCCTACCGCAAATACTCGGCCGGGGATTTCCCGAAGTGGCCTTTGTACACCTTTTTGAGGTAACTCCCGGAACTGAATCCCGTGCGAGTGGCCACTTCTTCGACGGTGCGGCAGGCGTTGCTTTCCAGCAGATGGCGGGCCTTTTGCAATTTGACTTCTTTGATGTACTGAATGGGCGTAAGGCCCGTCAGTGACTGTAGGTTGCGGCTGAACTGACGATTACTCAGAAAAACCGTACCGGCCAGATGGGCGGTGGTCAATTTAATGCCCTTATCCAGGGCTTCCACCGCGGCATCTTCCACTTCTTTTAACCAGGTTAGGTTGACTGATTCCTCTTTGGCAAAGGTAACTTGTACGGTCGGTTGGGAACCGGTTTCGTCGATAGGCACAACCGTTCTTTGCCGGTAATTAGCCAGTAGTTTGGCAATACGTAATTGTAACTCCTCCGGAGAAAAGGGCTTCAGTAAATAATCGTCGACGCCCATCCGTAGTGCCTGCAGTTTTGCTTCTTCGGCCGAACGAGCCGTCAGCATGATGACCGGCAGTTGCTGCCAACGGGGGTGAGCCTTGATGCGATCCAGTAATTCGTACCCATCCATGTGGGGCATCATAATGTCGGAAATGATCAGATCGACCTCCTCCAGCCTGGCGTCTTCCCGCGACAACCATTCCCAGGCCTCGGCACCATGCTGCGCAACGTGTATCGGATATTGATCTTGCAGGAGCATTCGCAGTAATTCCTGCATATCCGGGTTATCCTCTACCAGAAGGATCTTGGGTGTTGCTGCCGGTGATGTGCTGGTAGTTTTTTGCGGTACCGGTTTGGGGGCTACCGGCAAGGCGATGGGTGAATGTTCCCGCATGGCACTTTCATCGTCTTCGGGAGCGCGGCGGGCCGGAATATGCAGGTGAAAGGTACTCCCCTCACCCCATCGACTCTCTACCGTCAAGGTACCCTGCATGAGGCGGGCCAGTTCATGGGCCAGGGACAAACCTATACCCGTACCGCCCTCGCTGGCGAGCTCCTGCCGCTCCGATTGAAAATACCGGTCAAAAACCCGGGGCAGATCTTCTTCGGGGATGCCTCGCCCGGTGTCCCGTACCGATAAGTGCAATTGATCGTCTGTTTTTGCTACCTGCAGTTCGATGGTACCCTTGCGCGGTGTAAACTTCAGGGCATTACTCAGCAGGTTATTGATGATCTTTTCCAGGCGGTTGGGGTCGATCCAGTATCGTTCGTTTTCCGGAACGGAGGACTTAAATACATAGTCGATCGATTTCAGGCTTGCTCCGCTGCGGTAGGCCTCAAACAGTTGCTGGCATAAGGCAGTGGGGGAGATCGCTTTTTCCTGTAATTTCACTCGTTGGTTATCGATCCGCGATAGCTCCAGGATCTCTTCGACCAGGCGCTTCAGTTTATTAGCATTGCGCAGGACCAAGTTAAGCCGCTCTTTGGAGGCCGTGGTCAGTTGGTCGGCGGCATTTCGGATAAAGTCCTCAATGGGTGCCGAGATCAGGGTTACCGGCGTGCGCAATTCGTGGGATATATTGCTGAAGAAGCGCGATTTCATATCGTCCAGTTGCTGTAACTCCTGTGCCTGGGCTTCGATCAGGTCCCGGTCCGTTCTGATCTCTTCCGTTCGTCGGGCCACTTCCGCTTCCAGCCGCTGGTTTTCTAATTGTTTATTGCGGGCCCAGATCAACCCGAAGATGACGAAGGGTAAAGCGACCAAGCCATAGAACCAGGGCTGTTTGAAGAAAAAATCGTGAGCAACCACCGGAATTGAGATGACTTCCGCCGATTCGTTATTTCTAAAGTCGGATCCTTTTATTTCAATGGTGTAGCGACCGGGTGGGAGGCGGTCGATGTGCAGTTCCGGGGATTGCCCCAATTGAATCCATCTATCAGAGAAGCCTTTCAGGCGATAGGCGTATCGGTTTTTTTGTGGTTCAACGAGATTAGATAGGCCGAACCGGGCGTGGATATAGGGGTGTTGGGGTGGCAGATGCATGGTCGGTAATTCCTTGAACCCCGTTCGTACCTTTTTTTCTTTTTCCTCTTGGCGATCGTAGTATCGCAGTTCCGACAGAAAAATGTGCAGGTTCGATTCGAGCCGGGTATCGTCGTGAAAGGCTTCCGGTTTAATACTATTAATGCCATTCCTGCTACCAAAATAGAGGGTCCCCCGGGAATCACGGAAGGGATCAAAACGTTCGAATACCTCGTAGCTCAGGCCATCTTCCTCGTATATGCCCGTAACGATCTCGCCATCTTCTGTCAGCAGGCTAATGCCGTATTCGGTACCAACCCAGACCATGCCTTTCTGGTCACCGATCATACTCATTACCGCATTGCTGGAAAGGCCGTCTTCTGCCCGGATATTCATCAGGTCATCGGTAAGGGGATCCAAAATGTACAGTCCGCTTGTATAAGTACCTAACCAAATACGGTTTGGAGCATCCTCGTAAATCGCGGTAAATCGCTGGTCGGTAAAGCCATCCTCCAGGCCAAATCGCTCACTGATTTCCTGTTCCAGGTCAATTTTCCACAGGCCGGCATTGGTCAGTACCCAGATCCAGCCCCGTGAGTCCACGAACAGATCCCGAACGTAATCATCTACTACATCAGGGAAAAAGGGACCGGGATCTATAACCGATTGTGTCTTACTATCATACAGATACAGGTGCGTCCGTCGATCCTGAATAATGAAAAGCCCGTCGGTAAGGGGAGCAAATAATTGGCCGAACCGGGGTAAGGTGAAGGTTTCACACGCATCCATAGCCGGGTTATACCGGACCAGGTTTTGCCGCAGGACCATCCAGATGTTACCACTATCATCACCGATCATTTGCTGGCACATCACATCGACAAACGGGCTCTCCGGCAGGCCACACAAAGGCTTCTGGAAACGGCTGTATTCGTTCGTTTCTTTATCCCAGACGAGCCACCCTTCGTAGATTACATTTACCAGAAAGGAATCATTACCCAATTCATTTATGGAACTAATCCATTTTCCCGGAAGGGCAGTAGAAATGGCCCCCCGTGCCTGAATGCCGATATTTTTCAGGCGGCCGTTTTCGGTCACCATCACTTCCCGGGTAAAATCTTCGGCAATCAACTTCAGGTCTCCGGATAAATCGGTTACCACCGGGCTGTAGTTCAGTATTTCGTTATCGGCGGTGTGGAGGATTCCGCGGTAGGTCTGGTCGGGCCCTGTGAACAGGAAGCAAAGAGCGCCCCGATCATCGATAAAGATATTTCTGGGCTCCCAGTCGCCGGGGAAGGTTCCCCGCAGATTAACAAAGCGGTCCGCCTCCGGCTCATATTTCAACAATTGGGATGCACGTTCCCCCGGGAAATAGCAGTAGATAATCCCTTCCGGGCCTGCCACAATTTTGGGTACTTGCTTCTTTTGTGCATCAGCCGCCATTTGAAAATCGGCAGGCAGGTCAAAACCGGAAAGGGTATAGGAGCGCAGTTTTTTGGTGGTTCGATCCACCCGCAGCAACGGCAGCGAACTACTCATCAACCAGTAATCGTCATTGGTTGCCAGCAGCGGGTGATCGCTTCGCTCAATCCATTCGGCATCGGGGTATTGGCCGATCCACACCTCCCGTATTTGGTCACCACGCAACTCGAAGAGATGTACTTCTGCGTCCTGGTGAGTCATCAGGAAGGTCTCCCCCTTACGGAAAAAATAGCCTGTCAGGCCGGCGGGCCGGAGCATGATTTCGGGTACATCAAGGGGCACAATATCCTGGTTTTCCGGATCCAATAGCACGAGCTGTAATTGCTCGTTGGTGAAACCCACCACGACCAGATCTCCTTGCTCTTGTACCCCCAGAATGGACGGGAAGGCCATTGGTTTACCTTCCGGTAAAAAGGGCTGGACCGATTGGTAGTTGTATCCGTCAAAGACGTATAACCCCAGCGAATTGATGATGCGCTCTACCCCGCAAACGTTCAGCCATACCCGGCCGCGCTGATCCCGGAAAGCACCCTCAAAACATTGCTCCGCATAGGAAGTCCCCTCTTTGGTAAAAGAGTTGACGTAGGATGGGTACAAAGCAGGACTATCCGACCACGATTGCCCCCGCACCTGGCCGGTCAGCAGCCCCCAACCGATTACCGCAACCAAAAATCGTATCCGTAGCAAGCCAGCACCTTTTAACAGGAAACATACGAAAAAATGAGGTTGGGGTTGTGGTGCGGGCCTGGCGGCTTATATCCTTACGGGCTCAGGTGGGTAAGCAGTTATACCGCTTCAGGAAAGGTTTGGCAAAGCCCAAACCTTTTCACGCGAGTATATACTCGACTCGAAGTGGTTTGGAGTCCCAGCACGAAGTACTGCGGAGCAAAACCACTTCGTTGTCGGTATAATGGCAGTAACTCTGCCAAATACCCCTGGGCTGAAATGAATGCCAAGAGCACCTTTTTTGTTTCAACCTCTTCTCTTAATGGCAAGAAAGGCAACTCGTAAGTGGGTTTATATGCCATGATATACAAAGTTTTTTTACACGCCTGCAATACATGTAAAGAAAAACCGATTTCCTTTACACGTTTTTGTTTTATGTGAAAAAAAGTAGGTTTTCTTTACATAGCTGTTCTTCCTCCAAGACTACTATCGCATCCACTACACATTCCCTATATTACTGTATTCAGAATTACATCTGATCCCCAGCCGTCGGTGCATGAACCAAACCATACCTCCATTAGGAAACAACAAGATGTCATAATCCCCCCAACCCCAAACTAGCCACCCCAAGCACATGCCACGTCTCCGCATCCTGCAGGAACACGACTACCTGCCCCTGCTCCGGGTAATCCAGGGTGTTCAGATCTAACTGTACCGTTCCCGACTTCTTTGGCGATTCTATGGTCTGAAAGGAGCGCACTACCTGCACGTGCTCCAAATGCCGGCCGCGGTTTTCGCCGCGGGGTACCTCGTTATTCACCATCGGGTCGACCAGGACTACTTGCAGCAGTGTGCCCCCGGGCACCTGACCGAGCGTGTAGGTGAGCTCCAGGGTATTTTTGCCGGAAGGCATAACAGAAATATCCACCGGAAGTACTTGCTGCCGGGCGCCAGCCGAACGGATAGCCTGCCGTACCTCCCTCTCGCGGGAACCCACGTGGCCGGTACGGCCGTCAACCACCAGCTCCGGAGTATATACGCGGTTGTCGCCTAGCTTGCGGGCGTAGATGCGCTGGCGCTGGCTGTAGGCGGCATCGCTGTAGGGATCGGTCCAGCCGAGACGGTTCCAGTAATCCACGTGGAAGGAGAGGGCCACTACCGACAGGTCGCCAGCCCTGGCCTCCGCGTTCAGACGCGATAGCACCCGATCGGCGGGCGGACAACTGGAGCATCCCTGAGAGGTGAACAACTCCAGTAAAACCGGGCGCTCCGTGGGTGCCTCCATGGTTGTATTCGGGTCAGCGATCGGAGCGGAAAGGAATAAAAACAAAGGAATCAGGAAAGAAAGCATGTACATAAATGGTCCTTTTTTACAACTAATGCATTGAGTACTCTCAAATAATGGTCTGTTCCTAATTTGTGCATAATCCAACCAACATACTGTCCGCGATAATACGTTTAACGGAAGGAACGGGCACCATTCCAGCTGGCTCGCTACGACATTGACTTTACTCCTCCGTTGCAAGCGGCAGTACTTCCCGAACCAGGTACAACAAAAAACGGCCGGGTTCTTCCAGCATGGGGAAATGACTGCTGTATTCGAAGGTGGCCATCTTTTTCACCGGGGCGTCAAGGTCCTCAAAATAGGTGCGCGCCGGTTCGTAGGGTGTTTGCAGGTCGTTGCGTCCCATTATGAACACAACGGGAATCTCGAATGCTGTTGGAAAAGTAGTGGGCCCCGATTGTCGCTGAATCCTGCGGGCCGCCCACGAATTACCCGTTTCTAATTGGGCCAGCTCAGCCTCGGAGTAATCAGGTGACAGGGTCGGCAGATCTTGTAAACCAAGCAATAGAATACAGAGTAAAATAGCGGTTGCACTCGTTCTTTTCATAACTCAGCAATGGGGTCAGAGCTCTCATGGTCTCGTACCCCCAATTTGGTGAAGAAAGATTCCTGGAAAGATACGGGTGCTCAGGAATAAATCGGAGGTCCGATAAGGAGAATATGGATTTCCCGGACCTGGTATAGTGCTGATTACAGGTTGTTGGAGCATAAGATCGCCCGGACTATACCCCGGTCAGCACCCGACTGATCTCCTCACCCAGCACATCGGGCTTGTAGGGCTTGGTGATGAAACCATCCATGCCGATTGCTTTACAGCGCTCTTTTTCTTCGGCCAGTACGTGGGCGGTACAGGCGATGATGGGAAGGTCGAGCCCCATTTCCTCGCGAATGATGCGGGAGGTCTGGTATCCGTCGAGCACCGGCATTTCGAGGTCCATCAGGATCAAATCGAAGGTCTGTTCCTGGAGCAGATCGAGCGCTTCCTGACCGTGATTGGCGATTACCAGGTCCACGCCCAGTTTTTTCAGGGCAAAACTGGCCAATTTTTGGTTTAGCATATTATCCTCGGCTAATAAAATGCGAATGTTTTCCAGGGATGTAGTCGAATGATCCTCTTCCATGGTTTCTTCTGGCGTATTATCCGGTTGCGACGTGGGGTCAACTAATTGGTACCGCAGGGTACAGAAGAAGGTCGACCCTTCGCCTACGGTACTTTCGGCCCAGGTAGTCCCCTGATGCAGTTCAACCAACATACGTACAATAGCGAGTCCCAGTCCGGTACCCTTGGTCTGTCGGTCGTGGTCTTCATTTCCCTGCTCAAACCGCTGAAAAATGCGCTCCAGGTTTTGGGGAGGAATACCCGGCCCGGTATCCTGTACCGATAGCCGCAAAAATATGTCGTGGTCGGTCTGTTCCAGGCAATCCAGACGCACGCTTATGCAGCCTTCTTCCGTAAACTTCAGTGCATTACCCAGCAGGTTCAGCACGATCTGGTTGAGGCGGGGCGCATCGCCTATTACCTGCTCGGGAATGCATGGGTCGATGATGCATCGCAGGTTCAGCTTTTTCTCAAAAGCCATCTGGCTGATGAGTTGGATCGTCTGCTTAACCACCTGACGGGGACTTATTGGAGTCAGTTGCAGCTCCAGACCACCAGCTTCGTTCTTCGACAAGTCAAGAATATCGTTAATGACAACCAATAGATTATTGGCCGCCGATGAGATGGCTTGTAGATGATCGGCCTGATCCCGGGTCAGATCAGTGCGTTGTAATAATTCGCTAAACCCCAGAATAGCATTCATCGGAGTGCGGATCTCATGACTGACATTCGACAAAAACTCGTTTTTATACCGAAGTACTTTCTCGAGATCCTGGTTGGTCTTACGGGCTTCGATCAGAGAAATAGTTGCCTCGGCCAGATAGCGCATCATTTGGCGCTGCTCCTCCGTCATTGCCCTGGGCTGATTATCCATAACGCATAAGGTGCCCAGATTATAGCCCTCGCTGGTCTGTAGCGGGTAACCCGCATAAAAACGAATATGGGGATCGGCCGTTACCAGCGGATTTTTGCGAAAGCGACGGTCCGACATAGCATCCGCAACCTCAAACAACTCATTGGACATGATAGCGTGCTGACAAAAAGAAATGTTGCGCGGTGTCTCTGCGGCACGGAACCCAATACGTGACTTAAACCACTGCCGGTGTTCGTCGAGCAGAGAGATCAAAGCAATCGGGCTACCCGTAATGTACGAGGCCAGCCTGGTCAGGTTGTCGAACTCACGCTCGGGGAGCGTGTCCAGAATGTCGTATTTCCTGAGCGCTCGCAGACGCTCCTGTTCATTCAAAGGAATAGGATTCGCAGTCATAGATGGCATTTCGTTGTCATAGGGTACTACCGGGTCTATGGGGATTTAGGTACAGCTGGAGGAGATATGGGGCTGTTTCCAAAAGGGAAGAGTGGAACACTGTGATGTAACCGCATTAACGAAAAAGTAGAATATAGGGTTACATTTTCTTACTGGCTTCAATCTACCTTTTTCGTAAAGGGTTGAGGCTGAGGCTCCCGACTTCACTGCGTTTCGGCGGGCAGGAAGGCTGAGGTTGAGGCTGAGGTACAGTATCTTCAATACGGAGGAAGTAAGTGGAAAACCTCGTCTGATTTCCCCGGCTGCCGAAGATCTTAAGTGGAAACTGAGAAGAAGATTTCCAAGCTTCCGGTAGCTATCTTATTTCTGATCTCCGATCTCCGATTTCCGATCTCCCTGACTCGTGTCTTTTCGCGTGGAGTCAGGCAATGGCACCAGTGAATCCCGCCGGAACAATGGTGCGATCGGCAGGCTATCCTTTGAGCGGCGTAATTCGGGACGTTCTAAGCGGGGAGGCCGGCCGGGATCCTTTACGGAGGCGCGCGATTCGACCAGCAGAATGGAGTCGGCGACAATAACGGCCTGTTCCAGCAACTCCTCCCGGCAGCGGCGGGCACGGACGGTTTTGAAGTTATCGATCCGTCGATTTAATTCAGCCTGCATCAGTTGCTGTACTTCTTCCTGGGTATATTCCTGATCGGACAAGCAGGCGGTAACCCCCATGACCAGCAGCCCGATCCAGGGCAATAGCTGAAATCGTTTCATTGGCGCTGGTATTTTTTGCGTAAGCGGGCTTCCTCCGATCGGCGCACCTGTACCAGTGAATCCACCAACAGCGGCAGTTCCGTTTCGTAGCGCAGGGAGCAGAGAGAGTCCATTTCTTCATTGAGCCCCTTTACGGCATCAACGTACAGGCTATCCACACGCTCGCGCTGGCGCGACGTGAGCCGCAGGGGTGGTGGTTCTTCACAAGCCACGAACAGACCGCTACCGGTCAATACCAATAAACAGACAATAAGGATGCGCGTCATTATTGATCGAGGTCGATTATCTTTTTACGCAATTCGAAGTTCTTACCGAGGTATACCTTACGCACCATCTCATCGGCGGCCAATTCTTCGGCCGTACCGGCCTTGAGGATGTTCCCCTCAAACATGAGGTAGGCGCGGTCGGTAATGCTCAGGGTTTCCTGCACGTTGTGGTCGGTGATCAGGATACCGATATTCTTGGTTCGCAGCTTGGCGACAATGTATTGGATGTCCTCCACGGCAATGGGGTCGATTCCCGCGAATGGCTCGTCGAGCAGAATGAACTTAGGGTCGGTCGCCAGGGCACGGGCGATCTCGGTGCGCCGCCGCTCACCTCCCGAGAGGGTATCACCGCGACTTTTGCGAACTTTTTCCAGGCTGAATTCAGCGATCAGTTGCTCGAGTCGATCCCGTTGCTCCTCCTTGCTGTAGGGCATCATTTCCAGCACGGCCTTGATATTGTCCTCCACACTCAACTTGCGGAATACCGATGGTTCCTGTGGCAGGTAGCCGATACCGCGTTTGGCGCGTTTGTACATCGGCAGGTCGGTGATCTCATCCCCGTCGAGGAACACCCGTCCTTCGTTAGGCTTGATAAAGCCGACTACCATATAGAATGTGGTAGTCTTGCCGGCACCATTGGGGCCCAGCAATCCAACGATCTCGCCCTGGTTGACCGAGAGGGATACGCCCTTGACAACCATTCGTTTGCCGTACACCTTTTGTAAGTCTTCACTCCTCAGTATCATTCTAGTCGATGTATTCTACAATGCGGAGAAACCGGAAACCCGCCGTAAGTTCAAAAGTCAGGTTGCGAATCTGCCGCTCCGGAATGGTAATCGTCTGATTACTGTTCGGATTCGGGTTGATAACGTTCTCGATCCGTGGCTGGTTGTATTGATTGCTGAAATCCGGATTGACCGTAAATTCCAGCATCACACCTACCAGATCGCTCAACGGAAATTCGATGCCACCGCCCACGGTGGCCCCGTACGTAAAGTTTTTGACAAATGTCTCCACCGGATAGATCTGCGCCAAATACGGAAAATCCATGATCTGTTGCTCGTCGATCCCGAAATCGGTATTGATGGTGTAGTCGCCCCGTACGCCAAACAGGTAATACACCCGGGAATCACCAAAACCTACATCGAACTTCTGCTTACCGCCCAGGGTCAGGCTGGCATTCTGGAATTCGAAGGGTGTCACTAATTGGCGGTTATTTCCGTCGAGGGTGAAAAAGTTGGTGCGAATGGAGCTTCCCTTAACGTGGTATCCCGCTTGCGCAAAAATCGAAAAGTCATTGCCTTCCGGCAAACTCTCGATAAAAGCAATGCCGTGGTAGCGGAAGAGTGCGTCGCGCTCGAAGGAATTACCCCATTTCTGGGTACCAATGGTCAGGCCCCCCTTGACTCCGAAGGCAAAACCCTGGCCCTGGAGTGCCGTAAAGGTCATCAGGGCGAAGCAGAAAAGCAGAATGATTCGTGACATACAGTGGTGACTATGATTTGAGGAAACGGTCAAAGATCGTTCTTTGGATGCATTTCCCAAAATCAACGGACCCGCAGGCGCATGCCCCGCTTGATGATGTCACTTTCCTGGAGGTCATTCCAGTCGCGGAGCTGCTTAATGCTCACGTTATAGTCTTTGGACAACTTGGTCAGGGTATCGCCGATCACCACCGTATGGAAGACCGCCGAGCTATTGGCGTTGTTTTGGCCGGGGCCGGGTGTTGCCGTTACCTCAAAATCCAATTCGTCTTTTTCGGCAGTTTCCGTCGTGGGCATGGGGCCGGGACCTCCGAAAGGATCATTGGGATACGGATTCGCTACGGGTTGACTTACCGACGTGTCCTGCGGATTCGCGGTTTGTGGATTCTGAGCAGAAGGGGGTACCGGGCTGTAGCGATAATTGGCGGCGATATCATTGACCCGGGTTGATTGTATCTCGGGAGCATCCTGCACTTTCCATCCGCGGAGTTTAAGGCCTTCGCCGGCTTTTGGCTGCTGACCGCTGCGCAGACGATTTCGTTCGTACAGCTTATCGAGGTCTACTCCGTAGGATTGAGCGATATCAAACATGGATTCGTCCGGCTTCACCTCGTGCCATTTGTCGCGTCCCCGGAAGTTCTTCCGTTTGGGTTGCAGGTAAATGCGGGCACCGGCACGCATCAGCATTTCAGCATCTTCGATATGCTCATTGTAGCGGATGACAGTCCGCACGGGAAGGCCGGCCCGGTTGGCAATATCCTGGATAGATTCGCCACTCTTACTTACCAAATAGCGCACATCATTGTTGACGAGAATATCGACGGGTTTGATCTCCGCTCGCTCTTCCTTCAGTTCTTCCAGCTCGAATTGCTGCCGGTCCCGTTCCTTTTTCGACATCTGAGCGAGTAATTTACGGGACGACATCCGGTCGTATTGGTCGAGATCCATTTCTTCGATCAGGTTGATCAGGTCTTTGTGGTAGCTCCGCGACGTGGCGTATCCGGCTTTCTTCAGGCCCTTAGCCCAACCTTTATAATCATCGGGATCGAGATCGAACAGCTCTTCGTAGCGACGGTAAGTTTGCAGGAAACTACTATGAGCAACAAAACTTTCTTCGGGATTAGTATACGTACGAAAGCAGGAGGGAATGAGTATACCACTTTTATCGTAATCGTCATCCTTCTTATAGGTCCCCTCTCCCTGCCAGCGGGTTCCACACTTAATGCCGAAATGGTTATTTGATTCCAGTGCCAGGCTGGAGGTGCCGTAACGCGATTCGAGTATCGCCTGGGCAAGTTTGATGCTGGCGGGAATGCCGGTACGTTCCATTTCGCTCACCGCCAGTAGGGCATAATCTTCCACGTATTGCTCGCGCAGGTCGGTTTGGGCGCCCGCCCACACCGAGCAGCAGAGTAATCCCCACAGGTAAAGGTTCCTACGTGCCATATGTCCAAGGTATTATTTGCTAGCAAAACGCTTATTACCTAAGGGAAGATACATGAAATGCCCGGTTTTAGGGAAAGATTAACGCCCGGATGACCGTTTTCGGGGCTTCCAGAAGGTATTTTGGAGGGAATCCATGGCAAAATCCCATAATTGCTCGTAAGGCATTATTTCGGTTACGTAGGCCTGGCGCGTTACATTCAGGGGGGTAGCATCCAGTTTTTTCCGAAAGGGAGACGCTTTACGGATCGCTCCCGCCCGGTGAAAATCGGCCAAGGGGATCTTCAGCAGCATTTTAATGAAATAATAACTGCGCAAGGTCGCGGGCTGGCGTAAATACCGTTGAGCATACTTCTCCAGCGCCTCCATGCGATCGATCACCTCGTTGTACCGCTGGTATAACAACAACAGCAGGATCTGAATGATCAGTATGGGAATATTGGTGCCACTCTTATCCCGCGAATAAATAGGCACCTCGTTCAGAAACTTCTGAATACGCATTTTTTTAGGCTCCATTCCCGGGATCATATCCAATCCGCCCAGATAATGAAGGTAGGCTTCGTAAATGGTCCACTTCTCCCGGCTGTACTCCGACAGGGTGGAAAAGCGCTTATGTCCCGTTGCTTCCTGATAAATTTCCCAGGCCTTCCCGTATTTCCCGGAATGCAAACAAAGTAGCAAATAATAACTGTGGTTGGTAAAGAAGCTGATATCTCCATCGCGCGTATAGTTGCGCGCTTCTTTGAGCAAGGCTTCCCCTTCCTCGTATTTCTTCTGTTGCCAATACAGCAGGAACAGTTGTCGCTGAAAGATGCCGGTAGCGTTTTGGGAATGTTTCTTGCTGGAACGAAAGAAGGTTAGGGCTTCGAGGCAGGTGTGTTGGGCTTGGAGGTAGTCTCTTACTTCCGTCTGGTAGGATAGTTTGATTGAAAAAAAATATAATGCGATTCTGTAATAGGGATAATTATTTAGGATTTCGTTGTTTTCTTCTAAAAATTCGGATATTGCTATAAGTGTTTTTTCTCTATCCTTTGTAATCTCTAGAATAAGTGAAGTGTAAGCTTCTTCGAATTCTGTTTCAATCCAATAGGCTTTTTCTAGTTTTTTAAGTTGATTATTATATTCAGAGTACTTTTTTGAGTTAACAAAAAAGGTGGCTTCCTTTAATCTTAAGTGTCGCAGGATTTCAATAGATAAGCTAATAAACTCAAACTCTAGACTTTTTCGTAAAATTTTTTTCAATAATGAAATAGCAGCATTTGAAGCTCCCTTTCCTAGTAATATTTTACATACAGCAAAGTCTTTCCAGCAGCTGTAATAGGCTTTTCCCATCTCATCATATCTTGAAAATGAGGTGTCTATAAATAAGACTGTATTATGTAATTTTTCAACAAGTCTCTTTTTGAGTTCTTTATATCGCCTGTCTTGAGGTGGTGAATCATATAAATATAATGCTGCTTCTTCATCAGATTTAATATTTCCTTTTGAAATCTCGGAATAAAGCCTATTGACTAATGATTTGGTTGATTCTGGATTTCCCAAAACATCAATACTCTTCACCTTGTTTCGGTTAACAATGTGGACAAGTTCTAAAAGCTCTTTCATTTAGCAGCACATATTTCTACACCCTAAGGCTCTGATTTACTGATTTTTACGACAATCTTATCAACTTATAGGTAGCTATCTGCCGCCATACTTATTGAGTGTAACTGTCCTGTTGGACACATGAAAATGTGATCAATTTTGGACTAAACAAAAACTTAATACTATGGGCCTTATTCAAGCTATCTATGGATTACTTTTTTCTTCCAACATTGTAATCGGGGAAGATTATACAGGAGTTTAACCTTCCGGTCAACGCCGTTCCGTGCAACTCCTTTACACAGATACAAGAAGTTGGAATGAACGGAACCTTGCCTGTGATTCATCGGGATCATGGGCATTTTTCATTCAAAAAATTTCTATTTCCCCGGTGGGATTATGGTTCAGACCACCATTTAAAATAACAAAAAGCCATAAATCTCCCGTGTAATGATCCCAGACGCGATAAATCGCGTCTCTACTGCGGTTGGGTCGGATGGGGACTCTGTATCAACGGCGTGGAAAAAACGGTCCAAAGCCGCTCACCGCCCTTCACCCGCTGAAGCCCATGGCCGAAGAAGGGCAACGCTCTACGCAATAAGCCGAACCCGAAAAAGGCCACGAATACCACCCTAGGCCACTCTAGTCCCTCCGGTCCCGATGCTCCACGCCCGATGCCCGATGCGGTAAGTTGAAGCCGGAAAAGGCCAG